>NZ_JAWJYE010000008.1:0-236431 GCF_032970445.1 Vibrio sp. T13N
GAGGAGTAGGACATCGCCAGGCTTTAAATTTTGGACACTTGCTGATTACAAGCGAGTGATACCACTGCGGAGTGGTAGTTCAGTTGGTTAGAATACCGGCCTGTCACGCCGGGGGTCGCGGGTTCGAGTCCCGTCCACTCCGCCACTTATTTGAGAGTCGTCTCATTAAACACGAACTGCAGGGGTGTAGCTCCAATTGGCAGAGCAGCGGATTCCAAATCCGCGTGTTGGGAGTTCGAATCTCTCCACCCCTGCCATATATCAAGGCTCTGACTTAGGTCGGAGCCTTTTTCGTTTCTAACGAATAGTTGTCGATATCTGATACATATTGATCTTAAGAACATATTACATCGGTGACTTAAGCCATTCTATTTCCCTTGCAATAGATTGCGTCACTAAGCTTCGGTGTATCATTTTACCCCTTCTTACCTCTGTTCATACTCCCATTATTCTTCGTTAGTGAGCTAGTTGATTTACTACTTGATCTATATGACGTGTATAGAAAAGGTTAGTGGTTACATTGGCTTGGATGATTACTGACTTGGTTCCTGTTATTATCATGAGTTAATGCTAATAATTAGGAAGTAAGTTTATGCCACATTTTCGATTCCGTGCTGTAGAGCCGCAAGCTGTTCAGGCACTATCAAAGCCTCTGACGGATGAACTTCAGCCTCTGATGGACTGTCCGCGTGAGGATTTTACTTTTGAGTATATCTACACTACGTTTTTCAATGAGGGCGAGGTGAGTGCTGCATATCCTTTTGTCGAAGTGCTTTGGTTTGATCGTGGTCAGGAAGTACAAGATAAAGTTGCTAAGCTTATTACACAGCAAGTTCGTGGTATTGCTGGTGCGGATATTGATGTTGCAGTTATCTTTTCAGCTTTATCCCCTAAAGCTTATTACGATAATGGCGAACACTACTAAAGGCTAAAATCTATGAAGCTGAGTTTCATTGTATCTTTGGGTTTATGTTTCTCAGCTTCTGTATACTCTACTCCTTGGGAGTCTGTTGCTAATCCTACCCAAAATTCTTCTTCCTCTATTGGTAGCTATGCTAACGGTTGTTTGGATGGTGCATTACCTTTGCCTCTTGATGGCGTTGGTTATCAAGTTTTACGTAGTAAAACGAAACGCTACTATGGGCACCCTAAAACGATAGAGTTTATTGAAAACCTAGCGCTTAAAGCTAATCAAAATCTCAACACAACGCTGCTTATAGGTGACCTGTCTTTACCAAGAGGAGGAAGGTTTTCTTCTGGCCATTCTAGTCACCAAACTGGGTTAGATATTGATATCTGGTTAAGACTCGCTGACCAACCGCTTTCTTATAACGAATTACAACTCCCTAAGCCAATGAGTGTGGTGGACTTAAAAGGGTATTCCATACTTAACCATCGCTGGGAAGATAGGCACTTTAGGCTGATTAGATATGCTGCACAGAGTGAGGATGTTGCACGAATTTTTGTACATCCTGTCATTAAGGAGCAGCTTTGCTCGCAAGAAGAAGGCAAAGAACGTTCTTGGTTACGTAAAGTTCGCCCTTGGTGGGGGCATCATTATCACTTCCACGTCAGGTTATCTTGTCCTGAGTCGAGTGGCTACTGTGTTGAACAAGCTCTGCCTCCCGCTGGTGATGGTTGTGGGGTAGAGCTCGCTAGTTGGGGACCGAAAGTTAAGCCTATCGATAAGCCGCCGTCTGCGAAAGTTATTGCTAAGCCCAAGCGAAAAAAAGCGATTCCACCGCAATGCCAATCACTTATCTCTACTAACTAGAGTGACTCTACAGGTTTATATTCCCTTACGTATCTCTTTTATGAAACTGGAGAAACATCATACTTTTGTCTACAGTGAATAATACCAATACAAAAACTAACCTAATTAGTTTTGGTGACATAATATAGAAATCTAAATTAAACAAAGAGTTGTAGTATAGATAAGTCGTAACTTCTCTGTTTAGAAAGATCTTTCGTCACGATACTTTGGTTTCTTAGCAATATGTCTGTCAGTTGGCTAGCGAAGCAATAACAAGGCAGACAAGTGTGTGAGGCGGGAATGGATACTTTTCCTGCTAGAAGAGTAAATCAAGGATAAAACCATGACTATGATTTGTGCAAAAGAATTTGCAGAGTGGTTAAGACACAGATTTAGCAGTGAAACGAAAGGGGTCTTATTGACTCGGGTTGATGTAAACCACCTGACAGGACGTCAGCGTCTTGATCCCGGATTTGTTAATGATGTGCATTACGAGCTGATGCAATATGGAATGGCTTTCGTTACGGACACGAGCCGAGAAAACTTTTATCTTGTGCCGGTTTCCCAAGCTGAAAATTGGCGAGATCGGTTAGAGTCTCATTTTGAAAAAGAGTTGTTTTGTAATATCTATCCTATTGAAAAGTCGGGTTAAAAAAAGGTTCAACTTTGTCTCCAAAGTTGAACCTACTTGTTCTTATGCTAACCCTTGAATAATCACGAACTTCTCCAGTAACTGCTCTTCTGTTTCTATATGCTCCGGGTCTGTGATGATGCATTTTGTAATCGGACACACTGACTGACAGGTCGGCTTTTCGTAATGTCCCTTACACTCTGTACATAGAGCTGGGTCAATCTCGAAAATGCTTTCTCCCATGCTGATTGCCCCGTTGGGGCATTCGGGATCGCACATGTCGCAGTTGATGCATTTGTCAGTAATGAGCAAGGCCATGATTACTTACCAGTCGGGTTACGGGTGTCCTGCCCTGAGTTTAAGTTACGCATCAATAGACCGTACTCTAAATCTAGATCTGCTGGTACTGGAATGAAGACGAAGTGACCATTCCCTTTGGCATCCTCAATAGACTCTGACTTACGGTTTTCCATCGCTTCTAGCGTGAAAACAACATTACCTTTTGGCGTCATTAGCTCAAGACTATCACCGACAAGGAATTTGTTTTTCACTTCTACTTCAGCCATATCACCACGACGTTTACCAGTGAACTCACCGACAAACTGTTGAGCATCAGAGACTGAGTAGCCGTAATCGTAATTTTGGTAGGTGTCGTGAGTATGACGACGTAGGAAGCCTTCGGTATAGCCACGGTGAGCTAGGCTCTCTAGTGTGCCCATTAGGCTTTCATCAAATGGTCGGCCTGCTACAGCGTCATCAATCGCTTTACGGTAAACCTGTGCAGTACGAGCACAGTAATAGAATGATTTAGTACGACCTTCGATTTTCAGCGAGTGCACACCCATCTTAGTTAAGCGCTCAACATGCTGTACCGCACGTAGGTCTTTTGAGTTCATGATGTAAGTGCCGTGCTCATCTTCGTACGCTGCCATTTTTTCTTCTGGACGGTGCGCTTCAGAAAGTAGAACGACTTCATCCGTTGGTTTACCACGACCAATTGTGGTTTCAGGGCGTTCGTCTTGTACTTCGACAGGCTGTGCTTCAGATGGGTCAAATTTCTCTACGATATCACCAGCGTCGTTTTCTTTGCCTTCTTCCACTTTGTATTCCCAACGGCACGCGTTGGTGCAAGTGCCTTGGTTAGGATCACGTTTGTTGATGTAACCAGAAAGTAGGCAACGACCAGAATAAGCCATGCATAATGCACCGTGAACGAATACTTCAAGTTCAGTTTCAGGACAATGCTCACGAATTTCTTCGATTTCTTCTAAAGATAGTTCACGAGAAACGATCACACGTTCCACGCCATTCGCTGCCCAGAACTTAACAGTCGCCCAGTTTACAGCGTTTGCTTGTACAGAAAGGTGAATTGGCATTTCTGGGAAAGCTTCACGAACCATCATGATTAGGCCTGGATCTGACATGATCAATGCGTCAGGACCCATTTCTACGATTGGTTTAAGATCACGGATGAAGGTTTTTAGCTTCGAGTTGTGTGGTTGAATGTTACATACCACATAAAGCTTTTTGCCTAGAGCATGTGCTTCATCGATACCGATTTTTAGGTTTTCGTGGTTAAACTCATTGTTACGTACGCGGAGGCTGTAGCGAGGTTGGCCAGCGTAAACTGCATCTGCGCCGTAGGCGAATGCGTAACGCATGTTTTTCAGGCTTCCCGCTGGAGACAGTAGCTCAGGTACGAATGCTTTCTCAGTTGTCATTGCTCAATTCTCTTTTATCTGATCACAAGTCAGGCCAATTCCACCTAATGGAAATGGGGCGCAAATTTTACGTCAAAATGTGAACTGTGACTAGGGTAATTGTGCTTCAGATAGAAAAACGCCCTCAAAAAAAGTGAGGGCGTTATGGTTGACCTTTATACAGTATTAAGCGTTGGGATTTGGTAAGCCGCCTAGCGCATCGTATAGGTTGGGTAGGAAAGCACTGAACTCCCCACACATCAGAGAGAAGTCTGCATCAAATCGAGCTGCTTGATCTTCACGTGGAATATCGTCATTTTGATCTTTCAATTCATCAGAGAATTTTAGACGCTTAATACCCGCATCTTCTGTCATGATGAATTCAATACGATCTTGCCAATTAAGTGCAAGCTTCGTTACGACTTTATCTGCTGCGATGTGGTTGCGGATTTCATCTGTGGTCAGCTCTTGCTTCTTACAACGAATCACGCCACCTTCTTCAAGCACGGATTTTAGCTCAGCTTCGTCCATCATGGTGATACCTTGAGGTGTGTCGCCCGTTTTCACCCACTCGGTTAGCGTTGTTTCAATCGCTACTTCTGGAATGGCAGGAACAACAGGTAAACTACCCATGGTTTTACGAAGTAGTGCTAATACGTCTTCCGCTTTTTTGTAGCTGCTTGCGTCAACAAGGATGAACCCTTCTTTTGGCATGATGAGCACGTGAGTGTGGCTGCTGCGGCTAAATGCGCGAGGCAGTAAATCCATTACGATGTCATCTTTCAGGTTGTCTTTCTCTTTCTTCTTCAGAGGACGACCTTCTTGCGCTTCCATTGCTTCTACTTTTGCATTCAATGACTCTTTGATCACTGAGGCAGGTAGCATTTTCTCTTCTTTCTTGGCGCAAATCAGAATGCGGTTTTCTGACACGTGAGTCATCATGTCGCCATGTCTACCCATTGCACTGACCCAGCCAAATTTCTGTTTATCTTGACTGCCACATGGGGTGAATCGGAATTCAGACAGTTGAGTTTCTAGTTGTTCGGCGTTGAAAGTAACCTCGCGGTTAACGCGGTATACCAGACAGTTTTTAAACCACATAAATCTTCTCTAGGCTTGATGACAAGGGACTAATCATAGGGAATTTTTGTGCTGATGTCTTAATAGAAATGAAAAATATCCGAATGAACCTCAAAAGAAAGTTATATGAAAATTTGTTTTCAAAGGTCACAAAAGTGTCATAATTGGTAGTGATAATGCTTATGCATAGAGGGGCGCTTTGTCTCTTAAATTCATTAGCTCAACGAACATAAGGTTACTCAATTATGTCTAGAAGGATTCTGGTTGTTGAAGACGAAGCTCCTATTCGCGAAATGCTGTGCTTCGTACTTGAGCAGAAAGGTTACCAAGCGGTAGAAGCGGAAGATTACGATACTGCAGTAACCAAACTGGCTGAACCCTTCCCTGATTTAGTTTTACTGGATTGGATGTTACCAGGCGGCAGCGGCATTAACTTCATCAAGCATATGAAGCGAGAGGAATTAACGCGCAACATTCCAGTTGTGATGCTTACCGCTCGTGGTGAAGAAGAAGATAAAGTGCGCGGTTTAGAAGTCGGTGCGGATGACTACATTACTAAGCCATTCTCTCCTAAAGAGTTGGTTGCCCGCTTAAAAGCGGTGATTCGTCGCGTAACCCCGACCGCACTGGAAGACGTAATTGATGTGCAGGGATTGAAGCTTGATCCTGTATCACACCGTGTCACGGCTAATGATGCACCATTAGATATGGGCCCAACAGAGTTTAAAATGCTGCATTTTTTCATGACGCATCAAGAGCGTGTGTACAGCCGTGAGCAGCTATTAAACAATGTTTGGGGTACTAACGTGTATGTTGAAGATCGTACGGTCGATGTTCATATTCGCCGCCTGCGTAAAGCATTGGAAGCCGCAGGTCATGATAAGCTGATCCAAACTGTTCGTGGTGCTGGATACCGCTTCTCGACAAAGGCATAAATTAACACGCAGCTTATCGGTACCATTTCTGGAGTTATGAGTGGTTGAAAGATTAACGTGGAAAAAGCTGGCCTGGGAGCTGGCTTTTTTTTACACCCCATGGGTGATAGTAGGTTGGATATTCGGTTATATGCCGTGGTTGCTTTTGGCAGCTACGGCATTGCAGCTTGTGTGGCATTTGCATAACCAAGTACGTTTATCTTCTTGGTTATGGGATGAAAAGCGCCTTACGCCACCGTCTGGTAGCGGTAACTGGGAATCTTTGTTCAATGGCTTGTATCGCTTACAGCAGCGCCAACGCCGTAAACGCAAAGAGCTTACTAATCTCATTCGCCGATTCAGAAATGGTGCGGAATCCTTACCCGATGCCGTCGTGGTGTTCCGTGCTGAAGGCAATATCGTTTGGTGTAACAAACTGGCTCAACACTTATTGGGTTTCCATTGGCCGGAAGACTCTGGTCAACCTATCTCCAACCTCATTCGTACGCCTGACTTTATCAAGTACCTCAACAAGAAAGACTTCTCTGAGCCATTGGAAATGCGTTCACCACTCAATGTCGAACGCATGCTAGAACTACGTATCGTACCGTATACCGAAGGTGAACATTTGATGGTGGTGCGTGATGTTAGCCAGTTAAAACAACTTGAGGGAATGCGCCGTAATTTCTTTGCTAACGTTTCTCATGAACTGCGTACACCAATGACGGTGCTACAAGGTTATTTGGAGATGACAGAAGACCCTGACATGGTTGTGGGCCCAATGTGGAGCAAAGCGCATGGCGTCATGACGGAGCAGCTCAACCGCATGAACAGTTTGGTGAACCAATTACTGACGCTATCTAAAATTGAAGCGGCACCTATGCATGAGCTTGAAGAAGTCGTGAATGTACCTGCGATGCTCGAAGTACTAGAAAAAGAGGCGGTCAGCCTTAGCGGGGACAACCAACATAAATTGAAATTTGATGTTGATGCTAGCCTACGCGTACTGGGCGATGATGACCAGTTACGCAGTGCTATCTCCAACCTTGTTTATAATGCTGTCAAATACACACCACCTGGTGCAAACATTAATGTTCGTTGGTTCCAGACATCTCAAGGCGCATGCTTAGAGGTGGAGGATAGTGGTGATGGTATAGAACCTCAGCACCTCCATCGACTTACTGAGCGTTTTTATCGCGTCGATAAAGCAAGATCACGCGATACCGGAGGGAGTGGGTTAGGGTTGGCCATTGTAAAACACGCGCTGAGCCACCATGACTCTCATTTAGAAATTCACAGTGAAGTAGGTGTGGGCAGTAAGTTTTCTTTCGTATTGCCTGAGCGTTTGGTGGTGAAATAATGGCGTTACGATTGGCAAAAACATTCAGTTTATTCGCGCTTGTTTGTTCCGGTATGGCTGCCGCTCAAGATAAACCATTGCCGAATTATCATAAAACGACTGGGATTGTTGGGAACTTGCTCTCTGTCGGCTCCGATACGCTTGCGGGCATGACGACACTTTGGGTTGAAGAGTTTAAATCCATTTACCCGAATATTAATGCGCAAGTCCAAGCGTCTGGCTCTTCTACTGCTCCCCCTGCATTGACCGAACAAACTGCTCAGTTTGGTCCCATGAGCCGTCCTATGCGTTTAAGAGAGGTTGAAGCGTTTGAACGTGAACATGGTTACAAGCCAACGGCGCTTAGGGTAGCCATCGATGCTATCGGTATTTTTGTCCATCAAGACAATCCAATTCAAGGGCTCAACTTTAGTCAGTTAGATGCTTTGTTTTCTGCAACTCTGCGCTGTGGTGAAAGTCAATTCGTCACAAACTGGCAGCAACTAGGTCTTGAATCACAGTGGGCAAAGCGAAACGTGCAGTTGTTTGGTCGTAACTCCGTTTCTGGAACTTATGGTTACTTCAAAAGCAATGCCTTGTGTGGCGGAGATTTCAAGACCCGAGTTAACGAGCAGCCAGGCTCCGCGTCAGTTGTGCAAGCTGTAGCGTCAACCATCAGTGGAATCGGTTATTCCGGTGTCGGTTATCGAGTGGCAGGTGTACGCTTAGTTCCTGTGGCAAAAATGGGAAATGACTATGTGACGCCAACGCGAGAACATATTGTTAGTGGTAAGTACCCACTATCACGTTACTTATATGTATATGTGAATAAGCACCCGGATTACCCATTAACACCAATAGAAGCCGAGTTTATTCGCTTTATTTTCTCCGCTCAGGGGCAAGCGTTGGTTGAGAAAGATGGCTATGTGCCCATTACAGCAGATTTTGCAGAAGAAGAATTAAAAAAAGTCGGCCTGTAAGCCGACTTTTTGTTTAGGTATGAACAGCACGAGATCAGAAAGTGAGTGTCCACTTCGCGCTGTCCCAACGTTCTTGTTCTTCCTGTAAATCAGCATGAAGCAATTTGTTGTTTTCTAGCCATGCTTTATCTGTGCACGTAAGAATCCATTCATCATTTTTGATGGATAAAGTGATATCAGGCAATGGATCTTCGTTACGCTGTCCATTTAATACGATAGAAAGTCGTAATATTTTGATGAGGCTTATCACGTCACTTTGTTTGTAGAGGTTGAAATCTGGCAGTTCTTGCAGTTTAAGTGCTTTGCGTTGGAAGCGGGCTAATGTTGCGAGCACTAATTGCTGTTCACGGTTGAAGCCTTGTAGAGTGGAATGCAACAGAATATAGAAAGAGTGGCGATGGAAGCTACGTAAGTTGATACTTAATCCGACTTCATGAAGCAATGCTGCCCATTCTAGTAAGTCAAATAACTCACTCTTTTTCTTAATGCCTAGTTCAGAGCGCACCTGACATAACATCTCACGTGCATGGCCTTTAACACGAGCAGCATGCTCTAAGTCAACTCGGTGTTTGTTGGCTAAATTTTCAGTTGTGCGCATACGTATATCGGAGCGCGCAAAACGCTCTTCCATTTCGTACAACAGACCTTCGCGCAGAGCACCATCGGAGAAAAACATCTGCTCAATGCGAAGTGCTTTGAAAATTGCGGACAAAATTGCCACGCCTGCCGCGAATA
Organism: Vibrio sp. T13N; assembly: GCF_032970445.1. Classification (NCBI taxonomy): domain Bacteria; kingdom Pseudomonadati; phylum Pseudomonadota; class Gammaproteobacteria; order Vibrionales; family Vibrionaceae; genus Vibrio; species Vibrio sp. T13N. The sequence continues at coordinate 9,133 of NZ_JAWJYE010000008.1, forward strand.
CGGGCTTACGTTCTTCTGTTAAACCTGTCAGTTCAATCTCTTCAATTGAATCAAAATTACACAGAGTTTCAATAAGCGTGTCCAGTCTCTTCGCGGTGATCAGGCCATCTTCAAAACCTAATCCTACTAGCACTTCTTGAATCGCTTTGATGGTTCCTGATGAGCCGAGAGCGATATCCCAGCCTTTTTTACGGTATGCTGAAGCGATGGACTCGAGTTTTTGCTCGGCGGCTAACATCGCTTTATTGAAGTTTTTCCCAGACAGTTTGCCGTTTTTAAAATATTGCTCTGTAAAGCTGACGCATCCCATCTGTTTACTGTTGAGAAGCTCAGGTTCAAACTCTTGTCCAATGATCATTTCGGTACTGCCGCCGCCAATATCAACGACCAACTTGGAGTTTGACTCTACTTGAGTGTGAGCGACACCTAAGTAAATCAAGCGGGCTTCTTCTTCCCCTGGGATGATTTCTATTGGGAAGGGCATCACTTCTTTCGCACGCTCAATGAATAGATGAGCATTTTTAGCGCGTCTTAGTGTGTGTGTCGCGGCGATACGCACATTCGACTCATCAAGCCCTTGCAGTCTCTCTGCGAACATGGCTAAACACTCTAACGCACGTTCCATCGCGGAATGACTTAAGTTCAATTCACTGTCGAGTCCTGATGCTAAGCGAACACGCTGTTTATGACGGCTAACCAGTTGTAAGTCACTGCCTACAACCTTGGCCACCACCATGTGGAAACTGTTTGAGCCGAGGTCTATCGCGGCAATGTAGCGAGTATCTTGTTCAAGTATTTGAGGCATCTGAATTTTGTTTTCTAGTTTGCTTTTCTATATTTTTAAGATAGTCATAGATAGCGATTTGAGAACGAACTTTTTTGCGATTACCTCGTGGTACGTAAGCGTTGCTCATTTCCTTATCTATAAAACGAGCCTTTACTGTATCGGTAAAATGGATATTCGTTATATCAATAATTCTCTGTTTCAAACGTGGATCACGGACTGGCGCCGCCACCTCAATGCGGTGATCGATATTTCTTGTCATCCAGTCAGCAGAAGAGATATAGACTTGCGGATCGCCATCGTTATGGGTAATCACCACGCGTGGGTGTTCCAAAAAGCGGTCAACAATACTGATGATGCGAATATTGTCGCTGATCCCCTCAATGCCCGGTACTAATGAGCACATGCCGCGAATGATCATATTTATTTTCACTCCCGCCGTACTTGCTCCATATAGCTTATTGACGATGCCCTTATCGACTAGGTTATTGACCTTGATCGTAAGAGCGGCTTTCTTTCCTAGCTTGGCATTCGCAATTTCATTATCAATTAAGCGGTAGATTTGGGTTCGAGAATTACGTGGAGATACCATGAGGTGGTTGAACTTCACTGGGCGGTATGGATTCTCAATATAACCGAAGACATTACGAACTTCGTTAGTGATTTCTTGATCTGCGGTAAGGAGAGAGAAGTCGGTATAAATTCGTGCCGTCTTCTCATGGAAGTTGCCTGTGCCGATGTGCGCGTAGCGAATAATTTCTTCACCTTCACGGCGACTGATCATCAATAGCTTTGAGTGAATCTTAAGGCCAGGCGCTCCGAAGATGACGTGCACACCAGCTTCGGTCAACACTTTTGACCATTCGATATTGGCTTCTTCATCAAAGCGAGCCTGCAGCTCCACGACCACTGTGACATTTTTTCCGTTGTGCACCGCATCAATTAATGAGTTCATCAAGCGAGAATCTTTCGCGACGCGATAAATGTTAATCTTGATACTAAGTACTTTTGGATCGAAGGAGGCCTGGCGTACCAACTCACTAATGTGGTCAAAAGTGTGGTAGGGGTAATAGAGTAGAATATCTTTCGCTTTAATCGCATCAAAGCTGTTAGCGTAACCTTCGAAATCGGCGCATTTCATTGGTGGAAGCGGTTTATTTTCAAGGTACTCTCGCCCAACATTTGGAAACGCAATGAAGTCTTTAAAATTGTGATAGCGGCCGCCGGGGATAAGGTTATCGTAATTAGAGATATTGAGCTTGTTACAAAGAAACTCTAGCATTTGGGGCGGCATATCACGTTCGTAGACGAAGCGAACGGGCTTTGCTGTCAGTCGCTGATTGACACCTTCAGACATTTGTTCGAGCAAGCTGTATTCGATTTCGTTGCGTAAATCGTATTCGGCGTCACGCGTCATTTTCATCGCATAGCCGCTAAGCTCATCATAATCAAAAAAGCCTTTGAACAGCTCATCCAAACAGTGGCGGATAATATTATCAAGTAAGATGATGGTTTTTCGACGCTTTCCTTTCTGTTCTGGTACCATCACAAAGCGGGGAAGGTGATCGGTCGGAATTTCGATCAAAGCGTATTGGTAATGTTCTTCTTTACGTAGCTCTACGGCGATGTAAGCGTACTCGTCTTTGAGAAATTGCAGAACATCGATCTCATCTTTCATTAGCAGAGGGGTGATATGCGGCATGACCTCTCTACGGAAGTATTTCGCGATCCACTTTTGCTGCGATTCATCCAGTTGTTGCTCGTTGACCAAGAAAATGCGACGTCGCGCCATTTCTCGAATCAATTCGCTGTAAAGCTCATCAAATTGTTCGTTAAGCTTGAGTGCTTTCGACTGCATTTTGGTTAACAGTCGTTTAGGGCTATCGCTGCCACCGCGCTCTTGGCTGATTAGGATTCTGCGCTTCACGTCCGCAAAGCGTACTTTGTAAAATTCATCTAAATTGTTGGAAAAAATCCCAAGAAAGCGAATACGTTCGATCAAAGGGACGGTTTTATCGGCAGCTTCTTGTAATACTCGTTCGTTGAAAGACAACCAACTAAGTTCTTTTTCTATATATAGTTTTTCTGCGCTCATAACCTTACCTAGCCAAAAGTGAAGTAATACGTACTCATCTTGGAAAAATGGATGAGTGAGAACATTATGAGATTTTCATTACAGATTTATTTCATACCACGCATTGCATAAGAGTTGTATTCTTTTCAGGTGTTTAATGTGATCTGTAATATAATTGTCATCTTAACGACATATTCTAGTACTAAGTCAAAAAAGGTAGAGATTTAAATGGCACAAGCCGAGTTTTCATTGCAGGAAAAAGATAAGAAACGACTGATAAAAGATCGTTTAGTTCGACTTGCAGTGACATCCGGTGGTGTCGGCGTTCTCGCGGCGCTTATTTTGATCTTTGTCTACCTCGCCATGGTGATCATTCCGCTTTTTTCTGATGCGGAGATCAAAACCAACCAAGCCATTCGAGCCACCCATATTGAAACACCACTGGCGATTTCGGTGGATGATTACGCTCAGCTCGCGTTCGTTCTAACCCAAAGTGGTGAGATTCAATATTTGTCGATGGACGATCCTACGAAGCCTGCTGTGTATAAACAGCAAATCGTCCAGGAACCCGTCGCTTTCTCTCAATCTGCTCCTGGACTAGGTTGGTATGGGGTTGTTGATGGGCAGGGTAAAGCGCACCTTTTTAAGCCTGAATTTAATGCCACGTTGAGAGAAAATACACGTCCTCCGGAAGTGATTGAGCTAGACACCAGCATGGATCTGACGCTGAGTACGCCTCAAGATCCTGTGACTCAGTTTGTGTTTGCAGCTTCAACGCCCTTACCAACAATTGTTTGGCAGACACAAAGCGGTGAAGTGAAGGCTCGTTGGCAAGTGGCTTCGTCTTTGGGTACGCCTCCGACAACGATCGATTTTACGTTCTCTTCAGGCTTTGATGCACCTCAGCAAATGTTATTGACACCGGATGGTGAAACGCTTTATTTACGCGATGGCTCTGAGTTGATCGTGTTAAAGAAAACCGCACGTAAATTTGCTGTGCGAGAGGTGGTCGACCTCACTCAAGGTGATAAGAAGCACTCCGTTCGTACAATGGACCTACTGGCTGGTGCTTACTCGCTTTTGGTGACACACAACGATGGTCGGGTGTCGCAATGGTTTGATACGCTGCAAGAAGAGAGACGCACGTTAACGCATATTCGTGATTTTAAATTGGCATCAGAGCTTAAGTATTTGTTGCCGGATTCTCATCGAAAAGGATTTTATAGCTTTTACACCAACGGCACGTTGCAAAGCCATTATACAACCAGTGAAAAACTGGTGTTGTTTAAGCGTGCTTACAATCAAGCGCCCGCAATCGCAGCAATGTCTAACAATGAACGCTACTTAATCACTTGGCAAAGTAATGAGTTAAATGTTGCGGAAGTGGACAATGCCTATCCGGAAATTTCATTGTCCTCATTATGGCAAGAAGTGTGGTACGAAGGGTATCCTGAGCCTGAATTTGTGTGGCAATCGACTTCGGCGAGCGATAACTTTGAGGCTAAGTTCAGCCTAGTACCTATTGCGTTTGGGACGATAAAAGCGGCGATGTTTGCGATGCTGTTTTCAGTACCGCTCGCAGTGCTAGGTGCTATTTATACGGCGTACTTTATGTCGCCACGCATGCGTCGTGTCGTAAAACCGTCGATTGAGCTAATGGAAGCACTGCCGACGGTGATCATTGGTTTCCTCGCGGGGCTGTGGTTCGCGCCTATTGTCGAAGATCACCTGATTACGATCGTCGTCATGCTGTTTGTTTTGCCCTTGAGTACCATGATTATGGGCGGACTATGGGCATTAATACCGCAACCTGTGCGGAATCGTCTGCCTAATGGTTGGCATGCTTTAGTGCTCATGCCTGTCATATTAGTACTGATTGGGCTTGGCGTGTGGATTTCGCCTACGATTGAGCAGACGTTCTTTGGTGGCGATATGCGCTTATTCTTAACCGAGCATGGTATTGGTTACGATCAACGCAATGCATTGGTGGTGGGGTTAGCGATGGGGTTTGCTGTTATCCCGACGATTTTTACCATCGCCGAAGATGCCATTTTTTCTGTGCCGAAGCATTTATCGGATGGCTCTTTGGCATTAGGGGCCACGCCTTGGCAAACTTTAATCTATGTTGTCTTGCTTACCGCAAGCCCAGGTATTTTTTCTGCCATTATGATGGGCCTGGGACGCGCTGTTGGTGAAACCATGATTGTGTTAATGGCAACGGGCAATACGCCATTAATGGATTGGAATATTTTGGAAGGATTGCGCAGCCTGTCGGCGACCATCGCCGTTGAGTTGCCAGAGTCGGAAGTTGGAAGTTCGCATTATCGCCTGCTGTTCCTAGCTGCATTGATTTTGTTTGTGTTTACGTTTGCAGTAAACGCGCTTGCGGAGTGGGTTCGTCAGAGACTGAGAGACAAGTACCGTGCGTTGTAATAATGGTTTGAATAAAGAGCGAGTAATGACGTGTTAAATTGGATTCGTTCTGGCGCACCGTGGATATGGCTAACAGGCGGTGCAGTCAGCATCAGTTTGTTGTCGGTATTAGGGTTGTTACTCCTTATCGGCTGGAAAGGCCTGACTTACTTTTGGCCAGCGCCCTTGTATCAGTGGAATGTTGCAGCGCTGACCCCTGTACAAGGCGAAGTGCTACATGAAAATACTATTCTGATTGGTCAAGTGTATGAACGCAGCTTTGTACCGAAGAGTTATCTGCCTGAAAGCGCGGCGCAGCAATTAGAAGACGATGAAGACTTTGCTACGCGACTCAGTATCAAAATCGCCAACCGAGAGTTGTATCCCGCCGATTTTATCTCCGTATTGCAAATGCAGTTGGATGAGCCCACGACGCCAAAAGAGTGGGCAGTGATCGAGCGCAGTAGTGGCGGTTACTTTTTTGGTAAGCTGGTGGCGTTTCAGGATGGAGACAACTTATACACCAACGATATTCAATCCGTCTTGAACAAAAAACTGGATGATGCAGAAACTCTGCGCCATGAGATTGACTCTTTGGTTGTCGATCAGCTTAAAGAGCTTGGTTGGAAGCTAGAGCAGTTGCGATTAGAAAAGCGCAAGCATGAGTTGAATGACACGCTGACAGAAAGCTTCTTAAAGGAAAACCAGACGAAAAAAGAGCGGATAGAGAAAGCGCTTGCGACGTTAGATTTGCAACTTGATGGTTTACGACTTCAGCTCTCTGACTATGCCTTGATTGTCGAGGATATGACGGGGTCACAAGTATCGATTCCGCTCGAAGATATTTTGGACTACTGGTATCCAAACCAAATGTCATTGCCTGATAAAGTCATGCATTGGGGAAAACAGGTTTGGAAGTTTTTATCTGAAGATCCAAGAGAGTCAAACTCCGAAGGAGGCGTGTTCCCTGCGATATTTGGTACGGTTTTCTTAGTACTCATCATGTCGATCATTGTGATGCCACTCGGGGTGATCGCCGCTATCTATCTACATGAATACGCTAAGAATAACGCTCTAACCAGAGTTATTCGTATTGCGGTTATAAACCTAGCGGGTGTTCCATCGATTGTTTATGGCGTGTTTGGTTTAGGTTTCTTCGTTTATACGATTGGTGCCTCTATCGACAACGTATTCTATGCGGAGAAGCTACCGGCACCAACCTTTGGTACTCCGGGTTTGTTGTGGTCTGCACTAACTCTTGCCGTGCTGACGCTTCCAGTTGTGATTGTGACAACAGAAGAAGGTTTAACTCGTATTCCTAGTTCAGTACGACATGGTTCTCTGGCGCTTGGTGCAACTCAGTTCGAAACACTATGGCGTGTGGTTTTGCCTATGGCGACGCCAGCTATTATCACAGGGCTGATCCTTGCGATTGCGCGTGCAGCTGGCGAAGTAGCGCCACTGATGCTGGTGGGGGTCGTGAAATTGGCATCCAGTTTACCGGTTGACGGGCAATTCCCTTATGTGCATTTGGATAGAAAGTTCATGCATTTAGGTTTTCACATTTACGATGTTGGCTTTCAAACCTCCAACATCGAAGCGGCGCGACCATTAGTTTATGCCACCTCTTTCTTACTCGTGACAGTGATTGTCGGGCTAAACTTAACAGCAATCAGTATTCGCAATAATTTACGAGAAAAATACAGAACGTTAGGACAAGATTAAGTATGTTTAATTTTGATAGTACATTAGGTTATGAGCCACCATTGGACGTTCATAATTTAACGGATGAACAAACAGCAATCTCAATCGAGAACCTTAATCTGTTCTATGGTCAAACTCAGGCGCTGCATGATATTTCGATGCGAATTCCCAAAGGGCGAGTCACCGCTTTTATCGGTCCTTCAGGGTGTGGAAAGTCGACGTTATTACGTTGCATCAATCGCATGAACGACTTAGTGGAAGGGTGTCGAGTCACAGGTAAAGTGCGTCTACATGGCAAGAATGTTTATCATCCCAATGTCGATGTTGCGACACTTCGACGCCGAGTGGGGATGGTGTTTCAAAGGCCCAATCCATTTCCTAAGTCTATTTATGAAAATGTAGTTTATGGCTTACGCTTACAAGGTGTAAAAAACAGCCGCAGTTTAGATGACGCAGTGGAGCGATCCTTGCGCTCGGCGGCGTTGTGGGATGAGGTAAAAGACCGCTTGCATGAGAACGCATTTGGTTTATCTGGTGGTCAGCAACAGCGCTTGGTCATTGCGCGCGCGGTGGCGATTGAGCCGGAAGTCCTGTTATTGGATGAGCCGACATCAGCGTTGGATCCAATCTCAACTTTAACTATTGAAGAGCTTATCAATGAGCTTAAGACTCAATATACTGTCGTTATCGTTACCCATAACATGCAGCAAGCGGCGCGAGTGAGTGATCACACCGCATTCATTCATATGGGTAAGTTAATTGAATACTCTGACGCGGACTCGATCTTCACCTCGCCAATGAAGAAACAGACCGAAGATTACATTACGGGTCGATACGGTTAAGTCGCGACTCTATACGGAATAAGGAACATCATGCACTTTGGACGTCATATTTCAGGACAATTTAACGTAGAGCTAGAATCGATTCGTACTCATGTATTAACCATGGGTGGCTTGGTAGAACAGCAGCTTTCGTATGCTATTCAAGCCTTGCATAAAGAAGACATCGAACTGGCGCGTAAGGTTGTGCGTGACGATCATAAAGTGAATGCGATGGAAGTCTCGATCGATGACGCCTGCACACGCATTATTGCTAAGCGTCAGCCAACGGCAAAAGACTTGCGCTTAATCATGGCTATCATCAAAACGATCACTGATTTAGAACGTATCGGTGACGTGGCGACACGCATTGCTTACGTTGCCATTGAAAGCCCATCATCAAAAGAACGACAATTCCAAGTGTCGTTAGAGCCTCTCTGCCGTCAGGCAATTAATATGCTGCATCAGGTTTTGGATGCGTTTGCCCGCATGGATGTAGAAGCGGCAGCAGAGGTGCACAAACAAGATGACAAGCTAGACGCTGAATATGAAGCGGTAATTCGTCAGTTGATGACCTACATGATGGAAGACCCAAAAAATATTCCCAACATTCTGCAAGTGATGTGGTCTGCACGTGCCATTGAACGCGTGGGGGACCGTTGCCAGAACATTTGTGAATACATTATTTACTTCGTGAAAGGGAAAGATGTACGCCATCTAGGTGATCAAAGCATTGATGACGTACTGAAGTAACTGATTTCAATAAATAGACCAGCTTTTAGGCTGGTCTATTTATTTATTAGGGAAAGGGAAAGTACATCAATATTTATCAGGAACGAAGGTCTGATCATCAATGGGCGCTCTGACGTAACCTTCTTTATTGAGTTCAGGTAATTCGATGGGTGAGTACTCAAGTGCTTTGTAATCAATCTGGCTTAGTAAATGACTGATACAGTTCAAGCGCGCTTTCTTTTTATCATCAGAAGGGACGACCCACCAAGGGCAGTTTTTCGTGTCTGTATAGGCAAACATCTTATCTTTTGCTTCCGAATACTCCGCCCAGCGATGACGTGACTCCAAATCCATTGGGCTGAATTTCCAACGTTTGATCGGCGTATTAATTCGGCCTAGAAAACGTTTTTCCTGCTCTTCGTCTGAAACCGAAAACCAATACTTAATCAGAATAATCCCAGAGCGTTGCAACATTCTTTCGAATTCAGGACAAGAGCGTAAAAACTCTTCGTATTCGTCTGGAGTACAGAACCCCATGACTTTTTCGACACCTGCTCGGTTATACCAACTTCGGTCAAATAAAACGATTTCACCAGCAGATGGCAAATGAGCGACGTAACGTTGGAAGTACCATTGCGTTTTTTCTTTTTCTGTCGGTGCAGGCAGAGCGACCACGCGACAAACACGCGGGTTTAGCTTTTCTGTGATGCGTTTGATCACCCCGCCTTTGCCCGCAGCATCACGGCCTTCAAACAGAACCACCACTTTTAGCCCTTTGTGTTTGACCCACTCTTGAAGTTTAACGAGCTCAACTTGCAGGTTTTTGAGCTCCTTTTCGTATTCCTTTTTCTTCAATTTAGACATACACCTTTCCTCACTCCTTGATAAACAATATGTTAGCACTCAAAAGCTATGCGTGTGAGGTTACGGTGGTCTATTTGAGAGCTGCTACGACATCGGTAATGGCTTGTGTACTTGTGATGGGGATTAAGAAATCATCGACATCGGATGCGCCCATTTTGCTTTGTTCAGCAACAAAGTTCATTTTACTAGGTCGAGTCGTTTTGCCTGACAGATGGATTTCAGGAACTTGAGTGTCTTCTACTAATGCACGTACGTTACTTGCATTAACGCCAGCACCCGCCATGATTGCAATGCGTCCTTGGGCTTGTTCAACAAGAGATTTAAGTACTTTCTGGCCTGCTGGCGCAGAAGGTGCGAGCCCTGAAGTGAGAATGCGTTCGCAGCCCAAACTGATGACCTCTTCCAATGCTGATTGAGCGTTTCTACATTGATCAAAAGCACGATGGAACGTTACGCCCAGCCCTAATTCCTGTGCGAATTCGCACAGTGCTGTTGCAAAGGTCATGTGGATATCCCCCTCTTGGGTGAGTACACCGAGAACCACACCATCCAAGCCCGATTGGTGAGCCGCTTCAATATCCCAACGCATCATTTCGATCTCTTCTTCACTGTAGAAGAAGTCACCTTGGCGTGGGCGAATCATGGCATAAACCGGAATAGTCGAAAGCTTAGCGGCTTGCTGCATAAAGCCATAACTGGGTGTTAGCCCGCCTAAAGCCAAAGAGGAGCAAAGCTCAATCCGAGTGGCGCCGCCAGCAATGGCGTAGTGCAGAGATTCAATATTATCGATACAGACTTCTAGGTGAGTAACCACGTTCATTTATCCTGCTAACGTTACAAGTAAGTGTTGTGGTTAAGATATTAACAGGGCCAGTAAGCAGAATCTGTATGGAGGGCATGAGAAATAGAGGTAAAGTTTACGCTGCAGCGTTACCTCATTTTGGCGGTTTATCTGAAGGTAAAAGAAAGCCCAGAGCATTTGCTCTGGGCTTTGATAGGACTTTACTTAGACTGATTGGCGTTCGCGGTTTTCCGCATTAGCTTTTTGCTTTATATACATCCAACCATCACACCCGTTGAGCTAGGGTGAAGGTCTATTATTTTTTGCCTAGGTCAGCTGCGTGCTCAGATAGGAACGCTGCAACACCTTTTGGAGATGCGTCCATACCTGCTTTACCTTCTTCCCATTGTGCAGGACATACTTCGCCGTGCTTCTGGTGGAAGTTAAGAGCGTCAACCATGCGTAGCATTTCGTCGATGTTACGGCCTAGTGGTAGGTCGTTAACTACTTGGTGACGTACAACGCCTTCTTCGTCGATTAGGAAAGAACCACGGAAAGCAACGCCTGCTTCTGGGTGCTCAACGTCGTAAGCTTTACAGATTTCGTGCTTAACGTCAGCAACTAGTGGGTACTTAACTTGACCGATACCGCCATCTTCGATAGCAGTGTTACGCCATGCGTTGTGAGAGAACTGAGAATCGATAGAAACACCGATTACTTCAACACCTTTAGCTTGGAAATCAGCTAGACGGTTGTCGAATGCGATTAGCTCAGACGGGCAAACGAAAGTGAAATCTAGTGGGTAGAAGAATACTACTGCTTTCTTACCTTTAGTGAACTCTGCAAAGTTGAAGTTTTCAACGATTTCACCGTTACCTAGAACAGCTGCTGCAGTAAAATCAGGGGCTTGACGACCTACTAGTACCATTTTTTTGCTCCTAAAAAGTATGGTTAGTTCCAAACCGAATTCAGTTGTGTCGGTTTGGTCCGTGTTTGTACGAGACAAACTATAGTACAGATTGTAGTATTGAAAAAAGCGAAATAAATAGATTGAGTTAATCGAAAAAAACGATAATAGCAAAACTCATAACTCGATCACTGGAACGGCGGTAGATACAAATACAATTATGAATAAATGGCCCAGTTTGAAGCAGTTGCACTACTTAGTCACACTGCATGAAACAAGACATTTTAGTGATGCTGCAGAGCGTTGTTTTGTCAGTCAGTCTACTTTAAGTAAAGGTATTCAAAACTTAGAGGAATTGATTGGTTGTCCATTATATGAAAAGAAAGACAAGAAAAGCCCACTGGTTTTTACCCAAACAGGAGAAATGGTAGTAAAGCAGGGGCGAGAGCTGTTAGCAAAAGGGCAAGATTTGGTCGAGCTTGGACGTATGTGCCAAGGCGACGATATGCAAGGCCAGCTAAAAGTGGGATGCATACCAACAATTGCTCCGTTTTTACTGTGTGATTTGGTGCAAGAGGTTAACTACCGTTTCCCACAACTGAATCTTTTATTAAGAGAAGACACGACAACAAACTTACTTCAAGCGCTTAGACACGGTGAGTTGGATGTGCTCATTTTAGCGTTGCCAGTGGAAATTGACGGTATGGAAAGCCGAGTGGTGGGTAAGGATCCGTTTCGAATGGTTATTAGTGCGAATCAAGCCCAATCGGTGCCTGTGCCGATTCGTTACGCAGATTTACCTGACGAATCCGTCTTTTTATTAGAGAAAGAGCATTGCTTAACGGAACACGCGGTATCTGCGTGTAAATTAACAGATAAAGAAAAAATTAATCCGTTTACAGCAACCAGCCTTCATACTTTGGTGCAAATGGTTGCGAATGGTTTGGGAACGACGTTCATTCCTCAAATGGCTATCGACCACGGCCTGCTGCATAACCAGAATTTAGTCGTGATCGATCCCCCAGGAAAGCAAGCCTATCGCGAAATTGGCTTAGTTTGGCGTCCGAGTTCATCAAGAACGAAAACATTTAATCAGCTTGCAGAAGTCGTTTCCGAACTGCTTTAGCTATTAGTATTAGCCTCTACATCTCCATTATTTATCTAAAAGCGCACTGAAAACAGTGTGCTTTCTAGTATTTTATTCTGTTGGTGAACTTTGACTTGTAAAATTTTACAGCTCTTCTTTGATGAAGCTTTCATAAAATAGTGAAATTTCACAATGTTAATTTTACACAAAACCTTGTATGTCTTGTTTGACCCTTGTTTGAATCCACCTTGCCAGCCCTTGTGAATACAAGGCGTTTGTTTACCAGTCTATATTCATACACTCGTTTGAAATGATAAATCGACCTTAAAATTAATGTAATTTAATTACGTAATAAATTACAAAAATAGGTGTTCGATAGGCGGTTTTTACCCTGCCGAATAAAACTTCGAATTTTCTGTTTTGTTTATCTTGGGGGTTTCGTTAAACCCTTTGTTGAGATAGCTTATTTAAAGGCCGATAAGACTTATGTCTAGATTGAAAATACACATAACATTACGCAATCTATCGACATGGCTAGACGAGTTGAACACAAAGTTAAAGGATGTAATTTGTTGTTCATAACTTACAAATGTAGCTTTACGCTGACTGCCCAAGATGGATAAAGCACGTTAAGGATGAATGATTATGCTTGCTCAGACAGAACAAAAAACACAACAACTAAAGCAAACCCAAGGCATGCTTGAGGTGAATGGAGTCGTTGCTCCAGAACATCAAGCAATTTTCCCTGTTGAAGCCCAAACCTTTTTATCTCTACTGTGTGAAAAATTTGCCGGACGTGTTGAGCAGTTGCTGGAAGCACGAGAAGAGAAGCAAGCGCGTATCGATGCAGGTGAGCTGCCAGACTTTTTACCAGAGACACAAGACATCCGTGAAGGAAGCTGGAAGATCCTGGGAATCCCACAAGATCTGCAAGATCGCCGTGTGGAGATTACCGGACCAACTGATCGCAAGATGGTGATTAACGCACTGAATGCGAATGTAAAAGTGTTCATGGCAGACTTCGAAGATTCAATGTCTCCAGCATGGAGTAAAGTGCTGGATGGGCAAGTGAATTTACGCGATGCCGTGAATGGCACCATCAGTTACACCAACCCTGGCAATGGCAAGCATTATCAGCTGGAAGATGACCCAGCGGTGTTGATCTGCCGTGTTCGCGGCCTTCATTTAAAAGAAAAACACGTTACGTGGCACGGTCAGATCATTCCAGGTGCGCTATTCGATTTCGCTCTGTACTTCTATAACAACTACAAAGCGTTACTTCAAAAAGGCAGCGGCCCTTATTTCTACATTCCAAAACTGCAATCGCATCACGAAGCGAAGTGGTGGAGCGAAGTGTTCCATTTCACGGAAGACTATTTCGGTCTTGATACAGGCACCATCAAAGCGACTGTGCTGATTGAAACTTTACCAGCCGTATTCGAAATGGATGAGATTCTGTTCTCACTTAAAGAACACATCGTTGGTTTGAACTGTGGTCGCTGGGATTACATCTTTAGTTACATCAAAACCTTGAAGAAGCACCCTGAACGCGTACTGCCAGATCGCCAAGTGGTCACTATGGACAAGCCATTCTTGAACGCTTACTCGCGATTATTGGTGCGTACTTGTCATAAACGAGGTGCTTTCGCGATGGGAGGAATGGCTGCCTTTATCCCAGCGAAAGACCCGCAAGAGAATCAAAAAGTATTAGACAAGATCCAGACTGACAAATCGCTAGAAGCAAACAATGGTCACGACGGTACTTGGGTAGCTCATCCAGGTTTGGCTGACACCGCGATGGAAGTTTTTAGTGCTGTACTGGGCGAGCGCACCAACCAATTGGATGTGAGTCGTTCAGAGGATGCACCTATTACAGCGGCTGAACTACTCGAGCCTTGTGAAGGCGAGCGTACAGAAGCCGGAATGCGCCACAATATTCGTGTTGCGCTGCAATACATCGAAGCTTGGATTTCTGGTAATGGTTGTGTACCGATTTATGGCTTGATGGAAGATGCGGCGACAGCTGAAATCTCTCGCGCTTCTATCTGGCAATGGATTCAACACGGCAAGTCGCTAGATAACGGATTGAAGGTCACTAAGGATCTGTTCGAGCTCTATCTAAAAGAAGAGATTGAAGTAGTGAAACAAGAAATTGGCGAGCAGCGCTACCAAGCGGGTCGATTTGAAGAAGCGGCAGACTTGATGGCAAGGCTCACTACGAGCGATGAGCTGACCAACTTTTTAACAGTTCCTGGTTATGACTACCTGGATTAATAAAGAATAACTGTAACACCAATAACGTGAAGGATTTTCAAGGCAGATAGGGAAGTACTGCCTGAGAACGGAAACTCAACGCACACGCATAAAGTGCAAATTATAAAGAGGGATAGACCAATGACTAACTTAACTCGCCGCCAACAAATTGAAGCTCTGGAAAAAGACTGGGCAACTAACCCGCGCTGGAAAAATGTAAAGCGTACATACACTGCTGAGGAAGTGGTGGAACTGCGTGGCTCTATGGTACCAGCCAACACAATTGCACAACGTGGTGCAGACAAACTTTGGTCACTGGTCAACGGTAGCGCGAAAAAAGGTTACGTAAACTGTCTTGGTGCGTTAACTGGCGGCCAAGCTGTTCAACAAGCTAAAGCTGGTATTGAAGCGATTTACCTATCTGGTTGGCAGGTAGCGGCGGACAACAACACCGCTTCAACGATGTACCCTGACCAGTCTCTATATCCAGTCGATTCTGTACCGTCAGTAGTAAAACGCATCAATAACTCGTTCCGTCGTGCAGACCAAATCCAATGGTCAGCAGGTAAATCGCCTGAAGATGAAGGTGGTATTGATTACTTCCTACCTATCGTAGCGGATGCTGAAGCAGGCTTTGGTGGTGTGCTTAACGCTTACGAGCTCATGAAATCGATGATCGAGGCAGGCGCAGCGGGCGTTCACTTTGAAGACCAGCTAGCATCGGTGAAGAAGTGTGGCCACATGGGCGGCAAGGTATTAGTTCCAACGCAAGAAGCGGTGCAAAAACTGGTTGCTGCTCGTTTGGCTGCTGATGTGGCGGGTACAACAACCTTGGTTATTGCTCGTACTGATGCGAATGCGGCAGATCTCATTACTTCAGATTGCGACCCATACGATAAAGACTTTATTGAAGGTGAGCGTACTCAAGAAGGTTTCTACCGCGTTCGCGCTGGTATCGACCAAGCCATCTCTCGCGGCCTAGCTTACGCACCGTATGCAGATTTGATCTGGTGTGAAACAGCGACGCCATGTTTGGAAGAAGCACGTAAGTTTGCAGAAGCGATTCACGCTGAATACCCAGATCAATTGTTGGCATACAACTGTTCGCCGTCCTTCAACTGGGAGAAGAACCTAGATGCAGAAACTATTGCTAAGTTCCAACAAGAGCTGGCAGACATGGGCTACAAGTACCAATTCATCACGCTAGCAGGTATTCACAACATGTGGTTCAACATGTTCGAACTGGCACACGCTTATGCTCAAGGTGAAGGTATGCGTCATTATGTTGAGAAAGTTCAGCGTCCTGAATTCCAGGCGGCAGAAAAAGGCTATACATTTGTTGCACACCAACAAGAAGTAGGTACAGGTTACTTCGATAGAATGACCAATACTATCCAAGGTGGTAACTCTTCAGTGACCGCATTGACAGGTTCGACCGAAGAAGACCAATTCTAATTGGCAGAGAAACACTTCCTTAATCAGCGTCAGTAATGGCATTTTGAGCGGCAACCCTGCCGCTCTTTTTTCGTTTAAAACGTTTAAGAAACGAAATTTACACCCAAGATAACGCGTTTGCGTATTATTCTTCTGGCTCGATTTCTTCGGGTTCCACTTCTTCTTGCAGTTCCAATAAGTTAATCGCAATGGTCACAAAGTCACTGTCAGTAATGATGCCTACCAATCGACCCTTAGTGACAACAGGTAAACAGCCAACTTTGTGCTTTTGCATGTAGATAGCGCTCTCTTTAAGCCCCGCGATGGGTTCGGCAGTCATGATGTTAGTGTGCATCATTTCGTAGAGCGGTGTATCTAGAGTAAAAGATTGTTCAGCCTCATCTGGGTGCAAGCTCGATTCTTGAGCAGCAAGAATGTCGCGTTGAGTCACCAAGCCTTGTAAGTGGTTATTGGCATCAACAACCGGAATATGGCGAATATCAAGCGCATCCATCATGCTTTTTGCATCACGCAAGGTGTGCGTGCGCAGTAAGGTATGAGGATTACGAGTCATCATGTCTTCAACCTTGATCATAGAGACCTCCAGCGGCATTGTCCTTCTCTTAAATATAGAGAATATTTTTCTGTATATCTGGGAGCTAACTCGTTTTTCATCAATTAAATAGCACAATACACTTGCGCTTCTTTTTGTCTGCGTAATCTGTGTCTTATCGACGTTTTTATTAATTTGAATAAGTCGGTTTGTGTGCGAGTCAGTTGGCATTTTTGATTGATATTGAATGGATCGCCAAGGTAATCCAATGAATTGAATCGCACATTTTTATTCGCTGGATTTTCCAAGATTCGTCTCTCGAAGAAGATACGTTCAGGCTTACCAAATTGAAGACAGCAACCTAAATGAAAAGAACAACGTGTAACAAACTCATTGCGCTGGCAGTGGCGGCATTCAGTGTGCAATCTGCACAGGCGATTGTGTTAGGAGATGAACTAACCGACTCTGTTGATCGTGTTACTTTACGAGCAAGTAATATGGCAGAGTTCCCACTGTGTGGCGGCACCATGCTGACGGAGCAGTGGGTGTTGACTGCGGCACACTGCGTGGTAATGGGGCAGGGAACGAACGAAGCAAGCTACTATGTGACCCCGCCGGGCGAGTTGTCGGTGAATGCGAATGTGCATGAACTTAATTCAGCAGGGCTTGATAACTTCTATCCGGTGTCTCACGTTGTGGTTCACCCTGATTACACGCGGATTTCAAAAGCTGAGACCGACAGTAATGGTAACGTAAAACCTATACAAACCGGTTTAGACTCAGACATCGCGTTGCTGTATCTCACGCGCCCAGTGGCAAATGCGAGCTTTGCTGATTTAGCAAACAAAGCCGACATGGAGAGTATCGAAGCGCGTTTGGCAGCGGATTGGAACGATAATTACCTGACCAATCAACGTGTCGAAAATGTGCAAGTGTTTGGGTGGGGGACCACTCAGCCGGATGCTTCTGAACCTTCCAATACGCTCAAAACCACCATTAGTACATTTTTACCCATCGACAAATGTTATGAACGTTTAGAAATTGGCAGCAGTTTTCCGGGGATCATCGACTCAAGAGAAAACCAAACCAAAATTTGTACGCTACCAACGAAAAACCGAGTATTAGAGCCGGATAGCCACACCCAATATGGTAACTCTGCATGTAAAGGTGACAGTGGGGGGCCGCTGGTCGATGTGGCTACGGGAAAACAGATTGGTATTGTTAGCGGTGGACCTCTCATTCTTCCGACTTGTGGCTCTTTGACGATTCCAAGTTTCTACACCAAGGTGAGCCAATATTACGACTGGGTACAGTCTTACATTACTGCCGATGCGCCACCAAGTAGCTACATCATTGCACCGAACTTTATTAAAGAGGCTAATAACGAAGTCGGCGGAGATAAAGAGTGTCACGACGGTATTGCAACCAATAACTGTGATTTCAAAGGGTCAGATGATGATGGTGGCAGTCTGGGTCTGTGGCTATTGGGTCTATTCGTACCCTTGGCGTGGTGGCGAAGGCGTGAGGTTTGATAGGGCGATTTGAATACCAAACGAGTAAGCAGCGTTATGCGCTGCTTTGCTTTTTAATGTTCCATTTCTGTCGGCTTAAACTGAAAAATAATGCCAAGTGATCGCGGTTTTTCACGTTTTATTACACTCTTCATCATGGCTTTTACAGTGATATTCTGGGGATTTGCTTGCTATTGCAGCATGTAAACATATACTAGTCTGCTGCGAAAAACTCGTCGCAATTTTATCGTCGTCCTAGACGTGATTTGACCAATATATAAGACAAGTAACATGCAAGTATCAGATTTCCATTTCGACCTTCCAGATGAACTTATCGCTCGTTACCCTCAGCCAGAGCGTACCGCTAGCCGACTATTACAAATGGACGGCAATACCGGAGAGCTAATTGATGGCACATTTACTGATGTATTGGGCCAAGTTCAACCCGGTGATCTCGTGGTGTTTAATAATACTCGTGTTATACCTGCTCGTCTTTTTGGTCGTAAAGAGTCGGGTGGTAAGCTAGAGGTGCTGGTGGAGCGCATGCTTGACGAGAAAAGCATCCTCGCGCACGTTCGCTGCTCTAAATCTCCAAAACCAGGTACAACCATCATTGTTGGCGAGAATGATGAATACTCAGCAGAAATGGTGGCGCGTCATGACGCTCTATTTGAACTGAAATTTAACGCTGATAAGACGGTATTAGAAATTTTGGAAGAAATCGGCCACATGCCACTTCCTCCTTACATTGACCGCCCAGATGAAGATGCAGATAAAGAGCGTTACCAAACCGTATATAACCAGAAGCCAGGCGCAGTAGCGGCGCCGACAGCGGGTCTTCATTTTGATGATGTTCTACTAGAGAAAATCAAAGCGAAAGGCGCAGAGTTTGCTTACGTCACTTTGCACGTTGGTGCTGGTACATTCCAGCCAGTAAAAGTAGAAAACATCAACGATCACCATATGCACGCTGAGTACGTAGAAGTACCGCAAGAAGTCGTCGAAGCAATTAAAGCGACGAAAGCGCGCGGTGGACGAATTATTGCTGTTGGTACTACATCGGTACGCTCACTTGAAAGCGCAGCGCAAGACGCATTGAAAAAAGGGACTGAGTTGGTCCCATTCTTTGGTGATACAGAAATCTTTATTTTTCCTGGCTACGAATATCAGCTTGTGGATTGCTTGATTACCAATTTCCACCTGCCAGAATCCACACTGATCATGTTGGTGAGTGCATTTGCAGGTTATGAGAACACCATGAATGCTTACAAGCATGCGGTAGAAAACAAATATCGCTTTTTCTCATATGGTGATTCAATGTTCATCAAGAAGAAAACGATTTAGTAAAAAATAAGATTTACGAGTGCTAGCAGTAAGCTAGGAAATAGAGCAGAACCTCTGCTTTATCTCTCGCAAGGAAAAGCGACCGCTCCTTAAAGTAGGGTAGAGCCCTAAACACTCAGTCAGACTGTTTCTCTGACACCCGGAGGCATCGTGAAATTAAAATTCGATCTTAAGAAGAAAAACGGCAATGCGCGTCGTGGTCAACTGACTTTCGAACGTGGCACTGTTCAAACCCCAGCGTTTATGCCAGTTGGTACTTACGGTACGGTTAAAGGCATGACGCCAGAAGAAGTGAAAGGTACGGGCGCAGAAATCCTACTAGGTAACACGTTCCACCTTTGGCTGCGTCCAGGTCAAGAAGTCATGAAAATGCACGGCGACTTGCATGATTTTATGAACTGGCACGGTCCTATTCTTACTGATTCAGGCGGTTTCCAAGTATTCAGCCTTGGCAAGATGCGTACTATTACCGAAGAGGGTGTGCACTTCCGTAACCCAGTTAATGGTGACAAGATTTTCATGGACGCAGAAAAGTCGATGGAAATTCAAAAAGACCTAGGTTCTGACATCGTAATGATTTTTGACGAGTGTACGCCATACCCAGCGACACACGATGAAGCGAAGAAATCGATGGAAATGTCACTACGTTGGGCACAGCGCTCACGTGATCACTTCGAGAAGCTAGAAAACCCGAACAACCTGTTTGGTATTGTTCAAGGTGGTGTTTACGAAGATCTACGTGATGTGTCGGTAAAAGGTCTAACGGAAATCGGTTTTGACGGTTACGCGGTTGGTGGCTTGGCAGTAGGCGAGCCTAAAGAAGACATGCACCGTATTCTTGAGCACACTTGTCCGCAGCTTCCAGAAGACAAACCTCGCTACCTAATGGGCGTGGGTAAACCAGAAGACTTGGTTGAAGGTGTTCGCCGCGGTATCGACATGTTTGACTGTGTAATGCCAACGCGTAACGCGCGTAATGGTCACCTGTTTGTGACTGGTGGTGTGATCAAGATCCGTAATGCGAAACATAAAACGGATACAACCCCGCTGGATCCGCACTGTGACTGTTACACTTGTCAAAACTACAGTAAATCGTACCTTCATCACTTAGAGCGTTGTAATGAAATTCTGGGTGCTCGTCTGAATACGATCCACAACCTACGCTACTACCAGCGTCTGATGGAAAGTATTCGTAAAGCGATTGATGAAGATCGTTTTGATGAGTTTGTTACCGAGTTCTATGAGCGTCGTGGCCGTGAAGTGCCACCACTAGCAAAAGAACAGTAATTGACGGACTAAAAAGAATTAAAGCCTTTGGCATGTCGCCAGAGGCTTTTGCTAATAAAGTAGGCTAACGCACGTTATTTTTGAGAGAGTGATCGCTATTAGTTACTCTCAGACTTGAATCTAAAATGCGAAAGCCCAACTTGTTGGATTATCAATAAAATATAATGAGGATGTTTTAATGTTTATTTCTCAGGCTCACGCAGCAGCAGAAGGCGCGCCAGCAGGCGGTGGTTTTGAAATGCTAATCATGCTTGGCATGTTCGCAGTGATCTTTTACTTCATGATTTACCGCCCACAAGCGAAACGTGTAAAAGAGCACAAGAACCTAATGGCTTCTATGGGCAAAGGCGACGAAGTTCTAACTAGCGGTGGCCTAGTGGGTAAAATCACTAAGATTGCTGAAGACAATGACTACATTTCAATCGAGCTTAACGCGAACAATGAAGTGGTAATCAAGAAAGACTTCATCACTGCAGTGTTGCCAAAAGGTACGCTTAAGTCTCTATAAAACAGCTAAAGGATCCTCGCTGTGCTAAACCGTTATCCATTATGGAAGTACTTGATGGTATTTTTTGCCATCATCACCGCTGCGTTATACGCACTTCCAAATATCTACGGTGAAGATCCGGCTATTCAAGTTACAGGGGCGCGTGGCGCCTCTGTAGATATGTCAACGCTGGATGCTGTCACTACTGCTCTTGATAAAGAGCAACTCTCTCATAAATCCATTGCTCTCGAGAATGGATCAATTCTTGTTCGTTTTAACGACACTGACACGCAAATCAGTGCTCGTGATGTCATCAGCGAAGCGCTTGGCAAAGACACAATTGTTGCACTTAACCTTGCTCCTTCTACACCCGATTGGCTAGAAGCGATTGGCGCGTCACCATTAAAGCTGGGTCTTGACCTTCGTGGTGGTGTCCACTTCTTAATGGAAGTAGACATGGACGCTGCGATGGAAAAGCTCGTTGGTCAGCAAGAAGAAGCTTTCCGTAGCGAACTTCGTGAGGCAAAAATTCGTTATCGTGCTATCCGCCCTTCTGGCAAAGAAGCGGTAGAGGTTCTGCTACGTAACGAAGAGCAACTAGCAGAAGCGAAAGCAATGCTAGAAAAGAATCACCCGGACATGCTCTTTGTCGAATCTGATTCAAATGGCCGTTACGCTCTTACTGCGACCTTTACCGAGCAACGTTTACAAGAGATCCGTAACTACGCTGTTGAGCAAAACATTACGATTTTACGTAACCGTGTAAACGAGCTAGGAGTTGCAGAGCCTCTCGTTCAACGTCAAGGTGCAAGTCGAATTGTTGTTGAGCTTCCTGGTGTTCAAGATACTGCTCGTGCAAAAGAGATTCTAGGTGCGACTGCAACGCTAGAATTCCGTGAAGTTGACGATAAAGCTGACCTATCAGCGGCGGCAAATGGTCGTGCGCCAGCAGGCAGTGAAATCAAAATGGACCGAGACGGTCGTCCGGTTGTGCTTAAGAAGCGTGTTATTCTTGGTGGTCAAAGCATTACGGATGCAAGCTCAAGTGTCGATGAATACGGTCGTCCACAAGTTAACATCTCGCTAGACAGCGAAGGTGGTAACAAGATGTCAGCGTTCTCTAAGAAGAACATCGGTAAGCTAATGGCTACCGTGTTTGCTGAGTACAAAGACAGTGGTCGTCGTACGCCAGAAGGCAAAGTCATCCTAGATAAGCATGAAGAAGTCATCAACCAAGCGACGATTCAATCGGCTCTTGGACGTAACTTCCGTATCACGGGTATAGACTCCGCAGCTGAAGCGCACAACCTTGCACTTCTATTACGTGCTGGTGCACTGATCGCACCTATCTCTATCGTTGAAGAGCGTACTATTGGTCCATCAATGGGCCAGCAAAACATCGATATGGGTATCCAAGCGTGTATCTGGGGTATGGTTGCCGTAATGCTGTTTACGCTGCTTTACTACCGTGGCTTTGGCTTGATTGCCAACATCGCTCTAATGGCTAACTTAGTGTTGATCATTGGTGTTATGTCGATGATTCCAGGCGCTACCATGACGCTTCCGGGGATTGCCGGTATCGTGTTAACGGTCGGTATGGCGGTTGATGCGAACGTACTGATCTTCGAGCGTATCCGTGAAGAGCTTCGTGATGGGCGTAGTCCACAACAAGCTATTCACCAAGGTTACGCGAATGCATTCAGTACGATTGCCGATGCGAACATCACGACACTGATTACTGCAATTATCCTATTTGCAGTCGGTACTGGTGCAGTGAAAGGTTTCGCGGTTACTCTATCTATCGGTATCTTAACTTCAATGTTCACCGCCATTATTGGTACACGTTGTATCGTGAACCTGATTTACGGTGGCAAACGCGTTGATAAATTGTCGATCTAAGGCTGGGAATTAATATGTTTCAAATTCTAAAAGCAGAGAAGACGATCGGCTTTATGCGTTGGTCGAAAGTAGCATTCGTTTTTTCAATCTTTATGATTGCTGCTTCTATCTTCACTTTGTCAACTAAGTGGCTAAATTGGGGCCTAGACTTCACTGGCGGTACGCTAATTGAAGTTGGCTTTGAAAAACCTGCGAACCTTGAAAAAATCCGAACCGCTTTAGATGCGAAAGGTTTTGGTGATGCGACAGTACAAAACTTCGGTAGTGCTCGTGAAGTAATGGTTCGTCTTCGTCCACGTGATGACGTTTCTGGTGAAACGCTGGGCAACCAAATCATTGGTGCTATCAAAGA
The DNA here is from genome assembly GCF_032970445.1 of Vibrio sp. T13N. Classification (NCBI taxonomy): domain Bacteria; kingdom Pseudomonadati; phylum Pseudomonadota; class Gammaproteobacteria; order Vibrionales; family Vibrionaceae; genus Vibrio; species Vibrio sp. T13N. The sequence goes on from NZ_JAWJYE010000008.1 coordinate 32,416, forward strand.
TGGTACTGGCGAAAGCGTAGAAATGCGTCGTATTGAATTCGTAGGTCCTAACGTTGGTGATGAGCTAACAGAAGCTGGCGGTCTAGCGATCCTCGTGTCGCTGATCTGTATCCTGCTTTATGTCTCGATGCGATTTGAATGGCGTCTAGCGGCTGGTGCGGTTATGGCATTGGCTCACGATATCATTATCACGTTAGGTGTTTTCTCATTCCTACAAATAGAAGTTGACCTAACCATCGTCGCGGCACTATTAACGGTAGTCGGTTACTCGCTCAACGATACCATCGTTGTGTTTGACCGTATCCGTGAAAACTTCCGCAAGATGCGTAAAGGTGAGCCAGCCGATATCATGGATGCTTCAATCACCCAAACGTTGAGCCGTACACTGATTACATCTGGTACGACGTTGTTCGTGGTAATTGCACTGTTCATGCAGGGTGGTGCGATGATTCACGGCTTCGCAACCGCACTTCTACTTGGTATCACTGTAGGTACTTACTCTTCTATCTACGTAGCATCAGCACTAGCGCTAAAACTGGGCATCCAGAAAGAGCACTTGATGCCACCTCAAGTAGAAAAAGAAGGCGCAGAGTTCGACGAAATGCCATAAGGCAGGTTGAGAATCGAAAACAAAAACCGCTGAGCAATCAGCGGTTTTTTTGTATCTGAATCGAGCCGTATGCTTGCAGAACCTCACTGTATGGTGCAGCTCAGTAGATACGGTTCAGTAGATACAAAAAAGCCCCGCTCATTGAGCGGGGCTTTCTAAAGTCATCAGCGTGACGGGCTAAATATGACTTTCAAATCTTACTTAAGGATCGCGCTGTTACCGTTTTCGCGGATGTGCTTAAGGATAGATTTTACGCCACGAGCGCTTGAAGCAACAATGTTACCAGACTTCATGTACTCAGTACCGCCAGCAAAGTCAGTTAGGATTGCGCCAGCTTCACGAGCAATAAGCTCACCTGCTGCCATATCCCAAGGTTTTAGACCTAGCTCGAAGTAACCATCAACACGGCCAGCAGCCACGTAACATAGGTCAAGAGCAGCAGAGCCGCTACGACGGAAATCAGCACATTCAGTGAATAGCGCACCAACGATCTTGATGTAAGACTCAGCGTGTTGTTTCTGTTTGAATGGGAAACCAGTAGCTAGAACAGTACCTTGAAGGTCTTTTAGTTGAGCAACACGGATACGCGCACTGTTTAGTTGAGCGCCTGCACCACGTTGTGCAGTGAATAGCTCGTTTTGCATTGGATCGTAAACACAAGCAACTTCAGTTTTGCCTTTGATACGAACTGCGATAGAAACCGCGAAGTGTGGGTAACCTTTTACAAAGTTAGTGGTGCCATCCAGTGGGTCGATGATCCATTGTACGTCTTTATCTTTACCTTCGATAAGACCTTGTTCTTCAGCAACGATACAGTGCTCAGGGTAAGACTGCTTGATAGTATCGATGATGATGTATTCTGCTTCTTTATCTACATTAGTGACAAAGTCATTAGTGCCTTTAAGAGTAGATTCTACTTTATCAGTGTTTTCTAATGATTTAGCAATATGATTGCCTGCCTTTCGCGCAGCGCGAATAGCAATGTTTAGCATTGGATGCATACGAATTTCCCAACGGATGTTAAAGAACAAATGAAAGCGGCGGCGAGTATACCAGAGATCAGTAAAAAAGGAAGTGGTTATTTTTTGTTCTAAAGTCAGTGGTTTTATTGTATTTAGCTTGAGGCGAACGAGAACAATGACCAAGAATGAGAAGAGAGGCCTTCTTCGCCCTAGGGTGTGTTAAAAAACTATGTTAACATTCTGCGGTTTTAATTTAGGTAGCAAACACAGATGTTGGATCAAGTGAAAATTGTACTCGTAGGTACCTCTCATTCAGGCAATATTGGCTCAGCAGCTCGAGCTATGAAAGTGATGGGGTTAAGCCAACTAGTATTAGTCGATCCACAATGTGAAGTGGACGAACAAACTCTTGCTTTGGCTGCGGGTGCTGGTGATATTGCTCAAAATGCAAAGATTGTCGGCACATTAGAGGAAGCGGTTGAAGATTGCAGCCTTGTGGTGGGCTCCAGTGCTCGCTCTCGTACATTAGAATGGCCAATGCTTGAGCCACGTGAATGTGGTGAGAAATTTGCGGTTGAGGGTAGAAAACACCCTGTCGCGCTCGTGTTTGGTCGTGAAAGAACTGGTCTAACAAACGAAGAGCTGCAAAGGTGTCACTACCATGTTTGCATTCCTGCTAACCCTGAATATAGTTCGCTTAACCTAGCGATGGCCGTACAAACTCTGAGTTACGAAGTACGAGTTGCGCATTTGAACTTAGAGCAAAGCCAGTTTGCCCCAAATGAGCCGGAAGAGTACCCACGTCATAGAGAGCTCGAAATGTTCTTCGAGCATCTTGAAAAGGTGATGGTTGAGACCCAGTTTATCAATAAAGAGCAACCAGGACAGGTGATGAATAAATTGCGTCGCTTGTTCTCTCGTGCTCGGCCAGAAACCCAGGAACTCAATATTCTACGCGGCATTTTAACCTCGATAGAAAAGAAGTTCTGAATAAAGGATAACCACTTTAGGTGTAAGGATGAATACCTGAGTAAAATGGTCAAATAAATACTTGACCAAATTACTCAGGTATGGAAAAATCTTAACCATTACAAACCATGTGGATACGGTGTGGTATGAAACTTACATCTAAAGGAAGATATGCGGTGACAGCCATGCTGGATGTGGCACTGCATTCGCAACAAAACCCTGTACCTCTTGCTGACATCTCAGAGCGTCAGGGGATCTCGCTCTCTTACTTAGAGCAGCTATTTTCAAAATTGCGTAAAGCAGGTCTCGTTGCCAGCGTTCGTGGTCCTGGTGGTGGTTACCGACTTGGTGCCGACGCACACAGTATCGCTATTGGTACCGTGATTGCAGCCGTTGATGAGTCAGTCGATGCAACCAAATGCCAGGGCAAAGGAGATTGCCAAGGTGGAACACGTTGCCTTACTCACACGCTATGGCGCGACTTAAGCTCTCGCATTAGTGACTTCTTGAATAACATCACTCTTGGTGAGTTGATGACAGACAATGAAGTCCTCGAAATTTCTGATCGTCAGGACATTGATCTGGCGGTAACCCATGGGCTATCAAACAAAAATACAACCGCCGCGCCCATCGGTGTAAACGTCCGCTCTTAGCGGTCAGCTTTTTACATTGGAGTAGAGAATGAAACTGCCGATTTATCTTGATTATTCCGCTACATGTCCAGTTGATCCACGTGTTGCTGAAAAAATGGTTCAGTACATGACAATGGATGGCACATTTGGCAACCCAGCGTCGCGTTCGCACCGTTACGGCTGGCAGGCAGAAGAAGCGGTCGATACTGCTCGTGAGCAAATTGCTGACCTTCTAAATGCAGATCCTCGCGAAATCGTATTTACATCTGGTGCGACAGAATCAGACAACCTTGCTATTAAAGGTGCAGCGCACTTTTACTCGAAGAAAGGCAAGCACGTAATCACTTGTAAAACAGAGCACAAAGCCGTTCTTGACCCATGTCGTCAACTTGAGCGTGAAGGCTTTGAAGTTACTTACCTTGAGCCAGAATCAAATGGCTTGATCGATCTAGAGAAGCTTAAAGCGGCAATGCGTGATGACACAGTGCTTGTGTCTATTATGCACGTAAACAACGAGATTGGTGTGGTTCAAGACATTACTGCGATCGGCGAATTGTGTCGTGAGCGTAAAATTGTTTTCCACGTGGATGCAGCGCAATCTGCAGGTAAATTACCAATCGACGTTCAAGAGATGAAAGTTGACCTAATTTCGCTTTCTGCTCACAAAGTTTATGGCCCTAAAGGCATCGGTGCACTTTACGTTCGTCGTAAGCCTCGTATTCGTCTTGAAGCGCAAATGCACGGTGGCGGCCATGAGCGTGGTTTCCGTTCTGGTACACTTCCTACTCACCAAATCGTTGGTATGGGTGAAGCATTCCGCATTGCAAAAGAAGACATGCAAAAAGATTACGATCACGCTTTAGCGCTTCGTAACCGTCTTTTTGATGGCGTGAAAGACTTAGAAGCAGTGACGGTAAACGGTGACCTTGAGCAACGTGTACCACACAACCTAAACATCAGCTTCGCATTCGTAGAAGGTGAATCACTACTAATGTCGCTTAAAGATCTAGCGGTATCTTCTGGTAGTGCTTGTACGTCTGCAAGCCTTGAGCCTTCTTACGTTCTTCGTGCCCTAGGCATGGATGATGAATTGGCTCACAGCTCGGTTCGTTTCTCGTTTGGTCGTTTCACGACTGAAGAAGAAATTGATTACGCAATTGAACAAATCCGCGTTGCAGTGACTAAGCTACGCGACATGTCTCCTCTATGGGATATGTACAAAGAAGGGATTGATTTGAGCACTGTTGAATGGGCTCACCATTAATCTCAGGGATTGAAATAGAGGATTCGAGGTAATTTATCATGGCATACAGCGAAAAAGTAATTGATCACTACGAGAACCCACGTAACGTTGGTTCATTCGATAAAGAAGACCCATCAGTAGGTAGCGGCATGGTTGGCGCTCCAGCTTGTGGTGACGTAATGAAGCTTCAAATCAAAGTGACACCGGAAGGTATCATCGAAGATGCGAAGTTCAAAACATACGGTTGTGGTAGTGCAATCGCATCAAGCTCACTAGTAACTGAGTGGGTAAAAGGCAAGTCAGTTGATGAAGCAGCAGCAATTAAAAACTCTGAAATTGCTGAAGAGCTAGAGCTTCCACCAGTGAAAGTTCACTGTTCAATTCTTGCTGAAGATGCAATCAAAGCAGCGGTTGCAGACTACAAGAAAAAACACCAAGAATAATTATTCCGTAATATAATGGGAGCTTTGACGCTCCCATTCCAATCGAAATTTAGACAGACTAAGGTGCAGTATGGCCATCACAATGACAGAATCAGCGGCAAGTCGCGTAAGAGCATTCCTAGATAACCGAGGCAAAGGTATCGGTTTACGTCTTGGAGTGAAGACGACTGGTTGTTCAGGCATGGCATATGTACTTGAGTTTGTTGATGAGCTTAACGAAGAAGATGAAGTTTTTGAACTCTCTGGAGTGAAAATCATCATCGACAAAAAAAGCTTAGTGTACCTAGACGGTACCGAATTGGATTACGTGAAAGAAGGGTTGAATGAAGGTTTTGAATTCAACAACCCTAACGCGAAAAGTGAATGTGGTTGTGGTGAAAGCTTCAACGTCTAATTGATTGTCCTTCTGGGCAAGCGAGTCCGGAAGGCTTTACTAGGACCCGAACTTAATGAATCACTTTGAATTATTTGGGCTACCAAGTCAGTTTAAGCTGGATGGTAGCCTTCTTTCTTCTCAGTTCCGAGAACTACAAAAACGCTTCCACCCGGATAACTTTGCAACGGGATCTGAACGTGACCGTTTGATGGCGGTGCAAAAGGCAGCGCAAATCAACGATGCCTATCAAGTTCTGAAAAATCCTATCTCCCGTGCCGAGTACATCCTCGCAGAGCAGGGAGTTGAGATCCGAGGTGAACAGCAGACAATGCAAGATCCAATGTTCTTAATGGAGCAAATGGAGCTGCGCGAAGAACTGGAAGAAATTGCTGACAGCACCGATCCTGAATCGGCGCTTTTTGACTTCGATTCTAAGGTCAGCAAAATGTACAAACAGCATCTGGCAAGCGTCGAGCAAGAGCTTGATGATGGTCTTTGGGCTGAAGCCGCAGACCGAGTTCGTAAGCTAAAATTCATTGCCAAACTAAAGAACGAAATTGAACTAGTCGAAGACAAACTCCTCGGCTAGTTAGCGTGACAAGGACCTATCATGGCACTACTTCAAATCGCAGAACCGGGCCAAAGCTCGGCACCTCATGAGCATAAGTTAGCAGCGGGTATCGACTTAGGTACTACCAACTCTTTGGTTGCTTCTGTACGTAGCGGCGATGCAACTCCACTTGCGGACGAGCAGGGCCGTACTATTTTACCTTCAGTCGTTAATTATGCTGAGGAAACGTTAACGGTCGGCCACGAAGCCAAAGCTAAAGCAGAGTTTGAACCAGAGAACACGATTATCTCTGTAAAACGTTTGATCGGTCGTTCATTAAAGGACATTCAGTCCCGTTATTCTTCACTTCCTTATCGTTTTAAAGAGAGTGAAAATGGTCTTCCAATCCTGCAAACGCCTCAAGGTGACAAAAACCCGATTGAAGTATCTGCGGACATTCTAAAAGCGCTAGGTAAGCGAGCAGAAGAAACGTTAGGTGGTGAGTTAGCGGGTGTTGTGATCACTGTTCCTGCTTACTTTGATGATGCTCAGCGTGCAGGTACGAAAGACGCCGCGAAATTAGCAGGTCTTCATGTTCTCCGTCTTCTGAACGAACCAACCGCCGCGGCAATTGCTTATGGCCTAGACTCAGGCCAAGAAGGTGTGATTGCGGTTTACGATCTAGGTGGCGGTACATTTGATATCTCTATTCTACGTTTGTCGAAAGGCGTATTTGAAGTATTAGCAACAGGTGGTGACTCTGCGTTAGGCGGTGATGACTTTGACCATCTGTTAGCGGATTACCTAATGGAGCAAGCGGGTCTCGAAGCCCCACTTTCTGCTGAAAAAAACCGTACGCTACTGAACATTGCTACTGCGACTAAGATTGCTTTCTCTGAGCAAGACAGCGTTGATGTTGACGTGTTTGGCTGGAAGGGCACCGTTACTCGTGAGCAGTTCGAAGATCTGATTCGCCCATTAGTGAAGAAAACACTAATGTCTTGTCGTCGTGCATTAAAAGATGCTGATGTTAACGCAGACGAAGTACTCGAAGTTGTCATGGTTGGTGGTTCAACACGCACATTGCTGGTTCGTGAAATGGTAGGCGAGTTTTTTGGCCGCACACCGCTAACAAGCATTAATCCTGATGAAGTTGTCGCAATCGGCGCGGGTATCCAAGCCGACATTCTAGCGGGTAACAAGCCTGATTCAGAAATGTTACTTCTTGACGTGATCCCACTGTCGCTTGGTATTGAAACCATGGGTGGTTTGGTTGAGAAGATCATTCCTCGCAATACCACAATTCCTGTTGCGCGTGCGCAAGAATTTACCACATTCAAAGATGGCCAAACGGCCATGAGTGTCCATGTGGTACAAGGTGAGCGTGAAATGGTTGATGATTGTCGTTCACTGGCTCGTTTCTCATTGAAAGGCATTCCACCGATGGCGGCGGGTGCGGCACATATTCGTGTGACTTACCAAGTTGACGCTGACGGTCTTCTTTCTGTTACGGCAATGGAAAAGAGCACCGGTGTTCAGTCAGAGATTCAAGTAAAACCTTCTTACGGGTTAAGCGATAATGAAGTGGCGGATATGCTGCGTGATTCAATGACTCACGCTAAAGAAGACATGCAAGCTCGTGCGCTAGCTGAGCAGCGTGTTGAGGCCGACCGTGTGATAGAAGGCTTGATTGCAGCCATGCAAGCTGATGGTGACGAACTACTATCAGAACAAGAGAAACAAGACCTGATAAAAGCCATCGAAGCCTTGATTGAGCTGCGTAATGGTGATGATGCAGATGCGATTGAGCAAGGCATTAAAGATACCGATAAAGCGAGCCAAGATTTCGCATCGCGCCGTATGGATAAATCGATTCGAGCTGCGCTGTCAGGTCAATCAGTAGACGATATATAAGAGATAAGTAGTTATGCCTAAGATTATTGTATTACCACACGACGATTTGTGCCCAGAAGGCGCAGTGTTGGAAGCAAACACTGGTGAAACCGTTCTGGACGTAGCGCTAAAAAATGGTATCGGTATTGAACATGCGTGTGAAAAATCATGTGCTTGTACCACCTGCCACGTGATCATCCGTGAAGGTTTTGATTCGCTAGAAGAAAGTGAAGAGCTGGAAGACGACATGCTGGATAAAGCGTGGGGTCTAGAGCCTGAATCACGTCTAGGGTGTCAGGCGAAAATTGCTGATGAAGACTTAGTGGTAGAAATTCCTAAGTACACGCTAAACCACGCTTCAGAAGATCACTAAACTATCTTCCCAATATAGGGAAGAAGCAAAAGGAAGATGAGCAATGAAATGGACAGATTCTCGCGATATCGCGATTGAACTTTGTGACAAGTTTCCAGATGTTGATCCGCAAACGGTGCGTTTTACCGATCTTCATCAATGGATCATGGAGTTAGATGAGTTTGAAGATGACCCAAACCATTGTAACGAAAAGATTCTGGAAGCCGTTATCATGTGCTGGATGGACGAAGCAGACTAAGTCTGTAAAACACAGCCTAGTTAACAATTCTTACTAAAAAAAGCGGACCTTTAGGTCCGTTTTTTTATCCAATTGACATTTTTGCCCTACATAATGCTAACATCCGTGAGTTATTAAAAAGAAGCAGCGTAGGCAACGCTGCTATAAGACAAGGAGAAACCATGTCTACACAGATGTCTGTATTTTTAAGTCAAGAGTCGGCAGCACCACATTGGGGTGAAAAAGCACTGCTTTCATTCGCTGAAAACGGCGCAACCATTCATTTAGGTGAAGGTCACGATCTTGGTGCAATTCAACGTGCAGCTCGTCAGCTAGATGGCCAAGGAATTCGTTCTATTTTTCTTTCCGGTGATAACTGGGATTTAGAGAGCGTTTGGGCTTTCCACCAAGGTTACCGTAACCCAAAAAAACATGGCTCGGTTGAGTGGTCTGCATTGTCTGAAGAAGATCAAGCAGAGCTTGAAGCGCGTATTACTGCGACTGATTTTACCCGAGATATCATCAATAAAACCGCAGAAGAAGTTGCCCCTCGTCAGCTAGCGACAATGGCCGCTGAATTCATCAAATCTGTTGCGCCTAAAGGCACAGTGACAGCTCGTATCGTCAAAGACAAAGACTTGTTGGCAGAAGGTTGGGAAGGCATTTACGCCGTAGGCCGTGGTTCTGAGCGTACTTCTGCGATGCTCCAGCTAGACTACAACCCGACAGGTGACGAGAACGCACCAATATTCGCGTGTCTTGTCGGTAAAGGTATCACCTTTGATTCGGGTGGTTACAGTTTGAAGCCTTCTAACTTCATGAGCGCAATGAAAGCAGACATGGGTGGCTCAGGCACCATCACCGGTGGTCTTGCACTTGCGATTCTTCGTGGTTTGAACAAGCGTGTAAAACTGATCCTTTGTTGTGCAGAGAACATGGTTTCTGGTCGCGCACTCAAGCTTGGCGACATCATCACCTACAAAAACGGTAAAACCGTTGAAATCATGAACACCGATGCAGAAGGTCGTTTAGTGCTTGCTGATGGTCTTATCTACGCCAGTGAGCAAAAGCCTGAGTTAATCATTGATTGTGCAACACTAACAGGTGCGGCGAAGAATGCGTTGGGTAATGATTACCACGCACTAATGAGTTTCGATGACGAGTTATCGCATCAAGCACTCACTGCGGCAAACCAAGAAAAAGAAGGTTTATGGCCGCTACCACTTGCTGACTTCCACCGTGGAATGCTGCCGTCAAACTTTGCTGACCTATCGAATATCAGTTCTGGCGACTACTCTCCGGGTGCAAGCACAGCAGCAGCATTCTTGTCTTACTTCGTAGAAGACTACAAAAAAGGCTGGTTGCACTTCGACTGTGCGGGTACATACCGTAAAGCCGCGTCTGATAAATGGGCTGCGGGAGCTACGGGTATGGGCGTTCGTACACTTGCTCGTTTCCTCAATGAGCAAGCTGGTAAATAAGATTGATTTCAGCACTCCTTGTTTGAGTGCTGCTCTTACCCAGTAAGTCACTTTAAAAACACAACTATTATTACAAGTACAGAAAGGAAATTTTATGGCTCTAGAAAGAACATTTTCAATCATTAAGCCGGATGCGGTAGAGCGAAACCTGATTGGTGAAATCTATAACCGTATTGAAAAGGCTGGCCTACGTATTGTCGCTGCTAAAATGGTTCACCTGACTGAAGATCAGGCAAGCGGTTTTTATGCAGAGCATGAAGGCAAAGAGTTTTTCCCTCCACTAAAAGAGTTCATGACATCTGGTCCTATTATGGTTCAGGTACTGGAAGGTGAAAATGCGATTGCACGTTACCGTGAGCTGATGGGTAAAACTAACCCAGAGGAAGCGGCATGCGGCACTTTGCGTGCTGATTACGCACTTAGCATGCGTCACAATTCAGTTCATGGTTCCGATAGCCCTGAATCTGCAGCTCGTGAAATTGAGTTTTTCTTCCCTGAGTCAGAGGTTTTCTCTCGCTAATTAGGCGTGATACTTCACTTGTTAGTGATGCTCTGATACAGAAAAGCCTCGGAACTTTCCGAGGCTTTTTCATTTCATATACCTAAGTTGAGGGCAATGTTGACTGCATAAGTGATCTCTTACACGCTAACTAGTCTGACTATATAATGGGCTTTAAAGCCCAGTAACGTGAGTTATTTTTAGTCTTTTCCCTTTACGATTTCTACGCTTTTACTTTTGATAGTGTAATAGCCACTTATAGCACAAGGGGTGCTTAAAATTTAATCATTTTGATTTTAATGCCTTAGCAAACTCAGGGTTTTACACCCCTTGTTGTAGCTGCATAAAGGCTGTACAATTCGCGCCCTTATTCTTGTTTCAGTCATTGAGAGGCAACATGACCACTGAAAAAATCAATCTACTCGACTTTGATCGCAAAGGCATGCGTCAGTTTTTCGCAGAAGAACTCGGCGAGAAAGCGTTTCGTGCCGATCAGGTTATGAAGTGGATCTACCATTTCGGTGTAGATGACTTCGAAAAAATGACAAACATTAACAAGAAGCTGCGCGAAAAGCTTTTACACAAGTGCGAAATCAAGGCACCAACAGTCGCAGAAGCTCAGCACTCTTCTGATGGTACAATCAAGTGGGCGATGAACGTTGGTGATCAGGATGTGGAGACGGTTTACATTCCAGAAGATGACCGTGCAACGCTTTGTGTGTCTTCTCAAGTAGGTTGTGCGTTGGAATGTAAGTTCTGCTCAACCGCACAGCAAGGCTTTAACCGTAACTTGAAAGTTTCAGAGATCATCGGTCAGGTGTGGCGCGCTGCACGTGAAATTGGTCTTGAGAAAGAAACAGGTCGCCGCCCAATTACTAACGTCGTGATGATGGGGATGGGTGAACCGCTTCTAAACATGAAGAACTTGATCCCGGCATTAGAACTAATGCTGGACGATCTTGGCTTTGGTTTGTCAAAACGTCGTGTGACTGTATCTACATCAGGGGTGGTTTCTGGCCTTGATCAGATGACAGGCAAAATCGATGTCGCGTTGGCAATTTCCCTTCATGCGCCAAACGATAAGTTGCGTAGTGAAATCATGCCAATTAACGATCGTTGGGATATTCAAGATTTCCTAGCATCAGTTCGTCGTTACATCGCTTCATCGAATGCAAACCGCGGTAAGGTAACGGTTGAGTACGTACTTCTTGATCATGTGAATGATGACATGGACCATGCTCGTGAACTGGCTGAGCTGATGAAAGACACACCATGTAAGATTAACTTGATTCCGTTTAACCCGTATCCAGGTTCACCTTACAAGAAACCAAGTAACTCACGTATTGATCGCTTCCAAAAAACATTGATGCAATATGAGCATACAGTAACGGTTCGTAAGACTCGTGGCGATGACATTGATGCAGCGTGTGGTCAGTTAGTCGGTGATGTGATTGACCGAACTAAACGTACTGCAATGTTAAAAGCGTCGCGCGGTGCTGATACCATTGAAGTAAAAGCGGTATAAACGACCGGAATTCAAAAATAGCCAGAGCCATTTGCTCTGGCTATTTTGTTTATCGATAAGAGCATTTCTGCCAAGATTTATGACGACAACTCTCCAACTCGAGGTTATTTGGGTATAATTTCGAATTCCTTTGTCAAAGTTTGGACAAAAGCTTGAGCTATCTGTTAGTTTGAGTGTAAAGAGTTTTTGTCTTCGTTACACATTCGCTTATCATGATATGTGACATTAACGATTACACCGATAATTCTCAGCATTTTCTCACATACGCTTTGCTGATTTTTGCAAAACGGGTATTCACACTCAAATCGCTGAGAGTTTCTTAAAATTATTATTTTGGTTAACGCGTTTAGGCTAGCTATCTTTTAAAGAGGCTTAAGAACAATAACGAAAATACATAACCACGTTAGCCACTAAAACAGATTAAATACCACCATTATGACAGAACACGAAAATACGAATGAAGTGCCACTTTCTATTGAAGCTGGCACATTACTGAAAAACAAACGCGAATCTCTTGGGATGAGTCAAAAGCAAGTTGCTGATCGCCTGAGGCTTCGCGTTTCTGTTATTGAAGATATTGAAAATAACCGATTTGAGTCTCAACAAGTTGCGACATTTACGCGTGGTTACTTGCGTTCTTACGCGAAGTTCGTGGGCCTTGATGAGAAGATGGTTTTGACTGCGTTAGAGCAGACAGCAGATGTACAGCCGCAAGAGCAAGAAATTGAAATGCAGAGTTTCTCTCGCAAAACAAAAGATGAGAAGCACAATAGCCGTATCATGCTCCTGACTTGGGTTATCGGGTTGGTCATTATTGGTATTTCTGCAGCTTGGTGGTGGCAAAACCAGCAAGAGAATAGCCTAACGAAGGAAGTTACGGATTCAAGTGTTGAAGCGCCGAAGCCCACAGCGCAAGAATTAGCTGATATCGATTTAATGACGGCTGAGGAGTTAATCGCAAGTACTCCTGAAGACGTTGTTTCAACAAGTAATGATGTTGTTGAAACGAGTGAAGTATCAGTCGAGCAGGGTAGCGCCCCTCTGCTTGCTGAAACTGAAAATACAACAAGCGTAGATTCTGAAGAACCTGTTGCCGTGATTGAAACTGCGGAAGAGGAACAGCCTGCGCCAGTCGTACCTGAAGGCATGACACTTCTTACTATGAAGTTTAAAGCGGACTGTTGGATTCAAGTAAAAGACACCAATGGTAAAACGCTGGTAAGTGGTACTCATAAACCAGGACAAGATGTAGAACTTACCGGAAAAGCGCCATTTAAAGTGATATTAGGCGCACCGGAAGGGGTTACAATGACATTTGCAAGTGAACCTGTCGACCTTTCTGGGTATACTTCAGGCAAAGTAGCTAGATTCACTCTACCGTTATAAAAAATTATGCAACACGAATCTCCAATTATTCGTCGTAAATCGACGCGTATTTATGTGGGTGATGTGCCAATTGGTGATGGTGCGCCAATTGCCGTACAGTCAATGACTAACACTCGCACGACTGACGTAGAAGCGACAGTCGCTCAAATCCGAGCACTAGAAAAAGTAGGTGCAGATATCGTTCGAGTTTCTGTACCTACTATGGACGCAGCAGAAGCTTTCAAACTGATTAAACAACAAGTTTCTGTACCATTAGTGGCTGATATTCATTTCGACTATCGTATCGCGCTGAAAGTGGCGGAGTACGGTGTTGACTGTTTACGTATCAACCCAGGTAACATTGGCAATGAAGAGCGCATTCGCGCTGTTGTTGACTGTGCTCGCGATAAAAACATCCCAATCCGTATTGGTGTCAACGGTGGATCTTTGGAAAAAGATTTACAGATGAAATACGGTGAACCAACGCCAGAAGCTTTGGTTGAATCGGCGATGCGTCACGTAGATCATCTCGATCGTCTTAACTTTGACCAATTTAAAGTTAGCGTGAAAGCTTCAGACGTCTTCCTTGCAGTGGATTCATATCGTCTACTAGCAAAGAAAATCGATCAGCCTCTTCACTTGGGTATTACAGAAGCGGGCGGTGCTCGCGCTGGCGCTGTTAAGTCATCTGTTGGCTTAGGTATGCTGTTGTCTGAAGGGATCGGCGATACGCTGCGTATCTCTTTGGCTGCCGATCCAGTTGAAGAAATCAAAGTCGGTTTCGACATTCTTAAATCTCTGCGCATTCGCTCTCGAGGCATCAACTTTATTGCTTGCCCAAGTTGCTCTCGCCAAGAATTTGATGTGATTGGTACAGTGAACGCACTTGAGCAGCGTTTGGAAGACATCATCACGCCAATGGATGTGTCTATCATCGGTTGTGTGGTAAACGGCCCTGGTGAAGCAGAAGTTTCTCACTTAGGTCTAGCAGGTAGTAACAAGAAGAGCGCATTCTACGAAGATGGTAAACGCCAGAAAGAACGCTTTGATAACGATGACCTTGTGAATCAGCTAGAAGCTAAGATCCGTGCGAAAGCAGCCATGATGAATGGCGAAAACCGCATCGAAGTTAAAGTACAAGATTAATCTCAACGAGAATTACGGTAAGTATTGTGGCAAAAACAATTCAAGCAATTCGAGGCATGAACGATTGCCTCCCAACTCAGTCGCCACTGTGGCAAAAACTAGAAAACACAGTGAAAAATGTAATTAGCGCATACGGTTATAACGAAGTGCGCATGCCAATCGTTGAAGAAACAAACCTATTCAGCCGCGCTGTTGGTGAAGAGACAGACGTCGTTTCAAAAGAAATGTACACCTTTGATGATCGTAACGGAGACAGCCTAACACTTCGCCCTGAAGGTACGGCGGGTTGTGTACGTTCATGTATTCAAAACAGCCTTATCAACCGTGATGAACAGCGTCTGTGGTACATGGGGCCTATGTTCCGTCATGAGCGTCCGCAGAAAGGTCGTTACCGTCAATTCCACCAGTGTGGTGTTGAGGTGTTTGGTCTAAATGGTCCAGATGTTGATGCAGAGCTTATCATGATGACGGCTCGACTATGGCGTGAGCTAGGTATCAATGAACATGTTCGTCTTGAGCTGAACTCTATCGGTTCTCAAGAAGACCGCGCAGACTACCGTACTGCACTGGTTGCGTTCCTTGAGCAACATATTGATGTGCTAGACGAAGATTGTAAGCGTCGCATGCACACGAACCCACTGCGTGTTCTGGATACGAAGAACCCAGACGTTCAAGCTATTTTAGGTGATGCACCTCGCCTTTCAGATTACTTAGGTGAAGAATCTAAAGCACACTTCGCAGGTCTATGTGAACTTTTAGACGCCGCAGGTATCGAATACACAGTTAACGAACGTCTAGTTCGTGGTCTGGATTACTACAACCGCACGGTATTTGAATGGATCACTGAAAGCCTAGGTGCTCAAGGCACCGTTTGTGGCGGTGGTCGCTACGATGGTCTTGTAGAGCAATTAGGAGGTAAACCAACACCAGCAGTTGGCTTTGCAATGGGCCTAGAGCGTCTTGTTCTGATGCTAGAAACACTAGAACTAACAGACGTTCGTCGCAGTGTGGATGTTTACGTAGTAACAGCAGGCGAAGGCACCATGATGGCAGGAATGAAGCTAGCAGAGCAGCTTCGTGAGTCTATCCCTGGCGTTCGTGTGATGAATCACTTCGGTGGCGGTAACTTCAAGAAACAGTTTAAACGTGCAGACAAAGTTGGTGCTGTTATAGCATTAGTTCTGGGTGAAAACGAAGTTGCGGATAATACCGTAGTACTGAAAGACTTGGCCGGTGGTGAGCAAGAGACTTACAACCAAGCAGAAGTTGCAGAAAAGATCGCAGCACTGATTTAAGTCTTTTAGTAATCTAACAAAATTACATCCTAGTTCGTAAGCTAAGGCTCCCAAATGTGGAGCCTTTAAACGAAATAGGAACAATGGCAGCTAAGCTGCCATTTACATGTTTTAAGAGGACAGGAAGTGGAACTTTACGATACTGAAGAACAACAAGTTGAAGCCATTAAAGACTGGTGGAAGGAAAACGGCAAAGCCGTCATCATCGGTGCGGTTGTTGGCTTAGGTGGTCTATTTGGCTGGCGTTACTACCAGGATTCTGTGATTCAGGCGAGTGAAGCAGCTTCTCAAAGCTACACGACAGCAATGAATGCTTTGCAAGATAAAGGTACTGATGCTCAAGCTGACGTGAAAGCTTTCATTGAGTCAAATGAAGTAAAAGAATATTCAGTATTGGCTGCGCTACAACTTGCTAAAGCACAAGTTGTAGCTCAAGATCTTTCTGCTGCATTGGAGCAATTGAAGTGGGCGCAAAGCAACACTCAAGATGCTGCGCTATTACCATTGATTAGTTACCGTATTGCACGCATTGAAACGGAAATGGGTAACTTTGACGCTGCAACGGCTGAGCTAAGTAACGTCACTGATGCAGCATGGACAGGGCGTATTGCTGAACTTCGTGGCGATATTGCGATTCGCCAAGGTGACAAAGATGCCGCATACGCTGCGTATACTGAAGCTCAGCAAGCGGCAGACGCAAGCCCGACGCTACAAATGAAATTGGACGATCTGGCGAAATAAGGACCGCATTGGATGAAAAGAGTCTTTAACAAAGCCTTGTTAGGGGTGTTAACAATGGGAGTGCTTGCCGGTTGTGCTGGTGAGAAGGATACCATTGTAATGGCGCCACTACCTCAGGTAGACAGTGAATTTACAACCAGTAGTGAGTGGAGCACATCGGTTGGCGATGGTGTTGGTCATTACTTTTCAAAGCTATCCCCTGTATTTGCGAATGATACATTGTTCGTGGCAAGTCGCGATGGCTTAGTAAAAGCGCTGGATCCTGAAAACGGTAAACAACGTTGGCAAACGGACCTAGAAGAAGATGTCATTGCTCGTCTCTCTGGTGGTATCACAGCAGCATACGGAAACCTTTATATTGGCTCTGAGAATGGTGAAGTCATCTCTCTTGACCAAGAAACAGGTGAACTTGTTTGGCGTGTGAAAGTTGGTGGTGAGGTACTGGCGAAGCCAGTTGCAGATTCAGGCCTTATTATCATCAATACTAGCCGAGGCATGTTGATTGCCCTTAATGAGAGTACAGGTGAGCAACGCTGGGCATTGAGTACAGAAGTGCCGAACCTAACTTTACGTGGCGACAGTACTCCGACTGCAATTGGCGGCGGTGTATTTTGGGGAACGGCAAATGGCCGACTCGCAGCTGCTATCGTTGAGCGTGGTCAGCTGATTTGGCAACAGCCTGTTGGTACGCCAAAAGGCGCGACAGAAATTGATCGTTTGGTTGACGTTGATTCATCGCCAATTGTGCTAGGCGGTACTCTTTTCACCATTGGATACAATGGCCAACTTATAGCCATTGACTTGCGTTCAGCGAACCCGATTTGGAAGCGTAATTACTCATCTGCAACAGATATTTCTACAGATGGTAGCCGCATCTTTGTGATAACGGAAAAAGATCATGTTGTTGCCGTTGATTCACGAAGTGGGACTGAGTTGTGGGAAAACAGCTTGCTTGAGCACCGACAACTTACAGCGCCAGTTATTGTCGGCAATTATCTCGTTGTCGGTGACACGCTTGGTTACCTTCACTGGATGGATCGTTCAACAGGCGAATTTGTTGCGCAGCAGTTTATCGATGATAGCGGCTTGGCCGTTGGCCCGACTTTATTGTCGGATGGTTATGTGATTACAACTCGCAACGGAGATGTAAAGAAACTAACCATTAACGAATAATATCGTGATATAATTCACATTCGGCTCCTGGCTGGTGACAGCTAGGAGCCGTTTTGTTGTTTGAATTTATTAACCCTGACGTGGTTATAGGTAAAAAGCTGGTTTGATTTGGCATCGAGCAAGTCGTTACCTATAACTACAGAAGAAAGATTATTGTAGAGGTTGTTATGGTACCTGTTGTAGCTCTAGTAGGGCGTCCGAACGTAGGTAAATCTACACTATTTAACCGATTGACTCGCACTCGTGACGCGTTGGTTGCGGACTTTCCAGGCCTAACGCGAGACCGTAAGTATGGCCAGGCGAGACTTGGTGAAGAGCACGAATTCATTGTGATTGATACCGGCGGTATTGATGGCACAGAAGAAGGCGTGGAAACAAAGATGGCAGAACAGTCATTAGCCGCGATTGATGAGGCTGATGTTGTATTGTTCCTTGTTGACGGTCGTGCTGGTCTGACACCTTCAGATGCAGCAATTGCTGCGCATCTGCGTAAAATTGAAAAGCCAGCGATGCTGGTGGTAAACAAAATAGATGGTATTGATGCCGATGCGGCGTGTGCTGATTTTTGGCAGCTCGGCGTGGATGATATGTACCAGATTGCGGCCGCTCATGGCCGTGGTGTGACCGCTCTGCTTGAGCGTGCTTTATCTCCATTCTTTGATGATCTACTAACAAGTGAGTCTGAAGACGGTGAGATTGAAGACCTGACTGGATTCGAAGACGAAGAGCCTCTTGTTGAAGATTACACTGAAGAAGACGCAGAAGCTGAATTCAAGCGCCTTCAAGAGCAGCCGATTAAGTTGGCGATCATCGGTCGTCCTAACGTAGGTAAATCGACACTGACTAACCGTATTCTGGGTGAAGAACGTGTGGTTGTATACGATATGCCTGGTACGACGCGTGATTCTATCTACATCCCGATGGAGCGTGATGGACGCGAATACGTACTAATTGATACCGCAGGTGTTCGTCGTCGTGGTCGTATCAATGAAACGGTTGAAAAGTTCTCTGTTGTTAAGACGCTGAAAGCGGTAGAAGATGCAAACGTCGTTCTACTGGTGATTGATGCACGTGAAAATATTTCAGACCAAGACCTAAGCTTGCTTGGTTTTGCACTGAATGCTGGCCGCTCAATTGTCATCGCCGTTAACAAGTGGGATGGCCTAGACAGTGACGTGAAAGAAAGCGTGAAGAAAGAACTGGACCGCCGTCTAGGATTCGTCGATTTCGCGCGTATCCACTTTATCTCTGCGCTGCACGGTACTGGCGTTGGTCACTTGTTTGAATCTATCCAAGAAGCATATAACTCGGCGACAACGCGTGTGGGTACGTCAGTACTGACGCGTATCATGAAGATGGCAGTGGATGATCACCAGCCGCCAATGGTTCGTGGTCGTCGTATCAAACTCAAATACGCACACGCAGGTGGTTACAACCCACCGATCGTTGTTATCCACGGTAACATGGTTCGTGAATTGCCAGATTCGTATAAACGTTATCTGATGAACTACTTCCGTAAGTCTCTGGAAATTATGGGAACACCGATTCGCATTAACTTCCACAACAGTGATAACCCATACGAGAATCGTACGAATAAGCTTACGCTATCACAAGAGCGTAAACGTAAGCGTATGATGTCGATGGTGAAAAACCGCAATAAATAATGAAATTCGAATACCCAAGTTTCTACTTGGGTATTTTTTTATCAAAAGTAATCGTAAAAATGACTATCACAGCAACAAAGACTCGTTTTTGTCATCAAATATGGCAATTAGAAGCACAAATACAGCTCGTTCAATCTACGGAAGAAGTGACTTACGTTATTACAGATGTCACGCCGTTCCATCCCGTTAGTCACATATGGCCGGATCACCCTGCAGACAAAGGAACGTTGAAGGTGAATGGGGCTGAGCATGACGTGGTAGATTGCCAAGTTGGAGCAGTGGAGCAGGAAAGTGGTGCTCTGTATGTGGGTAGTGACATTCCTGTAAAGCGTGATGCTGAAGGTTGGGTGTTTGTCGTCGTGCATGTTTTATCACGTACGGAATCACTTGCAATTAATGACTTGGTGACATTAGCGGTAGATAAAGACTATCAAAATGCTTTGAGCCGAGGCCACACTGCGGGACACTTAGCGTATTTGGCGTTGAATAAAGTACTAGCGGAAGACTATTGGCGAAAAGACGCAGACCGCAAAGACCCACATGGTTATTATGACTTTAATAGCTATGCACAAGTTACGAGTTATGTTACTCCAGACAAGTGCCTCGATACGTACCGTTTAGGCAAAACACTCCGTAAAAGAGGATTAAACAGTGCAGATATGCTGAATGACCTCCAGGCGATTGCAGAAAAAGTGAATGGCCAACTGGTTGAATGGCTTCAAAGAGATGCGATGATCACCATGGAATGCCACGGCGATAGATTAACTGATTCTCGCTATTGGAAGTGCGATTTAGGGGAAGGTCAATTAGCGGTAATCCCTTGTGGTGGAACGCATGCGAGCCATTTAAATGAGTTTGCTTTTATCCAAGTTAAACTCGTTGAGCTCGACGCTCAAACTATCGAAATGCACACCAATGTAAACACTGCTTTCCGAATAAGATCTTTTTATTAAATTCTAATTTTCTGTTTAATTAAATTGATTTAAGGATTTTTGTTCTGTATTAAATTGGAATGCAGAATATGTAACTTATGCTTTCGGTGTGTGGTTATATAAATATTCTTTTAAGGGGTGATCGCTGATCAAGGAGTAAATATCAGACGATCAGTATAAGATCCTACGTATCAAGTATGGTTAGCGCCTCGTGAAACTTGTTGGGGTGGTGATGAAGATCAACATACTTGTTCGTTATTTTGAGTAGCATGCGTTACTCGAAATTGCTTAGTTTAGAGAGAGGAACGGGATATGCAGCAGAACATTTGCCCGACTTGCAATGTCGAACTGGAATGGACAGGACAATATCATTGCGCACAGTGTGAATCGGATTTTAAAAAAGTAGGTTTTTGCCCTGATTGTGAGGCGGAGCTGGAGAAGCTGCAAGCATGCGGTGCTGCGAGTTACTTTTGTAATGTGTGTAATGAACTCAAATCAAAATCACGTGTCCGATTTGAGTTCCAGAAAATCAGTTAACCAGAGTTTGTATTCAATTAACGGTAGAGCGAACGTCGCCTTCGGCTAATCGAGTAATCAATACATCTCCCGATTTTACATCTGAAGATTGAGTAATCACTTTACCTTGCTCAGTTTGAGTAATTGAGTAACCTCGTTTCAATGTCGCTAGCGGGCTGACAGTGTCTAACTTCTCTGCAGCAATCGCGAGTTGATGGCGCATAGTCAGTAACTTGCGATCCATTGCATCCATGAGCTTTTGCTCAACACGTTCTAGCTTCGACTTCTGCTCGCTAAGGCGTGTTACAGGAGAGTTCAATTGCAGCCGATAATGTTGACGCTCGATTCGCTGTTGACGCAAGGCAATAAAACGACTCATCGCTCGCTGTAAGCGCATGTCCAACTCATCTAACTGTTGCGTCTGACGTTGCAAGCGATAGCTTGGGTGCTGTCTCTCTAGACGGTGCATTAATTGCGCAGATTGCTGCTTTTGTTGTGCTAGGTAGTAACGCATCGCGCTCGCTAACTTATGCTGGCGGGTAACTAAAGCTTGATCTTTGTGGCTGTTATCACGGCTTACTAGCTCAGCGGCTGCTGATGGAGTAGGCGCGCGTACGTCGGCGACAAAATCAGCTATTGTCACGTCGACTTCATGTCCAACGGCGCTAATAATAGGAATTTGGCTTGCTGCAATCGTGCGAGCTAATATCTCGTTGTTAAAGCACCATAAGTCTTCCAATGAACCACCACCTCGGCCCACAATTAGCACATCACATTCATCACGGCTGTTAGCGCGACCAATGGCTTGTGCGATTTGAATGGCTGCATCTTCACCTTGTACCACTGTCGGATAAATCACAACGGGTAGGGAAGGATCACGACGTTTCAATACGTCTAAGATATCGTAAAGCGCGGCACCAGTTTTCGATGTGATGACGCCAACACGTTTTGGGTGTTCAGGCAAAGGTTGCTTATTGGTTTGAGCGAACAACCCTTCTGCGGCAAGCTTCATTTTCAGCTCTTCAAACTCTTGCTGAAGACGGCCGTCACCTTCCGGTTGCATGCTTTCGATGATCAATTGGTAGTCACCGCGAGGCTCATAAAGAGAAAGACGAGCTTTTACTAGGACTTGATTACCGTTAGCGGGCTTGAAAGTAACGCGGCGATTGTTACCACGAAACATGGCACATTTAACTTGAGCGCGAGAGTCTTTAAGAGTGAGGTACCAGTGACCAGAGACAGGAGCTGAAAAGTTGGATATCTCTCCGACGAGCCAAACGATCCCCATTTCGTTTTCAAGGAGTAAACGAACTTCTGCGTTGAGACGAGAAACAGTAAAGATGTTTTGATTGGTCTTGGAGAGCACAGCTAATCTCTTAGACGTGAGTATGGAAATTAGCGGCAATATAATACATAGCAAGGGGGTAATTGCAAGAAAAAAATTAAAAAATTTGTGGTCAAGCGATTGCGTTAACCGTATAATCCCTCCGCAATATCTAATCCAAATGTAGCTTGTTGCTAACACAGGTTACCCTCATTATGCGAAACGATGAGATTGGATTGTTCTTTTTACTCCTCTAATTGTGAGATATTGCAAATGCTAAGAATTGCCAAAGAAGCGCTGACATTCGATGACGTACTACTTGTGCCAGCACACTCCACCGTTCTCCCAAACACAGCTGATCTTCGCACTCAGCTAACTAAGAACATCACCCTAAACATCCCAATGATTTCAGCGTCTATGGACACTGTTACTGAAGCTCGTCTAGCGATCGCGCTAGCGCAAGAGGGTGGCATTGGCTTTATCCACAAGAACATGTCTATTGAGCAGCAGGCAGCCGAAGTTCGTAAAGTTAAGAAATTCGAAGCTGGTATGGTAACTGACGCGGTTACTGTAAACCCTGACGCGACCATCGCTGATGTTGTTGCACTCACTGAAAAGCATGGTTTTGCAGGTTTCCCTGTTGTCACTGAGAGCAATGAGCTTGTTGGTATTATCACTGGTCGTGACGTTCGTTTTGTGACGGACCTTTCTAAGAAAGTATCTTCAGTAATGACGCCAAAAGAGAAGTTGGCAGCAGTTAAAGAAGGTGCAACACGAGAAGAAGTGCAAGAGAAAATGCACGAAGCTCGCGTAGAGAAAGTATTGGTTGTGAATGATGAGTTCCAACTAACCGGTATGATTACTGCGAAAGACTTCCACAAAGCAGAACGTAAACCAAACGCATGTAAAGATGAGCGTGGTCGCCTACGTGTTGGCGCAGCAGTTGGTGCTGGTGCTGGTAACGAAGAGCGAGTTGCTGCACTAGTTGAAGCTGGCGTTGACGTTCTACTTATCGACTCTTCACACGGTCATTCTGAAGGTGTTCTAAGCCGCATTCGTGAAACACGTGCAGCTTACCCAGATCTAGACATCATCGGTGGTAACGTAGCAACAGGTGCTGGTGCTAAAGCACTAATCGAAGCTGGCGTAAGCGCAGTGAAAGTTGGTATCGGCCCTGGTTCTATCTGTACAACTCGTATTGTAACGGGTGTGGGGGTTCCACAAATCACTGCAATCGCAGATGCTGCAGAAGTGGCTAATGATTATGGTATTCCAGTTATCGCTGACGGTGGTATCCGTTTCTCAGGTGATATCTGTAAAGCAATCGTAGCGGGCGCATCATGTGTGATGGTTGGTTCTATGTTTGCTGGTACTGAAGAAGCGCCAGGTGAAGTGATTCTATATAACGGCCGTTCTTACAAGTCTTACCGTGGCATGGGTTCTCTTGGTGCAATGTCTCAAGGTTCTTCTGACCGTTACTTCCAGTCTGACAACGCAGCGGACAAGCTAGTACCAGAAGGTATCGAAGGTCGTATCGCATACAAAGGCCGTCTAAAAGAGATCGTACACCAACAAATGGGTGGTCTACGTTCAAGCATGGGTCTAACTGGTTCTGCAACTATCGAAGATATGCGTACGAAAGCTGAATTTGTACGTATCTCTGGTGCTGGTATGCAAGAGTCTCATGTACACGATGTTCAAATTACTAAGGAAGCACCGAACTACCGTCTAGGGAACTAATTACCTAACGGAAACGTTTGCTTTTTCCTTGAAGCATTAAGAAGAGGCGAGTACACTCGCCTCGGTTTTAATCACTTAGCCTTAAAAAGACTGCTCAAAATGACTAAAAATATCCATGACCAACGTATTCTGATCTTGGACTTCGGTTCTCAGTACACTCAATTAGTAGCACGCCGCGTACGTGAAATCGGCGTTTACTGTGAACTATGGAGCTGGGATGTAGAAGAAGCGGATATTCGCGAATTCAACCCAGATGGCATTATCCTATCTGGTGGTCCAGAAAGCGTAACGGAAGAGAACTCTCCACGCGCGCCTCAATATGTGTTTGATTCTGGTGTTCCTTTACTTGGCGTATGTTACGGCATGCAAACTATGGCGGAACAACTAGGTGGCAAAGTAGCAGGCTCTAACGAACGTGAGTTTGGCTACGCTCAGGTTAAAGTTTCTGGTGAATGTGCCCTATTTAAAGATCTTGAAGCAACTCAAGACGTTTGGATGAGCCACGGCGACAAAGTAGTAGAGATCCCAGCCGATTTCGTAAAAGTTGGTGAGACAGACACTTGTCCTTATGCTGCGATGGCGAACGAAGAGAAGAAATACTACGGCGTTCAGTTCCACCCAGAAGTGACACACACAAAAGGAGGCCTACAAATGCTTGAGAACTTTGTTCTTGGCGTATGTGGCTGTGAGCGTCTATGGACATCGGAATCTATCATCGAAGACGCGGTTGCTCGCATTAAAGAGCAAGTGGGTGACGATGAAGTTATCCTAGGCTTATCTGGTGGTGTGGATTCATCTGTTGTTGCGATGCTAGTGCACCGCGCAATTGGCGACAAGCTAACGTGTGTATTTGTCGATAACGGTCTACTTCGTTTAAACGAAGGCCAACAAGTGATGGATATGTTTGGCGATAAGTTCGGCCTAAACATTATTAAAGTTGATGCAGAAGATCGTTTCCTTGAAGCTCTGAAAGGCAAGTCTGACCCAGAAGAGAAGCGTAAGACTATCGGTCACGTATTCGTAGATGTATTCGATGAAGAGTCTAAGAAGCTGAAAAACGCGAAATGGCTAGCTCAAGGTACGATTTACCCTGATGTAATCGAGTCTGCGGCATCTAAGACTGGTAAAGCGCACGTGATCAAATCGCACCACAACGTGGGCGGTCTACCAGATGAAATGGAAATGGGTCTTGTTGAGCCACTACGTGAGCTGTTCAAAGATGAAGTACGTAAGATTGGTCTAGAGCTAGGCCTGCCTTATAACATGCTTTACCGCCACCCATTCCCAGGTCCTGGTCTAGGTGTTCGTGTTCTTGGTGAAATCAAGAAAGAATACTGTGACTTGCTACGTCGTGCTGATGCTATCTTCATTGAAGAGCTTCACGCTGCAGACCTATATGACAAAGTATCTCAAGCGTTCACGGTATTCCTACCAGTTCGCTCTGTAGGTGTAATGGGCGATGGCCGTAAATACGACTGGGTTGTATCACTGCGTGCAGTAGAAACCATCGACTTTATGACGGCACACTGGGCGCATCTACCATATGACTTCCTAGGTAAGGTATCTAACCGTATTATCAACGAAGTTGATGGCATCTCACGTGTTGTTTACGATATTTCAGGTAAGCCACCAGCGACAATCGAGTGGGAATAATTTTCCTCTAGACTGTTGAGTTTATAAGAACCAGCCTCCGGGCTGGTTTTTTTGTGCTTCAAATTTGTTAAGAGGGGACTCAACTTTTTTATAGGAGATATATACATGCGGTAAAATTAAATATATATTCATTTTAATTGTTTAAATATTATAAATGGTATTGCTATGGAACAGGCTGATGTTACCTCTCTCATTCCCATCCTTATTACTCTTTTCCTCGCTCTGACGACGAGAAATGTCGTCGTTGGTTTATTCGCCGGTGTGGTCAGTGGCGTCGCTATGCTTGAAGGGACATTTGTCGAACAAGGACCACTAGACTCGTTTAGTGCGTTGATGAAAAGCTATCTACTGCCGCAACTTACCGATAGCTACAACGCTGGTGTGATTTTGTTATTAGTGTTCATTGGTGGTTTCGTTGCGCTGATGGAAAAGTCTGGTGGTGGTGTTGCTTTTGCTAAAAAGGTTACTCAATGGGTGGCGAGTAAATGCCAAGCTCAACTGTCCGCATGGTTCGGTGGTGTGGTTATTTTCTTCTCTGACCTTGGTACACCGTTGATTGTTGGTCCTGTTTTTCGCCCTTTATTTGATAAGTTAAAAGTATCACGCCAAAAATTAGCTTTTATTATCGATTCTACTTCCTCTCCCGTCGCAATCTTGATTCCTTTTATAGGATGGGGCGTTTACATCATGGGGTTGATTCAAAAAGAGTTCACTGCCCTGAATGTCAGTATGAGTGACTGGGATGCTTTCATTGGCGCGATCCCATATCAGTTTTACGCCTTTCTTGCGATCGCGATTGTGCCGATTGTCTCTTTCTTCAAATTAGATTTCGGACCGATGGCGAAGGCTGAACAACTAGCAGAGCAGGGTTCCGACTTTGGGAAAGTGCAGGAGTCCATGAATGTGTTTACGCATAAAAATGCAAAATCTAGTTTTGTATGGGCACCTTTGCTCGTTATGCTGGTGGTTTTATGTACCATCCTCGTACCACACGGTTTTCCATTTCAAAAAGTAGCAGGCTCAACGTTCAGGGCTGCACTTTCTTCGGCATATTTCTTCGCAGCCTTTACTTTGATTGCGCTGATGGCGTTTTATGGCGTAAGAAAACTCTCTGATGGCATTCAGGTTTACCTAAAAGGGATGTCGAACATGATGTCTGTAGCCGTGATTTTGGTATTGGCTTGGGCGCTTAGCTCTGTTGGGAAAGAGCTGGGCGCGGCAGCATACATTGCTGAACAAGCTCAAGCGGGTTTCCCTTATTGGCTATTGCCAGCGGTTGCCTTTTTGCTTGCTGGTATTATCTCGTTCGCGACGGGATCGTCGTGGGGAACGTTCGCCATCATGATGCCATTAGTGATCCCAACCGCTGTTGCGATTGACGCTCCTTTGTTGGTTTGTATTGGTGCGGTGTTATCTGGTGGTCTGTTTGGCGACCACTGTTCTCCAATCTCTGAAACGACGATTTTGTCGTCGACAGGGGCAGGGTGTGAGCAGTATGAGCACTTCCGTACACAGTTGCCTTACGCATTACTCAATGGAATGATTGCATTAGGGTGTTTCCTTTTAGCTGGAATCAACGCCTCGCCAGTGATTGTGCTTGCCGCTATTGTTGCTCAGTGTGTGGTTTATTTTGTGTTGTCTAAACAAAAATCAACCGCGAAGCTAGACGTGGTTTCGGGAGAACAATAAAGATAGAAATATCATAAAGCGGAGGCTCATTGGGTCTCCGCTTTTCTTTTGAGTCAAGGTAACATTTTTCTTGTGACAAAATGTGTGCGAGGACTTATTTATTCATTTTGTCTCGCAGAATCAACGCACTTAGCTCGGCGTTTTGTATATATGATCCACTATATGTCTAGTTATTCCTTGTATATTGTATTGTTAAAATCCGGAGACTAGACATGTTTGCACTCAAACATCTTCCTCTTGCATTGAGTTGTGTCCTAGCTGCACAAGCGAATGCGAGTATGAATATCCAGCCCGATCCGCAGAATCCAAACGGTTATGTCATTGCTCGTGGTGATGTTCAAGCCGTAGAGCAAAGCAAAACCTCTGACCCTATGTATGCCATTTGGTCACAAGCATTAGAGACGCGCCCGAACTCAGTGGTGGAGGCGATTGTTCCAGGAGCGGCAACCAATCCAGAAAACGTGAAGCGTGTAGAGCGCGTGTTCCCTGAAAGTGAGTGGGACTTCCTGACTCAAATGGCGGCACCTGAATACACTTACACGCGTTTCCTACGTGCAATTGGTAAGTTCCCAGCATTCTGTGGTGAGTACACGGATGGTCGAGATTCGGATGCGATTTGTAAAAAATCGATCGTGACTGCCTTTGCTCACTTTGCGCAGGAAACTGGTGGTCATATTTCGATTGATAACGTATCGGATAACCCTCTTGGATTGGAAGAGTGGCAGCAAGCTTTGGTTCATGTGCGAGAAATGGGCTGGTCAGAAGGTCAAGAAGGTTACACGACAGGTTGTGGTCAGAATGACTGGCAAAATAAGCGTTGGCCATGTGAACCAGGACAAGGTTACTTTGGACGTGGTGCTAAACAGCTTTCTTACCATTTTAACTATGGCGCGTTCTCTGAAGTGATGTTTGATGGTGATGCATCAGTATTGCTAAAAAATCCAGGCTTGGTTGCGGATTCATGGTTGAACTTAGCATCGGCTATCTGGTTCTTCCTAACGCCACAAGCACCGAAACCTGCAATGCTGCATGTGATTGACCGTACTTGGGTGCCTTCACAGCGTGAGCTTGATGCTGGTATTGGTTACGGCTTTGGTACCACCATCAACGTGATCAATGGTGGTATTGAGTGTGGTGAGCAAAACAAGGATAAAGGTCAACCTGTTAACCGTATTCGTTATTGGGAAGGTCTTGCCGCCCATTATCAAATTCCAATTGAAGCTGATGAAACAAACACTTGTTGGCAGCAGACGCCTTACGGCAGTCTGAACCTAAAT
Organism: Vibrio sp. T13N; assembly: GCF_032970445.1. NCBI lineage: Bacteria > Pseudomonadati > Pseudomonadota > Gammaproteobacteria > Vibrionales > Vibrionaceae > Vibrio > Vibrio sp. T13N. The sequence continues at coordinate 60,704 of NZ_JAWJYE010000008.1, forward strand.
GGTGCGACAGACGTGCTTTACACCAACTGGGATGGTAACTGGAAATACTACTCAGATCGCCCTGGAGGCCATTCGTTTGAATGTGAGTTGGTTGGTTTCCAAACGGCTTACTCTGCGCTAGTTGCGGGTGATTACGAGAAGTGCGTAACTAACTTCTACCAATCTCATGCGGGTTGGCCTGAAGTTCGTGTGGTTGAAAAACTAGACCCTGTTGATCCGGTCGATCCGCCTGTAGGAGGCGTGGCAGCTTGGGATGCAGGCAAAGTGTACAACACTGGTGATCAAGTCTCTTACCAAGGTGCTGTTTATGAAGCGAAATGGTGGTCACAAGGTAATGAGCCAACGAAAGGAGACCCGTGGAAGCTGGTTTCAGGCACACCTACTGAGCCGCCTACAACAGAACCTGAACCACCGGTGACTGAGCCAGAGCCGCCCGTCACAGAACCTGAGCCGCCAGTAACCGAGCCAGAACCACCAGTGACAGGTAATTTTATTCAGTGGGAGCCGGGCGTAACGCAAGTCGCTAACGGCGATAAAGTGACGTACCAAAACAAATGCTTTGTCGCAAAAAACGGCCCTGGAGTGTGGGAAAGCCCAACGCAAAGTAACTGGTTCTGGGACGAGATCTCTTGCCTGTAGTTGATTGAAAAGTAGTCTAACCATCTATAAAGACTCTGCTTTTTAGCGGGGTCTTTTTTTATTTGAGCGGTTGCTTATTTATGGAATCTAAGTTTTCAATAACAGTTTTTCTCTTTTGTTCTGGGGCCCATTAAAATTCGCGCGCATTTTTTATCAACATTTTTGAAAAAAGGTATTTGTACATGTCGACAAAACTGGCTAACCCAGCACCGCTAGGTCTAATGGGTTTCGGTATGACCACTATTCTGCTCAATATTCATAACGCAGGATTTTTCCCAATTGACTCTATGATTCTAGCGATGGGCATCTTTTACGGTGGCCTTAGCCAAGTAATCGTTGGCATCATGTGCTTTAAACGCGGCGACACGTTCGGCACAACTGCGTTTACTTCTTACGGTCTATTTTGGCTAACACTAGTAGGCTTGATCGTAATGCCTCACATGGGTCTTCCTGCAAGCCCAGCAAGCTTTATGGGGTGGTACCTAGCGCTTTGGGGCATCTTCACTGGTTTCATGTTCATTGGTTCTCTATGCTACCCAACAGCGAAGCAAGTGGTATTTGGTTCTCTAACTATCTTGTTCTTCCTACTCGCAGCTCGTGACTTTACTGGTAGTGAAGTGATCGGTGCTATCGCTGGTTTCGAAGGTATCTTCTGTGGTGCAAGCGCGATTTACTTCGCAATGGCACAAGTACTAAACAACGAATTTGGTCGTGAAGTTCTACCTGTAGGTAAAGCAAAAATCGCTCGTAAAGTTGAAGCTGTCGCTGCTTAATCCTTTACACATAATGCAGAAAAGGGGATTAACCAWTGGTTAATCCCCTTTTTTATGCCCTTAAACGGACCACTGCTTTTTCTTGTTTATGCGTTAAGGCTATGTTGATGGTTGTTCAACAGTTTCTGTAGTACTGTTGTCTGCCGTTGGTGCCTTACCCGTTTTACGCTTGTACTTATCTTCCCAGTAATCTGCGCCTTTAATGCCTAGCGCTACAGGGTTGAATGTAAAGTCGGTCACACCACGTTTTTGTTGTTCTTCGTAATCGTTCAATGCTTTGAGAGCTGGTTTCGACATAAAGAAGATGATCAAAATACCGACGATGTTTAGCCATGCCATTAGACCTACACCTACATCACCCATCGCCCAGGCTAAGTTGGCGGTTTTCACGGTTCCGTAGAACACGGATGAAATAATGATGACTTTCAGAATAAACATCAGCCCATTTACTTTGAATGTACGACGAATGTAAGCAATGTTCGTTTCTGCAATGTAGTAGTAAGCCAGAATGGTCGTAAACGCAAAGAAGAAGAGTGCGATTGCGATGAATGGCTTACCCACACCAGGTAGCGCACTTTCGATCGCCATTTGCGTAAATACAGGACCATTCGCACCAATATCAGCCGGTAGGTTTTGAATTAGGAACGTACCTTCAACTGCACCATTTACGTTGTACGCGCCAGTGATAAGAATCATAAACGCGGTTGCTGAACACACAAGTAGTGTATCGATGTAAATAGAGAAAGATTGAACAAGACCTTGCTGAGCTGGGTGATCAACACTCGCTGCAGCTGCAGCGTGAGGACCAGTACCTTGACCTGCTTCGTTGGAGTAAACGCCACGTTTTACACCCCAACCTATTGCCGCACCAACACCTGCCATTGGTGTGAACGCGTCACCAATGATCATGCCGAAAATGCGTGGAACCTCACCAATGTTTAGAAGGATGATGACAAATGCAGTGATGATGTAAGCCAGCGCCATAAATGGCACAACGATTTGGGTAAAGTTCGCAATACGTTTTACGCCACCGAAGATGATGAAGGCCAGAATGACACAGACAACCGTACCAGTGAAAATTTTAGCAAAACTGAAGGTACCAATAGCGGTTTCAATCATGTCACCTGAGCCAAATGCTGCTTCTACTGCGTTACCGATGCTGTTCGATTGAACGCCAGGAAGTAGAACACCACATGCAAAGATGGTTGCGATAGCGAAGATCCAAGCGTACCATTTTTGTCCCATTGCTTTTTCAATGTAGTAAGCAGGACCACCACGGAATTCACCTTCGTCTTCTTCTTTATAGATTTGCGCAAGTGTCGACTCTGCGTATGCAGTTGCCGCGCCAAAGAAGGCAACGACCCACATCCAGAATACGGCGCCTGGGCCACCGAAACCGATAGCGGCAGCAACACCAGCAATGTTACCTGTACCTACACGGCCAGATAGTGAAACGGCAAGTGCCTGAAATGACGATATCCCTTTTGTTGAACTCTTCCCTGAAAGTAATAAGCGCCACATCTCAAAGAAGTGACGAATTTGTACAAAACGCGTCATGATTGAATAGAACAAACCTGCGCCAAGGCACAGATAGATCAGTACCGGGCTCCAAATAATTCCATTCAGAAAATCAACTAATGACTGCATGAGTATTTTCCCTGTTAGTTGTGTTTGTGGTTGTTTTTCACACAATACATTACCCTTTATGTAATGCAATTGTTAACTTTTTTGGCTATAAATCCTTTGTAGCGTGATGGTGAACACAGAATGGAGAGTGATTGTTAAAATTTAGTTCTTGTTGCTTATTTGCTCCTTTGAGGTAGAAGATTTGTCTGATGATTAAATATGCAGCACATTGTCATTAAAATGTGCTGCACATTTGATGAGTTAAAAATGCCAAATACTATGCATTTTGTGGAGTAAAGGCCTGTTTGTTTTTTATGCAGATATGTCCTTATGCATAACGGCAAAGGTTAAGCTCTGTGTCATCCATCACTTTCGCTTTTTCACCAGCCATAATGCTCGCTAGTAATTGACCAGAACCACAAGCCATAGTCCAACCCAGAGTACCGTGTCCAGTGTTAGTAAAAAGGTTATCGTATTTGGTCGCGCCGATAATCGGTGTGCCATCAGGCGTCATTGGTCTAAAGCCACTCCAAAACTCGGCTTGGTTAAAGTCGCCGCAGCGAGGGAAAAGATCACGGATGACCATTTCGATGGTATTTTTTCGTTTTTGCGGAAGGGAGGCATCAAACCCTGCTAATTCTGCGGTGCCCGCTACGCGAATTCTGTCATCAAACCGAGTCATGGCGACTTTATAGGTTTCATCCATCACAGTAGATCGAGGAGAGAAGTGCTCATCTTCCATTGGGATGGTGAGCGAATAGCCTTTTACTGGATAGACAGGAATCTCAATGTCGAGTTGCTTGAGTAGTGCTGTAGAATAGCTGCCAGAGGCAACCACATATTGGTCCGCTTTAAACTGTCCTCGATTCGTTTGGACACCTATGATCTTTTTGCCTACTGTAACCCAATTGCTTACTTCGGTGTCGAACTCGAACCTCACGCCATGGGCCTTAGCGAGCTCTGTTAGTTGTTGGCAAAACTGATAGCAATCGCCTGTTTCGTCATCTGGCAGGTGCAAGCCACCAACTAGCTTATCTTTCACAAGATCCAGTCCAGGTTCTTGCTCAATGCAGCGTTCTACGTCCATCAACTCAAACCGAGTCCCGCTTTGCTCTAGAAGCTGCATATCCTTTTCAATGGCTTGCAGCTGTTGAGGTGTTCGAAATACTTGCAAGGTGCCGAACTGGCGACCTTGATATTCAATGGCATGTTCTTGACGTAATTGTTCCAGACACATGCGGCTGTGGTTAGCTATCGAAAGCATGCGAGCTTTGTTGACTTGGTAGCGAGACAGGGTGCAGTTGGCCACCATCTTACTTGCCCAACTGATCATATCGGCATTGAGGGTTGGTTTGATTTTGAGTGGAGCATGCTCTTCCATTAACCACTTTATGGCTTTAACAGGAACACCAGGCGCAGCCCAAGGCGAAGAATAGCCGTACGAGATCTGCCCAGCATTGGCGAAACTTGTTTCCATTGCACTGCTTGGTTGACGGTCAATAACAGTAACTTGATAGCCTGCTTGAGATAAATACCAAGCAGAGGTTAAGCCGATGACGCCGCTGCCTAATACGATGACTTCCATTGATGTACTCCACACATTTATCTGAGTGGTTAGTTTCTTTTCTTTACCTTTTGTTAACAATCGATATAAATTACATACAGCGTTTAGAAAAACTATAGGCTCAAGGATGAGAAGTAATTTAATAAGTGGCTTGTGTCTGTTTAGCCAAGTCGCGGAACACAGCAGCTTTACTGGCGCGGCTAAGTTTTTGCACCTCACTACGGGAGCCGTGAGCCAACAAATTATTCATTTGGAAGAGTTATTAGGTTTTACTTTATTTGAACGCCATTCCCGCGGTATTCGTTTAACCGCTAAAGGCACTCAGTTACACCAAGCAACGCAGTTTCACTTTTCTGAGCTGAGCAAACTGCTTGATGAGCTCAAAGTAGAAAAGCACACCAATGAGATCCGCTTAAAATTAACGCCTTCTTTTGCTTTTAAATGGTTAGTCCCAAAGCTGGAAAGTTTTCATCACGAGAACCCGGATATCCAAGTGCAAATCTTCGCGGAAGGGGCGTTAGTGAATAGTGAGATAAAAGACTATGACGTCGCGATAGACTATGGTCTTCATCCTTACCGAAATGCTAATGCGGAGTTGATTTTGGATGAGCAACTGCTGCCCGTAATGAGTCCGAAGTACCTTGAGGATCATGGTTGGCTAAAAGCGCCTTTTGATGAACAAGAATCCTTAATGTCAGTGAAGCAATGGCAGGAGGCGACGCTACTACACGATGCGATGCCATGGGAAAAAGCGACGCGTGACTATGAGTGGCTATATTGGGCGTCAGCAATGGGATTAGACTTTAAAACCGATGTTGGACACTTTTTTAATCGAACGGATATGGCGATGTCTGCGGCGGAAGCAGGAGTTGGGATTGCGATGGCACGAATGGCACTGATTGAGGATGAATTGACGACAGAGCGTTTAGTTTCTCCCTTTCAGCCAGTTCCAGCCAATGCAGGGTACTACTTGATCATGAACACACGAAGCCAGTCCACAAACAAGTTTCGTACTTGGTTATTACAGCAAGTGGCGAGCAAATAGATAAAGTGCCTGGTGAGTCAGATAGAAAACACCGCCTTGATAACGGCGGTGTTTTATTTTGGATTACTGTCGTTGATAAACCGATTCACCTCTGCTGATGGTTTCTTCCACGTTGAGATCTTTTAGCGCATTAGGTTCAATCTTCATCGGGTTGTTATCGAGGATGATTAAATCCGCATTTTTGCCCACTTCGATAGAACCTTTATACGACTCCTCAAAGTGTTGGTAAGCCGGCCAAATCGTCATGGCTTGCAGTGCGGTATACGTGTCAACACGCTGATCTGGCCCCAGTACTTTATCGGTTCTGGTGGTGCGATTGACGGTCGCATCCAATACTCGGAATGAACTTGGCAGCGCCACAGGTGCGTCATGGTGTGTACTGAATTTTAACCCCGCCTTTCTCACCGCTTGAGTTGGTGAAATGAAATCGGCACGAGGATGGCCGAGTACCGAGTCCACATGCCAGTCACCCCAATAGAAAGTATGCATTGGGAATAGAGAAGGGAAGATGCCTTGCGCAGCTAAGCGATCCACTTGGTCTTGGCGCATGGTTTGGCCGTGAATGAGTACAGGTCGGCGGTCTTGCTTTCCTAGCTTTTCATTTGCTTTGGTCACTGCGTTGATAAATTGCTCGATCGCAGCGTCACCATTGGCATGCGTCAGCACTTGCCATTCATTTTTAAAGGCTGTTTCTACGTAATCGTAAGCTTGTTGATCTTCGAAAGTTGGGTAGCCAGCGTAGTCTTTATTTTGTCCATGTGGTGGGTGTAAGTAAGGCTGACTTAGCCATGCCGTTTTACCTTGTGGAGAGCCATCAAAGTTCAGCTTTACGCCACCGATGCGGAAATGGTTGGTGTACTCTGGCGTGTTGTATTCCGAGTCCATAAAATCACTGCTCGATACCATATCGGCGTAAGCAACCAAGTCGATCATCAGCTTGTCGTTTTTCGACGCGCGTTTCATCGCTTCATAACCTTCTGATGTAGCTCGTCCTTCTTGAGCCGTGGTATAGCCATATTTCGCGTACATACCTTGCGAGGCTTCTAACATGCGATCTTGAAGTTCAGAATCAATCAACTTATTGAGGTTGAACAGCATTGCAAAGTGCGCGTTTTCTTCTAGGACACCATTTGGCTCTTGGCTGTTTTCCATTCGGCGGATAATGCCACCTTTTGGATCTTCCGATTCTGCCGTGATGCCTGCTAGCTCTAACGCTTTACTGTTCGCGACACTCAAATGCCCCGAAGTGTGGATGATTAATACAGGCTTATCTGTGCTGACTTTATCGAGATCCGCTTTGGTAGGGTAGTAATCCAGTTGGGCGTCGTCGTAACCAAAACCTAAAATCCATCCGGTTTTCTCAATGAATAGGCGTTGCGTATTATTGTTCTCGGCATTTTTCAGAGTTTCGATGATTTTCGCAACGGTATCGGCTTCTCCATCAGGAGAGGGCAGCACGTTTGCGACCATGGCTTGCAGACCAACACCATACACATGACTGTGCGGATCAACAAAGCCAGGCAACATAGTTTTGCCTTTTAAGTCGACCAACTGTGTTTTACCGAACTTGTGTTCCATCGCTCCATCTTTGCTGCCGACATAAATGATTTTCTCGCCTAATGTCGCGACGGCTTCGGCGTACTCTGGCTTATCGCTAGCCATGGTTAGGATTTCGCCACCATAATAAATTTTGTCTGCGGCGGTTACTTTGAGTGGCTCGGCGACGGCTTCTACTTCTTTCGCTTCTTCAGAAAAACACCCCGTTAAAGCAAGCCCAGATAGGGCAATGGGGATCCAGTTTTTGTTCATCGGTCATCTCCATACAGAGTAAGTTTTTTGCCTATTGCTCCCATCTCAATGAGTTTGAGAACTCAATAGGTCAAATTCACTTTAGTTCATATTGAAGGAGGATTATCAACAAGATTAAAGACTTTCAATCAAGCGCAAGTTATACCTATCGATGAATATCAAAAATGTTACCTTTTCCCATTTCATAAACGTTTCTGGACTTGGGCAATGTGACCCATAACGAGGTTCTGTGGTTAAAAAGTCGGCATGATAAGTCCACGATTTATCTCGATGACGCTCAAGGAAGAACATGAAAGACGAAACGCTATCCATCCATTTTGGTTACGAAACTGACCCTACCACTAAATCTGTCGCGACACCGATTTATCAAACGGTCGCGTACGAGTTTGATAACGCGCAGCACGGCGCTGATCTGTTTAACTTGGAAGTGCCGGGTAATATCTACACTCGCATCATGAATCCGACTAACGATGTTCTGGAAAAACGCATGGCGGCGTTAGAAGGCGGCATTGCCGGGTTGGTCGTGAGTGCGGGGAGTGCAGCGATTAACTATGCGATTCTGACCTTAGCGCAAGCGGGCGATAACATCGTTTCTACGCCGCAACTTTATGGTGGTACTTACACCTTGTTTGCGCACATGCTGCCAAATCAAGGTATTCAGGTGAAGTTTGCTAAAGATGACAAGCCAGAAAGCTTGGCCGAGTTAATTGATGAAAATACCAAAGCGGTGTACTGCGAGAGCATTGGTAACCCAGCCGGTAATATCATTGACTTAGAACGCGTAGCGGAGCTTGCTCACGCACAAGGCGTACCTGTGATTGTGGATAACACCGTCGCGACACCAGTACTGTGCAAACCCATCGAATTCGGTGCGGATATCGTCGTTCACTCCCTCACTAAGTACGTTGGTGGACACGGCACCACATTAGGTGGCGTGATTGTGGATTCCGGTAAATTCCCTTGGGCGCAGCACAAAGACCGCTTTCCCGTTTTCAACCAACCAGAACCTTCTTACCACGGCGTGGTGTATACCGAAGCGTTTGGTGAGGCGGCATTTATCGGGCGCGCGCGTACCGTACCATTGCGTAATACCGGATCGGCATTATCACCGATGAATGCATTTATGCTTATGCAAGGGCTAGAAACGTTACCGCTGCGTATGGAGCGCCATACCGAGAACACTCTCAAAGTGGCTGAGTTCTTGGAACAGAATGACAAAGTCAGCTGGGTAAGTTATGCCGGATTGCCAAGTTCTGATCACTTCCATCTCGCCGAAAAATACATGAAAGGTAAGCCTTCTGCGATTTTGTCGTTTGGTTTAAAAGACGGTTATGAAGCAGGTGTGCGCTTTTATGACGCTCTGAAAATCTTTAAGCGTTTGGTGAACATTGGCGATGCAAAATCATTGGCTTGCCATCCCGCCTCGACGACCCATCGTCAGTTGAGCGAAGCAGAACAAAAACAAGCTGGCGTATCACCAGAGATGATTCGTTTATCGGTGGGTATTGAACACATTGACGATATTCTAGCCGATTTAGAACAGGCGCTAAACGCGTAAACGATTCTGTTTTTAGCTTTTGGTTACCCATAGGCCAGCCTTTAAAAAAGCTGGCCTATTTTTATTTTATTATTTAAATATCAAATGCTTTGGTGCTTTTGGTTTGTGGTATTCCAAAAGCTCATAGAGGGTGAAATTTATTCCCTTGTCACGTTTGGGGTTGTTCCTGATGATGTGTGCAAATCTTATACATTGGAAGGGACTCAAATGTCTTACGTATTTCACCGTCATTGTCATGCCACGCTGCCAATCATCGATAGAGGTGAAGGTGTCTATCTATTCGATAAGCATGGAAAGCAATATCTCGATGCTTGTGGTGGTGCTGCGGTATCAAACCTTGGCCACAGTCATCAAGCCGTTAAAAAAGCGATGTTGGCACAGATCGAGCGAGTGCCGTTTGCTCATACTGGATTTTTTACTAGTGACAGCGGTGAGCGACTAGCGGAATTGATTTGTCAGTACATGCCTGAGCAGTTCAACCATGTGTATTTAGTCAGTGGCGGGTCAGAAGCGGTGGAGTCGGCACTAAAAATGGCGCGGCAGTATTTTGTGGAATCAGGTAAGCCAGAGAAGAAGCAATTCATCGCGCGTCAGCAAAGTTATCACGGCAATACCTTGGGAGCTCTGGCGGTCGGTGGTAATGAATGGCGACGTGAACCGTTCAAGCCTATCTTGCATCCGAGCCATCACATTGCCCCTTGCTATGCTTATCGGTATCAGCAGACTCATGAGTCGGAATTGGATTACTCATTGCGAACGGCGAATGAACTTGAGGCAAAAATTCTTGAGTTGGGGGCTGAGAATGTAATGGCTTTTGTCGCCGAGCCTATTGTGGGAGCCACAGCTGGAGCTGTGCCAGCGACTCAAGGTTACTTCAAACGTATTCGCGAAATATGCGACCAATACGATGTGTTATTGATCTTGGATGAAGTCATGTGTGGCGTTGGGCGAAGTGGCAGTTTTTTTGCGTTTGAGCAAGAAGAGGCAGAGCCCGATCTGGTTTGTATGGCTAAAGGGCTTGGTGCGGGTTATCAACCTATTGGCGCGGTGGTTGCGAATGATCGAGTCTATCAAGCTATTGCTGATGGAAGCGGTTTTTTCCAACATGGTCATACTTTTATGGCGCACCCTGTGGCGTGCGCTGCCGCCGTGGCAACCATTGAAACCATCTTCCAAGATGATTTATTAACGGCGGTGAATCAGCAAAGTGCTTTGCTGCGTAATGAGCTTACTTCTGCATTGGCCCATTTACCATACATTGGCGACATTCGTGGTAAAGGCTTGTTTTTTGGCATTGAGCTGGTGGCGGATAAAGAAAGCAAGTCGCCTCTGAGTAAAGCCACATTGGCAGACAAACGTATCAAACAGCGAGCAATGGAAAATGGCTTAATGTGCTACCCAATGGGCGGAACGATTGATGGCGTTAATGGGCACCATATTTTGCTCGCACCGCCTTTCATTGTTCAGCCTCACCATATTGATGAACTAGTCGGCAAACTCTCACTGACGTTAAAAGAGGTGGCGGAGACATGGAAGTAGCAAACCAATATTTGCGAGAACCTATCGCTATAATCGTGGCTCCAAACGGTGCAAGAAAAACCAAGCATGATCACGCCAACTTACCTATGACAACAGACGAACTGGTTGCAGAGGCTATCGCTTGTCAAACAGCAGGGGCTGCCATGATCCATTTGCATTCTAGGGACGCTAACGGACGTCATTCACTAGACATCGACGACAACATGGCAATTTACCATGCCGTGAAAGAAGCGGTGGGAGAAAACATGATGGTTCAGCTCACCACAGAGGCGGTGGGTTTATATTCTCCGTCACAACAGAGGGCGTTAGTTAAAGCTGTGAAACCAGAAGCGGCTTCTTTCGCATTGAGGGAGTTAATCCCCGATCGCGCAAGTGAGAAAGAAGGGCATGCCTTTTTCCATTGGTTGGCAGAGAACAGCATCGTGAGCCAAATTATTCTCTACGATACAACCGACATTGAACGTTATTTCCAACTACGCGATGCGGGCGTGTTACCTAAAACGCATCAGCATGCATTGGTGGTGTTAGGGCGTTATCACCAAGCTCAACAGTCTTCGCCATGGGATTTACCAGGTTTGAATTTGGCGCGTTTTGACGAGGAAGAAATTCGATGTGCCATTTGTGCTTTTGGCGCGCGAGAGCAAGACTGTTTAGCGAGTGCGATGTTACTTGGATTCGATGTGAGAGTGGGGTTTGAGAATAACCACTTCGATGTGGCAGGCGAATTAGCAATCAGTAACGCGGCTCAGGTGGAAGCTCTACGCGATGTGGCTAGACACTTTGCGATTCCTTTACACAGTGCGCAAAGTTTGCGTTCAGTTTTGAAGTAAATCTGTTCGCGGCAAGGGAAATAAAGAAGAAAGTAAAAAGGCTCCATCGGAGCCTTTTCGGTATTTGTCGTTAGTTTTCGGTTTGCACTGCGGGTTGGCGTGCTGGGTGTTTGATAAACACCGCCACAACGGCTGCAATTGCCAGCGCGAAACAGTAGTAAGAGTTGGCAACCACTTCTAATGGAGAAAGGTTAAATACTGAGCCTAGCAGCAATACTTGCGCGCCGTAAGGCAACACGCCTTGCACCACGCATGAGAAAATGTCTAACAAGCTTGCTGAGCGGCGAGGAGAGACATTATTCTCTTCCGCCAGTTGGCGAGCAACGCTGCCCGAGACAATGATGGCTACGGTGTTGTTTGCCGTACAGCCATTGACCATCGACACCAAGCCTGCGATACCTAGCTCGCTCGCGCGGCTGTTGGCATGCTTAGAGTGGTTAGAGCCAAACGCGTGGATAAGGCTGCTAACGAAATTGGTTAGAAAAGCAAGGCCGCCTTGACGACGCATCAGTTCACTCAAACCACCAATTAGCATGGACAACAAGAAGATCTCTTGCATGTTGCCAAAGCCTTTGTATACGTCTTGGGCTAGATTAGTCAGTCCGTAATTGTCAATCGATGCCAAGCTCACGCCGCCAGCCAAAAGGATACCAATCGACAGAACCACAAACACATTCACACCAGATACCGCTAGGATCAAAATAGTGATGTACGGCAGGACTTTTAGCCACTCAATATCGCCAATTGCAGGCACTTGAGTCGCTGTACTGTTGAAAGCGAACACTGCAATCGCGATCAACGCCGCAGGTAAAGCAATACGAATGTTCTCTTTAAACTTATCTTTCATCTCACAACCTTGAGAGCGTGTCGCCGCGATCGTGGTGTCAGAGATGATAGAAAGGTTGTCACCAAACATAGCGCCGCTCAGCACAACGCCTGCGGTTAACGGTAAGCTCATCCCGGCTGATTCAGCAATGCCTAACGCTACGGGTGCAACGGCTGCGATGGTACCCATCGAAGTGCCCATTGCTGTTGCGATAAAAGCAGAAATCAGAAAAATGCCCGGTAAAATCATGCTGGTTGGAATTGCGGATAAACCAAGGTTCACCGTTGCATCAACACCGCCAGAGGCTTTTGCTACCGCAGCAAAGGCACCAGCAAGCAGATAGATCATACACATTGCGATGATGTCTGGGTGGCCAACACCACGCATGAAGTGTTCGATTGAGCGGTTAAGTTTCTCTTTACTTAAAAGAAACGCAATGATGATGGCTGGTAATGCCGCGATGGGTGCAGGCAGCTGGTAGAAGGCAAATTCAACGCCTTGCAAAGATAAGTAAGTGCCTACGCCAATAAACAGCGCAAGGAATACAATCAATGGGATCAGTGCGACCGCAGAAGGTGCAACTGTTTTAGTTGTTTGTTGGGAACCGGACATGTAAACGACAATGTTAATAATAAGAGAGAAGAGCAGACTAATATCACATTTACGCATTGTCAACGTCTAGACGTCTAAATGGCTGTTTAAATTTTGCACGTAAAGAAAAAGATAAAAGCTCGTATTACGTATCTCACTGATACCACGAGCTTTAGTTATGCACTAATGAAGGGACTGTCGTTATTGCATTGATTTGGCTTTTTTGCGTTTAACAATACCTAAAACCATCCACGTAAATAAGACAGCAGCAAATGCCCATACCAGGTATTTGTATTCGGTGTAGAGGTTGCTCAACACGCTTAAATGTTCAAATGCAAAGTGAGTTAACAAGCTGAATACCAATACCCAAACCGTCGCCGCGAGGGCGTTACCGAGCAAAAACTCTCTACGTGGCATTTTCGCGATACCGCATGCAAGAGGCATAAATTGCTTCATTCCTTCAATAAAGCGACTGACGACCAAGCACGTAGGGCCGTATTTCTGGATAGTCAGTTGCAGTGTTTGCATCTTCGGGCCAGAGATATAGCCTTTTTTATCCAACCAGCCTTCAAAGTAATAACCGATTAGGTAACCACAGGTATTCCCAAAAAAGCAGCTTAGCCACGATACCATCATAACCATACTTAGATTCATGACTTGTTCTGAAGAGAGCAAAGATGCCGCGATCATCAGCGATTGACCAGGCATCGGTACACCTATCCCTTCTAGAAATATACTGACAATCAGCGCCAAGTAGCCGTATTGCTCGAGCAAAGGCTTCATTGACATGAGAAGTTCGTTAATGTGTTCCAAAAGCTTTCCCCTAATAAAAGCGGAACGAAGTTGGAGTGATACTCCGAATGTCCTACTGGGTCAATTCTTGTTTCTCACCGCTGAGAAAAACTGACATGCCTCTGATTATTGTGCGGAATAAATCTGCTGCTTGTTTTATTCGCCGCCACGCTCCCGTGTGGCGGCGAATAAGGCACACCATTATGACTCTTTAGCTTGAGTAAATGCGCCATACAAATCAAGGCGGCGATGACGTAAGTTGGTGACAGAGCCTTCGGTATTAAGCTGTTTCAACTTAGTTAAATCAACATCAGCGAAGATCATCATTTCGGTGTTGGCGCTTGCTTCTGTCAAGGTAGCATCGTGTGGGAAATAGATATCCGATGGTGAAAATACGGCAGATTGTGCATACTGGATATCGACATTATCAACACGAGGTAAGTTACCGACACTGCCACCAATTGCAACATAGCATTCGTTTTCAATGGCTCGCGATTGGGAACAAATTCGTACTCGTTGGTAGCCATTTTTTGTGTCCGTCCAGAAAGGAACGAATACAATTTGTGCGCCTTGTTCTGCTAACATTCTTCCCAATTCAGGGAATTCGCTGTCATAACAAATAAGTATGCCGACTTTGCCCGCATCGGTTTCGAACACTTGAACATTGTCACCACCGTCGATCACCCAGTCTCTTTGTTCATGAGGTGTGATGTGGATTTTATATTGAGCGTTAATTTCACCATCTCGTTGCAGCAAGTAGGCCACATTATACAGTTTGCCATCTTCGATAACGGGCATACTGCCCGCAATAATGTTGATGTTGTAGGTGACCGCCATCTGCGAGAAACGGTTTTTGATCTCTTCTGTAAAGCTAGCCAAAAAGCGGATTGCTTCAACGGAATTTTTGTCGTTTTGCAAGCCCATCAGCGGTGCGTTAAAGAACTCAGGGAATAGGGCGAAATCGGCTTTATAGTTCGCAAGAGAAGAGATGAAGAACTCAGCTTGATCGAGCAAATCCTCCAGGTCATTCATCGCGCGCATTTGCCACTGGACGACACCAATCCGAATCAGCGTTTTTTCTACATCGTGTACGGATTGAATATCCTCTTCGTAGAAAAAGTTATCCCACTCCAGCAGTGTCGCGTAACCTTTAGAAGCGCTATCCTCTGGTAAGTAGCCGCGCATGATTCGTTTTACATCGAAGTCGTTAGCAAGCTGAAAAGACAAAATAGGGTCATGAAGCTCACGGCGTTTTACTTTGTCGATGTACTCTGCAACGCTCAGTTCATCTGCGTATTGGTGGTAATTAGGAATGCGACCACCGGCTAAAATGGCTTTGAAGTTCTTACTACGGCAAAGCTCTTTACGCGCATCATATAAACGGCGACCTAAACGTAGCCCTCGATAGTCTGGGTGGACAAATACATCGAGACCATACATTGCATCACCGGTTACTTGATTCTGTATGACGTTGTTTTCGGTAATGATGTCGGTATACAGGTGAGGAAGAGAAAAGCGGTTGTAGTCCACTTTAATGGTTAATGCTGCACCGACTATTTTGCCGTTATCCTCAATACAGATTTGGCCATCAGGAAACTGATGAATGAGATCCATAATCGTCAGCCGTGGCCATGAGCCGCCAACATCAGGAAACACTAAGTCCATTAGTTCTGCAAGCTCAGGGTAATCCGTTGGCTCAATGGTACGTAATGAGAGTTTGGGCGAATTGCTGTCCATATCTTTCAATCCATTTATCCTTTTGAAACAGTGTTAATGAGAATGCCACAATTTGGAGCAGACAGATACTGAAGTCTTTGAGTTGTTTTGGGTTACCAAAAGCATTTCAAGAAAACAATATTAGCTTAGTTTGCTCTTCAACCATTCGTAAAACGCCGCCACTTTCTTAGCCGATAGGCGATAATTTGGGATCATCACGTAATAACCATAACCACTCTGTAAAGATAGGTTGAGAATATGTTGGATATCCCCTCTTAAAATAGAATTCTGCGCCATAAAATCAGGAAGTAAGGCGAGTCCTTTTCCCATTTTGACGGCTTCGTAAGCTAGGTAAAAATGTTCAAAGCCTACAGAGTGATAGGTAACGGTTGGTTCTACTGCATGTGCCGCCTTAAATTGCTCCCACAACTGAGGACGAGTGATTTGAGGTATCAGCGGATAGTCGCTAACAGCGTGCACATTCTTGAGTGCAGGAGTGTTAGTACAACCGACCAATAGTAGTATTTCTTCGCATAGTAAGTGGCTGTATTCATAATGCGTGGACAATGGAAGACAACGAATATGCAAGTTGCTTTCACCGCTTGAACCTTTGACGTTCCCATCTCCGGTACAGATTCTTACACGGATATTGGGATGTCGCTGGTGGAAGTCATCAATATGAGGCACCAACCAAAGGCTAGCGAAAGAAGGAGTAACATCCACGGTGAGCAATTCTTGCTTTGAATCTGATTGGATTAAGTTAGCGGTTGCATTCTGAATAAGTTCTAGTGCTTCTGTGACTTGCGGTAGGTAGCGTTTTCCTTCCTCAGTTAACTCAATACCATTCGAGCCTCTTTGTATTAAAGGTAAGCCCACTAGTTGTTCAAGCGCGGCGATTTGTTTGCTTACTGCGCTTTGTGTAATGCATAGGGCATCCGCCGCTTTAGAGAAGCTGAGGTAATTTGCAACCGCGACAAACGTCCTTAATGCTCGGATAGAAGGGTACTCACTGCCTTTTAACATACTTCAGTCCCATGGAGATAGCCTCTTCACAGAGTAGGAGATTTACCTATTGAAGCAAAGAGAGAAAAAGCCGATGTGTGATTACCTTCCTTACTCGTTCATAAAGAACCCAGACCAAAAATTAAGAATCCTAAATATAATGGGTATGTAAATAATTGATGATTGGGGTTTGTTTATTGATTTTCCCTATCTTTTGAAAAAACTACAAATAAAATAGAATGTTTTACATCATTAGTATTTACACAAATCTAATATTGTTTTCTCAAGGTAAATAAAACGGTATAACTTTTATTTTTGTTGTTTTAATCTCAAAATAATGTCAATTTTTTATAAAGTAGAAAATGTTTTTCATTAAATTAAAATTGGCATTGCATTTGCTTTGTATAATTCGAACTTTCAATGGCACTTATATTAGGAGAACGAAATGAAAAGCAATGTTGTTACTTTGATTGGCCTTTTTTCTTTAGCAACGTTTAGTACTTTATCTCACGCAGCGGACTCCAAAGATCATGGTGTTTATGTCGGCGCCAACTATGGTTACTTAAAAGTTGATGGACAAGATGACTTTGATGATGACAGCGATGCTATTCAAGGTTTGGTTGGTTACCGTTTTAACCCTTACTTAGCGTTAGAGGGCGGTTACATTGATTTTGGTAGCTATGGTAATAACCTAGCAAATGCCGAAACGGACGGTTACACCGCAGCACTAAAAGTTACAGCCCCTATTGCTGATCGTGTCGATCTTTACGCAAAAGGCGGTCAAATGTGGTACTCGACGGATTACAACGTTGCGGGCTTCCAAGGCAACAAAGATGACGAAGGTGTATTCGCTGGTGCCGGTGTTGGTTTTAAAGTTACTGATAACTTCTTAGTTAACGCAGAATATATGTGGTACGACGTAGAACTGAATGCAGAGAACGTAGCGAATGGTGCAAACACAAAAACTGATTTTAACCAAGCATCGCTAGGTGTGGAATATCGTTTCTAATATTGTTAACCATGTTTAACCCAATAAAAATGCGAAGCTAAATGGCTTCGCATTTTTATTTTTTAAAGAGATTTAATTATCTGCATAAAATTACTAATGAATAAAATATTTATAAAGTTGGAAGTGTTGATTATTAGAGATCGTCTGCTTATTTTTCTATAGGCTATAAAAGAAGCCGTGCACTAATAGCAAGTAACATCGTAAAAGTAGATCGTGTACTGTTGCAACATAAGTACGGATAGCAGATACAAAAAAGGCCACCCGAAGGTGGCCTTTTCCAAACGTTTGGTGGAGCTGGCGGGATTCGAGAGTTCGTCGCCTTTTTCTCTGTAAGTCTCTGATATACAAGGAAGGTACACCAGTGGTTTACTCGAAATGTAGCACACCTTGTAGAACACTGCTAGTTCGGTTCAGTTCCCACTTTGGGAGTTGAATTGAAGCTGTGGGAGTGGCTCAGCGTTTACCTTGCTACTAGCGACGAGACAGTTTGCTGTTTAACGTCGGGGTGTCTTCTTGTCAAATATATATTAGTTATCCCCCCCCTCAAAAAAAACAACAGTAAGCCCACAAGCAAGACTCGCTCTCTTGGTTCTCATTAATGGAATTGTCGCAGCCGTTAATGCCACAACTCACTAACTCTCACAGTATGTTTTTTACGCCTTCTCTCATATTTCACTTAGCAGAGCACTATGACTCTTAATGGTATCGGTTAGTTAGTAAGCCTTATGAGGCCGAAGTTGTCGTATTGATTCAGGTTATAGGATGAATGTCATGATGGTTCCATAGAGAAGGAGTAAGGCATGATGGTGTATCGTGCGCAGCAAGGAAGAACAAGTAAGCATACCTGTAGAACCACAGCTCGGGTCGCTAAGGAGGTTGGCGAGAGCTGTCGGTAATGATGAGGAAAAAGCTAGAACGTTAAGGAGTAAGGTGGGGAGAATTATCATGAGTCTATTGATGCATAATGATGATATGATGAATTGATGAGGTAAGCGAAAGGAATGGTTATTAATGGCAATCTACGAACTCTACTCTACCAGAAACAAAGCGAAGTACCCGGAAGTCTACCAGTATACCGAGGTGAGCGATAAGCTAAGAACTCAAGTGGCACAGATTCTGGTTGCGGCGATAGGTACTCGAAGTAATTGTGGATACCAAACTCCATCGGATGAGGCATATGCTGTAATTTTCAACGTTTTAAAGAGGGAGTATGGTGAGTCTAGCTTAGGAGGATGCTACATGGGGAGTGCTTCTTGGTTGGAGAAATACTTAGTAGACCATACGCCGACAGAGGAATTTATCGATGTTTTAGAGTTATCTTGTCGCTTGATTGATAAGCACGTTCGACAAAACTGGGCAAATTTTACTTGCAATGATAATGTCTCTCAAAAGCCTGATGATGCTCTAGAAGAATTAAATGAGCGTATGAAGCGCGCAGGGTTTGGCTATGAGTACACTGATGGCGTCATCGTTAGAATTGATGAGCAGTACATTCATGCGGAAGTTGTAAAACCAGCACTGCTTATACTACAAGATTTTAAAGGCGCTCAAGAAGAGTTCCTTTCTGCACATGAGCATTATCGACATGGTAACTTTGAAGAGTGTATTACGGATTGCTGTAAATCATTTGAGAGCTTAATGAAGTCGATCTGCCACGAAAGGGGGTGGATTGATGACAGGGAGCACGACCAACTACCAGCGGCTAAGTTGATTCAGAAGTGTATTGAGAATGAGCTTGTGCCACTGTACATGCAGAACCAGTTCGCCTCATTTAGGCAGCTACTTGAGTCAGGTGTGCCGACTATACGTAATAAGTCAGGTGGTCATGGTGCTGGTAAAGAGGTTAGAAATATACCGCAAGGACTAGTCAGTTACACGCTACATTTGACGGCAACTAACATTGTGTTTCTGGGTAAGTGTTACCACGAAACTAAATGACCCTAGTGAGTGCTATGCTATGACAACTTAGTATGGCACTCATACAATACTGACAAATCCTAGATATTAGGGGAAAATTAGTTTAAAAAAATCAAAGCCCTTTTCTTTTAAACTTGTACTGGACAATCCCCCCATCCCCCCAGAGATGTTTGGCTACTAACTGCCGAAAAGTTCTTACCTTAACTTTACAATTGGATGCAATAGATTATGCCCAAAAGCATACACTCTAAGGGTGTTATTTTTGTGTGCTTTAGGTGTTGACTTGTCGATATGCATACAATAAGTTAAGCATACAGTAACCTAAAGCACTCGTTCGAGGTATGACAATGACAACTCAATCCAATGACAGTAACTCAATGGTCTTTGCTTATGTCCGTGTGTCGACTAAAGAGCAGAACGTGGACAGCCAATTGAGTGACATCTCAAAGCTTTACCCTGATGCGGAGATTACGACAGAGAAAGTGTCGGGTACTGTGCCAGCTAGAGAGAGGGCAGGGCTATCGGTTCTTCTTGGTAAGCTACGTAAAGGAGATACTCTAGTCGTATGGTGGGTTGACCGTTTAGGGCGTGACTATCGAGACGCTGAATCGACTATACGTGAGCTTCTCGACAGGGGTGTGTGCATTAAGACTATCAATCAAGGTCTGACGTTCTCATACTCAAGCAAAGATGATGACATGCAGAACATGGTCACTGACATCCAGATTACCATGCTCACGGCTATGGCTGCGGCAGAGCGTAAGAATCGCTTAGCGTCGGCTGAGGCTGGAAGACAAGCGCTTAAAGCTAACCCTGCGAAGTGGGCTGAGAAGTTCCAAGGACGCAAAGCTAATACCAAGCAGCATCAGCGTATCATTGAGTTGTTACTTGAGGGCAAGTCTATCCGTGGTGTCGCTCAGGAGCTTGGCTGTAATGCAAGTACCGTACAGAGAGTGAAGAAGAAGGCGGTTGAAGCTGGCACCGTGTTCTAAGTGTCGGCTGATTGAACAATAAGTGCTCACTTAGCAAGCTTTTGCGTGACCATATTCAAGTTGTTGCACTCACTAGTGACTACACATAACACAACCAAGTTGAGTTTCGGTATCTTTAGCTCACCTTAAGCACAAAGGAGCATTGATATGAACGACGTCTTAACTATTAAAGCCTCTAATCATCTTGATACTCAAACGCTGCTTACAACGCAAGACTCGCAGCTTCACCAAGAGGTGTGGGGGCATGTTAAAGCGTTAGTAGAGCTTGGTGTCTTTGAGGACGCTACAAATGGCATTGAGAATGTCTTAGCGCCTTACATGGCGGAGGTTAACGCCGAGCTTATCTAGGTCACTTGGGCGGGTGCAACGCCTGCCCTTGTCTGTTTTAGTTGGGTCAAGCCATCGAGGTATCAACGCTCTCATCCCCTGCCTTTACGCTCTCTTTGAGTCTCAACGCAATGCCAATCGAATTACGACTGCCTATAGGGCGCAGCCCGATACGGTGAGTCTGACAGGATGTTAATAACCTGTAATTACGACTGCCTATAAGAACAAACCCAATGCGGACTGTAGCCGCCAAACCACAGCAAGAAGTCACACATCAGAGTCACGCACTGAGTGGGCTTCAAGGCCATCACCTCGTAACCTCTCGGCTTCATAGAGAGTGAGTCTTAATGCCTTGGGCAAGCAGAGAGACAAAGAGCAACACATGCACCAGACGCAAAGCTTAAGAGTTCTCTTTAAGGGAAGCTTTAAGCTTGTAAGACGTGCTGGTGTAGGGCGTGGATACTTAAAGTCTGTCTTAAAGACTATCTTAAAGACGTGATTGTAGTTATTAACAATAACAATCACTTACTTAAAGTAGAGCTTAAAGTAGCTCTAAGACAGACTTAAAGTTCTGTGTCTTAACTCTCAATCATCCTTCCTTCAGCCTAGCTCTAATTATCTACTCAATGCCTTTCTTATATATGTTGCAATCTTGCAGAATTTTTCTGTAAGTGATTGTTTTTAAAGGATATGCAATGGCGTATATAAACAACTCTAAACTGAAAGCCAAGCTTGCTTACATCTTTCATTACTCAGACCTCAGCCGTCCTCAGAGGGATGTCTTTGATAATGCTTGTCGTTTGGCTGGTGGAGGCCGAGGGCTATCGAGAAGCCGAATCCTTCGGTTACTTCAGACGCTCGATACACTGACCTATGACAGTCTTGAAAGGCGTCTTAATGTCAGTCTCAAAGCACTAAACCGTGAATCGTACTCAAAGCGCACCATTGCGTTGTACTTATCTGTTTGCCGTAAGGTTGCGTCTCAGTTAGCACAAATGTATGGGATACAACGTCATGAGATAACAATCCCCGAAGAAAGTGAGCCTCAGTACAGGCCTAGTGTTAGCGATAAGCGAGTCTTTACTGTTGCTGAACGAATGCTACCGAAAGAGGCAAAGTATCTTATCGTGTCGATGTCGACGCTTGAAGAAGCTCTAAGGCTCAAGCCTCGTACTATTCGAGAGTCGCTAAAGCGGCTTGACCACCACGGCTATATCGTGTGTTTAGGTGGTGATGAAGGTGCGAACTACAGCATTACCTTTAAACGCTCGATACATGCCACATCAGCGCTATCACTCCAAGCAGCCTGATTAACCCTCAGATCTCCACAACCCATAATAGGCCACCACAAGGTCTACTTCACTTCAAACCCAACGCTTAACCGCAAAGCCATGCTGTCAGCTAGTCACTACGAGTCTTTCGTTGGTGTAGTTGGCTATGTGGGGCTTTCGGTGTGGCTTTACGATTAAGGACTCAATATGAATACACAGCTTCAAACGACACATCTATTACACAACGCTCAGCACCCACTAAGTATCTATTGCGATGGTTCAGCACCAGACAATCAGCACGGGTGTCTTCAAGGGGGTGTTGGTGTCGCTGTTTACGACGCTCTTGGACATTGCATTCAGGAGTACTCATCCTCCGTTCGCAGGGCTGGTGGTGTCACCAGTCAAAGGGCTGAGCTTCTGGCTCTCATCATTGCCTTACTTGTAGCTGGTGAGGGGGGACAATGTCTTTAGTGACAGTCAGTACTGTGTGCGGGGCTTCAATGAATGGCTTGATAGCTGGAAGCGTAACGCTTGGCGCAACTCAAGCAAGAAGCCTGTCGCTAATCAGGACTTATGGATGCTGATAGATGAGCTTAAAGCTATTCGTCCACGTGTTAGCGTTGAGCACGTAGCTGGTCACTCTGGCGTCAAAGGTAATGAGCATTCAGACTGCTTAGCGAGACAAGCAGCCGAAGGTAAAATGTAAAATGAAAGGTAACACTTGGGTAGACGTCAGGTGTTACCTTTTAATTCGTACTAGTTAGATAGTACATAGGGCTTTATGTCGAAGTCGAACGTAATGTTGTCCAATATAGGAGCTAATGCTGATGCGACATAAGCTTTACCATACCGTCCAAACGTTTCACTTCCGTCCCCATGACCCACATAGGCTGCTGCATGACTGCGGGATACGCCTGATTGCTTCAGGGCGTTGATGAAAGTGTGCCTGAAAGAATGGTAAGCCTTATGTTCGTTCTTGGCGTTAGGCAGCACTTTGTCGCGGAAGCGAGCAAACCATTTGGATGGTGCTTGTCCATACCCATCTCTTCCTCTCTTAAGCTCAGGAAAGACGCGCTCATGAGTGAGGTTCTGTACGTAGTCAACGAATCCTAGTTCAATTAATTTAGGGTGCAGTGGAATAGTGCGAATTGAACTCATATTCTTGGTTTTCTGGTCTTCTTGAGTATTGGTGATGGTCATAGTCCAAAGTCCGCTCTCATCATCTCTACGAACGTCACATACATGCAACTGACACAACTCGTTGAGACGAGCACCTGTATAAAGCCCTAGTACAGGTAGCCAGTAATAGTGTGGGTGTTTACTCTTACCTCCTTGGAAGTATGGATGCTGAAATAGGGTCTTTAAGTCAGACTCAGTGAACGCGCTACGCTCATCAGATGCCTTTTTCTTGGTCTTTACTTTGAGTCCTTTAAAGGCATTCTTGGACGCGTACTCATTCAACACGCACCAGTCGAAGAATGAGCTAACACCAGTCATTGTGTCATTTGCTGTGCTTACTGCCATCGGTGTCGGTTTGAGAGCAATGACATCATCAACAGGTAAGCCCTTAAAGCTCGACACTTTGTTGAGGTTCGCTGGTAACTGCAAGAGTTTATCCTTGAACATCAAAGCATCAGCACGCTTGAGAGAGTCAATAGGACGGTCGCCCAAGATGTATAGCATGAGTCGCATACGAGCCTTGTAGCTTTCAAAGGTCTTGGGTTGCATGTTGTCTTTTTCTCTATCCTTGAGGTAAAGCTCTACGCATTCAGATAACAGCAAGCTTTGATGTTCGCTCTCCGTCGGAGCTTGCGTTCCCCTTAGCTCATGAAGGTAGGTATCAGACGCATTAGGTAACTCAAGACGCTCTGCCATCACATCCGTGAGCTGAGTAGTTAATGAGGATAGTCCTTGTATCGACTTTCTACAGCTCTCGATGACAAGTTGTCTTTGATTTTCAAATGGTTGCTCTACAAAATACTCGTAGTGCTCTGACTCCATCGCACCCTCAATGATACGCCACGAGCGCGAAAGCTTGGCGTCATACTCACTCAATCTATTTTCGGCAAGGTCGCACATGAGTTCGCATAAATCATCTCTCATTGCCTCAATACCCGTAAAGACGCTCTCACGCTCCTTTAGTGGCGCAGTAAAGACTTGTGCGTGTAGTAAGCTCTGAGTTCCTACTAGGTTGCCAGACGTCGCTTGAGTGATTTCTTTGTGTTGAGCTTGGCTAGCTTTGACGTCAACGAGCACCTCAAGTGGGTTACTTGCGTAGCCTTTAGGTTTGCTTGTCGTTGTTGCGAGAGTCTCATGCTGCGCAAATAGGACGTCATGCTCTACAGATAGCTGACGCGCTCTAACACGAGCTTCTGCGACAGACTTGGTGCGCAGTGAGATTTTGATGGACTTTTTGTTGCCAAAGAATGGCTGAGAGTGGGTTGGGATACGGCGTTGATAGTACCAGTTACCGTTTGCCCGTTGTGTCATGTGCAAAGTGTCATCTCCGTCCATATGTAGAACAGGATGTACCTCAATTTCTCTTTTCATAGGCATATATAAAAAGAAAGCCCCTGAAAAATCAGAGGCTTACATGATGTTTGGTGGAGCTGGCGGGAGTTGAACCCGCGTCCGAAAACCGTTCATCATTGGTACTACATGCTTAGTCGATCTTTAATTTCGCCACCCACCTGCGAACCGACACGCTAATGAATGACTAGCCTGAATTAAAATTCGCCGTTCATCTCTCAGGCGGGAGAATCCGGGCTAGCGCGTTTGGGTTTGATCCCTCGTTATTCCCCGTCTTACGTGCGGAAGCTAGGGCGAGAGAGCTCTGAGCAGGTTATTAAGCTGCTAGTGCGTAGTTTTCGTCGTTTGCGACTATTTTTTTGCGGTTTGTTAACGAGGCCTACCGCACCTCGGCATGCACCTCAGACTTCTGAATTCCCGTCGAATCCTAAATCAGCCCCAGGTAATATTCGCATAGTAACAGAAAAGCATTGGCTGTCCAGTACTATGCGTTTAAGTGGTCAAGATTAACGCAGTGTACTCTTCATTACGCGTGCTTTCTCTCTTGCCCAGTCTTTTTCTTTTAAATCCGTACGTTTATCGTGCAGCTTTTTACCTTTTGCTACGCCAATTTTTAGTTTCACCCAAGAGCGAGACCAGTACAGAGAGAGCGCCGTTAATGTCATACCTTCACGGTTCACACGTCCGAATAGGTTGTCTAGTTCACGACGACTCATTAGTAGTTTACGCACACGTGTGGGGTTCGCCACAACGTGTGTCGATGCCTGATTTAAAGGAGTGATTGTCATGCCACTCACAAAGGCTTCACCGTCACGCATAAATACGTAACTTTCAGAAATATTGGCTTTACCTTGGCGAAGGGCTTTCACTTCCCAACCTTGGAGCTCCAAGCCAGCTTCGATTTCATCATCGATGAAATACTCGTGGCGAGCTTTTTTATTCAGCGCGATAGTATTGCTACCCGCTTTTTGTTTCGTTTTTTTCTTTGCCATAATAGCGACATTATACGGGTTGGATATCGGATAGGAAATCCTTTTATTTGCGCAATCGTGGAATAAAAGTAAAATTGGCAGGAGCTTTAAATCTGTACATGTATCGATAGGAGTATGTATGAAGCAAGTCAGCCGTTCTGCGCTTGTGTCTTTTAGTGCTGAACAGATGTTCAATCTGGTTAACGATGTTGCTAAATACCCTGAGTTTCTGCCTGGTTGCTCGGGCTCTAGAATCATTGAGTCTTCGGGTAATGGTATGGTGGCTTCTGTCGATGTGGCGAAGGCTGGTATCAGCAAAACGTTTACTACTTCAAATGAGCTGATCCCAGGCCAAGCAATTATGATGAACTTGGTGGATGGTCCGTTTAAGACATTGCGTGGTGGTTGGATTTTTACCGCGCTAGATGAGCAAGCTTGCAAGGTTGAGCTAAAGCTTGAGTTTGAATTCTCAAGTAAAATGATTGAGATGGCCTTCGGTAAGGTTTTTAACGAGCTTACCAGTAACATGGTAAATGCATTCACTAAACGCGCAAAACAGGTCTACGAGTGTTATGAGTATTGAGTCAGATATGATTCACGTAGAGGTTGTCTATGCTCTTCCTCATGAACAGCGTGTATTTAATTTAGTGGTGAATAATCACGCAACGGTAGAAGAGATCATTCGACAATCTGGCGTGTTAGAGTTATACCCTGAAATTGATTTATCTAAGAATAAAGTGGGTGTGTTTAGTCGTAATGTGAAGTTAGATGCGACCGTTCGAGATCGAGATCGAATAGAGATATATCGTCCGTTACTCGCAGACCCGAAAGAGATTCGTCGTAAGCGGGCGGAGCAGGCTAAAGCCGAGGGGAATGCAGACCCAGTCACCGGTGGTAAGCCTAGCTCTGTACGTAAGAATAAGTAGACTTGATATCAATCCCAATGGATGGCGTCATTGATTCAAAGTGTGATTGCGCGATATCTAGATAATAAAAACCTCTCATGTGAGAGGTTTTTTGCAAAAGTCGTTTACTGAATCTGCTCGTAAAAAGCGTCACTTTTTGGGAAGTCACCACTGATATCTGCGAGTGTGCCTTGATCGTTAAAGTTAACGATCAGGTCTTTTTGCACTGGATCACCGTGACCAGGAGTATGGTGATAAATGTAGTACCAAGTGTTTGGGTAGCCGTTTTCAATAAGCATTGGCGACCCTAGTACGAAGCGAACCTGTGCTTTAGTCATCCCAAACTTTAATTTATCTACCGCACTTTGTTCTACATAGTTGCCTTGGTTGATATCAATGCGATAAACCAGTTTTTCCAATACCGAACATCCTGTCAGCAATGTCATTGCTAATGGTACGGCAACTAACCACTTCTTTAATTGCATAATAATTTCTTAGTAACCTTTAAAATACTGCGCTGATAATAAACAAGCTCGACGCAGATGTAAAAAGCTATGCGTCGTATGATAGGAAATCTGACAACGAATTTTGAGTTGAGTTGCATTTATTGATTCTCTCACATGTATGTTTATGTCGATGAGCGGTTTTCTATCCAGTTTAAGCGGTAACTAATGACAAATAGCCAAGTTATTGAGCTATGGGTGGCACTGACCATTATTTCGAAAGGGAATCAGCACCCAAGCACTTTGATATGGTGATGGGGGAGGTAGAGTCACGGAGCAGTGTTCGTGACTCTATCTTTGGAAGAGCATGGCTAAGCGGCGATGAGGAGCTCTTTGGCGTTTGCAAGGGTAGAATCTGTAATTTGGCTACCTCCAAGTAGGCGAGCTAATTCTGCCACACGCTGTTGTTCATCTAATGCGTGCATTTGTGTTTCGGTTTGGCCAGCTTTGGTTTGTTTAGCCACGAACATTTGTTGATGGCCACACCCCGCAACTTGAGGGAGGTGAGTGACACATAATACCTGAGTAGACTCGCCAAGCTTGCGTAGCATTTTGCCGACTACAGCTGCTGTTGGACCACTAATACCGACATCCACCTCATCGAAGATCAAGCTTGGTGTATCCACTTTCTGAGCGGTAATCACTTGGATAGCTAATGAGATGCGTGATAGCTCACCGCCTGACGCAACTTTTGCTATAGGTTGCAATGGCTGTCCTGGGTTGGTCGATACTAAGAAGCACACACTGTCCATGCCAAGTGGTGATGGGTGCGTGTTTTCATTGCTGACTTCGATATTGAATACCGCTTTTTCCATGCTCAATTCGTGCATGCTTTGCGTGATCAGCTTATTCAGCTCTTTAGCGTAACGGCTGCGTGATTTGTGTAGTTTTTCTGCTTGGTTTAGGAAGCTTTGGTACTTTTGTTCCACTTCTTGCGCGAGTTCATCTAAACGTTCATCAGAGCAATCTAACGCTTCTACTTGGGCCAGAAGATCTTGGTGATGTTGGTATAGCTC
The DNA here is from genome assembly GCF_032970445.1 of Vibrio sp. T13N. Classification (NCBI taxonomy): domain Bacteria; kingdom Pseudomonadati; phylum Pseudomonadota; class Gammaproteobacteria; order Vibrionales; family Vibrionaceae; genus Vibrio; species Vibrio sp. T13N. The sequence continues at coordinate 88,454 of NZ_JAWJYE010000008.1, forward strand.
TTCTGGCATCACGTGGTGTTTGCGAGCAACAGACATCACTTTAGAAAAACGTTCTTCTACATAAGCCATACGAGCAGGATCCACATCGATGCCATCTAGATAACTGCGTAATTCGTTCTTCGTTTCTTCTAGTTGAATCATCGCTTCTGACAACATGTTGGGTAGCTCAGATAGCTTTTCATCTAACTCAGCTAGTTGAATTAGGGAGTGATTGGCCGATTGCAAAATACCAAGCGCATTGACTTCTTCACCTTCGTAAATAAGTTCGATGGCTTGCTGACAGGTAGTGGCGAGTTCACCACTATTGGATAGTCGTTTGTGCTCTTGCTCGAGCTCTGCAAATTCTTCTTCACCTAGCGATAACTCATTTAGTTCTTTGATTTGGTATTCAAGCAACTGTTTTTGCGCCTGGTTTTGCTGGCTATTTTCTTTTAGTTGCTTGAGGTTATTGTCTGCCTGACGCCAATGCTGGTAAGCACTTCGTGTGCTTTTTAGTAGGTTTAGATGACCTGCATATTGGTCGAGCATGGCCATTTGGTGTTCGTTTTTCATCAATTGATGATGAGCGTGTTGCCCATGGATATTGATCAGCAGTTGCCCTAGAGATTTGAGTTGTGATAGTGGGACAGGACTGCCATTAATGAAGGCTCTTGAGCGACCTTCTTTTGTGATGATGCGACGCAAAATACATTCACTGCCATCAAGCAGATCGTTATCTTCTAGCCAACGCGTTGCATGTAGGTTGTTGTCCAGTAAAAAAGCGGCACTAACTTCGGTTTTTTCTTCACCTTGTCGAACCATGCCAGCTTCGGCTCGTCCGCCTAAGCAGAGCCCAAGTGCATCGATAGCAATGGATTTACCCGCGCCTGTTTCACCTGTGATGGTGGTCATGCCCTTAGACAGCTCGAGTTGTAAAGACTTAACAATCGCAAAATTATTAACACTTAGATGAGCCAGCATTTTTATTTACCTGTATAACTGAACAATACTGTATAAGAGAACAGTATATACTGTTTCTTTATACAGTAAAGGCAGGTGAGAAAAAATTTCTGTGTGGGGTGCTTTTTTGTGATGAAGTGGGAAAAATGAGCCGAAGTGATTACAACGACTCATTAAAATTGAACAGGTTACGGACGAGTTGGGTTAATCGTGAGCGGCTCTAATGTGACTACTGCATTCACACCAGCACCTGGATGATCCACGTATGATGTGTCTTGCATTAGTGTGTAGTAAACGTCGACGAAGTCATCATCATTCGTTAGGACGCCGTCAGGGATAGTGTCGATGATCTTATTCGTGATTTGCGGAATAATCGCGTAAGCCTGAACTTCTGGATCTGGAATCGCTTTCAATACTTCTTCGGCAACTTGAACAAGGAGTTTTGCCAACTGTTTATAGTCTGTACCATCATCTTGTTCCATGAGCACGATGTCCGCAGCGCCCCAGCGGTAACGAGACCAGTGAATAATGATCTGATTTGGGTAGTAATCTTGGTTATCGTAGTCTAAGTATGGAAGCTCCACTAAATCGAGAGTCGGTTCATCACGACTTGGATTGACGCCCGTTACGATAGCGTAGATTTCTGCCTTGCCAGAGATCCAAGGTTCTTTGTCATCGGCGAGACGGATCTTTTTCAACTGCGTTGTTTGAATTGGAGCCGCTTCGCCCACTGTGCTACTTGACAATAGCGGTGCATTTTGGCGTTGTTCATCAGCAATATATGGTTGAACTAAAGCTGGCTGACCGAGTTTTTTCATCTCAGCTTGCATAGCTTGCAAGCCTGCTTTTAGCTCTGCAGAGCTGTTGTTATCAACAACGAGTACAGGTACCTCAGGGAGTTGGTAAACATCGAGTTGATGGATGTTGCCATACACATCAAATGCTTCGATATATTGCCAATTCTCATCATCACCACTTGGTTCAAATGCAAATAATGGCTCGACCTCGCCACTTTGCCATGCTGTTATCATGCTCTCATTCGCTAAACGAACTTCCAGCAACTGATCTGAGTATTCAGAAATACCTTTCCAGCTACGAATTTGAGTGTCAGCTTGTACAAGCTGATGGCTAAACTCGGAGTTGGGGTTTTGTTGAACAAATGCTGATACAGAGACGCTAGTCTGTTGTGGAGTAATATCTCTTCTCAACATGGGTTCAATGGCAGCATAGTGCTCACTCAATTGTTGAGCGAGGGCACGCTTCGTCTTAGTGATATCTTCCGCTTTTGCGTTGGATACACTGTTGACTTGCGTTTCCTCTGATTGGCAGCCAATAAGTGCTAATGTACTGAGAACAGACAGAATGATGGTTTTCTTCATAATATGTCCTTTATTGATTTTATGAAATAGAGTTAATACTCTATTCATGGTGAGAATATCACCGGACATAGATCATTGAATTTGCTTTTCTATCTTTTGTGTAAACTTTGCCCACAGGATCAAAATTTATAAACTTCTCTTTAATGACAGTAAATATCGTGTCGCCTCACTACTTTGTGTCTATTTCTTGTCTAAGAAAGCCAAAAGCCAGTGGCAATTAAGCTGCTGGCTTTTTTATTGAAGTCATTTCCCTGAGTAACAAGTGTTAGAATAATTTACTAGACCAACCAAGCTTGTTACGTAAAACGTGATAGTAGCTGTAGTCTTTGGGATGGATGAGTTTGAGCACATTTGGACTTTGATAGATGTGGATTTCGTCTCCTGGAGAAACAGGTAGAGACACTTGTCCATCACAGCTAACTTCTTGTGTTCCTCGGTTCTCTGGTGACACCACCAATTTAATTCGACGCTTTCCATCAACCACCAAAGGTCGACTCGACAAGGTATGAGGGAACATTGGCACGAGTGAAATGGCATTCAAGCTCGGCGAAAGAATTGGACCACCGCCAGAAAGCGAATATGCGGTCGAGCCCGTTGGTGTGGAAACAATCAAACCATCGGCTCGTAAAGAGAAGGCGAAGCTTTCATCAATGTACACTTCAAATTCAATCATATGGGCAATTTGCCCTGGGTGAAGTACAGCTTCATTTAGCGCAGCGTTGTGGCTTTTAATTTGCCCGTGACGGTGTACTTCCGCTTCTAAGAGAAAGCGCTCTTCTTCAATATACTCACCGTCGAGTACCGCTTGCAGAGACGCTTGGAACTCGTCTGGGTTTAAGTCAGTTAAGAAGCCCAGGTTGCCACGGTTCACCCCTATGACTGGAACATCAAATCGGGATAAAATTCTTGCCGCGCCTAGCATGTTGCCATCCCCACCAACCACAATGGCTAGATCGGCATTTTTTCCTAGTTCAACTAAACTGGCAAATTGACTCTGCGGGATATCATCCAGTATTGCGGCAAGGCGATCGTCAATAAATACTTTATAGCCTTCAGAGGTCAGCCATTGGTACAACTCTTTATGAGTTTGAATTGCTTGTTGATCTCTTGGTTTTCCGATAATCGCGATCACGTTACATGGATTTTTCATAGCATTTCCGCATTAAAGAGGCTTGAATCAGGAATCTTCATCCCCATAATAATGGCAAGTCACCTAAATATGCGAATTTTTATGTGGTTAAAGCCCGCAAAAACGCGCATGGCTTTAAGGGCATTATGTTGAATTCTGGAGATATCATGAGCAACGAAGAAAACAAAGTTACAGAAGAAGAGCTTGATCAAATCATCGAAGAGGCTGAAAAAGTAGAAGCTGAAGCACAAGAAGTTGAAGCTGAGCTTGAAGAAATTGGTGATGAGACAGACGCTAAGATTGCTCAACTAGAAGCGGCACTATTGTCTAGCGAGGCAAAAGTAAAAGAGCAGCAAGATGCGGTGTTGCGTTCTAAAGCTGAAGTAGAAAACATGCGTCGTCGTACCGAGCAAGAAATCGATAAAGCACGTAAGTTTGCGTTGAACAAGTTTGCCGAAGAGTTGCTTCCTGTTATTGATAACCTAGAGCGTGCAATTCAAGCGGCAGATACAGAGAATGAAACGGTTAAGCCGTTCCTAGAAGGTGTTGAGTTAACACACAAAACGTTTGTCGACGTTGTGGCGAAATTTGGCTTGAAAGCAATCAACCCTGAAGGTGAAGCATTCAACCCAGAGTTCCATCAAGCGATGTCGATTCAGGAAAGCCCTGATCATGAATCAAACACAGTTATGTTTGTTATGCAAAAAGGTTACGAACTAAACGGCCGTGTGATTCGTCCGGCAATGGTAATGGTTGCTAAATAACCTTAACTGCCTGTTTTTAAATATAAAGCGCCCATCATTTTTTGATGGGCGCTTTTTTGTTTTAAACGTAAGTTGTTGTAATGAGCTTCATTGTATATCGATAAAATGGAAGTTTGATCCCCTTCATATTTTTTCTTATTGGTTAATTATTTTCCTATAGGAGATTTCTTCTCATCTCACTGCGTGTTTATGAACGAAGAGGGCTATAAGTAATTGTAATTATTCGTTGTGTGAATGTTTGTCCTGCATAGGAATGTAAAGATAGTCATTTTTTCTACAATAGTTTCGTTAACAAAAATGTAAATTATCACTTTATTTTGTAACCTTCGTGTGTATGATTTGCGACTAATGCTTTAAAAGTAAGCATATATAACTACAAAGATGTAAATAGCAAACACAACATATCGGAGATTTATAATGGATAAATCGCTTTCTAGTAAGATTTTTATAGGCTTGTTTGCCGGCCTTGTGCTCGGAACAGCAATTCAGTACTTATTTAGCGGTATTGCGATTTTTGATACATACCTACTTGGAGCAGCAGAAGGCGTTGGCGGCATGTTTGTCTCGCTGATCAAATTGCTTGTTGTTCCTTTAGTTTACGTTTCAATCGTATGCGGCATTGTTGACTTGAAAGACATCAGTGCATTTGGTCGTCTTGGTGGAAAAACTTTTACCCTCTACATTCTTAACACCATCATTGCGATTACGGCGGCTTTGACTGTTGGTTTGATTTTCCAGCCAGGAGCTGGTGCTAATCTGGCAGGAACGGTATCTGAGGCCGTACAGCTGACGACGACAGAAACGCCGGACATTTTCTCTCTAGTTGTTAACATTGTTCCTAGCAACCCAGTACAAGCGTTTGCTAACGGCGACATGCTGCAAATCATCTTCATGGCAATTCTGACAGGTCTTGCAATTCAAGCTTTGGATTCTCGTGGTGGTCCTGCCATCCGCACGTTCAAAATGGCAAATGAAATCATGATGAAACTGGTTGGGTTAGTGATGAGTCTTGCGCCATATGGTGTGTTCGCGCTAATGATTCAATTGGGTGCAACACTAAACGCCAATACATTGATGTCCGTGGCTGGTTATGTGGCCTTGGTGGTTGCGATGTTGGTGTTCTGGATCTTCTTCTTCTATCCAATGGCAGTAAGTCTTGCGACAGGGACCTCTCCAAAGACTTTCCTACGTGCAACTCGTGAGCAGATTCTGTTCTCTCTATCTACCGCGAGCTCAAACGCGACTATCCCGGTAACGATGCGTACACTGACAGAAAAGCTTCAGGTCTCTAAATCGGTTGCTGGCTTCGGTGTACCACTGGGCGCAACGATGAACATGTCTGGTGTGTCTATCTATATTGCTCTAGCAACGATGTTTGTTGCGAACGCTTTTGGCCAGCCAATTAACACCGCAGACATCTTCACGCTTGGTTTAACTATTCTTCTATTATCTATTGGTGCTGGTGGCGTTCCTGGAGGCGGCGTGGTAATGGTAGGCGTTTTGCTTCACCAACTAGGCTTACCACCTGAAGGCTTGGCAATTATTGCTGCGGTTGACCGTATTAATGACATGTTCTGTACGTCTTCAAATGTTGTGGGCGACACGGCGGTAAACACCATTGTTGCAAAAACAGAAGGTGAGATTGGTAAAGAAGAAGGCGTTGACGCTGAGCCTGCTCAAGCGAACGCATAATGTCTTGAATCATTTATTTTAACCCTAATATTGAAGCGAGCTCTTATGAGCTCGTTTTTTGTTTAGGAAGAGTCGGGCATAAATAAATTCATCTGGGAAATGGCGTTTTGTTGCGCTACAGCAGTGTGACGAGTTCCCAACTAATCAGAAAGAAACACATAAATTTCGAAAAAAGACGCTTTTTTTTAATTCTGCCCTTGAAAAGCATTTTGCCGCCCTTATCTATGTGGCATAGAGAAGCAAACATTGATTATTTTTGTTTGTGAGCAAGGGTTGAAACCCGATTCTCCTCCCCCCACATTGGGGTTATAACCAAACGAAAATAGAATTTATTCGGAGATAGCCAGATGGGTAAAATCATTGGTATTGACTTAGGTACTACTAACTCATGTGTTGCTGTATTAGACGGCGACAAACCACGTGTAATTGAAAACGCAGAGGGCGAACGTACTACTGCATCGGTTATTGCTTACACTGACGGTGAGACGCTAGTAGGTCAACCTGCGAAACGTCAAGCAGTAACTAACCCAGAAAACACGCTATTTGCAATTAAGCGTCTAATCGGTCGTCGTTTTGAAGACGAAGAAGTTCAGCGTGACATCCAAATCATGCCTTACAAAATTGTTAAGGCTGACAACGGTGACGCTTGGGTAGAAGCAAAAGGCCAAAAAATGGCGGCTCCTCAGGTTTCTGCTGAAGTTCTTAAGAAAATGAAGAAAACTGCTGAAGATTTCCTTGGTGAGGAAGTAACTGGCGCAGTTATCACAGTACCTGCTTACTTTAACGATGCTCAGCGTCAAGCTACAAAAGATGCTGGTCGTATCGCAGGTCTAGAAGTTAAACGTATCATCAACGAACCAACAGCAGCAGCGCTAGCTTACGGTCTTGATAAGAAAGGCGGCGATCGCACTATCGCGGTATACGACCTTGGTGGTGGTACATTCGATATCTCTATCATCGAAATCGATGAAGTTGAAGGCGAGAAAACATTCGAAGTTCTAGCGACTAACGGTGATACTCACCTTGGTGGTGAAGACTTTGATAACCGCCTAATCAACTACTTAGTAGACGAGTTTAAGAAAGAGCAAGGTATCGATCTTAAGAACGATCCACTAGCAATGCAGCGTGTTAAAGAAGCAGCAGAAAAAGCGAAAATCGAGCTTTCTTCTACTTCTCAAACTGACGTAAACCTACCTTACGTTACTGCAGATGCAACTGGTCCTAAGCACATGAACATTAAAGTGACTCGTGCAAAACTAGAATCTCTAGTTGAAGACCTAGTACAACGCTCTCTTGAGCCACTAAAAGTAGCTCTAGCTGACGCTGATCTATCAGTAAACGACATCACTGACGTAATCCTAGTTGGTGGTCAGACTCGTATGCCAATGGTTCAAGCGAAAGTTGCTGAGTTCTTTGGTAAAGAAGCGCGCCGTGACGTAAACCCTGACGAAGCAGTAGCAATGGGTGCTGCAGTTCAAGGTGGTGTACTTGCTGGTGACGTTAAAGACGTACTACTACTAGACGTAACTCCACTGTCTCTAGGTATCGAGACAATGGGTGGCGTAATGACTAAGTTAGTTGAGAAGAACACAACTATCCCAACTAAAGCGAACCAAGTTTTCTCTACAGCGGAAGACAACCAGAGCGCGGTTACTATCCACGTTCTACAAGGTGAGCGTAAGCAAGCGATGTACAACAAGTCTCTAGGTCAATTCAACCTAGAAGGCATCCAGCCTGCACCACGTGGTATGCCACAAATCGAGGTTACTTTTGACCTTGATGCGGACGGTATCCTACACGTGTCAGCGAAAGACAAGCAGACTGGTAAAGAACAGAAGATCACTATCCAAGCTTCTGGCGGCCTGAGCGATGAAGACATCGAGAAAATGGTTCAAGAAGCAGAAGCTAACAAAGAAGCGGACAAAAAGTTCGAAGAGCTAGCGACTGCACGTAACCAAGCTGACCAAATGATTCACGGTACTCGTAAGCAAGTAGAAGAAGCTGGTGAAGCACTACCTGCAGAAGAGAAAGAGAAGATTGAAGCAGCAATTTCTGAGCTAGAAACAGCGCGCAAAGGCGAAGACAAAGAAGCTATCGATGCTAAAGTTCAAGCACTAATGACAGCTTCTCAAAAACTGATGGAAATCGCTCAACAACAAGCTCAAGCGCAGCAAGCACAAGGTGCTGACGCCGATGCACAGTCTAAAGAAGACGACGTTGTAGATGCTGAGTTCGAAGAAGTTAAAGACGACAAGAAATAATATTTCTTAACCAGATGGCTGCAAAGCCATCTGGGGTCGATAAGACTTCGTGTGCGGGCGTTTGGGGCAACTCTTACGCCCGTCTGTTTGTAAACGCTGTCTTTCTAGTTAAGTATGTTGCGGATAAGTGCACTTACCTAGAACGATACAAACACCAAGCGGTGAATCGATGCCGTTTGTAGTAATTAACTGGTGACGAAGAACATGTCAAAACGTGATTTTTACGAAGTATTAGGCGTAAGCCGTGATGCCTCAGAGCGCGATATCAAAAAGGCGTATAAGCGTCTAGCGATGAAATTCCACCCAGACCGAAACCAGGGTGATGAGTCTGCGGCGGACAAGTTTAAAGAAGTAAAAGAAGCGTACGAAGTTCTGACCGACCCTCAAAAGAAAGCGGCGTACGACCAGTACGGTCATGCTGCTTTTGAACAAGGCGGCGGTGGTTTCGGTGGCGGCGGCTTTGGTGGCGGCGGTGCTGATTTCGGCGACATCTTTGGCGATGTATTTGGCGACATTTTTGGTGGTGGTCGTCGTGGCGGTGGTGGTCACCGTGCTCAACGTGGTGCGGACTTACGTTACAACATGGAACTAACGCTAGAAGAGGCGGTTCGTGGTGTAACGAAAGAGATCGAAGTACCAACACTCGTACACTGTGATACCTGTGATGGTAGTGGCGCGAAGAAAGGCTCATCTGCTGAAACATGTGGTACCTGTCATGGTCATGGTCAAGTACAAATGCGCCAAGGCTTCTTCGCAGTGCAACAAACCTGTCCAACCTGTCACGGTAAAGGCAAGATCATTAAAGACCCTTGTAATGAGTGTCATGGTCAAGGCCGTAAACAGAAAACCAAAACACTTAACGTTAAGATCCCTGCAGGTGTTGATACTGGCGACCGTATTCGTCTATCTGGCGAAGGTGAAGCGGGAGAGATGGGAGCTCCAGCGGGTGACTTGTATGTACAAGTGCACGTGAAAGAGCACCATATCTTCGAACGTGATGGTAACAACCTATACTGTGAAGTGCCTGTAAGCTTTGCGATGGCGGCTCTAGGTGGTGAAGTTGAAGTGCCAACTCTAGATGGTCGCGTAAGCCTAAAAGTGCCTTCAGAAACGCAAACAGGTCGTATGTTCCGCATGCGTGGTAAAGGAGTGAAAGGCGTTCGCGGTGGCGGTATCGGTGACTTGATTGTTAAGTTGGTTGTTGAAACACCAGTAAACCTAAGCTCACGCCAAAAAGAACTGCTCAAAGAGTTTGAAGAGTCTTGTGGTGGTGAGGCGGCGACAAAGCATAAGCCTAAATCAGAAGGCTTTTTCAACGGTGTGAAAAAGTTCTTTGATGATTTAACCAGCTAAGACGTTAGTGAAAAGCACAAATACAAAGGCCTGCTAAAATGCAGGCCTTTTTGCATCTCGGTGTTCTTTTTAATTCCAGCAATCACTTGGTTCTTCGACATTTGTTGACGTTAAAGTAATCGTTTTAGCGCCAGTCAAGCACTCGTCGTCGTCTTGTCCCAGAGCCGATTTTGCTGTTGCTGTAATGGTATAGGCCGTACTTGCAGAGCTCGCAATATTGAAAGAAAATCTATCTGTGTCTGAATCACATAGAGTGCATGTGCCTCCAGAGATAATATGACTCCAGTCGTACCCACCATCATAAGATGTCTCTAGCTCTAGCTGAATTCGACTAAGATCGCTCAAGGCAACCGTCCTATGAGACTTGAGCACATGATTGGTGTAAGAAGGGTAGGCGACAGCCGCAATGATCCCAACAATCACTACGGCTATCAGTAATTCGATCAATGTCATCCCTCCCAATCTTTTTTTGTAGCTGTTACAGCGAGAAATTCGAATCATCACGAGTAGTTTCCTTTTCACTTTTCCGCCTATTTTTGGCAGGTGATAGCATCTGTGCAAGATGAATTACGGCCCTTCTGCCGTTTACATAGGAATTTGGGAAATGCCTCGCGGGTTTACGTTGTTGGAGCTTCTTATTACTGTTGCTGTACTGAGTATTATATTGGCGTTTGCAGCTCCAAGCTTTAGCCGTGTTTCACAAACTGTGCAAATGCAGCGATTGGCAACTGAATTAGCTGGTTTTCTAAGCCAAAGTAAGTCCGAGGCGGTAATGAGAAATCAAAAGTTATATATACATTTCTCAATGGCTAAAAACGTTGTTGTCAGTCAAGGTGCATGGTCTCTACAGTTAACTGACTCATCTAGCGGCTCAGGGGGAGTAATCTTAAACCTTTCCGGCTCCGCATACTCTGAATTATCTTTGAAGCACAGTTACGATAATCAAAAAATAAGCTTCGATGAGGTCCGTGGACGGCCCCAAGGAGGAAATATAGAGTTTTTCCCAACCAATGCTCAAAACATAAAACTACAAGCAAAGCTCTCAAACCCTCCTGGGAGGATTAAGATTTGTAGTAATTCTGGAGCGAAGTTATATGATTACCATCAGTGCTAACAAACGCTATCAAAGAGGTAGCTCTTTAATTGAATTAATGATTAGTTCTTTAATTGGGTTAATTGTTCTTAGTGTAGTGGGCTCTATATTCTTGAGTTTACAAAAAACAGCAAAAGAAAAAAGCTTAGAGCTAAATTTATTGCAAGGTCTTAATATCACTTTATCTGTTATGAAAGAAGATATTCAAAGAGCAGGTTATGATGGTGGGAACGGTAGTTCACTCAAATTATCCGGAGCTACAGGAACCATAATGCTGAGCGGCGCCTCTTCTGTTGGTTTTGTGTATTTTAAAGAAGACTCAGCTGCCAATGAAGACTATCGAAATATTAAGTATGAGAAGAGAGATACTCGGTTTTTTATATGTGAAAAAGGCGTTGTGTCTCAAACACAAATATTATCTTTTGATGGTATAGATTTTTGTCGTTCTCTATTTGATGATGATATTTTCCAAGTCACCCAATTCACCGTTAGTTCAGAAACAGTGACTAATGGAGGAAATGTAAGTTCGGTCACGAACGTTAAGTTAGGTTTGCAAACGATTGATGGAGTCTTTAGTGAAGTCGCGGAGTTTTCTATCAAACAAAGGAATTGGCAATGACATCTAAATATAGCTATTCCGGTTATACCACTTTGCTTGTGACTTCTATACTTTTATTACTTGCTTTAATTGCATCATTAGCATCATCCAAAGGTGTATTTTTTCAAATAAAAGTTGCGCAAAACGAAATAAAATCTCGACAAGCACATTGGTTAGCTGAAGGAGGTGTTGAATGTGCATGGGCGCAATTTAGAGTTAGTAATATTGTACCTGCAGTAATAACAGATTGTGGCTCAGGGCTTTGGACGGTTCCGAATTTTACGAGTACTTCCAATGGGTATTTGGTTACTTCTAATGTTGGATTTACAAGCATTAGTAAGGAGATTATTTTGGGAGGTAACTTGAGCTATGGTGCAATGCAGTCTAGTGCCGACATTTACTTTCATTCTAGTGCAACGTTTTCTACTCCAGATCCAGGGGAATTGAGCAGCGATGGGTGGGAGTGTATTGCGTTAAGGTATAAAAAGCGCTTTTACTCCTCTTCAGTTGATAATAAAGGCGTAATTCATGGAGAGTCTCCCTATGCCGATTTTAACAACCCTACAAATAAAGATTGTGCAAACACGACGGCAAACCGTCATCTCTCATCTAGTGTTGGCGGGGTTGGTGCTGGTGATGATTTTACTCAAGATACAGATTTAAAGCCATTTGAATCCTTCTTTGGAGTAAAGGCTGAAGAGCATAACGATGTCCGAGATAATGGTGTATTTCATGTTATGACGGGCTCAGTGGCTGGTGGCATACCTAATTGTGGTGCTGCTTTAACAGCAGAAATTCAGTCAGGGAAGCATCATTTATGGGTTGAAGGGAGCTGTGAAATCAAGCAATCGGAATACAATGATTTGGTGAATGCTACATCATCGACCAATGGCGTAACAGTGCTCATTCATGATGGTCTTTTCTCCGTGATGGGACCACCGAGCTCCGGCGCTACATCAAATAAGTTTAAAGGGGTCTTGTTTCATTTCAATCATGATTATGCTCCGGCAACAGCGGATTGGGTTGGGTTCGAAGCCAATGCTCACCTAAATCATGTGCCAAGTGTTGTAGAAGACTCATACAGGACAATAGCTTCTTATTATCAGCATGGTTCTTTTACGGTATCTGGTGGTCAATATTTTGATAGTGAAGATCAGGCAGCGGTTTTCTTCGATTCTTTGGACTTTAGATACAATAAAGATGTGATAGACAATTCAAGGAATGCGCATGCAATTCCTAGATGGAAGAAGGGCTCTTGGAATGATCTCTAAACAAAAAGGTTTTAACCTTCTTGAAGTTCTAATTTCTTTTCTGCTTATCGGTGTTGGGGCTCTAGGTTTAACGAAGCTAAACGTGTATCTAGAACGCGAATCCGAATATGCCATAAAAAGTATTGAAGCACTGCGTCTAGCAGAAAACCAGCTCGAATGGTTCCGGACGCGTGGTGCTTCTGCGGCGATGTCTACCATCACACCTGCAAATTTTGCTTCTATTGCAACAGGCTCTTCTGTTACTGGATCTTATGTCGTCGAGTGGGAAGTTCCAGCTGCCACGGTTTCAGGAACACTGAAAACTATCACTATTACCTCTAGCTGGAAGGATAGAATCGGCGAGACGCGATCAGTTCAGCTTAAAACGATGATCTCACAATACAGTGAATTCGAAAACTAAGTTCAATTGCATGCATGCGCTGAGACAAATGCGGGTGTAATTCCTGTTTGATACCGGATTTGTCACGGTTAATAAATGGTTTTTGAACTGTTAATCGAGTTGATGTGCTACTGTTTTTATTATGTTTAATTGAAGTGGTGTTTTTGCAAAATATGTCTCCAATTATGAAAAAAAATATAGAACCTTGTGCTTTCTCCATTAGTGTTTACTAGAATACTCGTTGGATAGTAGGCCGTCATAATTACTCAAATAGGCCTTGGCACCAACATCATTCACTATGGAGTTACCATGAGTAACCAAGCTGTAAATAAGGCACCATCATCGAAGCCGAGCGGGATGGAGCGCTTTTTAAACTTTATCGAGAGGACAGGTAACAAAATCCCTGATCCTGCGATTTTGTTCTTCTGGGCATTGATCATTACTTGGGCGGCGTCAGCACTTTTGTCGAATGTATCATTCGATCTTCCAAACCCTCGAACGGGCGAAGCTCTTACTATCACCAACTTACTTACGGGCGAAGCGCTAGCAAGTTTCCTTGCGAACATGGTGACGACGTTTACTGGCTTTGCGCCACTGGGTATCGTACTTGTCGCAATGCTAGGTGTGGGTGTTGCAGATTCTTCGGGTTTTATTACGACGGGTCTTAAGAAGATGCTGAACTTCACGCCAGCTAAGCTTCTTACTCCAATGCTTATTTTGGTTGCCATTGTATCGCATACTGCGGCAGATGCAGGCTATGTTCTGGTTATTCCTCTTGGCGGTATTATCTTCCATGCGGCAGGTCGTCACCCTTTAGCGGGTATTGCGGCAGCATTTGCAGGTGTATCTGGTGGTTTCTCTGCAAACTTTATCCCTTCTGGTATCGATCCACTACTAGCTGGCTTTACACAAACCGCGGCGCAGGTTCTTGACCCTGAATATGTGGTTAACCCATTAGCGAACATCTTCTTCACTGGCCTATCTTCCATCATTATTGTGGGGATTGGTTGGTACGTGACAGAGAAAATCATCGAGCCTCGTTTATCAAAAATGCCAATTGATGACGATGCGGAAACCGCGCCAAACCTAGGTTCATTTACTGAACTGGAATCAAAAGCATTCCGTTATGCAGGTTGGGCAATGATGGCGGGTATTGCCTTACTTGTTGCAGCATTAATTCCAGAAACATCAGCGCTACGCTCGCCTGAAGGTGAAATTACGGCCTTCTCAGCACCGATCATGAAATCTATCGTGCCGCTGATCTTTATTCTGTTTATCATTCCTGGTTACGTTTACGGTAAAGTGTCAGGTACGTTCAAGACCAGCAACGACATTATCAAAGCGATGGCTGATACCATGTCGACCATGGGCGCATACATTGTTATGTCGTTCTTCTGTGCTCAGTTCCTATCTGCATTTGCTCAGTCAAACATCGGTACGATGCTAGCGTTGTATGGCGCAGAAGGCTTAAAAGCTATGAACCTACCAGGTGAAGTGACCATCATCGGTATGATCCTTCTAACCGCGTCTGTAAACCTACTTATTGGTTCGGCATCGGCAAAATGGGCTTTAATTGGTCCAATCTTAGTGCCAATGCTAATGGCGGTTGGTATCTCGCCTGAGCTATCTCAAGCGGCTTACCGTGTGGGTGACTCTGTATCGAACATCATTTCGCCTCTAATGGTATTTTTCCCTCTTGTAGTGGTTTACTGTCAGCGTTATGTGAAGTCGGCTGGTATCGGTACGCTTGCGTCACTAATGATGCCATTCTCGATCGCAATGCTGATCGGTTGGTCTATCTTCCTAGTTGCTTATTGGATGGTAGGTATCCCGCTAGGCATTCAAGCTCCTTACACTTACACAATGTAAAAACGTGTAGGGTGTGAAAGCCGCTAATTGGCAGCCAAAAAGCGCAGGTCTTCGATCTGCGCTTTTTTGTTCTCGCAAAACGAACATCGATAGGTCTTGTAACTAGGTTTTTTGGAGTTGCAAACTTTGTCCCGTGATGTGTTGCTGTAGTGAAACCGAAGTTGGTGCTAAAATTCCTGAATTCAATCGTTTTTTGTTTCTTTGGAGCCTCCTTTGTCTAACCATCCGTTTACCCCTCAAGATGAATTGTTTATGCGCAGAGCGATGGTGCTTGCTGAGCAAGCAGAAGCTGAGGGGGAAGTACCTGTCGGCGCAGTGCTTGTCAAAGATGGTGAAATTATCGCTGAGGGTTGGAATCGCTCTATTGGTACTAATGACGCTACCGCACATGCTGAGGTTCAAACACTGCGTAAAGCAGGCCAAAAGATAGAAAATTACCGCCTTCTGGATACGACTTTGTATGTAACACTTGAGCCATGTCCAATGTGTGCCGGAGCCTTACTGCATAGCCGCGTTAAGCGGGTCGTTTTTGGAGCGCCAGATTTAAAAGCGGGAGCAGCAGGAACAGTGCTTAATTTGTTTGAAAGCCAAGCTGCTTACCATTACGCCTTAGTTGAAAAGGGGCTGCTAGAAGATGAGTGCCGCACTCAGCTACAAGCGTTTTTTAAGCGTCGCCGAAAGGAAATTAAAGCAAAGAAACAAGCACAAAAAGCATTAGAAAATGGAGAGAGCGAACAAGGTAGTGGGAGTAGTGAGGGCTAGCAAACACCTACAACGTGGTAGATGTTTGCTTGGACGCACTAGTGATTGACTAAATGTACAAAAACACGATTACGTGAACTTACTTTCTTTTTCATACATGTCAGTTTACGTTTACGTCGGATAGCAGCTACTGTGTTATTTAAACGCTTTGACTGCACTCTACGTCTTCTCATATTCAAAACCTCCTGCAGACAAGACTTATACCAGTAAATAGCGGTTCATCGATGCTTTACAATAGGCTCGATAATCGCACTAAACATTTGATGGTTTAACGTTCTTCATTTGACTTCTGCATTGCACAGAGCCAGCAAACAATTTCAATACGGTGCTTAATAATATGAGTGACGTTATTTCGGCAGAGCGTAGCCGAAAGCGCCGCTTCATCAAGTGAGCTAAACCATGTGGTTACGAAGCAATCTGTTACAAAGCAATCAGTTTAACTAATGGTGAAGAAAAGGCGACCAACCATAGGAATGATTGAGTGTGGTTGGTGTCACTCAGAATATTGGATTCTAGATAAGTTTTCGCTAGGACTCAACAAAAATGACGAGCYCATGRGCTCGTCATTTTTTAGTTTACAGCGGGTCTATTCTTCAGGGCTTTCTTGTTCGGTGTCTTCTTCAACCGTGACGTCAGAAGCGCCAGATATTTGCTCTACAACGGTCTCTACTGCTCCTGATATCAAAATGTCAGGGTTGAGCGGCGGGATAACTTGCAAGTCATCGCTATTCTCATCAATCGCTGGTCTTTGGCTGACATGACCAATGATGGATTGGTAGTAACGTCGAATATTTTCTACGTAATTACGCGCTTCATCACCTCTGGCGTACCCATAGCGAGTTTGACTGTAGTAACGCTTCTGACGCAGTAAAGGCAATCTGTCTTTTACATCCGCCCAAGCGTTTGGATCGCCACCTTGCGCTTTAGTAAGTCGTCGTGCGTCCATCATGTGGCCATAGCCAATGTTGTATGAAGCCAGGGCAAACCATATTTTTTCATGCTCGTTGATGCTATCAGGCACGCGACCTACAATGCGACGTAAGTACTCGACACCACCACGAACAGATTGCTCAGGGTCTAAACGGTTTGTTACCCCGACGCTTTTCGCTGTTGGCAGAGTAAGCATCATCATCCCTCTAACACCCGTTGGCGATTTTGCCGCTGGCTTCCAGTGTGATTCTTGATACGCCAATGCTGCAATTAAGCGCCAGTCGAACTCTTCGCTGTACTTTTGGAATAAAGGTGCCCACTTAGGTAATTTGTCATCCAGAGCTCGAATGAATGCGCGAGTATCAACGTAGTCAAATGCTTCAATATGACCAATGTACTTCTCTTCGAGAGTGGACAGTTCACCTGATTGTTTAATGTTACCGAAAAACTCTATCAGCATCGCATACAAACTTTCGTCTTCAGAGCGTCGAGTAAACCACGATACTGGTTGATCTTCTGTAAGTTCAAACGCGAGCGCAAGATCGGGGTAAAGGCGCTGAGCTAGGGAAAGTTCTACAGAGTCAGTCACAGTAAAACGCAACTCACCAGTGGATACATATTTAAGTAAGTCTCTCGTGTCAGCATCGCCAACAATTTCAAACTGTAGCTCTGGGTATTGCTTCTTTAATGCGGTTAGGGTCGGAACATATTGCGATTGTTCGACGATCTTTAATGTTTGCGCGCCAGCATTTGTATCTTCGTCAGATTCGCTGTCTTTCGATGCTTGGTATTCAATCAGCTGTTCGATATCACGTGGTCGAAGTTGCCCCTTTTTATACACAACTTGTTGGCTTACATAATAATAAGCAGGGCCCGGTCTAAAGCGTTTTACCGCTTGTGACGTTTGATTTAAGCCCGTAGCGATGAGATCGATATCTCCTTTCTTAAGAGCAGGAAAAAGCTCAGCTTGGCGAAAGGCAGGTTTAATCTCGAGCTTGACGCCGAGCTGCTCCGCAAACTGACGCGCCAATTCGTAATCCAACCCAGCGGGACCATCGGGACCAATATAATAGGAAAGCTGATTGTTTAGCGTGCCAACACGAAGCACGCCACGTTCCTGAATTTTTTCGAATTCACTTTTGGGTTCCGACTCAATCTGGCAGGCAGAGAGTAGTAGCACAGAAACAAAAATTAGGGCGCTGCGCTTGAGTCGGTTGAGCTGGCTTATTTGCATTAATAGGTACATCTTAGGAAATTTCTATTTGCCTTTATATCAAAGCGAGCTCATGGGGCAAAGTGAATCACACACTTATAGCGTGACATTGTGTGTTTTATCGACATTTTAGTCGTAATTCAAATTTGACAAAAAAAAAGACGCAAACGGTTGCCTTTGGTGTTACATCACAAAAACAATTGCTATATAATGCGCTCGCAATGACGAGGTGGAATCGGCATAGGTTCGACAGGGCTTATTTTAAGTGTCTGAATTTATTCCAATATCACCTTAATCAATTGCATAAGAGACCTAAGCACATGAGAATTTTGCGTGGCTCCCCAGCTCTTTCTGAGTTTCGTGTTAATAAACTACTGGAACTTTGTCGTGAACAAGATCTGCCTGTAACTGGCATTTATGCCGAGTTTATGCACTTTGCCGATCTAAAGTCTGACCTTGATGACCAAGAGTTAGAAAAACTTGAAAAGTTACTAACTTACGGCCCAACCATCGAAGAGCATGAGCCAGAAGGTCTTCTACTTCTTGTTACGCCTCGTCCAGGCACTATCTCGCCTTGGTCTTCTAAATCTACCGATATCGCTGTTAACTGTGGCTTGGATAAAGTGAAACGTCTAGAGCGCGGTACGGCTTATTATGTCGAATCTTCAGTTGTTCTATCAGAAGCTCAAGTTGGCGCTGTCAAAGCGTTAATTCATGACCGCATGATGGAAACGGTATTTACAGAATTTGAAGCTGCGTCAGCGCTGTTTACAGTCGCTGAGCCTAAGCCAGTGGCGCATGTTGATATCTTAGCGGGCGGTCGTCTTGCGCTTGAAGAAGCAAACGTTTCCCTAGGCTTGGCACTCGCAGAAGATGAAATTGATTACTTGGTAGAGAACTTTACTAAGCTTGGGCGTAACCCAAACGACATTGAATTGATGATGTTTGCTCAGGCGAACTCGGAGCACTGTCGCCACAAAATTTTTAACGCAGATTGGACTATCGACGGGGTAGATCAACCTAAGTCTCTGTTCAAAATGATCAAAAACACGTTCGAAACGACACCTGACTATGTACTGTCTGCATACAAAGACAACGCGGCCGTTATGACGGGTTCTAAAGCGGGTCGTTTCTTCCCAGATCCAAAATCACGCCAATATACTTACCACCATGAAGATGCACACATCTTGATGAAGGTAGAGACGCACAACCACCCAACGGCAATCTCTCCATGGCCGGGCGCATCGACTGGTTCAGGCGGTGAGATCCGTGACGAAGGTGCGACGGGTATCGGCGGTAAGCCAAAAGCGGGTCTGGTTGGTTTTACAACCTCTAACTTACGTATTCCTGGTTTTGAACAGCCGTGGGAAACCGACTTTGGCAAGCCAGGTCGTATTGTTAACGCGCTAGACATCATGCTTGAAGGTCCTCTAGGCGGCGCGGCATTCAACAACGAATTTGGTCGTCCAAATCTATTGGGTTACTTCCGTACTTACGAAGAAAAAGTGACCTCTCACGCGGGTGAAGAAATCCGTGGTTACCACAAACCAATCATGATTGCTGGTGGTATGGGTAACATTCGTGACGAACACGTGCAGAAGAAAGAAATTCCAGTGGGTGCGAGTTTAATCGTACTTGGTGGTCCGGCAATGAACATCGGTCTTGGTGGTGGTGCGGCGTCTTCGATGGCATCTGGTCAGTCAGCAGAAGATCTGGACTTTGCTTCAGTACAGCGTGAAAACCCAGAGATGGAGCGTCGCTGTCAGGAAGTGATCGACCGTTGTTGGCAGCTAGGCGACGACAACCCAATCGCATTTATCCACGATGTGGGTGCGGGCGGTATCTCTAACGCATTGCCTGAACTTGTCGACGACGGTGAGCGTGGCGGTAAGTTCCAATTACGCGATGTACCAAACGATGAGCCGGGCATGAGTCCGCTAGAAATTTGGTGTAATGAATCACAGGAACGTTACGTTCTTGCGGTAGCGCCAGAAAACATGGAAGCATTCGATGCAATCTGTAAGCGTGAACGCGCACCATATGCAGTGGTGGGTGTGGCAACTGAAGAGCGTCATCTAACGCTAGAAGATTCTTACTTCGACAATACGCCAATCGATATGCCAATGGATATCCTGCTTGGTAAGCCACCGAAGATGCACCGCGACGCAACCACACTAAAGGTGGAAAGCCCTGCCATTGTTCGTGATGGTATTGAGCTTAATGAAGCGGTGGATCGCGTACTTCGTCTTCCTGCGGTTGCAGAAAAAACATTCCTAATTACTATCGGTGACCGAACAGTAACGGGTCTGGTTGCTCGTGATCAAATGGTTGGCCCTTGGCAGGTACCAGTAGCAAACTGTGCAGTAACAGCGGCAAGCTATGACACTTACCACGGCGAAGCAATGTCGATGGGTGAGCGCACGCCAGTGGCATTACTAGACTTTGGTGCATCGGCTCGCCTAGCGGTTGGTGAGTCACTAACGAACATTGCGGCAACAGACATCGGTGATATTAAACACATTAAACTGTCTGCGAACTGGATGTCGCCAGCGGGTCACCCTGGTGAAGATGCTGGTCTTTATGAAGCAGTCAAAGCGGTGGGTGAAGAGCTCTGTCCTGCATTAGGTTTGACGATCCCAGTTGGTAAAGACTCCATGTCGATGAAAACCAAGTGGGAAGAGAACGGCGAGAGTAAAGAAGTCACTTCTCCACTGTCGCTAGTTATCACGGCATTTGGTCGTGTGGAAGACGTACGTAAGACCGTGACTCCACAACTACGCACTGACAAAGGCGATACTTCTCTAGTTCTTGTTGACTTGGGTAACGGCAAAAACCGCTTAGGTGCGACAGCATTGGCACAAGTATACAAACAGCTTGGTGATAAACCTGCTGACGTAGATAACGCAGAGCAGCTAAAAGGCTTCTTTGATGCAATGCAAGCGTTAGTACGTGATGACAAGCTAGTGGCTTACCACGATAAAGGCGACGGCGGTCTGTTTGTAACACTGGCTGAGATGGCGTTCGCGGGTCACTGTGGCGTAAAAGCGAACATCGCAGAACTGGGTGACGATGCGCTAGCCGTTCTATTTAACGAAGAGCTAGGTGCGGTTGTTCAAGTTAAGAATGATGATCTGGATTCAGTTCTATCTACTCTGGCGGCAAACGGTTTAGAGGCATGTTCACATGTGATTGGTTCTGTTGAAGCTTCAGACGACTTTATTATCACTTCTGGTGATGCAGTTGTGCTTGAACGTTCACGTACCGAACTACGCGTTATCTGGGCTGAAACAACGCATAAGATGCAGGCGCTACGCGATAACCCAGCATGTGCAGACCAAGAGTTTGAAGCGAAGAAAGACAATTCAGACCCAGGTTTAAACGTTAAGCTCAGCTTCGACGTAAATGAAGACGTTGCAGCGCCTTACATTGCAAAAGGTGCGAAGCCTAAGATGGCGATTCTACGTGAGCAGGGTGTTAACTCCCACGTTGAAATGGCAGCAGCGTTTGACCGCGCAGGTTTTGAAGCAACCGACATTCATATGAGTGATATCCTAACGGGTCAAGCCGTTCTGGATGAATACCATGGCATAGTAGCTTGTGGTGGCTTCTCTTACGGCGACGTACTAGGTGCGGGTGAAGGCTGGGCTAAGTCTATCCTGTTTAACGCACAAGCTCGTGAACAGTTCCAAGCGTTCTTCAACCGTAAAGAGACGTTCTCTTTAGGTGTATGTAACGGTTGTCAGATGCTTTCTAACCTGAAAGAACTTATCCCGGGTGCAGACTTGTGGCCACGTTTTGTTCGTAACGAATCTGAGCGTTTTGAAGCGCGCTTTAGCCTAGTTGAAGTTCAGAAATCTGATTCTGTATTCTTCGACGGTATGGCAGGTTCGCGCATGCCAATCGCGGTTTCCCACGGAGAAGGGCGTGTAGAAGTACGTGATGCAGAGCACCTAGCAGCGATCGAGGCATCAGGTACGGTTGCGGTTCGTTACGTGGATAACCTCGGTAACCCAACACAACAATACCCGAACAACCCGAACGGTTCGCCAAACGCGATTACCGGTTTAACAACAGCAGACGGTCGCGTAACTATCATGATGCCTCACCCAGAGCGCGTATTCCGCACAGTTGCAAACTCTTGGGCTCCGGAAGGTTGGGGTGAAAATGGCGCTTGGATGCGTATGTTCCAAAATGCCCGTAAGAATATCGGTTAATTAACCAAAGGTTAATCTAGCTTAAGTAAAGCGTTGGTTGAGAGACCAGCGCTTTCTTTTTTCTTATCACTCTTTTTTCTTCGTCGATCTTTCTCGTGACTAGGCGAAACGTTGCTTTGTTCTGTCTCTTCTTTGTCATCTATTATCTCGCATAAAAAACTTGCAGCGTTTAGATTACTTTTATGCTCTAATACCGCGCTTACCAAGGGATGGTGTTAAACAGCTCAGCTTAGATGGAGTTATCAAGTTGACCGAATCCCTGATTGATCCCTAAATCCCTTAGGAAATGAAAGAAATGTCTAAGAATCCAAAATTTGCTATCCGCGTCACTGAAAAACGTAGCGGCTGGAGCGCAGAAATCACTCGCCAAGTGACATCTCGTAAGACTGTAGTATCAAAGCGTGAAACTGGCTTTGACAGCGAAGAGAAAGCACAAGCTTGGGCTGAACAAGAACTGGCTGGTTTTATCCAAAACCAAGTGGTTCGTAACGAGCGTAAAGCAGCGCAACGTCAAGAGCGTGAAGCAGAACAACTAGCGGCAAAAGTTCGTAAAGAAGAAGCCCGCAAAGCACGTGACGCTGAAGTAGACGCTGACGAAGAATAGATTCAAGTCGGTGAGATGGTGACGTCACCCATCAAACAAAAAGTGAAAATGCCCTGAGCTTTGTCTCAGGGCATTTTTTATTGTATCGACTTAAAAACAATCCGAAGATACTGACAGACTAAACGTACCGTCTTCAGGGGCTGCAAATTGTTTATTGCCAGGAAGAAGGTGAGGGTTATTAGCATAAGTGCGATGTGTTGACTTGCCCTTTGCCGAGTGCCTCTCTGGTAAATCAAAGTGTTGCAATCCGTCAGATAGATCGTTTGCTTCACCGTAGTCGAAATGCGTTGCGACGTCTTTAGGCTGCTTGGCGTAACGACAGTGATCCGGCTTTCCATCTTCATGCCAAGTTAACGCGTTTGCTTTGGCGTCTAGATTCAGATTATTTGTTGTTGGTTGTGCGTAATGATCCTCAATAACCTGGTGCTGACTCAGCTCTTGTAAGTAGTCAGCAATGCTCTCAGAAGTCTGTGCCAGGCTTTGACTTGCTGGAACGAAGCAAGCAAGAAGAAACAATGTTTTTAAGTTGTTCATAGTGTGTATGCAAGCAAAAAGAAATGATAGTACTGATAAATAAAACGGTGTGCAATTATGGTTGTTCGTTAAGAAACAGCAGGGCAGTTAATGTCTGCCCTGCATCTTTTAGGTATGGTTAGTATTGATAAGTGAGGTGCAGTTTGACTTCGCGACCAGGCGAAGGCACGCCATTAGATAGGTATGCTTCGTAGTAACGATCGGTTAAGTTTTTCACAACAGCGCCAACACTCAAGCCTTCGACTTGTTGTATTTCCCAAACCACGTAAGCGTTTTGTAGCGTGTATTGCTCACTTGGCGATTTCACTTTTAAATTGTTGCCACTTGCCTTGGTTTTGGTTTGCGCATCATACCAACGGACTTCCCAGCCCGTACGTAAACCCGGAATCCATTCGTAACCTAAACCCAGATTAATGTTTAATGGTGGCACATCAGGGTGATCATCATCTGAACCTGTAGAGTCAGATAAACTGCCTTTGTTTTTGCCGCGAATGTAACTTGCTGAGAAATTACTGTAGAAATCTTCAATCCGGTATTGTGAAATTAGCTCAAAGCCGTAGTTTTTAAAGCCATCTAGGTTTGTATTCCAGCTTTGTAACTCAGTAGTATTTTTGTCGAGGTTTTCGCCCGTTCGTATATCAACTGTGTCGCTAACATCGTTATAGAACAAAGTTAACTCTGTTGCGAGGTTATCGCGAGAGTTCACCAGCCCTTCCGTTAAGTTGATAACGCTTGCTTGATAAGCATGGATACGAGACACGTCCAGATTCAAAGCAGTAGCCGTAGCGGTAGCTCGCGCATATTGCACTGAGTAGATGTTATCAACGGTTGGTGCTTTTAAAGCGTAGGCGTAGGAGGCGTTTAAACGCGTATTATTGGTCGCATCAAAGTCGATATCCAAACGTGGGCTAAAGCCTTTATGCGTCGTTTCACCGTAGTCATGTCCGGCGGCTGGATCATTATAATCTGGCGCGGCGTTCCCTTTTCCTTCACTCTTGATGTATTCGTAACGCAGAGAAGGTGTGATGGTTAGACGGTCTGTTGCTTGATAGTGATCAGCAATGTAAGCCGCATAAATTGACTGAGTGCCAGATGGTTCGTAGTAAGGGGTATACCAACCGTAGTTTTTGGCTTCATTACTGTCGTATGATGCGTTGAATACTAATGAGTCTCTATCGGTTTTTTGATATTGAAGCCCTGTCACTAGAGTGTGGTCTCCGAACTGCGCTTGGTTAAACACATCAGCATAGTCACGCTCGTAACTCAGCCAAGACTCGTGACCGTAACTGCCAACAGAAACGAACATTTTCTCGAATGCCACGTCAGGGCGAACCCAGTGACGATCGTTTTCAGAACGTGCCATTTTGATATTGAAATCAATATACGGGTTAGTCGGCATGTAGTGGTAAGAGATGGTCGTGGTGTTATCCGTGTATTTATTATCGACGGTGTATGCGTATTTGGCTTTTTCTAATGATCCGTATTTCTTGATGTTGTACTCAGTGATGTTAGGCATTTTTCCGCGGCGGTTAGCCCAAGGTTTACGACCTTCATCTTTGTAGCGAGTGTGGCTAATTTCAAACTCGTGATCGTTGTTTTCATAACCGACTTTTACGAGCATGTTTTCTTGCTCATAACCTGAGTAATCCAGCGTTTCACCACCACCAACTTTAATGTCATCAGAATCTTTTACAGAGCCATTCGCTAGAAAATAAAAACCAGCATCGTTTTTACCATAGAGTGTTAGCGTGTAGGCATTCTCATCGCCGTTGGTGTTATATGCACTTGAGATGCGAGCACCAAAGTTTCTATTGCCGTACAGTAGGTCATCGACACTCTTGGTTTTAATACGAATTGAGCCACCAAACTTTCCGTTGAGTGCTCGATAGTCGTGCGCGCCCTTGATAATTTCTGCTTCACCAATCAAGAACGGATCAAAAAAGAAAGTTCCGTAGCGGTATTGTTGAAAGCCAATGGGAGCGCCATCGACAAATACGGCGATATCGCTTGGATCATCAAAACCACGAATATTAATACGTTCGCCGCCGGAACGGCCGCCGCCATCTAATGATGCGCCCGGAACAGCATCGATCATTGAGGCAAAATTGGAGTACTGTTGCTCTTCAATCTCTGACCAATTAATGGTGGTTTGCGCAGGCTCTGCAATGGTAATAGGTTTGGCATAACGCACACCGATGACTTCAAGCTCTTCATTTGGCGTTGTCTCGGCATATGAATAAAGAGGGAAGAGCAAAGTCAGTGAAATGAGATTTACTTTGAATGGATGACTTTTTAATCGTTTCATATTGATGATTTATAGTGTTTTTATGAAGCTCGGATTATAAGAACATTATTACGATTAATAAATGATAATGAGATTAATTATCAAATGTGTTTTTGCGATGGCTTGTAAAGTTTTTTATCCATTCGTGGAAACTACGATGAGTATCGTTAGCTTACAGAAAACAAAAAGCCCAGCATCATGGACGCTGAGCTCATTGGCTTTTAAACAAAATGGTGCGAGCACTGTTGCTCCTTTCGAGCTAATCAAGTGCGTACTTGGTAGGAATTACTGAGTTTCTAACGGGATCTGTCCGGTAGTCAGTGGCTCGACATCGAACTCGGTCAGTCCTTCAATGTAACTTTCAACGGCTTGTTCTACCGAATCATCACCTTGGTTGAAGTAAGCAAGGTGGAAGATCGCATCGCCTTCATTAACCAGTGGCAAAGTTTGTTGACCGATCACCAAGCCACGCTTAGGCGCTTTGAGCTCTACCTCATCATGTCCAAGAGGAGAGCTGATATAGGCGAGCGTTTCACCCTGTTCCACTTTGTCTCCCAGATTAACGACAGTACGCAAAATACCGTTACCTGACGCACGAACCCAGCTGGTGGACTTCGCTATGATAGGCTCTGGCAGCTTTTTCCTGCTCGCACGCAACATACCAATGGCTTGCATTACGCGCCGAACCCCGAGTACACCAGCGCTGATCGAAAGTGGATCAAAACGCAATGCTTCGCCAGCCTCGTAGGTGAGCACGGGGATATCACATTTTTCTGCTTCACTGCGTAAAGAGCCATCACGCAATGCTGAGTCAACAATCACTGGCGTCGCAAACGCCTGAGCAATACGCAGAGTTTCTGGGTTGCTTAAGTTTGCGCGAATCTGTGGCAAGTTCGTGCGGTGAATGGCCCCGGTGTGCAGATCCAAAATGTAGTCACAACGCTTGGCAATGTTGTTAAAGAACCCGTGTGCCATTCGAGATGCAAGCGCGCCTTTTTCACTGCCAGGAAAACAACGGTTGAGATCTCGTCGATCGGGCAAGTAACGTGATTTATGGATGAAACCAAAAACGTTAACGATAGGTACTGCAATGACAGTGCCTTTCAGTTTTTGTGGATCCAGTTGGTTAATGATCTGACGAACGATTTCTACGCCATTAAGCTCATCACCATGGATAGCAGCATTCACCATCAACACAGGCCCTTCTTGTTTCCCATGGATGATTTCCACAGGAATAGATAAAGGCGAATGTGTGTATAGCTTCGCTGCTTCAAATTCGATCTCTAATCGTTGTCCTGGTTGTATTTGATGCCCTAAGAGCTCAAACACTTTGCTTTTTTTACTTCTGGCCATAAACCATCTCTGTCAAATGCGTTATCAGCAATGTAACAATTGCTGCAAAATCGCACTAATCATTCTCATTAAGGACACGACAAATTACTTTAATCGTCATGCGCGAAACCTCAGCATGTGTGAAGTTTTTGTTTTCAATATGATCTTTTCTATCAGTTTAATACATAACGAGAGGTACAGAAGGAAGAGCAATCATAGGCTTAAAAAATGTGACTGTATTAAAAATAATACTGATAATGAAGGACAAAAAAACGGACTTTTAACCCTACTTTTTATCCGATAATATCCGCGCCGAATTTGAGGTCTAACATTTCTAACTAGAGGTTTTGATGAAAAAGGCAATTGCTAAAATTGGTGCATTGACTGCTGTAGCAGTTTCACTTTCAGGTTGCGTTGGCAGTAATGCCGTGACAGGTTATGTCATGGGGTTTAACTTGAAAGCTGTAGATAACCGTTACGCTCGAGGTGGTCTAAACATGCTTTTAGCACCTGTTTATGGTGTCGCAATCGCAGCGGACTACATCGTGTTTAACTCTCTAGAGTTTTGGACGGGTAAGAACCCTTTAAATGGTAAGCCACATATCTTCGATACAAAGATGGATACTTACATCGATGTAAACCACCAGTTAGATAAATCGTTAACGACTGCGCCAATTGCACCGTTAGCGAATAACCGTGTTATTGAGCAGGGTCGAATGCAGCAAATCGATGAGAATACTGTTCAAATGGATATTACTTACAATAACGGCGAGAAGGCGACACTCATGGGTGTGCGCGATGGTGAGTTTGTCACTTACTACATTGATGGCGAAGTCGTTGCACAAACCTCAATGGATGAGCTAGCTGCTTATACGCAAAATCGCGTGTAATTTGGTCCAGCCAAACAAAAAAGGGTGCCGTAAAGCACCCTTTGTCGTTTTTCGTGGTTGAATTACGCTTTCTCGGGAATTGCCTCTAGAAGCGCTACCATTTGGTCCCAGTACAGCTGGACGGTATCAATCTTCACTTTCTCATCTGGTGAGTGAGGGAATTTTATTGTTGGACCGAAAGAAACCATATCCATGTGTGGGTATGGTTCTTTAAACAGGCCACACTCAAGACCAGCATGGATGACCATGATGTTCGGCTTATGACCGTAAATGCCTTCATACATATCACGGAAAATTGCCATGATCTCGGAATCTGCATCTGGCTTCCAGCCAGGGTAAGCACCTGAGAACTGAATTTGTGCGCCTGCTAATTCAGCAATTGAACGTAGCATACTCTCAACTTGGCTGCGGCCAGAGTCAATGAGAGAACGAATCAAGCAAAGCACGGTGACTTTATTTTCTTCTGTGCTGATCACACCAACATTTAGAGAAGTTTCAACAACGCCTTCCACCTCATCACTCATACGCATTACTCCGTTTGGACAAGCGTTAAGTGCCGCAATGAAGCGTTGCTGATCGGCGATTGAAAATACTTGTGCGTCAGTCGTGAGCACTTCATTAAAGGTTACGATACCTGTTTCGATTTTACCCAGCTCAGTTTTAAGCAGATCAATGTAGTGATCGAACAACTCTGCAAGTTTGTCTTGGTTTTCAGCAGGAAGAGCGACAGTGACAAACGCTTCGCGAGGGATTGCATTACGTAAGCTACCACCACGGAATTCTACCAAACGTAAATCAAGCTCTTGCGCATGACCCGCGAGGAAACGACCAAGTAATTTGTTGGCATTACCGCGACCTGTGTGAATGTCACAACCTGAGTGACCACCTTTTAGGCCTTTCAGCGTTAGTTGACATGTCACGAAACCTGCAGGTGTTGCTTCTCGAGAAATATCGAAAGTCATGGTGCCATCAACACCACCAGCACAACCCATGTAGACTTCGCCTTCTTGTTCAGAGTCTGTGTTGAGAAGGATCTCACCTTCTAACCAACCAGCCTCAAGACCAAATGCGCCAGTCATGCCTGCTTCTTCATCAATCGTCAGCAGAACTTCGATTGGGCCGTGCTTAATGTCTTTAGATGCCAATACAGCAAGGCAAGAAGCCATACCAATCCCGTTATCTGCACCAAGCGTCGTGCCTTTCGCCGTTACCCATTCGCCATCGATGTAAGGTTGGATTGGATCTTTGGTGAAGTCGTGTTCGGTGTCTTCGTTTTTCTGCGGCACCATGTCGATGTGTGCTTGAAGTACAACAGCCTTCTTGTTTTCCATTCCAGGTGTCGCGGGCTTTTTGATGAACACGTTACCGGTTGGATCACGGCGAACGTCAAAGCCTTGCTCTGTTGCCCAGTTGATAATGTACTGTGCTAATGCTTCTTCATGTTTAGATGGGTGAGGGATAGAACAAATCTTATCGAAAAACTGCCAAAGTGGAGCAGGTGATAAGGTACTGATCTCAGAATGGAACTCAGACACGGAGGACTCCTTTTGATGTGCTTTGCCAAATATATAACGTAAAAATATTGTCGAGATAGCATTAAATGCTAGACGATTTGGCCTTCAAATTGCCGTTTAGCATACCACCAGATAAGGAGTACGAGTAGTCGCGTGCACAAGGATTTCTCTCAGAACTGTCACAGTTTGTGAACACAATAACAGGCACTATGTGTTCTTTATCATACATTCTGAAAGTGGCTTTATTTTTTAATTCACAAAACTGTAATTTAATTACAGTTAAACTTTGATAAAGGTCAATTTATACATTTTTTGTGATTTTAATCACTAAAATGCTTGTAATTAAATTTCTTGGTGGTATATTTGTAACCAGCTTCTGAGAGAAGAATGAAATGCTCAAAGGATGAGTCCGTTTTATCGCCTCCAAGGAACCGAGAAATCAACGAATGTTTAATTGATTTAAAAGGTGATAGTTATGAAAGGTTTACCAAGTACAATGTTCTGGAATAGCAAGTCTGTTTACACCGGCAACTTTGTATACCCAACAAGCTTTGGCTACTAAGTGAAGTCAACGCATGTGACTCGAACAGTTTGTTCACCCCTATAAATTGGAATTTTTTTTCAGTGATAGTGCTGACATGATTCGCCGCCACCCAAATTGGGTGGCGTTTTTTTATCTCCACTTTCTCTTTCTGACATATTTTCTGCCATCAAGGCTGGATTCTATTCTCCGTTCTTCAGTTTTATCGACTTTCCCGTCAAATCCACCTAGATATGACGCTTAAAACGCCCAGTTTCTATTTGAAAGTTTAGTACATTGTTCAGTTTTTATTCTGTTGTTGGGTTCTGAGCAATAATTATTAATTGTTGTTTTATAAGAATATATTTTCTGTTTTGCTTTTAAGAATTAGCGAATGGGTTTCATATCCAAAGAAAAAAATCGCATTAGAGTGAAGATTCTATCTAGAATTTGCTATTTGATAACTTTATAATTCCCGCCAATCGATTACGCAACCGTTTACTTTTTACCTTTACAGGATTCGATCATGCTCGAGAGGCTTTTTAAGCTCAGTGACAATGGCACAAATGTGCGCACTGAGATCATTGCAGGTGTTACCACCTTCCTAACCATGGCTTACATTATTTTTGTAAACCCAGCGATCCTGTCGGATACCGGTATGGACCGTGGTGCCATTTTTGTTGCAACTTGTCTTGCGGCCGCTATCGGCTGTTTCATCATGGGATTTGTTGCCAACTACCCAATTGCACAAGCACCAGGAATGGGACTGAACGCATTTTTCACTTACTCTGTTGTGTTGGGAATGGGCTATACGTGGCAAGTTGCGTTAGCGGCGGTGTTTGTTTCAGGCCTGCTGTTTATTCTTTTGAGTATATTTAAGATCCGTGAGTGGATTATTAACTCGATCCCGCATTCTCTTCGAACTGGTATTTCAGCCGGTATCGGTCTTTTCTTAGCATTTATCGCATTAAAAAATGCAGGCATCGTCGTTGATAACCCTGCGACATTAGTTTCTATGGGAGACATCACATCATTGCCATCTGTATTGGCTGCGATTGGTTTCTTCCTTACTATCGCGCTTGTTCACCGTGGTGTGAAAGGTGCGGTGATGATCGCCATTCTTGGTGTTACAGCGCTTGGCCTTCTATTTGGTGATGTGCAGTGGGGCGGCATTATGTCTACGCCACCAAGCATTGCACCAACTTTCATGCAACTGGATTTCTCTGGTTTGTTTGAAGTTGGCATGATTTCCGTTGTGTTCGCTTTCCTATTTGTCGATTTGTTTGATACCGCAGGTACGCTAGTTGGCGTTTCTCAAAAAGCAGGCCTCACGGATGAGAATGGCAACATCCCGCGTTTAAACAAAGCGTTACTTGCAGACTCAACAGCAACGTCAGTAGGTGCACTACTTGGTACCTCAAACACCACATCTTACATTGAGAGTGTTTCTGGTGTGGCGGCTGGTGGTCGTACTGGTCTAACAGCCGTGGTTGTTGGTGTGCTCTTCCTACTTGCTCTATTGTTCTCACCACTAGCAGGAATGATCCCAGCTTACGCAACATCGGGCGCTCTGTTCTATGTCGCGATTTTGATGTTGTCTGGGCTAGTAAGCATTGATTGGCGTGACCTAACGGAAGCATCACCAGTTGTTGTGACTTGTTTGGTGATGCCATTAACGTTCTCGATTGCAGAGGGTATTACGTTAGGCTTTATCGCGTACTCGGCGATCAAATTATTCAGCGGCAAGGGCCGTGAAGTGTCGATGAGTGTGTGGGTGATGTCTGCCATCTTCATCGTCAAATACCTCGTCGGTTAATTTCTCGAGCAAAAAGCCAGTGTGGATTTATTCACGCTGGCTTTTTCTTTTTTCACGTTGTTCACTTAAGACGGTTTTTCTGCGGAATAGGCAGAGAATTTTGATATCACCGTTGGTATTAGCGGTGTGTTTCGGTAGAATAATCGTTTGCGCAGCTTGAAATCCTCATCTCCATACGTTTTTGGAGAGGTCAGTGAGCATTCCGCTTTTGAGTGAGTTCACTAGATTTTGAGGATGCATATTTTCAAATTATTAGGTTATTACAATGAGTAAAAAATTCATTATCACTTGGGATGCAATGCAGACTTACTGCCGTGAACTGGCTGAAAAACAAATGCCAGCTGAGCAATGGAAAGGGATTTGGGCGGTAAGCCGCGGTGGTTTGGTTCCTGGCGCTATCTTGGCTCGTGAACTGGGTATTCGTTACGTTGATACAATCTGTATTTCAAGCTACGACCATGATCATCAGCGCGATATGACGGTACTAAAAGCACCTGAAGGCGATGGTGAAGGTTACCTAATCGTTGAAGACCTAGTAGACAGTGGTGATACGGCGCGCAAACTACGTGAGATGTATCCAAAAGCGAAGATGATCGCTGTGTGTGCAAAACCTTCAGGCAAAGCGTTGCTAGATGATTATGTGGTAGATATCGCGCAAGACACTTGGATTGAACAACCTTGGGATATGTCAATCCAGTACGCTGAGCCTGTAAACCGCAAGCAAAAATAAACGCTATTAAAGAATATTGAGAAATGCCCCTGTATAGGGGCATTTTTTTTATTATCATAATAACTCATGCTAATAGCCTAAGGTTCTTCCTATGTCTGAAGACGTCAGTAAAAATCTTTCCGAAACTTTGTTCGTGAAACATAAGCAAGCAAAAGAAACCTCTGCGCTTACCCAGTACATGCCGACCAGTCAAAAAATACTTGATGAGCGAGAGGCGCAGGGTGATCGTGCTTGGTATCGTCATTTGCGCCGCTTGCAATGGGCTTGGCAAGGGTTGTCTCCGATAGAGATGGAAGGTGTGCTTTCTAAAATCGCTTCTTCTTCCCACTCTCGAACCAATGATGATTGGTTAGACACCGTAATGGGATACCACAACGGCAACTGGACATTTGAGTGGATTAAGCTCGGCATGGAGCATCAGAAGCGTTCAAATGAAATGCAAGGTGAGGAGGCCGCCGATGAACTCTTCACTGCATCTCTATGTTTTAGTATCGCAGGCTACCCACATCTGAAGAATGATAATTTGGCCTTGCAGGCTCAAGTGCTGGCAAACAAAGCGTACTCTGACGGCGCAGAGAAGACCAAGTACACCATCAAGCAAATTGAAGTGCCTTACCAAAATCGCAAAATCATCGCGAACCTTCATTTGCCAAGAACCGACAAACAACTGCCTGTGGTGATGGTGAGCGCTGGTCTCGATACGTTACAAACCGACATGTGGCGTTTGTTCCGCAATCATCTTGCACCACGAGATATTGCAATGTTGACGGTCGACATGCCTTCGGTGGGGCACAGTTCTCACTGGCCTTTGACTGAGAACTCAAGCTGCCTGCACCAAGCGGTACTAAATGAGCTGTATTCATTGCCTTGGGTGGATCATCACAAAGTGGGGTTAGTTGGATTTCGTTTTGGTGGTAATGCCATGATCCGACTCTCTTTTGTTGAGCAAGAGAAGATCAAAGCTTGTGTAGCCCTCGGCGCACCCGTACATGATATTTTTACTTCCCCTGAGAAGCTGCAAAAAATGCCGAAGATGTATCTGGATCTGTTGGCTTCTCGCTTAGGGAAAAGCGCGGTTGATATTAATAGCATGGCGGGCCAGATGATGGCCTGGTCATTGAAGGTTCAGGGCTTCTTGAGCAGTAGAAAAACTAAAGTACCTATTTTAGCTTTGAGCCTTGAAGGCGATCCGGTGTCTCCACACAGTGATAACCAACTCGTCGCGCTGTTTAGCCAGTATGGCAGAGCGAAAAAAATCAGTTCCAAAACGATTACAAAAGGATATGAGCAATCCCTCGATTTAGCCATAAAGTGGCTAGAAGATGAATTATTAGGGTGACAATTCTCCTAAATTAGTTAAAAGTGATATATCTGAGCAAAAAATAAGCTCATGATAATTAAAAATAATAATCATTCTTGGGTGTTTACTTTTAACTATGAAAACGGAGATTCATATGTCAGAGACGACTCAGGGCCCGACTCACTTTCGCTTGATGTCAAAGTTGAAGGCGATAGGGCCTTACCTGCGCGAACCACAATCGCAAGAAGGGCGCTATTATTTTGATTGTCTATCTGTTTGTGTAGACGACAAAAAATCGCCTGAGAAGCGTGAATTTTGGGGCTGGTGGATGGATTTAGAATCCATCGAAGGAGGCTTTACTGCCAAATATCATATCGGCAAGTACAACAAAGAAGGGCAATGGGTATCTGAAGCCCTGCCTAAAAAAGCGGTAGAGGAAGTGTATCTGACGCAGAGCACATTCCATCAAAAGCTGGTTGATACTTTAGAAGAACACTTCAAATTAGAAGTCGAATATCACACGGAGTCTTTCGATTTCGCTTAATTTGGTTGTTTTCATTTAATACCAAACAAAAAGGTGCGAAAACGCACCTTTTCTCTTGTTAATTCCCTCTTTGATTGTTAAAACATCCTCTCTTTATTTGTTTTTCACTTCAGAAGACATCATGACAACGAATCAACAAAATGCAGTTGTTTCACAACCACAAACTGTCGTTGTGAAACTGGGTACAAGTGTGCTGACAGGCGGTACTCTGGCACTCGACCGTGCTCACATGGTTGAGTTAGCGCGCCAGTGTGCTGAGCTTAAAAAACAAGGCCATTCAGTGGTAATGGTTTCGTCTGGTGCTATTGCAGCAGGCCGTGAGCATCTTGGTTACCCCGCATTGCCCAACGAGATGGCGAGTAAACAATTACTTGCGGCGGTGGGTCAAAGTCGCTTGATTCAAACATGGGAGTCTTTGTTTGGTATTTACGGCATCAAGATCGGCCAAATGCTACTAACTCGTGCTGATTTAGAAGATCGCGAGCGATTCTTAAACGCACGTGACACCATCAATGCGCTCGTTGCGAACGATATTATTCCTATCGTAAACGAAAATGATGCCGTTGCGACCAGTGAGATTAAAGTGGGCGATAACGACAACCTTTCCGCTTTGGTGGGCATTTTGTGTGGCGCAGATAAGCTCTTGCTTTTAACTGACCAAAAAGGTCTGTTTACTGCTGACCCTCGTAAAGACCCAAACGCAGAGTTGATCAAGGAAGTAAAAACCATCGACGATACGCTGCGTAAAATCGCAGGAGGAAGTGGTACAACATTGGGTACTGGCGGTATGGCAACGAAGCTGCAAGCCGCAGACATCGCTCGCCGCGCTGGTATCGAGGTTATTATTGCTGCCGGTAGTGCACCGAATGTTATCTTTGACTCTTTGAGTGCAGAGCCACAAGGCACACGCTTCCTACCTTGCGCTGAAGCTTTAGAAAACCGTAAACGCTGGATTCTGGCGGGACCTGCGGCATCGGGCGACATCATTATTGATGACGGTGCGGTAAATGCTGTGGTCGGTAAGGGCAGTAGCCTACTTGCTAAAGGGGTAATCAAAGTAAGTGGTGACTTTGCACGAGGCGAAGTGGCGCGTGTAACAAATTCTCACGGTAAGTTGGTGGCTCGTGGCATAAGCGCCTACTCAAGTGATGACCTAACTAAAATTACGGGCAAGCACAGTAAAGATATCATCTCTATTTTGGGGCATGATTATGGCTCTGAGGTGATTCACCGCGATGATTTGGTCGTCATTCAGGAATAGAATTAGAGGGAAGCAAAGTGGATTTAACGAATATGGGTAAAGCTGCTAAAGATGCAGCTTTCGAATTAGCGACAGCGTCAACTGCGCAGAAGAACCAAGCATTAGCCATCATTGCTGATGAGCTAGAAGCAAACTCCGTTGCTATTTTGGCGGCAAACGCTAAAGACATCGAACTTGGCCGTGAAGCGGGTTTAACCGACGCACTGCTTGATCGCCTTTTGCTGAATGAAGAACGATTGACTGCAATTGCGAATGATGTTCGCAACGTCATTAGCTTGAACGATCCTGTGGGCAGCGAAATCGACAGTAAGGTACTGGAAAATGGGATGTCATTGTCTCGCCGCCGCGTACCACTGGGTGTTGTGGGCGTAATTTATGAAGCGCGTCCTAACGTAACTATTGATATTGCGGCGCTGTGCTTGAAAACCGGCAACGCAAGCATTTTGCGTGGCGGCAAAGAGACATTTTTCTCGAATATGGAATTGGTAAAGGTTATTCAGTCTGCGCTAGCAAAGGCGAACCTTCCTGCCGCTTCGGTTCAGTACATTGAAAAGCCAGATCGTGAGCTAGTCTCTCAACTGCTTAAACTGGACGATTACGTCGACATGATCATTCCACGCGGTGGTGCTGGCCTACACAAAATGTGTAAAGAAAACAGCACGATTCCGGTGATTATTGGCGGCTTTGGTATCAGCCATATCTTTGTCGACGAATCCGCTGATCTAGATAAATCCCTGAATGTGGTTGAGAACTCTAAAGTTCAACGTCCATCTGCGTGTAACTCATTAGATACGCTGCTCGTGCATGAAAAAATTGCAGCACAATTCCTACCAATGATCGTAGAGCGCATGAACGATAAAGTGACGTTCGTGGCAGAGCCAAAAGCAAAAGAACTCATGGAGCAAGCGAAACAAGTTCGCGATGCTGTTGAAGGTGACTTTGATACGGAATGGTTGAGCTACACCCTTGGTGTAAAAGTCGTGTCTGATGTGAAAGATGCCATTGATCATATGCGTGTTCATAACGCGAGCCACTCAGATGCGATCATGACCAATAGTTTGGAAAACTCAGAACTGTTCATCAATTCTGTCGGTTCGGCGGCGGTTTATGTGAATGCTTCAACGCGCTTTACAGACGGTGCGCAATTTGGCCTTGGCGCAGAAGTCGCAGTATCCACGCAAAAGCTACATGCCCGTGGTCCAATGGGCTTAGAAGAGCTAACTAGCTACAAGTGGGTTGGTAAAGCGAATTACTTAGCACGCAGTTAACACATTCAACGAGATCTTGAGTGAAAAAGGGGCCTTTGGGCCCCTTTTTGTTTTGTCTAACATACCAATTCCGCTACACTACATGAGCTTTTATTTCGGTTTGAAAGCGTTATACCCAAATAGCTTTAATAGAGCCCGTATAACCATGAACGCGTGGTTAGCCGTGATTGCTCATGAGGTTATTTGGGTATAGATATGGAGGTGATATGCATTGTCCTTTTTGTTCCGAGAACGATACCAAAGTTATTGATTCCCGCTTAGTGGCTGATGGCCATCAAGTTCGACGTCGCCGTCAGTGCTTGGCATGTAGCGAGCGTTTCACTACGTTTGAAAGCGCAGAGTTAGTGATGCCTAAAGTGATCAAATCGAATGGTAACCGTGAACCATTTGATGAAGATAAAATGGTTGGCGGTATTCAACGCGCTTTAGAGAAACGCCCAGTGAGTGCTGATTCTATAGAGTTAGCGATCAGTATGATCAAATCACAACTGCGTGCGACGGGTGAGCGAGAGGTTCCGAGTGAAATGATTGGTAATTTAGTCATGGACCAACTCAAAGAGCTCGACAAGGTCGCTTATATCCGTTTCGCCTCAGTTTACCGCAGCTTTGAAGACATTCGCGAGTTTGGCGAAGAGATTGCCCGCCTAGAAGACTGAGTAGCTCATGACTCAACACACTCCTGAAAGAGCGTTTTCTGATTTAGATTTCGCCATGATGTCACGAGCTATTAAGTTAGCGAGACGTGGCATTTATACCACCGCACCAAATCCAAATGTGGGGTGCGTCATCGTTCGTGATGAAGAAATTGTTGGTGAGGGCTATCACCATCGCGCTGGTGAGCCGCATGCCGAAGTGCACGCGATGCGCATGGCGGGTGAAAAAGCAGTTGGTGCAACCGCTTATGTGACGCTAGAACCTTGCTCTCATTACGGCCGTACACCGCCATGTGCTGAAGGGTTAATCAAAGCCAAAGTGGCACGTGTGGTTTGCGCAATGGTAGACCCAAACCCTAAAGTTGCGGGGCGGGGCATCCAGATGTTGCGTGATGCTGGAGTTGAAGTACAAATCGGCTTGTTAGAGCGAGATGCCCTTGCCCTTAACCCTGGTTTTATAAAGTACATGCGTACAGGCATGCCGTTTGTTCAATTAAAAATGGCGGCCAGTTTGGATGGGCAAAGCGCACTCAGCAATGGGCAGAGCCAATGGATCACCTCCCCTGCGGCCCGCCAAGATGTGCAGCGTTATCGAGCGATGAGTGGTGGCATTCTCTCTACCAGCAAAACGGTGATTGATGATAATGCGTCACTCAATGTGCGTTGGGATGACTTACCTACCAGTGTTCAAGCGCAGTATTTACGAGAAGAACTTCGTCAACCAGTACGTGTAATCTTAGACCGTCAGAACCATTTAACGGATGCGCTCAAGCTGTTCCACACCGATGGAGAGCGAGTTATTGTTAGCCCAGATGGAGACTGTATCCCTCTATTGGACAGCGCTGACCAAATTGACTTATCAACAACATTAAAGCGTATCTCGGATGAGCACCACATCAATCACTTATGGGTTGAAGCTGGAGCTACGCTAGCGAGTGCGATGATAAAGGCTAATCTTGTAGATGAGCTCATTGTTTACCTTGCGCCAAAACTCATGGGCAGCGATGGTCGGGGGCTTATCGGTGCTTTAGGGTTAAGCGCTATGGCTGACGTCATAGATTTAAACATTACAGACGTTCGTATGGTTGGGGTAGACATTCGCATCACTGCCACCATCAAACGTAAAGAACTTAGATAAGAAATAGTATGTTTACAGGAATAGTAGAAGCAGTTGGCAAGTTAGCTGCGATTACGCCGAAGGGCGAAGACATCACCGTCACAGTTGAAACGGGGACGCTTGATATGTCAGACGTTAAGTTAGGCGATAGCATCGCGACCAATGGTGTTTGCTTAACGGTAGTTGACTTCGGAAGCCATTATTACAGTGCTGATCTGTCATTAGAAACCTTGAAGAAAACTGGGTTTGCTGAATACCAAGTAGGCGATAAGGTGAATCTAGAAAAAGCCATGTTACCAACAACGCGATTGGGGGGACATATCGTTTCTGGCCATGTCGATGGGGTTGGTGAAATTGTCGAACGCAATTTAGTTGGCCGCGCGATAGAGTTTTGGGTTGCAATGCCTGCGGAAATTAGCAAGTACGTCGCAGAGAAAGGCTCGATTACCGTTGATGGTATTAGCCTAACTGTCAACGACTTACGTAAAAATGCTTTTAAGCTGACGATCGTTCCTCATACGAGTGAAGAAACTACGATTGACCAGTTTCAAGTGGGACGTAAAGTAAACTTAGAAGTTGATGTACTTGCTCGTTATATGGAGCGTTTACTGCAAGGACAGCAAGAAGATAAGGCCGAGTCTCGTATCACGATGGACTTTTTACAGCAAAACGGTTTTGCATAAGTCTTGGGAGTGGCTGCGTGAGGCATGCGATAAAGAGCAGACTCACAGAACACCGCGAGATTCATTGACTTGCTTGGTGCAAAGCTCAAACTATTGACCTAACTAGCATTCACTGCAACATGATTTTTCATTGCTGTCGCAATAACAAATTTAGAATAACGGGAAAACAGACTATGCCAATCAGTACGCCACAAGAAATTATTGATGATATTCACGCAGGCAAAATGGTCATCCTAATGGATGATGAAGACCGCGAGAATGAAGGTGACTTGATCATGGCTGCCGAGCATATTACGCCGGAAGCCATCAACTTTATGGCAACCTATGGCCGTGGCCTGATTTGTTTAACCATGACCAAAGATCGTTGCGAAAGCCTAGGTCTGCCACCAATGGTGCAAGACAATAATGCGCAATACACAACCAACTTTACTGTTTCGATTGAGGCGGCAGAAGGGGTAACGACGGGTATTTCAGCCGCGGATCGCGCACGTACGGTTCAAGCGGCAGTCGCGCCAAACGCCAAAGCTGCGGATTTGGTGCAGCCTGGTCATATCTTCCCGCTCGCGGCCCAAGATGGCGGCGTACTGACTCGCGCTGGTCACACTGAAGCTGGCTGTGATTTGGCTCGCCTTGCTGGTTTAGAGCCTGCATCGGTGATTGTTGAGATCTTAAATGACGACGGCACCATGGCTCGTCGCCCTGATCTAGAGATCTTTGCAGAGAAGCACGGTATTAAATTGGGCACTATTGCCGACCTAATTGAGTACCGCAATAACACTGAGACAACGATTGAACGTGTGGCAGAGTGCAAGTTACCGACAGAGTTTGGCGAGTTCACGTTATTCACCTACAAAGACACCATTGATAACCAAGTGCACTACGCAATGTGCAAGGGCGATTTGAAAGAAAAAGCGCCATTGGTTCGCGTTCACCTCCAAGATGTCTTTACTGATTTATTACGTAGCGATCGCAACGCAGAGCGCAGTTGGACATTAGACAAGGCAATGAAACGCATTGGTGAAGAAGGCGGTGTGCTGGTTGTTCTTGGCCATGAAGAATCGACCGATCTACTTATTCATCGTGTGAAGATGTTTGAAGCGCAAGACAAAGGTGAAGCACCAACGCTTGCTAAGAAACAGGGAACGTCTCGCCGTGTCGGTGTGGGCTCACAGATTCTTGCGGATCTCGGTGTACATGATATGCGCCTTCTGTCATCGACCAACAAAAAGTACCACGCATTAGGTGGTTTTGGTCTGAACGTGGTTGAGTACGTCTGTGAGTAACAACCGAACAATAAGTTCCTAGTCTTTTACGCACTCAACTCGTCAATGGCTAGGAACCGGTGATTTGCCTCCAATTTCCATTAGATATTGCTCACAAATTTGTGCTAGAATCCGGCGATTCTCACTTGATGAACATATTTCACTTATAAATAGAGTTAAAGGAAAGCTTATGAAAGTGATCGAGGGTGGCTTCCCAGCGCCAAATGCAAAAATTGCTATCGTTATTTCTCGTTTCAACAGTTTTATTAACGAAAGCCTACTTTCTGGTGCGATCGATACACTAAAGCGTCACGGACAAGTAAGCGAAGACAACATCACGGTTGTGCGTTGTCCAGGTGCCGTAGAACTACCTCTAGTAGCTCAGCGTGTTGCTAAAACTGGCAAATTCGACGCTATTGTTTCTCTAGGGTCTGTTATTCGCGGTGGAACGCCTCACTTTGACTATGTTTGTAGTGAAATGAACAAAGGTCTAGCACAAGTGTCTATGGAATTCAGCATTCCAGTAGCATTTGGTGTTTTGACTGTTGATACGATCGATCAAGCGATTGAACGCGCAGGAACCAAGGCTGGTAATAAAGGTGCAGAGGCTGCACTAAGCGCACTTGAAATGATTAATGTACTATCTGAAATTGATTCCTAATGGGGGCCAGTGTGAAACCAGCCGCACGTCGTAACGCACGTCAATTCGCTCTACAGGCGATCTACTCATGGCAAATTACTAAAGAGAATGTTGCCAAGATTGAAGAACAGTTTTTGTCTGGCGACAAATACGATGAAGAAGAACTTCATGCATCTGAGCCAGCGCTTGCTGCTCCAGAAACAGACGTAGCTTACTTCCGTGAACTACTAAGCGGTGTTGTACTTAGCCACGCTGAGCTAGATAGCAAAATTCGTCCATACATCTCTCGTCCTATGCAGGATTTAGATATGATGGAACTTGCTCTTCTTCGCCTTGCTATGTACGAGATGACTCGTCGCGAAGATGTTCCTTACAAAGTTGTTATCAATGAAGCGATTGAACTTGCAAAAGTCTTCGCAGCAGAAGATAGCCACAAGTTTGTGAACGGTGTACTTGATAAAGCAGCACCTCACATTCGTAAGAAATAACGATTTCTTCAATGAAAAGGTCAGCACATGCTGACCTTTTTTGTATCAAAAGCTTTTACATCAAAAAGTAAGTGAATTATGTCTGGTGAATTTAATCTGATAGACAAATACTTCGTCGGTCGTCAGAGCCAACGTAAAGATGTCCATCTAGCCGCTGGTGATGATTGTGCTTTGGTCAAAGCGCCAGCTAATGTTCAGATTGCGATTAGCACGGATACATTGGTAGCTGGAACGCATTTCTTAGCCGGAGCGAACCCAGCATGGGTAGCACACAAAGCATTGGCTTCTAACATCAGTGATTTGGCAGCGATGGGAGCAACGCCTGCATGGGTGAGCTTTGCATTAACAATGCCCGAGCCAGATGAAGAATGGCTTGCACCTTTCTGTGATGCATTTTTCGAATTGGCTGATTACTATGGTATGCAGTTAATTGGCGGTGACACCACAAAAGGGCCATTGTGTCTGACTCTGACGGTGCAAGGTTTTGTTCCTGAAGGTAAAGCTCTCACACGTTCCGGAGCAAAGTCAGGGGACTGGGTGTACGTAACGGGGAACCTTGGCGATGCAAAAGCTGGCTTGGATGTGATTCTAGATGGCTCTCTACGCAGCAGGGCAGGTGCGGAAGCACTAGAGCGAGCTCATTACCTTAGTTCTCCGCGTGTGCTTGCTGGACAAGCTCTTGTTGGCTTAGCCTCGTCGGCGATAGATATTTCAGATGGTTTAATCTCTGATATTAAGCACATTTTACAGCGATCTCAGGTTGGGGTGAGTATTGATGTCTCTCAGCTACCGATCTCTTCAGAATTAGTCCAGTTTTTAGATGATAAGATCAGCGCGCAGCAGTATGCTTTAGCAAGTGGCGAAGAATACGAGTTGTGTTTTACCGTGCCGGAGCAAAATCGAGGCTCGTTACAAAGCGCTTTATCTCATACTGGCTGTAAGGTCACATGTATTGGTCAAATCCGACCAAATGGAACCTTCGAGCTGCATGATAACAATCAACCACTTGATTGGGACTTAAGTGGCTTCGACCACTTTAAATGATCTGAGCTAAGCTCTAGCCAAGAGCCTGTTACTATTGAGCAACTCGCAGGCGTGACGATTGAAACCAAACTAGCAGTATAGGTTTAAGGATATGACCAACCCTCTTTCTCTGATTTCATTAAAGAACCCGTGGCATCTATTGGCGACGGGGTTTGGCAGTGGATTATCCCCGTTTATCCCAGGAACAATGGGGACACTGGCGGCTGTGCCTCTCTTTTTGTTGTTGGCACAATTACCATTTACGGCGTATGTCATTGTTGTTCTGATTTCGTGTGTGATCGGCATTCAAATATGCCAAGTGACGTCTGCAGACATGAAGGTGCATGATCATGGTTCAATCGTATGGGATGAATTTGCGGGTTTTTGGATTACGATGGGTATCGTCCCTGCGTTAAATATTCCGTTGACCGAGTGGAAGTGGTTGCTCACTGGCTTCATCTTGTTCCGTTTTTTCGACATGGTAAAACCGTGGCCAATTGGGTGGCTAGATAAGCGAGTTCACGGTGGGCTGGGTATTATGGTTGATGATATCGTGGCGGGAATTATGGCCGGTGTTGCCCTGTTTCTAGTCGCAAAATACGCAGGCTGGATGAATTAAACGTTGGACATAAAAAAGGGATGCCATGAGCATCCCTTTTTAAATTCTATTTTGCTAAATAATCCAAGATGGATTTTTCAATCCCTTTTGCATCGAGACCAAGCTCTTCATGCAGTTCATCTTGTGTTCCTTGATGAATAAACTCATCGGGTAAGCCTAGGTTTAAGACTGGCTTAATGATTTTATCTTTCATCATGAACTCAACGACACCTGCACCAGCACCACCCGCGATAACATTTTCTTCTAACGTCACGAGCACATCATGATCTGCGGCTAATTGACGAATTAATGCTTCATCGAGCGGCTTCACAAAGCGCATATCAGCAACAGTGGCGTTAAGGTATTCTGCCGCTTCTAGCGCGTTACCCAAGAAAGTACCAAAGTTCAGAATAGCAACTTTTTCACCTTGGCGAACCATGCGTCCTTTACCGATTTCTAAAGCCGTAAACTCAGTTTCGATTTCTACGCCCATCCCGCTACCGCGAGGGTATCGAACCGCACTAGGGCCAGTATGTTTATGGCCAGTGTAAAGCATTTGTCGACATTCGTTTTCGTCACTTGGCGCCATGATCACCATGTTCGGAATACAGCGCATAAAGCTTAGATCGAATGCGCCTTGGTGAGTTTGGCCGTCTGCACCAACGAGACCTGCACGATCGATAGCGAACATTACTGGTAAATCCATGATCGCGATATCGTGGATCAGTTGGTCATAACCACGTTGCAAGAAAGTCGAATAGATAGCTACGATTGGATGATCGCCAGCAATTG
Source organism: Vibrio sp. T13N (assembly GCF_032970445.1). Lineage (NCBI taxonomy): Bacteria > Pseudomonadati > Pseudomonadota > Gammaproteobacteria > Vibrionales > Vibrionaceae > Vibrio > Vibrio sp. T13N. Next base: position 132,153 of record NZ_JAWJYE010000008.1, read on the forward strand.
CCATGCCTGTTGCAAGTGTCACAGCGTGTTGCTCAGCAATCGCAACGTCAAAGTATTGGTCTGGGTACTCTTTTGAGAAACGTACCATACCAGAGCCTTCGCGCATTGCTGGCGTAATTGCCATTAGCTTAGGATCTTGGGCCGCCATGTCACATAAAAAGTCACCAAAGATTTTTGAGTAAGTTGGCTTACCGCCACTGCTCTTCGGTAAGCTATTGTTTGCCGGTGCGAACTTCGGTACTGCGTGGTAGCCGATAGGATCTTTCTCGGCAGGCTCATAACCTTTGCCTTTCTTGGTCATGATGTGCAGGAATTGAGGGCCTTTGAGCTCACGCATGTTTTTTAGCGTTTTGACGAGTTCATTGACGTCGTGTCCATCAATAGGGCCAATGTAATTAAAGCCGAACTCTTCAAACAGAGTGCCAGGCACTACCATGCCTTTTAGGTGCTCTTCCGTACGGCGAACCAACTCTTTAATAGGTGGAACACCAGACAGCACTTTCTTACCGCCTTCACGGATAGAAGTGTACAAGCTGCCAGAAAGTACCTTAGCAAGGTGGTTATTCAGGGCGCCGACGTTTTCTGAAATCGACATTTCGTTGTCGTTCAGAATAACCAACATATCAGGATGAACGTCGCCAGCGTGGTTCATGGCTTCGAATGCCATGCCTGCTGTAATTGCGCCATCACCAATCACACTGACGATTTTACGACCTTTACCTTCTTTTTGTGCGCTGATGGCCATGCCAAGACCAGCACTAATCGATGTCGAAGAGTGACCGACAGATAAGGTGTCATATTCACTTTCTTCACGCCAAGGGAAAGGGTGTAGACCATCCTTTTGGCGAATTGTTGGCATTTTATCGCGACGTCCGGTGAGGATTTTATGCGGGTAAGCCTGATGACCAACATCCCAGATCAATTTGTCGATAGGGGTGTTGTAAACATAATGCAGAGCGACAGTTAGCTCCACGGTGCCTAAGCCAGACGCTAAGTGTCCGCTAGATTGGCTCACTGAATTTAGCAGATACGTTCGCAGTTCATCACACAGATTTGGTAATGTTTCTTTCGGAAGGAGACGTAATTCTTCCGGTGTATTTGCTAACGCCAGTGTTGGGTACTTTGAAATATCAAGAGTCATATAAATGCGCGCTTATAGTGTTAATTTTTGCGCTCGATGACATATCGGGCGAACTCTTCGAGTAACTGAGTATTGTATGGGATAGCTTCCAATGCTTGAAGTGCTTCCTGTAACAGAGTGTGAGCTTTCTCAATGGCTCCCTCTAAACCCAGCAGGGAAGGATAAGTGCTCTTATTCAGACCTTGGTCGGAACCTTGAGGCTTACCCAGTGTTTCTGTGTCACTGATGATATCAAGAATATCGTCTTGAACCTGAAACGCCAAACCAATTGCTTTTGAGTAGCGCTCCAAGTGAGGTAGAACCTCGATACCTTTCTCACCAGCAGCTAATGCACCTAATTTTACCGCACAATCTATCAGAGCTCCGGTTTTTTTACGGTGTATCTCTTCCATTTCTTCAAGAGAAACTTGGCGATTTTCTGCGCCTAAATCTAAAGCTTGTCCAACACACATGCCGTTGGCGCCAGAAGAATGCGCCAACGCTTTGATCATGTTGATGCGTTGAGTCTCGGCTGCCGGGTTTAATTGACCATCGGCAATAATGGTGAAGGCGAGAGTTTGTAGTGCATCACCTGTCAGTATTGCGGTTGCTTCATCAAACTTAATATGACAAGTTGGTTGACCTCGACGCAGTTCATCATCGTCCATGGCTGGCAGATCATCATGAATGAGTGAGTAGGCATGTATACATTCGATAGCAGCGGCAGGAGTGTCTAAGTCTTCTGGTTTACAGCCGAGCATTTGACCTGTGATGTAAACAAGAAAAGGGCGAACGCGTTTTCCACCTAGCAAAAGGCCGTATTTCATTGCTTGAATCAATGGCTGCTCTTGATATGGAAGCTGATCGAGCCACAAGTTCAATTGCTGATTGTTTCTTTGTTGAAAAGACGTCAATGTCTGTTGCATCACATTGCTCACTACTGATGGTTATTCTGAATCTGGTTTGAAGTCACTCAGTGGTGCTTCATCATCTTCGCTGAGAAGAATACTTACGCGCTGTTCGGCGTCGCTAAGTTTAGTTTGGCCAGCACGAGCTAAGGCAATGCCTCGTTCAAACTTACGTAGAGCATCATCTAGGGCAAGATCGCCATTTTCTAATTGATCAACCAAGCTATCAAGCTCTTCAATGGTTGCTTCGAAGGTCATGTTTTCTGGTTTCTTGACCGCCATCTTTTTTCTGCCTTAATCAAGCCTTGGAGAAGATGCACGAAAGTTACCTTAGCCTAGTAACTTGGTCAAATTTAACCTTATATAATTGTCACAAAATTAGCGTTAAACGAGCCTAAGCGCTGAAACCCCATATTTTGGTTAAGGTTGTTAAGTCTAATTTGTGATCCATTAGCTAAGATTTTTCTAAAAATTCTGCGCGAGTTGTCGATACAGGTAATAATCCGCCCAATGGCAGTATTTGAGTATAGCGTGAGGAGTGCTTTGTGGATTTAGCAACCCTATTAGGTTTGATTGGTGGTTTTGCATTCGTCATTATGGCGATGGTGCTTGGTGGCAGCATCGGCATGTTTGTCGATGTCACGTCGATCCTTATTGTCGTTGGTGGCTCAATATTTGTAGTACTGATGAAGTTCACAATGGGACAGTTCTTTGGTGCAACAAAGATCGCAGGCAAAGCCTTCATGTTTAAAGCGGATGAACCGGAAGACTTGATCGCAAAAATTGTGGAAATGGCCGATGCGGCACGTAAAGGTGGTTTTCTTGCTCTTGAAGAGATGGAAATTAATAACACTTTTATGCAAAAAGGCATTGATTTGCTTGTTGATGGCCATGATGCCGACGTGGTAAGAGCAGCCTTAAAAAAAGACATCGCGCTTACGGATGAACGACATACTCAAGGCACTGGCGTATTTCGCGCCTTTGGTGACGTTGCCCCTGCAATGGGGATGATTGGTACCTTGGTTGGCTTAGTCGCAATGCTTTCGAACATGGATGATCCAAAAGCGATTGGACCAGCAATGGCGGTTGCACTCTTAACCACATTGTATGGCGCGATCCTGTCCAACATGGTGTTTTTCCCTATTGCGGACAAGCTTTCTCTGCGCCGTGATCAAGAAACGCTAAACCGCCGTTTGATCATGGATGGCGTATTAGCGATTCAAGATGGTCAAAACCCGCGAGTGATTGATAGCTACTTGAAGAACTACCTCAACGAAGGTAAACGTGCCCTTGAGATTGACGAGTAACTTGGAGAGTAGTGATGGATGATGAAGATAACAAATGCGATTGTCCGCCACCTGGTCTCCCGTTATGGATGGGGACATTCGCGGACTTAATGTCGCTACTGATGTGTTTCTTTGTTCTTCTGCTCTCGTTTTCTGAGATGGACGTGCTGAAGTTCAAACAGATTGCGGGATCAATGAAATTTGCCTTCGGTGTACAAAATCAACTTGAAGTGAAAGACATTCCCAAAGGTACTAGCATCATTGCTCAAGAGTTTCGACCGGGCCGACCGGAACCAACGCCGATTGATGTCATCATGCAGCAAACCATGGACATCACTCAGCAGACGCTCGAATTTCATGAAGGGGAGTCTGACCGAGCTGGTGGCACAAAGCGTGATGAAGGCAAGTTAACGGGGGGCCAATCGCCAGAAACGTCAACGCAAAACAATCAATCTGCAGAAGCGGACATGCAACAGCAGCAATCTGAAGAGATGTCGCAAGAGATGGAAACCTTGATGGAAAGCATCAAGAAAGCCTTAGAGCGAGAGATTGAACAAGGTGCCATTGAAGTTGAAAATCTTGGCCAACAGATTGTTATACGCATGCGTGAAAAAGGTGCATTCCCTGAAGGTTCGGCCTTCTTGCAGCCTAAATTCCGCCCTTTAGTTCGACAAATTGCAGAGTTAGTAAAAGACGTGCCAGGCATTGTGCGAGTATCCGGTCATACGGACAACCGACCGTTGGACTCAGAGCTTTATCGTTCTAACTGGGATCTCTCTTCTCAGCGCGCCGTATCGGTTGCACAAGAGATGGAGAAGGTGAGAGGCTTCTCTCATCAACGTTTGAGAGTGCGAGGCATGGCAGATACTGAACCATTATTGCCGAATGATTCTGATGAAAATCGCGCGCTTAACCGACGGGTTGAAATCAGCATCATGCAAGGCGAGCCACTATACAGTGAAGAAGTGCCTGTAATTCAATAACTAGACTTTAGTTTCAAGTCAGTAGAGAGATAAGAAAGCGAGCAGATTGCTCGCTTTTTTTGTTTTTCCAATCCGCTTGGGTGTATAATCTTGCGCCTTAAAAGTGAGCTCAGACTACTTTTTGTGACTGAAACGCGGTTTTACTGCGTATGAAGCATTGAAGTTGAGTGTCACTCTTTGTTGATTGCGAAACTAACCTGCGAATTAGACTATGAAATTTATTGTAAAGCCCCATCCAGAAATTTTTGTAAAAAGTGAATCTGTGCGTAAGCGCTTCACAAAGATTTTAGAGTGCAACATTCGTAACATCATTAAGAGCCGCACGGAATCTGTCGCGGTATTCAACCGTCGTGATCACATTGAAGTGACCTCTGAGAGTAACGAATTCCACGCTGAAGTTCTTGAGGTTTTGACTCATACACCAGGCATTCACCACGTACTGGAAGTGAAGCAGACCGAATTTAAAGACTTGCACGATATCTTCGAACAAGTACTGGAGCTAAATCGCTCTGCACTCGAAAATAAAACCTTTGTTGTACGTGCGAAGCGTCGCGGTAAGCACGACTTTACCTCTATCGAACTAGAGCGTTATGTCGGCGGTGGTTTAAACCAAGCGATTGAGAGCGCAAGAGTTAAGCTGCAAAACCCAGACGTGACGATCAAGGTGGAAGTCTCGAATGATAAGCTAAACCAAGTGCTGGCTCGTCATAAAGGTTTAGGCGGCTTCCCACTGGGCACGCAAGAAGACGTGTTGAGCTTGATCTCTGGTGGTTTTGACTCTGGTGTTTCTAGCTATCTGCACATCAAACGTGGCTCAAAAGTACACTACTGTTTCTTTAACCTAGGTGGTCCAGCGCACGAAATTGGCGTTAAGCAGGTTTCTCACTACTTATGGAACAAATACGGTTCTTCTGCAAAAGTACGTTTCATTTCAGTTGATTTCGAACCTGTGGTTGCGGAAATCCTAGAGAAAGTCGATGACGGCCAAATGGGGGTTATCTTGAAGCGTATGTTCATGCGTGCAGCAGGCATGATCGCTCAAAAGATGAAGATCGAAGCATTGGTAACAGGCGAAGCGCTCGGTCAAGTATCGAGCCAAACGCTAACTAACCTCCGCCATATCGATAACGTAACGGACACGTTGATTCTGCGCCCACTTATCAACTGGGATAAAGAAGACATCATTAACCTAGCACGCGAAATCGGCACGGAAGATTTTGCGAAGACTATGCCAGAGTATTGTGGTGTTATTTCTAAGAAGCCGACAGTAAAAGCGATTAAAGCGAAGCTAGAAGCGGAAGAAGAGAAGTTTGACTTTAGCATTCTTGAGCAAGTAGTTCGTGATGCTCGCATGATGGACATTCGTGATATCGCGAAAGAGTCTGAGCAAGCAGCACCAGAAGTCGAGCAGGTTGAAGCGGTAGAAGAGCACGCGGTTGTGCTAGATATTCGTAGTCCTGAAGAGGAAGACGATAACCCGCTCGAAATCGAAGGTGTGGATGTGAAACATATCCCATTCTACAAGTTGGGTACACAGTTTGGTGATTTAGACCAATCTAAGACATATCTATTGTACTGTGACCGTGGTGTGATGAGCCGCCTGCAAGCACTTTACTTGCAAGAGCAAGGCTTCAATAACGTAAAAGTTTACCGCCCATAGTTGACTGATAAAAAGACGTTAAAAGGCGCAAATTGAGACATCAATTTGCGCCTTTTTTGTTTTTGATCGCGTTACAGCTAACCATTACTTAGCATAATGTTGAGGCTTATCGCAAAGCCATACACTTTGTGTTGATATAACGATAATTAATCCGAAAGAAGAGTAATAAAGTGATGTTGCTGCCAGATATGCGGATGAGATTTTCGATAGATAAAAAAACACCGCCTAATTTAGGCGGTGTAACAAATTTGACAGACAGGTCAAAAATAAATACAGGAAGTATATGTTTTGTCACAGGGAGTGTGGACAAAACATTATGGTAGAAATCTACCTAACTCGAAATACGAGTTTGCAAACACAACATCGCAACAACGAAGCCAATTGATTTCCAAAGAAATCAAGCCGTTCAGGCTCGTGTTGCGGGGTGAAATATAGAATTTATCTGGCTGTTCGACAACGGACATTTTATAATGTTTCAGATTAAAAAAACTAATCCTATTTGAGGTCCCATATGTCTCGCAGATTGCCTCCATTAAATTCGCTTCGAGTCTTCGAAGCGGCTGCTCGCCATCTTAGTTTTACGCGAGCGGCAGAAGAGTTGTTTGTTACTCAAGCCGCGGTCAGTCACCAGATTAAAGCACTCGAAGAGTTCTTATCGTTGAAGCTCTTTCGTCGCCGTAATCGTTCGCTATTGTTGACAGAAGAAGGACAAAGTTACTTTCTCGACATCAAAGATATTTTCACCTCGATTGCCGAGGCGACAGATAAGGTATTGGAACGTAGTGAAAAAGGGGCATTGACGATCAGTCTACCGCCGAGTTTTGCTATCCAATGGTTGGTGCCTCGTTTGGCCGATTTTAATGCTCAAGAGCCAGATATCGATGTACGTATTAAAGCTGTGGATATGGATGAAGGTTCACTGACTGATGATGTAGATGTGGCTATCTATTATGGCCGTGGGAATTGGCCGGGTTTGCGAGCGGATAAATTGTACCAAGAGTTTCTGATCCCACTTTGTTCACCTTCGTTACTTTTAGGCAACAAACCATTAGAATCTCTAAGTGACCTCAAATTACACACTTTGTTACATGATACTTCGCGTAAAGACTGGAAGCAGTTTGCGCGTCATTACAACATCGAAGGTATCAATGTAAACCACGGTCCTATTTTCAGTCACTCGACGATGGTGCTACAGGCTGCTGCGCATGGTCAGGGGGTTGCGCTTGGTAACAACGTACTCGCCAAGCCAGAAATGGAAGCTGGACGACTCATCGCGCCATTCGACGAGGTGTTGATCTCCAAGAATGCATTCTACGTGGTGTGTCATGAACAGCAGGCAGATATGGGCCGAATCGCAACGTTTAGAGACTGGATGTTAGCGACCGCGAGAAAAGAGCAAGAGGAAGTACTAGATGAGCCAATGGATAGTTGAGGGACCTGAAAGCGGTCCTCTATTTATCTTTGCCCATGGCGCTGGAGCGGGGATGGAACATGATTTCATGACCGCCGTTGCCAAAGGATTAGTTGAGCAAGGAATTCGCGTAGTGCGATTTAACTTCCCGTATATGATTAAGCGAGCGGAAGATGGGAAAAAGCGCCCACCAGATCGTGCGCCAAAACTGCTGGAAGCCTATGAAGAAGTGATTGCTCACTTTACCTCTCAACCTATTGTCATTGGTGGCAAGTCAATGGGTGGTCGCATATCTAGTTTACTGGCTGAAAATGAGCTGGTGGCGGGCATTGCCTGTTTAGGGTTTCCATTTCACCCACCGGGAAAGCCAGAGAAATACAAAGGCGAGCACTTAGCAACTATTGAGAAACCTACGCTGATTCTACAAGGGGAGCGAGACACCTTTGGTAATCGTGAGGAGTTCGATGACTTTGTCCTTTCATCGCAAGTTAAGGTGAGTTTTTTACCCGATGGTGACCACAGCTTTAAACCGCGCAAGAGCTCAGGCCATACCGAGGCGGGTAACATCGAGCTCGCGGTAGAGCAGTTAGCGGCGTTTATCAAAGAGGTGTACCATGAAAAGTAAGTGGTTACTCTCATTTTCTGGTCTGTCTGGGCTGGTTTCTGTCGCTCTAGGTGCCTTTGCTGCACATGGGCTAAAAGCTCAGTTGGCTCCGTATTTACTTGGCGTATTTGAGACTGGAGTGTTGTACCAATTTATTCACACGCTGGCGATTGTGTTTTGTGCGGTTTTATTGCTATTGAATTTGGGACAAAAAGCACAAAAATATTTTTTCATTGCAGCGATTTGCTTTATCATCGGCATCTTTTGTTTTAGCGGCAGTCTTTACGCGCTGGCGCTGACAGGCATTAAGTGGTTTGGGCCGATTACTCCAATGGGAGGATTGCTGTTCATGATTGGTTGGTGTCTGTTCTTTTTTGCTGCGTTCAATATCAAAGAGGTCTCCAAGTGAAACAACTAATGCTCTATTGCCGTTCTGGCTTTGAGAAAGAGTGTGCTGGTGAAATTCAGGACAAAGCGACACAGTTGGAAGTGTATGGCTTCCCTCGTGTGAAGAGAAACTCAGGTTATGTTGTCTTCGAGTGTTACCAAGATGGAGATGCGGACAAACTTGCGAGAGGTTTGGACTTCAAGTCGTTAATCTTCGCTCGCCAAATGTTTGCGGTAGCGGCTGAGTTTCAATCGCTGCCAAGTGATGACCGCATTAGCCCAATTTTGAATGAGCTAGCAGACATTGAAGCGTTTCCTCGCTGTGGGGATTTGAGAATTGAAACTCCGGATACGAATGAAGCGAAAGAGCTACTGAAATTCTGCCGTAAATTTACTGTCCCAATGCGTCAAGCGTTGCGCGGTAAAGGTTTAATGTTGAACAAAGACAACGCGAAGAAGCCAGTACTGCACATTTGTTTTGTGGAGCCCGGCCACTGTTATGTCGGTTATTCTTACACAGACAATAACTCTCAGTTCTTCATGGGTATTCCTCGCCTTAAGTTCCCAGCAGACGCCCCAAGTCGTTCAACGCTTAAACTGGAAGAAGCATTTCACGTCTTTATTCCACGTGAAGAGTGGGATGAGCGTTTAGCTCCAGGAATGTGGGGGGTCGATTTAGGGGCATGTCCAGGCGGTTGGACGTACCAATTGGTGAAGCGCTCGATGTTCGTTCACTGTGTCGATAACGGCATGATGGCAGACAGCTTGATGGAAACCGGCCAGATCAAGCATCATATGGTGGATGGTTTTAAATTCGAACCAGATCGTAAGAACGTAACATGGATTGTTTGTGACATGGTAGAAAAGCCAGCTCGTGTTGCTCACCTTATGGGCCAGTGGCTGTTAAAAGGTTGGGCGAAAGAGGCAATCTTTAACCTTAAGCTGCCAATGAAAGGCCGCTATGACGAGGTGCTGCAAGACCTTGAAAACCTGAAGCAGTTCCTGATTGATAATAAGGTAAAGTTCAGACTACAAGCTAAGCATTTGTATCATGATCGTGAAGAGATCACGATTCATATCCAGTGTCTATCGAACATTTCGCCGTACTAATTCTATCTCCGAGTCATTTGGGGATAGTCCCGAGAATAGAAAAAGCGCCTTCAAATGGCGCTTTTTTATTGTCTGATAGCTCTATGGTTTGAAACCATCATCAGACACTATTCCGCCTTATTTGGTCCTGTAAAGCGAATGTCCTGTAAGTTAAAGCCGAGTTCAATGTCGCACTTTAAAGCCGCGACGCGTTTACATAAGCGTGCAGACTCAATGTGCTCGTCTAATTTTTTACGGTATTTCGGTGCGAGGTCTTCACTGGCGTAGGCTGCTTCAATATTCTCAAACTGAGTAAGAATCTCTTTCGCCGCTTTTGGTCCAATGCCCGGAACCCCCGGCACTTGGCTAGAGCTGATCCCCGTTAACCCCCAATAATCGGCCAGTTGGCTCGGTTTTACGCCGAACTCTTTTTCGATAAACGGTTCATCTAACCAACGATGTTGGAAGTAATCACGGATCTGTAGGGTAGGAGAAAGCAGCTGACAGTAGCCTTTATCCGTAGAAACGATGGTGACCTTTTCACCATGACTGGCCACTTTCGTCGCGAGAGTAGCAACCAAGTCGTCCGCTTCATCGCCTTCAGAAAGCAATGAATCAATACCTTGTTCCCACCATGCTTGCTGAATCGCATCTAGACCTTGCATCAGTGGTTCCGGCATTGGTTTTCGATTTTGCTTATAGTCCGGGAGAATCTTAGCTCGCCATCCTCTGTCTTGTTCATGGTGATCGAAAACCGCGATGATGTGTGTCGGGTTGGCTTCTGACAGAATGCGAGTGAGGGTTCTTTGTGTCGTGGTGATGGTTCTTGCTATGTCGGTTGGATCCGGTTGTGCAGAGTGCACACGGCGGATCAGGTTTAGGGCATCAATAATAACAAGATGAATAGACATAATGACTTAGCAATAAAAAGGGGCGTAATGCCCCTAGTGTAACGAATGCTAGCCTGACTATCGACCACCAATTTCTGGGTGAGCGATGCGATAACACGGTTCGTAGTCTGAACCGCCAGGTAATTTCATTCGGTGTTGTTCGACAAAGTCTTGTAGTAACTTATCGAGCTTTTTCATTAGCACAGGATCACCGTGAATGGTGAAAGGGCCTCGACGTTCGATTTCTCGAATGCCTTCGGCTTTGACGTTACCAGCCACGATACCTGAGAAGGCTTGACGCAGGTTGGCCGCTAAGACTTGAGGTTCTTGATCTAAGCTTAAATCCAATTGCTCCATCGACTCATGAGTTGGATCGAATGGTAACTGGAAGTTAGGCTCGATTTTTAATGACCAGTTAAAGCTATAAGCATCGCCTTTTTCTTTTCGGTGAAGGCGTACAGAGTCCATGGAGCGCTTCATGATACGTGCCACTTCTGCCGGATCGTCAATGACGATCTCGTAATGCTTTTGACCTTCTTCGCCAAGTGTATCGCGAACAAACTCGTCGATAGAGCGGAAGTACTCTTCACTCTCTTTTGGTCCAGTTAACACGATAGGCATTGGCTGATCGGCGTTGTCTGGATGCATCATAATGCCAAGAATATACAGCAACTCTTCTGCAGTACCCGGACCACCAGGGAAAATCACAATGCCATGCGCCATACGTACAAAGGCTTCCAAACGCTTTTCGATGTCTGGCATGATAACCAGCTCATTCACGATTGGGTTTGGTGGCTCGGCTGCAATAATCGAAGGTTCGGTTAAACCAAGATAACGTTGCTGAGTATAACGCTGCTTCGCATGTCCGATAGCGGCACCTTTCATTGGCCCTTCCATCGCACCAGGGCCACAACCCGTGCAGATATTAAGTTCACGCAAGCCAAGCTCGTTACCGACTTCACGTGTGTATTGATATTCCACGCCATTGATAGAGTGACCGCCCCAACATACGACGAGGTTTGGCTCGATACCTGGTGTGAGCGCTCTGGCATTACGCAGAATACCGAACACGAGGTTAGTGATGTGAATTGGGTTCGTCAGGTTGAGTCGTTGTGCGTCTGCTAAATGCATATTGACATAAACGATATCGCGTAACACGGAGAACAGATGCTCTTGGATACCTTTAATTATCTCGCCATCGACAAAGGCGTGCTCAGGTGGGTTAGTCAGCTCAAGCTTAATACCACGCTCGCGGCGCACTACGTTGACATCAAACGACTGGTGTTTATCGAGTAGCTCTTTCGAGTTATCGGTATGACTGCCGGAGTTCAACACCGCTAACGTGCAGTTGCGGTACAGTTGATAAAGTTCACTCGAGGCCGTGTTCTTTAAGCGCTCTACTTCTAATTGAGATAGCAAGTCCATGCTACCAGCGGGGCTTATATGGGTAATCATAACGCCTCCTTGTGTTGCATTATTTTGAGGGAAAGTACCAACTCACCTTTTTGGGTTATACGTATGGTTTGATGAAAGGCAGTTGGCCGATTTGGTTTTATGGTTATTGACTCCCAAGCAACCTCAAGATGGTACATTCGCGTTCTGTAAATGCATCATCTTGAAGTGACTTGGGTTTTTACAGCTTAGCAGACTGAAAGGGAAGAAATGTGATAACTCGTTGAAAATGGGTGGTTATAAAGCGTAAATTGCGCCAATTCTGGTTTGTTTGTTCGCTTTTTGTACGAAATCTAGCTCCAGTTAAGTTGATTTGTTCCACGTTTTTTAGCGTCCGCAAGCATCTTGCCGAGTCGATCGAGTACATACTCTGGCGTATCGGACTCTTTAAAAGAGGTCGACACAGCCGCTAGAGTGATCATGATATTTTGCTCACGGAACTTAAATGGCAATTGGCTAATATCACGCTGGATATGTTTAATGAGATCCAGTGTGTATTCTTCAGATTGTTCTGGAACGAGTAAAATAAACTCTTCGCCACCAAAGCGAGCTACCGTTTCAGTTTCTGATACGCGTTTGTTAATGGTGCGAGCGATGATCTTCAACGCTTTATCACCAGCCGTATAGCCATAGCTGTCATTCACCGCTTTGAAGTTATCAACGTCAAACAACACTACACGCAGGTTCTGTTGAGAGCGAATCCAACGGCGATACTCTAGCTCTAGTCGATCATTAAATGCGGTGCGGTTATAGACTTTAGTCAGAGGGTCTAGCAACATGCGCTGAGCTTGGTCATCTAAGCGTCGACGATGATCTTGGGTGGTTTCAAACACGGCTTCGAGCTGGTTCTTACTGTAATTCAAACGCTCTTGCAGCGCTTGTTCTCGTTCTTCCGTCATTTTAAGTCGCTCTGTCAGCGACGCCATTTTCGCAAGTAACGGGGCGACTTCTTTTTTTACATCCGCTAGATCTTGAGCTTGGTCGAGGGATAGTTGACTCAATTCAACCAGACTGTTCATTTCTGTGTTGAGCTCTTGGCGGTGCTCAAAGTAGGTATGATGTTGGTCGACGTTCTGATGAACGGTTTTTAGGTTACTTGCGAGAGAAGTGTTCAGCTGATCAAGGAATTGGCTAGACGCTTCGCGCTCAAACTTGGTTGCTTCGACAACCAATTTCAGCGTTGAGAGCGTAAGCTCAATGAGAGACTCTGCACTCACGCCAAGAAGCAGCTTAGCCCGAATATCGAGCAATCGATCTCCCGTTTCTCCCTCAAAATCCAGCTCGGTGATGGTATGTTGTAGATCGCTGGCTAAGCACTCAAGTTGAGACTTATCAGGATTATTCTCAAACTCACTGAGATGCAAACGCGAGTTGGAAGTGATGATTTTCAGAGCGCGTTCGTAAATGCTCAGTAGCTTAGTGGCTTGATCGGCTTTATTGCTGGCATGAGCTTCTGAGAAACTCATTAAGTTCCGTAGTTCACGTTTTAACTGCGCAGGTAAACCTGTGACACGTTGGAGTGTTTCACCACTGTGTTTGATTTGTTCGTCTAGGTAGCCGTTCTGTTTGTCCATCGTCTTCGACTGCTGTTTGAGCATTCTCTCTAATACCGCTAAACGTGGGATAAGAGTACTGATATCTTTTTGATGTTGCAGCTCTTGTTGGATTTCAAACAGGTAATTGGATACCTGGGTATTCGAACCCTGGCAAGCTGAAGACAATGATGCCACAACGCGTTTAAGAACTTGTTGTTCACGTTTGAATTTGAGTGAAGTATCACGATGTGTCAGTCTGAGTTGGTCAAGTTGACAACTCAGCTGATGAAGCTGCGACTGAATATCGGATTCCAAGATTCCCATGAAGTGACTACGGTTAAGTCCATGTACTACTGACAATTATCCGATAATAACAAAAAACGTTATAGCGTCATTAGTTATTATGTCTAACAGGCGTTTAATTATCCATTTTTTAATATTTTCTTGATGTCGTCCTCATTCTTGTAGGACGAATGGATCTTAATCAGGCCTTGGCTAATGGCATGCTGACAGGCGGTTCTTATGTTACCCGTTGCAAAGCTCGCGGCGGGTGCGTTATCGATGGCTTTCAAGAAAACCCAGTGGCTTTGCTTATCCTTCAAGCTGACTTCTCGCGCAATGTGAGTCGCAAGCAGCAACAGATCGAGTAATTCCTCGTCGTTAATTGCAGTGTAGGCTCGGGGTAAGAACGGATAATCGCTGATACCCATGCGAATAATACGGTTGACGTTGTGTTGTTGAGCGAACTCATCCACCCAAGTCTGGAATTTCTCGAACATGACTTCGGCAGAAGCATCACGGTCAGCATTCGGTTCTATGTAGAGTAGGTTTGCATCTGAGAAATGGTAAAGACGCGACGGTTTTTCTATCTTTTCCGCTAGGAAGTCACCAAATGCGCGCTCCAGCTCCAGGCCTGCTTTATAACCGTTGTGGACGTACATGCTTCGTAGGAATGGCAAGTCGATCATGACAAAGCGCAGGCGGTCGTTAAGTGGCTCGTGGATCAATTCGCCCATTTGCCATTGCTCGAAAGTTTCGCTCGACTTTTTCAATGAGCGAGACAGCTTCACGTTCAGCATACGCAAGTTACGCAAACGGGAACGAGAGTGAGTGAAGAGATCATTACGCAGTTTTTCGATTTCACTTGCTTGGCGTTGCATGATCACGCCGCGGCGCATAATGAACAAAAACATCACCAACACAGTAATAAACAATGCGAATGAGATTTTCTGGAATTTGCGGTGTTCCCTTTCCACTTGTTCAAGGCGTTCCGATTGGCCGATATAGTGGATGGTTTGTTCAGCAAACTCTTTTTGTTGGCGGAATGCATCCTCACTGATTTGGTTGAGCTGCTTTTGCTCTAAACGCACAAGGTTGGTGTATTTCTTATAAGCCTGCAGAGAAAGTTGGTATTCGCCTGCCTGCTCGTAACCAAGCCCGAGTAAGCGGTAAGACTGCTGCTTAATGAAGTTGTTATTTTCAGGTGACTTTTCAGCAAGTGCTAACGCCAGCTTTGCATTGGTAATGACGTTTTTACTGTCGTTTTGATGATAAGCCAGGCCTGACTGAAGCAACGCTGCCTTTGCTTCAAGCTTAGGAATGTCAGTGTATTCTAAAAGCTCTTTAGAACGGTCTAGGTATTGTTCAGCTAGCGCGTAGTTGTAGAGTTGCAGATAGGTAGCCGCTAAGCTTAAGCGAATCTTAATGATCCGATTAATGTTCTTACTGGTGCTTTCATGGTCCAGCACGTTGAAGTAGTGCACTAAGGCAAGGTTAAACTTGCCTTGGTAAAAATAAATGTCACCCATTTGCTCAAGGACATCCGCTAGGATGGGAGAGCTAGGGTAGGAGTCATAGAAGTCTGCGGCTTGAGATAAGTATTCGATCGCTTTGTCGTAAACTCGACGCTCTTGGAAGAGTCTCGCCAACAGGCGATTAACTTTTGCTAACCTTGCGCCACTGTCACTCTCAATAGATTGCCAATAACCGTAAAGCAGTTCCGACAAAGCCAAATTGTATTTCTTGCTATTCAGATAAAACTCGCCGACGGCTGTGTAATAGTCGATCAAGGCTAAGTCAGATCGGCTGTCTTCAAGCATAGTTTTGGCTT
The DNA here is from genome assembly GCF_032970445.1 of Vibrio sp. T13N. NCBI lineage: Bacteria > Pseudomonadati > Pseudomonadota > Gammaproteobacteria > Vibrionales > Vibrionaceae > Vibrio > Vibrio sp. T13N. The sequence goes on from NZ_JAWJYE010000008.1 coordinate 147,588, forward strand.
GAGAATACAAACTTTCCGCTTTAATCAGATCGCCACTATGTGAAGCGAGGAGCGCTCTTTGCATCACTAATCGATAGCGAACGCTGTCGGTACGTTGCAATACCGCATCGGCTTCATCGAGTTGCTGCTCAATTAGGTTAAGCGTGTCTTCCGCTTTTGAGTAGTTTTTGTCGTACATCCAAATCATTTGGTTGCGCATCAGCTGGAGATCTAAATCCATGTACGGTAATTGATATTCTTGCGCTAAGCGCTCGGCTTTGTTTAGGTGTTCGATAGCCGAACGAACGTTACCCATGGCGTAGTCTGCCTGAGCGATAATCTTGTGTGCTTCGATGGTGCTGCTTGGTGTACGAACGCTACGATCGGTCTCGTCACGAGACATAGCCGAAGGGCTGTCACTCTCTTTGCGTTCCGTTAGCTCACGTTGTGACAAGTAGTTGGTTGCCGCTTGTTTTGCTTGTGATGGCTCTATTTCCGCCAATTGTTGTGCTTCGTTGAGTAACGCGGACGATAAAATGGTCGCATGAAGCGGCTGTACAAACAGCAAGCAAAGAAAGCCAATCAACTTGAATAGACGCGAACTGTCCCAAAACATCCTTTCGTTCCCTCGAACTGTTTTTAGATATGGCGGATAACGGTAAAAGACCTCAACAAGCCCCTTAAATGCAGGTTGAAGCCATTTGATATAGTAACATGCTTGGACAATAAAAACGTCCGGTAACCCTTTAGATTACCGAACTTATTTCTGTCACTAACGCGATTACTGACGAGCCATGCGGTGGTTGCGATCTGGCTTGTCTTGCTCCGTTGAGCGGTACGGGTTGATGTCCAAGCCACCACGGCGCGTGTAGCGGGCGAATACGGTCAGTTTGCTTGGTTGGCAGTATTTCATTAGATCCGTAAAAATACGCTCAACACATTGTTCGTGAAATTCGTTGTGCTCGCGGAAAGATACCAAGTAACGCAGCAGTTTCTCGCGATCTATTTTCGCACCTTGGTAGCGAATTTCTACACTGCCCCAGTCGGGTTGATTGGTGATCAAACAGTTTGACTTCAATAGGTGGCTATGTAGGATTTCTTCCACTTGCTCTTCACCTGCTGCGCCTTCAAGCAAATCGGCATCAAAATCGTAACTGGTGATGTCAATGTCTTGGTCATCAATACATTCGCCTTCCATTGTCACAATAGGTTGATTGGTGTAGTGAGTAACCGGGTTCACCTCGACCAACACCTTTTCACCGGCACATTCAGATAGGTCTTGCGTTAAACGCTCTTCAACTTCTTCCCAGCTTGAAAAACGGGTTTGGTTGTAGCTGTTTAAGTACAGTTTGAACGACTTCGACTCAATCAAGTTTGCACTGGTGGCTGGAATGTATACTTCGCCAACGGCCACTTGTGGTAAGCCTTTACTATTTAACCAAGAGAGCTCGTACAGCGTCCAAATGTCGTGGCCCATAAAAGGAAGGCTGTCGCCTAACTGAAGGTCATCTCGGTTTAGGCTACGAGGAACTGGTTGCAGCAAGCTTGGGTCGTATTGGTTCGCATACTCGGTCTTTTTACCTAGTGTTAGGCCAGCAAGCTCTTTAGCGTCAGAATATTTGCTCATACTTTGTGGTCGTTTTCGATTAGAATGGCGAGAATTTTACTGAATCCGCTGGTCAATTGCCATCCGGCAAACACGGCTATCTGATAAATAAGGAATGAGGAGACCTTCATGACCCAAAACGTTACTCAGGCGCTACAAGAGTTCAGCCTGCGCTACCAACAAGCTTGGCAAGCTAAATATAATGAGTTGCCAAGCAGTGAAGAGCTTGCAGATCTTGTTTCTCCTTGTGTCGAAGAGAAGCGTGATGGAAAGGTGCTTTGGAAAGCGGTCGCGCGTAATGAGATGGCCGATTTCACTAATGTGGAAAATGCGATTGAGTTGTCACTGCAAGATGATGTAAAAGCCTTTTATGGTTCTCAATACTGCGCCGATATGGAGGCAACTTGGCAAGGTAATTCGTTGGCGCTGCTGCAAGTGTGGAGCGATGACGATTTCGTGCGCCTACAAGAAAATATTCTTGGTCATTTGGTGACGCAGCGCCGCTTGAAACTTAAACCAACAGTATTTATTGCAGCGACAGATGAGGAAATGGATGTGATCTCGATTTGTAACCTCACTGGTAATGTGATTTTAGAGCGTTTAGGTACGTCTAAACGCGATGTGCTGGCGGATTCATTGGCTGAGTTCTTGAGCAAGTTAGAGGCCGCTGTCTAAATATGTACGTTGTTGAGTTGCAGTTTGAGTGTTTTGATAACACCACCGTCAGCGCGGTAGACAAAGCCATTAATGGCTTGATGGATGCGTTGCGTTATAACGGCCAAGTACTAGGCCGAGAATTCCCGATAGTGATGGGAGAAGGTGAATTTTTCGTTCGTGTTGTTTGCCCAGAACAAGACAGCTTGCATCCACGTTATCACTCAGATTTCGTCAAAGTGTGCATGAACCGTTTGTCGGATGCGTCTTTGCTTGCTCCGAAAATGCGTATGCTGGGGCGTGATTTGAATTCAGAACAAGCAGCCGAAGAAGAGACACCTAGCTGGCAAGTGTTGTACACGACTTATGTTCATACGTGTTCGCCTTTGCGAAGTGGTGAAACCCTGTTGCCGATTCCTTTGTATCGCAATGAGCCGACGCTAAATGGTGACCATAAAGCCGTCATCAAATGGCAGACAGAATGGCAAGCGTGCGATGAAATCCAAATGGCGGGCGGGTGCCGTGCAGAGCATGCGGCGCTGCACGAGATTTGCGATGTGGACAGTGTGTTGTTCCGCCGCGGTTGGGATTTGCGAGGTCGTATCGAATACATCACCAAGGTTCCAACTTACTATTACCAGTATCGCGTGGGCGGTCAGTCGCTGGAGAGCGAGAAAGCGCGCAAGTGTCCCAAATGCGGTGGAGAGTGGCTACTCGATGAGCCATTACATGACATATTTTACTTTAAATGCGATGAGTGCCGAATCGTGTCGAACATCTCTTGGGACCACCTTAAGTAACTAATTGAGGTTACGTAAATGGTTAGATAGAGAAATAAAAAGGGCTGATGTTTTCACATCAGCCCTTTTTATGTTCAGACTATTATTTTCAGTACGGTTTAGAAAAGTGGGATTACCAACCTTTCACTACGCCGCCTTTGAACAGCTCTTTTGCCGCTTCGTAAACTTCTTCCGTTTGGTAAGCTTTTACGAAGTTTTGTACGTTTTGCGCATTAACATTTTCTTCGCGAGCAACAATTAGGTTTACGTATGGTGAGTCTTTATCTTCAACGAACACGCCGTCACGCTCTGGCGATAGGTCGATAGAGCTTGCGTAAGTGGTGTTGATGATAGATAGCGTTACGTCATCCAATGAACGTGGAAGTTGTGGCGCTTCTAACTCAATGATTTCGATATTTTTAGGGTTGCCTACGATGTCACGTACTGTAGCGAGTAGACCAACGCCATCACGTAGCGTAATCAAACCTTGTTGCTCAAGAAGCAGTAGTGAGCGACCTAGGTTCGTTGGATCGTTTGGTACTGCGATGCGTGCGCCATCTTGGATTTCATCGATTGACTTCACTTGCTTAGAGTAACCAGCAATAGGGTAAACGAATGAGTTACCCGCGATAGCCAGTTTGTAGCCGCGGTCTTTCACTTGTTGATCTAGGTATGGTTTATGTTGGAACGCATTCGCGTCTACTGAACCATCATCCAGAGCGGCATTTGGCGTTACGTAATCGGTAAATGTTACTAACTCAACGTCTAGGTTGTACTTTTCTTTTGCTACTTTAGCTGCCACTTCGGCAACTTGTGCTTCAGCACCAGCAATAACGCCAACTTTTACTTTATTTACGTCTACTTCTTTGTCGCCACAACCCGCTAGAACAAGAGCAGAAGCGGCTGTTGCTACAGTCAAAAGACCTTTAAGGCTAAATTTCATCTTTATCTCCTTATAATTTGTATTTTCAATGCTTATCTGTGGTCTACACGGCGCACCACTGCGTCACCGATAGACTGAATAATCTGTACTAGAACAATCAGCATCACGACAGTCACAGCCATGATAGTTACATCGTAGCGGTGGAAACCGTAACGGATGGCTACGTCGCCGAGTCCGCCGCCGCCTACCGTACCCGCCATGGCCGAGTAGCTAACGAGAGTGACTAAGGTGATCGTTACTGAGTTAACAATAGTCGGCATTGCTTCAGGTAGTAGAACTTTTGTGATGATCTGTGTTGGTGTCGCCCCCATTGATTGTGCCGCTTCCACCAAGCCTGTTGGTACCTCTAACAAAGCACCTTCAATAAGACGGGCAACAAACGGAATGGCACCAATAGTAAGTGGGACGATTGCTGCGGTTGTACCGATAAAGGTTCCAACTAGCATTTTTGTCACTGGAATAATCGCAACCATCAGGACGAGGAATGGCACAGAACGACCAATGTTAACGACAGCGCCTAAGCTGCTATTTAGTTTGGTGTTTTCAAGTAGGCCGCCTTTCTTAGTAATGTGGAGGATTACGCCTAATGGAATACCCACGGCAAAGCCGACTAATCCGGCAACCGCAACCATGTAAAGCGTTTCCCACGTTGCACCTAAAAGTAGTTTGCTGTTTAAACTCAGCCATTCAGAAATCGTATTAAAGGACATAACCAAGTACCTCTACTTTTACGTTGTGCTTACGCAGGTATTCCAGTGCTGCGTTGTCATCTTCTTCATTACCAAATAGCTCTGCGACCATCATGCCGAATTTCACGCCGCCAGCGTAATCGAGATCGGAGCTTAAAATACTCACATCAATATTGTATTTACGAGAGATTTGCGACATTAGCGGAGCATCGACGGTTGCGCCAGTAAACTCTAAGCGAACTAATGGGTAGCTGCCTTCAACACGCTCTGCTTGCAGACGTGCTTGGTAATCTTCAGGAATGGATAGATCCAGCGTTGAGCGAATGAATTGGTGCGCCAGCTCCGTTTTAGGGTGCGCGAAAATATCGCCAACGGTGCCTTTCTCCACCAACTCACCACCACCGATGATCGCCACTTCGTGACAGATGCTTTTTACCACTTCCATTTCGTGGGTAATCAGTAGAATCGTGATGTTGAGTTTGCGGTTGATCTCTTTCAATAGCTCAAGGATAGATTGAGTCGTTGCAGGATCCAGTGCGCTAGTGGCTTCGTCACACAGTAGTACGCTTGGATCGGATGCCAATGCGCGAGCAATCGCCACACGTTGTTTTTGACCGCCACTTAGGTTGGACGGATAGCTTTCGTGTTTGTCGGCTAAGCCAACAAGTTTTAGTAACTCAGTGACTTTTGTTGTGATTTGCGATTTGTCTTTGCCTGCCAGTTCCAGTGGTAGCGCCACGTTATCAAACACAGTACGAGACGAGAGCAGATTAAAATGCTGAAAGATCATGCCGATGTTACGGCGCGTTTCGACCAACTGCTTTTTGCTGAGTTTTGTTAAATCAATGCCATCAACGATGATGGAGCCAGATGTTGGTGCTTCTAACATGTTTACGCAGCGGATCAGCGTACTTTTACCAGCACCAGATGAACCGATAACACCGAAGATGGTGCCCTTGGCGATGTGTAGGTTAATGTCTTTCAGGGCAAGGATTTCCTTACTGCCTTGGTAGAACACTTTATTGACGTTTTTTATTTCTATCATGTTTCAACCTGCCCAAAGATATGGGGAACTTCGCTGTCAAAAACGGCCTTTGACAGAACTTAATGTTGAGCTTTATCTCACTTCTCAGTTGATGCTATGGGTTAACCAGAATGAAGTCAATAGATATTTTTACGTCTAGACGTCTAAATGTATGGATGTTCTGTTTTGAAGAGAATGAGGAGTAAGTTACGATGAGAAGATAAGTGGAGAGCCCCCTCAGAATTACCGATTCTTGCCTAACAAATCAACTGTTTTGTCGAGGCCTAGAATGAATTAGATAGTGTTGAAGTTTATAAGGTATGTAATAATCTGATTAAACCGAGTTAATAGAGAAATACGTTTTGGCAAAACCTGCTGTTTTTATCGATCGTGATGGCGTGATAAACGTTGACCACGGCTACGTTCATGACGAACATGATTTTGAGTACATTGATGGTGTGTTTGAAGCGACGAAAGCGCTGAAAGATCAAGGTTACCTCTTAGTGCTAGTGACGAATCAATCGGGCATCGCACGTGGTAAATTCAGTGAAGACCGTTTCTTGTCTCTGACTCAATGGATGGACTGGAACTTTGTTGATCATGGTGTTGAGTTTGATGGTATCTACTACTGTCCACATCACCCTGAACATGGCATTGGCGATTACAAGCAGGATTGTGATTGCCGCAAGCCTAAACCTGGTATGTTTATCTCTGCTCGCGACTTCTTGAAAATCGACATGGAAAAATCTGTGATGATTGGTGATAAAGCCGAAGACATGATGGCAGCAGAAGCCGCGGGCGTTGGCACCAAGATTTTGGTGCGCACAGGTAAGCCTGTTACTGAGCAAGGTGAAGCATTAGCAACGGTTGTGCTTGATAGTGTTGCTGACGTGCCTGCATATTTAAAGAAATAATCTGCACAATTCGCATATTTAAGGGAAGCGTTTGCTTCCCTTTTCTCTTATTACTGTTAAAGTTCAGTCACCTAAGCATTCATCCATTCTAGTTTGATCACTTATGAGCAAAAAACTCACCATTCTTGATATCGCGAAATTGGCAGGCGTTGGCAAATCAACAGTAAGCCGTGTGCTTACCAACGATCCAAAAGTGAAACCTCAAACGCGAGAGAAAGTAGAGCAAATCATTCGTGAATCTGGTTATGTACCGTCCAAATCTGCGCAATCAATGCGTGGCGGTAGCCAAAAAGTCATTGGTGTTATCATCTCCCGTCTGGACTCACCATCCGAAAATCGTGCTGTTGGTACAATGCTCAATGCATTGTATTCCGCTGGTTATGATGCGGTGATCATGGAGAGTCAGTTTGACCGAGACAAAACCAATGAGCACTTGAGTGTGCTTAAGCGTCGCAATGTGGATGGCGTGATTGTATTTGGGTTTACAGGATGCGATGAGCAAGCCTTAGCTGAGTGGGGCAATCGCATTGTGGTGATTGCGATGGATACCGATAACGTCTCTTCCATCAATTATGATAACCAAGGCGTGATAGACATGGCTTTGTCTCACCTTGAGCAGCAATCTTTATCTCGCATTGCTTATATTGGTGTTGATCCTGAAGACAAAACCACTGGCTTAGCTCGTCTAAATGCTTATAAATCGTGGTGTCAACGCAAGCAACTTACGCCTTGTTTCCAAACCGGTAAGCTTAGCCATGAAAGTGCTTATCAGCTGGTGGACCACGTTCTCAATGCAGACACGCAAGCCATTGTGTGTGCCAGCGATACCATTGCATTGGGCGTAATCAAGCGTCTTCAAGAGTTAGGTCGTGAAGACGTGGTCGTGACAGGCGTGGGTGGTAACGAGTTGCTTTCTTTCCTTTTCCCTAAAGTATTTAGTGTCGATCCTGGTTATACCCTTGCGGGTGAAAAGTCCGCTAAGATGCTGATTAATCAATTAAATGGCGATGAAGAAGTCGCTCACTTCACTCAACAACCTATTTGCCGCTAATCCACACTACAGCGATTTGCTCTAAAATTATACTGTGATCATTCTCAATTAATGGGACTGTTCCCATTTTGTTTTTTGTCTTTGAGTGGCAATATTAAAATCAAGAAATGGGAATGTTCCCATTTATAAAAAATAAAATGATGAATCGAATGTATCCAATACAGGGTGGACAAAGTTATGAGTAAGATTGCGCGTAAAGACGTGGAGCGTCTTATTGAGCTGGTCGGGGGGCCGGACAATATTGCCAGTGTAAGCCACTGTTTAACTCGCTTGCGTTTTGTTCTAAACGATACGGACAAAGCTGACACAAAACAGTTAGAAGCATTACCGATGGTGAAGGGCTGCTTTACCAACGCAGGTCAATTCCAAGTCGTCATCGGCACTGAAGTTGATGAGGTTTACAAAGTACTGATCGAGCTAAGCGGTAAAAGTGAAGCGAGCAAAGACGAATCCAAGAATGCTGCTCGCCAAAACATGAATATCATTGAGCGTGGTATTTCCCACCTTGCAGAAATCTTTGTACCACTGTTGCCTGCGATCATTACTGGTGGTTTGATTCTTGGTTTCCGTAATGTGATTGGCGACATCAAAATGTTTGATGGTCAAACCCTAACGGAAATCAGTCAGTTTTGGGCGACTGTTCATTCATTCCTATGGTTAATTGGTGAAGCAATTTTCTTCTTCCTACCCGTTGGTGTGTGTTGGTCGACCGTGAAAAAGCTCGGTGGTACACCGATTCTGGGTATCACGCTTGGTGTAACTTTGGTTTCGCCGCAGTTAATGAACGCCTACCTGATTGGTAAGCAAGTACCTGAAGTGTGGGACTTTGGGTTGTTTGCGATTGAGAAAGTCGGTTACCAAGCGCAGGTGATTCCCGCGATGTTAGCAGGTATCGCACTGGCGTTTATCGAAACACGCTTAAAACGCATCATTCCGTCTTACCTTTACCTAGTAGTAGTACCGTTTGTTTCTATCATTGTGTCTGTGATTCTTGCGCACTCTATCATTGGCCCATTCGGTCGTATGTTGGGTGACGGCGTAGCATTCGCAGCAAAAGCAGCCATGACGGGTGACTTTGCGATGATTGGTTCAACCATCTTCGGCTTCTTATACGCGCCACTTGTGATCACAGGTATCCACCACACAACCAACGCCGTTGACTTGCAGTTGATGCAAGAATTGGGTGGCACGCCGATTTGGCCTTTGATTGCACTATCGAACATTGCTCAAGCATCGGCAGTGGTTGGCATCATTATCATCAGTAAAAAGCAGGATGAGCGTGAAATCTCAGTGCCAGCAGCGATTTCTGCCTACCTTGGCGTAACAGAGCCGGCGATGTACGGCATCAACTTGAAATACAAGTTCCCAATGTTGAGTGCGATGATCGGTAGTGCATGTGCTGCTGCTATCTGTGGTAGTGCGGGCGTCATGGCGAACGGTATCGGTGTGGGCGGCTTGCCGGGCATCTTATCTATCCAGCCGCAGTTCTGGGGCATCTTTGCTCTGGCGATGTTGGTCGCGATGGTGGTACCCGCTGCATTAACGTTACTTCTTTATAAGCGTGCACAAGCGAAAGGTGAGCTTGAGGCGGCAAACGCGTAATTCAATTTGAGGCAGTGACTTGGCTGCCTCCTCCTATTTTTCTTTTCAAATTTTAAGTTTCCGATTACTGGTAAGTGAGTGTTAGAAATGGCTATGACCAAGCATGATGAGAGCTGGTGGAAAACCGCAACCATCTATCAAATTTACCCAAAAAGCTTTTGTGACAGCGGCAGTAAAGGCACGGGCGACATTAAAGGGATCATTTCTAAACTGGATTATCTAAAACACCTCGGTGTGGATGCGATTTGGCTGACGCCGGTTTACCAATCGCCAATGATCGACAACGGTTATGACATCTCCGATTACTACTCGATCAACCCCGAGTTCGGCACTATGGAAGATTTCGATACCCTGTTGGCAGAGGCTCATCAGTTGGGCATTCGAATCATCATGGACATCGTGGTCAACCATACTTCGACAGAACACAAGTGGTTCCAATCGGCGTTAGGTGATAAAAACAGTCCTTACCGTGATTACTACATCTGGAAAGATCCGGTTGATGGCGCAGAGCCCAACAACTGGCAATCGAAGTTTGGAGGCAATGCTTGGGAATTGGATGAAGCGACAGGGCAGTACTACTTGCACCTTTTTGCTAAAGAGCAGGCGGACTTAAACTGGGAAAACCCAGTGGTGCGTGAAGAAGTCAAAGAAGTCATCAGCTTCTGGGCAGACAAAGGCGTGGATGGTTTCCGTCTTGATGTCATCAACCTGATTTCTAAACAACAAGATTTCCCAAGCGATGATATTGGCGATGGCCGTCGTTTCTATACTGATGGTCCTCGCGTGCACGAATATCTGCAAGAAATCAGCGAAGCCGTGTTTCAAAAGTACGGCAGCGTGACGGTGGGAGAAATGTCTTCGACCACGCTAGATCACTGCCAGCAATATTCTTCGCTAGACGGCAAAGAGCTATCCATGGTGTTCAACTTTCATCATCTGAAAGTCGATTATCCGAATGGTGAAAAATGGACCAAAGCGCCATTTGATTTCATTCAGTTAAAGCAGATCTTCAACCATTGGCAAACGGGCTTAAATGGCAAAGGGTGGGGCGCGCTGTTCTGGTGTAACCACGATCAACCTCGTGTGGTAAGCCGCTTAGGCGATGATAAACAATACCGCGTTGAATCTGCCAAGATGCTGGCGGCGTCTGTACACATGATGCAAGGCACACCTTATGTTTACCAAGGGGAAGAGATTGGCATGACCAACCCAGGTTACACGGAGATCAGCCAGTACCGCGACGTAGAAAGTACAAACATGTACGACATCATGGTCAACCGCGATGGCGTATCACACGAGGAGATGATGGCGATTTTGGCGCAGAAGTCGCGTGATAACTCACGTACGCCAATGCAATGGAATAGCCAAAAGCACGCTGGTTTTACCGAAGGCACACCGTGGCTTGAAGTGGCGCAGAATTACTCTGAAATCAACGCAGAAGCAGCGGTTGCTGATTTGAACTCGGTGTTCTACTTCTACAAACGTTTGATTGAGCTACGTAAACAGGTTTCGGTGATCACCGATGGCCGTTATGAAGATTTATTGCCAGAGCATAAACGCATTTTTGCTTACGCTCGCCAGAACGACAAACAAACGCTGCTGTGTATCAACAACTACTACGCTGAAGAGGTGGAATGCGTTCTGCCAGAGCGTTTTGATATGAATAAAGCGAAAAACTTGCTATCCAACTATCAAAACTCAGCGAGTGCAGTCGCGTCAAACCATCAAGTATTACGACCTTACGAAACTCGTATTTTATTGATAGAAGAATAAACTCGGGTGTCACCCCCTAAGATTGATGTTCGAGATGAAGGCTTTGGTGTGCTCCCCAAAGCCTTCTTTTATTGAGATGCCGTATTTCTAAAAGATGCGAGCTTATTTTGTTTCAATCGCTGTTAGCTGCACTTTCTCTTCGTTGATTTGTACTTGTTGTACTTTTAGTAGTTCGATTTGCTCAATCAGACCTAAGCTCGGGTTAAACCAACGTTCTGCTGAAGTGGCGAACTCCATTGAGTCCATATCATCGCAGTTTAGGTTGTAAGTATTCTCTTCCGTCAGGTACGCCGCTTCAATTGTCTTGCCCGAAATCGAGAACGTTTTACGTACGCCAGTCTCTCGGATTTGCTGCTGCCAAACCACTTGGCAAGATGCTGTCATTGGCAGGTTTTGCACCCACTCATGATCTTCAAAACTGTCTAGTAGGTTGTGAACTGCGTAGCCTGTTAGAGTGGTTTGCAGAGATATGGTCTCTTCACCGATATCAATGTTCGGGCTTTTCTCTTTTACGTCGTCACCGTTGAGACGGAAAATAGGGCTGCTGTGCATCAGCATGGCAACAAACTGCTGGTTAATGGAATAAGCGTCGGTGACTTCATGAAGTGCGCCATCAGAGCCTGCAAAATAAAGCGTATTGCCCTCTTCATCGTCGTTGTACTGTTCGTCAGAATAGTAGAACTGTTTGGCGCCGTAGTTCACCAAGTCATTAACCAACTGGACCATTGCTTCGCTGTTTGGGATTTGTGCCAATGCTGCCAACAATTGCTCGTTATCCATCGCTTGGAAACTCAGTTTCATCTCGCCTTCAGGTTGGCCATCCAGGCTAAACGCGTAGTTTAGTTGTGTGCTTGGCGTGGGAGCGAAGATTGAGTTTTGAATCGCGATGTCGAAACTTTCTTGAGGCACTTTGTTTGGATTAGCACTGCCAGAAGATGAACCGCCGCCACAGCCGTAAAGAGCCAGAGTTGCTGCTGCGATAAGCGTCATTTTGTTTAGCATGGTTTACATTCCTGATTGATTAGGCCGTTTCATGTTGGGCCGTTGCTTGAATGCGAGCATGCTAAGTTTAGTGAGCTAAAAAGGGCAAAAAACAAAAGCTAATAGGGCTTAACGAAAGCTTAACTTTATATTTAGGTCTTTGTTTTATTTGGGCTTATTTCGTTAGCTACGTTGGTGCAATACTCGTTGATGAGCGCTTTCCATCGGCTGATAATTTCTTGATCGGTCAAACTGACATGCAACGTTTTCCATGGTTGAAGGCAAGTTTCTTTCGATTCAGATTGAGAAAGACGTTCAAACAATGTCTCGGAAGGTAAAACGCGCAGCAGTGCCACCAGTGATTCCATGTAGTTGAGACGGAACTGTTCGAGTTTGTTTTGTTTATAAGCGATGTGAGACACAAACGTATAAATCAGCGCGTTTTGAATACGTGAGTCGCCATCTGGAGTGGTCAGCAGAACTTTTGCTCGGTCTAGGTTACCTAGTTTGAAATGCAATACGCCCAACCAGAGGCTTAGCTCATCTGGCAAAACATCGAACGACGACTGCACTTGCGTCAAATACGCTTCCAGCTTTTGAGGTTCTTGCTCGTACAAAGCGAGATGCCTTGCGGTTGTGATCGCTGCAAACTCATCAGCTTGTTGGAGAGGTTGGTTAGAAAAGACATTCTCAAACAGCATTTTTTGGTGAACGTCTGACAGCTGCCATGTGCTTGCCGAAGGTGCAGGCAAGTTGAAGTATTGCGCGACATCTGAGTGAATTTGGAAGATATCCGATTGTAGGTCGGATAAGTGCAGTGTGTATTCGTTGCGAAACGCCAGTTTCCCTGTCGCAGGATAAATAAGGTTCATCTGAGCTTTCAAGGTGCCTTGCTCTGCGCCGTCTTTTAACTCTATGTTGAGTTCGTAATCACTGGTCTGCATGTTTCGCGCGCCAGGGAAATACGGCGTATGACCGATAGGATCAAGAAAGTAACTGGGAGCGTCTTGGTTGGCGATGTCGGTGTATGGATATTCGACCTGTTGTTGCAGCAAGATGGCTTTGACCAGTATGCGATACTTTCTTGCTTGGGAGCCAATCGCATCGACACGGTTGAGCAGCAGTTCGACTTTGGGGATAAGTAACTGATGACGTGTTTGTTGCGTTGAAATCTCTTGGCGTTGCCATAACAAGCTTGCGAGCGTCACGCTACAAACCGTAAGTACGGCACATAAGCTATAAGCAAAAATCAGCTTGATGTTCTTACGGTTCGTAACTTGAGCTGTGATAACGCGTCGATGGTTTTTCGCTGGTGGCACTAAACGGATATTCGCTGGGTTTAGAAAGTAACCTTTGCGAGGATAAGTGACCAAGAGCTTAGTCGCATCGTACTCGGGGAGATGCTGTTGTAGCAGCGCACGTAAGGTGCTAATGCGGTTAGTGAGTACATTCTTAGAGATGAATTTGCTCTGCCAAATAGTTTCGATAATGGTATCGGCAGAAAGCGGATGTCCCACGCTGGTTAGCAGCAGCTCTAATAACTCAATGGTACGAGGTTCGAGATCAATCGCGACAGTGTCTTGATGAAGAGTTTGTGTCTTCGGATTATAGACCAACTCGCCAATCGTAATACAACTGTGAGTTTGTTTGGCTTGTTGCAAAAAATCGCGCATACCGCACCGCGTTATTTGGAAATGGCGAAATATTATATAGCGATTGGAGCGCGAAATCTTATAAATTGCGCTCCAATTATCATCAAAAGTTTATGAGCCGTAGGTCACGGAGTAGCGATGAGGCTTGTGGTTCATCGCTAACACGACATTCAGTGCAAACGCGCCCAAAATCGAAAGACCAATTACTTCTGGAGTGACAAAGAAGAATGACGCAAACAGGATGCACGCATCGATTGCCATTTGGCTTTTGCCAACTGAAATGCCAAATTTGTCCTGAATAAATAAACACAGCACGTTAAAGCCACCTAAGCTGGAGCGATGTCGGAACAAGATCAGCATACCGAGTCCCATTAAAAGCCCACCTGCGACGGCACAATAAACTTCATTTACCGATTCGAGCGAGATTAGCAAATAAAGATGATCGGCAAAGATAGAAACCAAAGCGCCAGAAATGGCACTATTAATGGCGAAATGACGGCCGAAGCGTTTCCATGCTAGCAAGTAAAAGGGACTGTTTGCTAAAAAGTACAGCACACCAAACGTAAAAGGTGTAAATTGGCTAATAAGCAGAGCCAATCCTGTCGTCCCCCCTGTTAGGAGGTTTGCGGATTGGAGAAAGAAAACGCCTTGAGCTACCAAAAAGGTACCCGTGAAAATCGCTATCCAGTCTTCTTTTAATGAGTGTTTTTCCATCAATGTTGCAGTCATTAGTGATAAATAAGGCGTGCATAGTAGTAAAAAGATGATCTTTTCGGTAGCTAGAGGGTAAAATTTACGGTAAACCTATGTAATTGCTGTTTTACAGGGTGTAAAGCACAAAATTGACAGGCAATAGATCGTCGTTATGCAATTGCAATGCGGGCGTGATACAGATTGCTTGCCATCATGAAAAAACTGCATGAGAAAAATTGTAAATTTCTCTTTATGACCCAGATCAAATTATGTAGAATGCGCGCCATTAGGGTGACGAAAACGTTTGCGTAGGGTCATTCAACAGTTTTTTTGCAACTTTCAGTACTAATCTGAGTCAGGAGATACAGATGCTTAAGCGTGATATGAACATCGCAGATTACGATGCGGAACTGTTCGCAGCTATCCAGGAAGAAACTCTTCGCCAGGAAGAACACATTGAACTTATCGCTTCTGAAAACTACACAAGCCCACGTGTAATGGAAGCGCAAGGTTCTCAGCTAACGAACAAATACGCTGAAGGCTACCCAGGCAAGCGTTACTACGGCGGTTGTGAGTACGTAGATAAAGCGGAACAACTTGCTATCGACCGTGCATGCAAACTGTTCGGTTGTGAATACGCGAACGTACAGCCTCACTCAGGTTCTCAAGCAAACAGCGCAGTTTACATGGCGCTTCTTAACCCAGGCGATACAGTTCTAGGCATGAGCCTAGCGCACGGTGGTCACCTGACTCACGGTTCTCCAGTTAACTTCTCTGGTAAGCACTACAACGTTATCCCTTACGGTATCGATGAAGCGGGTCAAATTAACTACGACGAGATGGAACAGCTAGCGCTTGAGCACAAGCCTAAGATGATCATCGGTGGTTTCTCTGCTTACTCGCAAATCGTTGATTGGAAGCGCATGCGTGAAATCGCTGACAAAGTAGATGCTTACCTTTTCGTTGATATGGCGCACGTAGCGGGTCTTATCGCAGCAGGAGAATACCCAACACCTGTTCCACACGCTCACGTGGTAACAACAACGACGCACAAAACACTAGCAGGTCCTCGCGGTGGTCTTATCTTGTCAAATGCTGGCGAAGATATGTACAAGAAATTGAACTCAGCAGTGTTCCCTGGTGGTCAAGGTGGCCCTCTAATGCACGTTATCGCTGGTAAAGCAGTAGCGTTCAAAGAAGCGATGGAGCCAGAGTTCAAAGCTTACCAAGCTCGCGTAGTGAAAAACGCAAAAGCAATGGTTGGTCAATTCCAAGAGCGTGGCTACAAAATCGTATCTAACGGCACAGAAAACCACTTGTTCCTTGTGGACCTGATCGACAAAGACATCACTGGTAAAGACGCAGACGCGGCACTAGGTGCAGCAAACATCACAGTGAATAAAAACTCAGTACCAAATGACCCACGCAGCCCATTCGTAACGTCTGGTATTCGTGTAGGTACGCCAGCGATCACTCGTCGTGCCTTCACTGAAGAAGACGCAAAAGAGCTAGCAAACTGGATGTGTGACGTTCTAGATAACATCGGCAACGAAGAAGTTATCGAAGCGACTAAACAGAAAGTGCTCGAAATTTGTAAGCGTCTACCGGTTTACGCCTAACTATTCTTCATAGAATGAGTCAATTTCGGTGTCGAACATACTCACTTGCTCGCGCAAACTCCGTGTCTTCTCCTAGAACTAGACTCATCTATTTTGAACATTGATATACTAAAGGTCCTCAATTGAGGGCCTTTTTGTTTGTCTGGCGTTTGGAATGAGATATAGCGAAGAGTGTGTGATAAGGAGATGGCTACCAACACTTGTCCCTTTCAATATATCCAAACCGCGTCATTCCGACGAGCCTAGGCGAGATCAGGAATCTTGTTGAGGCACACTCTTTTACTCAGCGTTTCCCAAAAAATCATCAGTACGTTGGAAACTGATTCTGAATCACGCTCGTTCCTCGCTGTTCAGAATGACGGAGGTAGAATGGCTTTTTATCACTATTTGACTGATACAAAAAAGGTTGGCACTGAGCCAACCTTTCTTTTCAAAACAAGCGAGAGCTTATTTAATCTCGATGCCTTGAGCCTGCATATCGGCATGGTAAGAAGAGCGAACAAATGGACCACACGCTGCGTGCGTGAAGCCAAGCTCTAGTGCAACTTCTTTTAGCTCGTCAAACTCTGATGGCGGAACGTAACGCTCTACTGGCAAGTGGTGACGGCTTGGCGCTAAGTACTGACCTAGAGTCAGCATCGTTACGCCGTGTGCGCGTAGATCTTTCAGTACTTCGATGATTTCTTCTTTGGTTTCACCAAGACCCATCATCAAACCAGATTTGGTCGGTACATCTGGATGCTGCTCTTTGAACTTCTTAAGAAGCTCCAGCGACCACTTGTAGTTTGCACCTGGGCGAGCTTTACGGTAAAGACGTGGCGCTGTTTCTAGGTTGTGGTTGAAGACATCTGGCGGGTTATCTTTCATTAGATCAAGCGCTACGTCCATACGACCACGGAAGTCAGGAACCAGAGTTTCAATCTTAATATGCGGGTTTAATGCACGGATCTCGCGGTTACAGTCGGCAAAGTGCTGTGCACCACCATCACGCAGATCGTCACGGTCAACAGAAGTGATTACTACGTATTTCAGCTTCATATCGGCGATGGTTTTCGCCAGTTTTTGAGGCTCTTCTGCTTCCGGTGGTAATGGGCGGCCATGAGCAACGTCACAGAAAGGACAACGACGAGTACAAATAGCACCTAAGATCATGAAGGTAGCTGTACCGTGGTTAAAACATTCCGCTAGGTTAGGGCAAGATGCTTCTTCACATACGGAGTGAAGTTTATTCTTGCGCATCGCCGCCTTGATGTCTTGAATTCGTTGGCTGTCGGCTGGTAGCTTGATCTTCATCCAATCAGGCTTACGTAGCACTTCTTTCTGCTCTGTAGGCATGTTCTTTACGGGAATCAATGCCATTTTATCGGCGTCACGATATTTAACGCCTTTTTCCATCTGGATTGGTTTGCTCATGCTTTATTACCTTGAGAAGGTGCTTCTGTGCTGAATTCTACTTGCTCATAGTCGAGCAAAGTAACGAGTTCTTCTATTAATTGTTTTTCTACGGCTTCTACATTGTCTGGGCCGCCAAATTGGCTGACCTGAACCATTTCCATACCTTCATAACCACAAGGGTTAATACGCAGAAACGGTGTTAAATCCATATTTACGTTCAAGGCTAAGCCATGAAACGAGCATCCTTTACGAATGCGTAAACCGAGAGAGCATATTTTTTTACCGTCAACGTAAACGCCTGGTGCGTCAGGTCGCGCGGCCGAATCGATATTGTATGCTTTTAGCGTGTTGATCACGAGGTTCTCGATAGTGGTAACGAGATCTCGTACACCTAATTTTTTGCGGCGTAAGTTGATCAAGAAATAGGCGACCAACTGACCAGGGCCATGATACGTAACCTGGCCTCCGCGATCACTTTGTACAACAGGAATGTCACCAGTGTTAATAAGGTGCTCAGCTTTACCTGCCTGACCTTGCGTAAATACTGGGTTATGTTCTACCAACCAGACTTCATCAGGGGTTTCTTCTGTGCGCTGGTCGGTGAACTCATGCATCGCCTTCCATACAGGCTCATAGTCTTGGCGGCCAAGTCGTTTTACAACAAGTTGGTGTTGCATGGGAATTCCTGTTGCTAATATATAAAGTTTTTGGATTATAAACCGGATAACCCTGATGCTCTACCGCTGAGTAACAGATTTTTAACTGAAAGCGATGTAAAGTTTTGTTATCTGGTTGATAAATAAAAAGAAAGCAGCCGAAGCTGCTTTCAAAAAAAATTTAATCTATCAAAAAATTATAGAACCATGCGCACGATGTCAATTTCACCTAACTCTTTGTATAGCGTCTCAACTTGCTCGATAGACGTTGCAGTGATGTTGATTGATACAGAGTGGTAGTTGCCCTTAGCACTTGGTTTAACGGTCGGGCTGTAGTCACCTGGAGCATGGCGCTGAATAACTTCAAGAACAAGCTCTGGAAGTTCAGGCTTTGCATGACCCATTACCTTGTAAGTAAATGAACAAGGGAACTCAAGCAGGTCTTTTAATTTTGCATCAGAGTTGATGGTTAGCATATCGATAACTCCAGTAGATATTCGTTGCGGTGCGAAATAGTACAGTCAAATTAGGGGGAACTCAAGACGAGGATCTCAAACTTAAAAAGCCGCCCTTTCAGGCGGCTTTGCGAATAAGTTTGCTACTCTAACGTTCTTCTTAGAAGAAGCTCTTGAATAACAATACGATGTAATCCCACATGCGGCTAAATAGACTACCTTGCTCTACGGTTTCTAGTGCCATTAGTGGGTATTCGGCAATATCTTCACCATCGATCTGATAGTATAGCTTACCAACTACATCACCTTTATTAATTGGGGCTTCTAGCTCTTTTTCAAGGACGAAGCTGGCTTTTAGGTTTTTCGCTTCACCACGTGGTAGTGTTACGTAAGTGTCTTGGTCAAGGCCCAACGCTACAGTGTCTTTGTTGCCCATCCACACTTTTTCTTCAACGAACGTTTCACCTGCTTTGTGCGGTGCTACTGTTTCGAAGAAACGGAAGCCGTAGCTTAGTAGCTTTTTGCTTTCTGACTTACGAGCATTGGCATCTTTCGTGCCCATAACGACCGCAACCAAACGCATTTGGCCTTCAGTTGCTGAACTTACTAGGCTGTAACCCGCATTGCTTGTGTGACCCGTTTTGATGCCATCAACGTTCATGCTCTTATCCCAAAGTAGACCGTTACGGTTGTATTGGGTGATGCCGTTGTAAGTAAATTTCTTCTCTGAGTACACGCGGTACTCATTTGGTACGTCACGGATCAGGGCTTTACCTAGCAATGCCATGTCGTATGGTGTCGAGTACAGCTCGGCGTTATCTAGACCATGAACGTTGGCAAAGTGCGAGTTCGTCATACCTAGTGTGTTGGCCCAAGCGTTCATTAGGTCAACAAACGCATCTTCTGAGCCTGCAATGTGTTCAGCCATTGCTACACAGGCATCGTTACCAGACTGGACGATGATACCGCGGTTTAGGTCACGTACTTTTACAGTTGTGCCCACTTCAATGAACATTTTTGATGATTCAGGGAAGTTTTTCGCCCATGCATTTTTACTGATGGTGACATCATCATCTTCTGAGATATTACCACGCGCTAGTTCTTGGCCGATTACGTAGCTGGTCATCATCTTAGTCAGACTGGCTGGAGACAACTTTGTGTTCATCTCTTTCTCTGCCAGTACTTTACCTGAATGGTAATCCATCAGAACGTAGCCCTTCGCAGCGATTTGAGGGGCATCTGGAACAACGATAGGTGATGCAAGAGCAGATTGAGCGAAAGTTGCAGAAAGGGCAACCGAAGAAACGAGAATAGATTTCACAAACTTATTTTTATTCATGGTAATTCAAATTTTTGGGTTAACTGCGGACATCTTATCAGAATCCCCAGCTATGTAAGAGGGGATCGAGGAGAAATTCATGACACTAGGTCATTTGGCAGTGTTGTGTTTTTTAATAAATGCAGACGAATAGCCGAGCAACTTTACTTTATCTAGAGTGGCTTGCGTCAGGGAATAGTCAGTAAATGGCCCTAACAACAAGCGATAAGACTCTTTCGCATTTTCTAGGAAAGTTTCTGTATCCAATTTTTGACCAAGCTCGGTGCCTAAAGTTCGCGCGCGCTCTTCATTTTTTGATGATGCCACCTGAATAACGTACTTAGGGTGCGCTTCTAATGACTTTTTGTCCGTGGGCTGATTGATACTGATCACTTCAATTTCCACGTTCGCGGTGCCTGTTTTTATGACATCTAACTTATGTGCGGCGGCATAGCTTAAATCGATAATACGGCCATCGTGAAAAGGACCTCGGTCATTAACTCGTACTACGGTGGTTTTGCCGTTGTCAGTATTGGTAACTTTTACGTAACTTGGTAACGGTAGCGTTTTATGCGCAGCCGTCATTGAGTACATGTCATAGATTTCGCCATTAGAAGTCAAATGACCTTGGAACTTCTTCCCATACCAAGATGCGCGGCCTTTTTCTTTAAAGCCTTTGGCATCGCGAACTATCTTGTAGTCTTTTCCGCGCAAGTGGTAATCTTTGTTCCCACCTAGGCTGTACGGTTCATATTTAGGGTGCGCATCCTCGATGTGTTCGACTGAAAGCGGTGTATCAGGTGCAACATCGGATTCGAGTTCGTAACGGCCTTCTTGTTCTTTTTGGCTAGTTGATGAACAGCCTGCCAAAATAAGAGCAGAGAAAACCAAGGAATATAAAGCGCGTTTTTGCATGTCTAGGTCGCCTTAGAGAATGCTTTTCGGTGCGTATGAATTGACATCAGAATACCAAAGCCAGCCATCAAGGTTACCATTGATGTGCCGCCATAACTAATGAGTGGCAACGGTACACCTACTACAGGTAGGATGCCACTTACCATGCCAATATTTACAAAAATATACACGAAGAAGCTGAGTACAATACTGCCTGCCATCATTCGTCCAAATGCAGTTTGCGCTTGGCTGGCGAGGTATAAACCTCGTCCAATAATAAATAGATAGATGGCTAAAAGGCAAAGGAAGCCAATCATACCCCATTCTTCAGCAATTACTGCAAAGATAAAGTCAGTGTGTCGTTCAGGAAGAAATTCCAGTTGTGATTGAGTGCCTTGCAACCAACCTTTGCCTGAAATACCACCAGAGCCAATCGCGATTTTACTCTGAATAATGTGGTAGCCCGCACCAAGCGGGTCAGACTCTGGGTTAAACAGAGTACGTACGCGAACTTTTTGGTATTCGCGCATCAAGAAGAACCACAAAATCGGAATGAAACCACCCAGTGCAATCGCAGCACCAGCGATGATTTTCCAACTAATGCCCGCGAGGAAGATAACAAAAATACCGGAAGCTGCGATTAGGATAGAGGTCCCTAAGTCAGGCTGTTTTGCAATGAGGATGGTTGGCAAGCAGACCATAATCAGTGCAACGATGAGTGTTTTTAGCGTTGGCGGAAGGGGTTGTCGACCTACATAGCGTGCCACCATTAATGGCACCGCGAGCTTCAATAACTCGGAAGGTTGAAAGCGCACAAAACCGAGGTTAAGCCAACGCTGTGCGCCTTTAGATGCTTCACCGAAAAACAGCACGCCAAAGAGCAGTATGACGCCGCCGACGAACATCAAAGGTGCCAAGCTCTCGTAGGTTCGTGGAGAAAGCTGCGCAAGAACGATCATCACAACGAGTGAAAGCACCATTCGCATAGCTTGGCGATCCATCATTAGTAAACTTTGGCCACTAGCGCTGTACATGATCACCAGGCCAAACCCCATCAGGGCCAGTATGCCAAGTAGGAGTGGTAAGTCGATATGGAAGCGTTCAAACAGGGCGCGATTTTTACCTGTAGAGGGATCCATCTTCATTACTGTTTTACCTCTTTCTTCGCATTGTTATCAGGCTCAATTTCTTCTGGGCCAAGTACGACTCTATCAAAGATCTTTCTCACTACTGGGGCTCCGTTGCTAGAACCACCGCCGGCGTTTTCTAGCACTACAGTGACGACCACTTTAGGATCATCAAATGGTGCAAAGCCAGTAAATAACGCATGGTCACGTAAGTGCTCGGCGATCTCATCGGCGTTGTACTCTTCGTTTTCACCCAGACCGAAGACCTGTGCAGTACCTGATTTACCCGCTGTTTGATAACTCATTTTGTAGAATGAGCGGCGAGCTGTTCCGCGCGTGCCATGGTTTACCCGACGCATGCCTTCTTTCGCCATATCCCAGTACTTTTTCGGTACATTCTTGATTGGCGGGTAAGTCACGTATTCTGTTGTTTGTTGTTCTTCGAAGTCGTTGCCGTTCTCTATCGTCGCTTTGAGCAAGTGAGGTGCGATAACTTCTCCCTCATTTACTAATACGGAGGTCGCTTTGGCGATTTGCATTGGTGTTGCTGTCCAATAACCTTGGCCGATACCCACAGGGATCGTATCGCCTTTGTACCACGGGGTTTTATGGCGAGACATTTTCCAGTCACGAGTCGGCATATTCGCCTTACTTTCTTCGTAGATATCGATGCCAGTGTAATCACCAAAACCGAACATCATCATCCAATTTGAAATACGGTCAATGCCCATGTCATAAGCGATTTGATAGTAGAAGGTATCAACAGACTCTTCGATCGACTTAATGATATCGACGCGTCCGTGTCCCCAACGCAACCAGTCACGGAATGGGCGTGTGTTGGAATTTGGTATGCGCCAATAACCTGGATCATTTCGCGTAGTGTTCGGTGTGACGACACCTTCTTGTAGCGCGGCTACCGCCATAAATGGTTTGATGGTAGACGCGGGTGGATAAATGCCAAGTGTAGTACGGTTGACCAAAGGACGGTTTTTATCGTTCAAAAGGGCGCGGTAGTCTTTACCCGAGATTCCGTGCACGAACGAGTTAGGGTCGTAGCTAGGGCTTGAAACCATAGCCAGTACGCCGTTGTCTCTAGGATCGATCACTACAGCACTGCCTCGGCGGCCATCCAATAATTGGTGTACGTACAGCTGCAAGTTGATATCAAGGTTTAAAACGATGTCTTTTCCGGGTACAGGTGGAACGTACTTTAACGTACGAATTACTCGGCCGCGGCTGTTTACCTCGACTTCTTGATATCCGGCCGTACCGTGTAAGAGGTCTTCGTAGTATTTTTCGATACCCAGCTTACCAATGTCGCGAGTGGCTTGATAGTTTGCGTCTTTTTCTTCACGGATCAGGCGCTGCATGTCGCGATCATTGATTCGAGAAACGTAACCAATCACGTGGGTTAAGACTTCGCTGAAAGGGTAATAGCGCTTTAAGGTCGCACTTATTTCTACACCAGGAAAGCGGTACTGATTGACGGAGAATACCGCTACTTGTTTTTCGTTCAGTTGGGTAAGCAGTGGGACCGACTTAAATCGACGAGTCCGTTTACGCTCTTGGTGGAAACGTTCAATCTGATCTGGGGTAATTTCCAGAATGGTTTGTAGTTCTTGGATGGTTGCATCAATGTCTTTAATTTTTTCTGGAGTCAGTTCTAAGTTAAAGACGGGACGGTTCTCTGCCAGTAAAACACCATTTCGGTCATAAATCAGACCTCGGTTAGGCGCGATAGGAACCACTTTGATACGGTTATCGTTCGAGCGGGTTTGATAATCTTGAAACTGGTTCACCTGAATGTTGTACATATTGGCGACCAGAGCTCCCATCAAGAGAACAATGCCGATAAAAGCGACAATAGCGCGGCTGGCAAACAGACGCGCTTCGGCTTGATAATCTCGGATTTGACTGCGGCGCTTACGAATCATTAACGCTTGGCTCTAAAGTTAAACAACGATTATTCGCGGTGGTAAGGATGGTTCGCGGTGATGCTCCACGCTCGGTACAAGCTTTCTGCCATTACGATACGCACTAAAGGGTGGGGTAGCGTTAAGGCAGACAATGACCAGCTTTGGTCTGCTGCAGCTTTGCATGCAGGAGCGAGTCCTTCAGGACCGCCGATTAAGATTGATACATCACGGCCATCTAATTTCCAAGCTTCTAACTGCTCAGCGAGTTGAGGAGTGTCCCATTTTTTACCTGGGATATCTAACGTGACGATACGGTTGCCTTTTGGTACCGCAGCGAGCATCGCTTCACCTTCTTTTTGCAGGATGCGAGCGATATCGGCATTTTTTCCACGTTTGCCAGCAGAGATTTCAATCAACTCCAATGGCATATCATGTGGGAAACGGCGACGATATTCTTGAAAGCCTTCCTCAACCCATTTTGGCATTTTTGTGCCAACAGCAATTAGTTGAATTTTCAAAAGATTAACCCCAGAGTTTTTCTAGCTGGTAGAGTTCGCGGTGCTCTTCTTGCATCACGTGAAGCATGGCGTCGCCCATATCTAGGACTACCCATTCACCTTCGTTTTCACCTTCCATTCCTAGTGGCTCAAGACCGGCTTTTTTCACTTCTGTTGCAACGTGGTCAGCGATGGATGAAACGTGGCGTTTGGATGTGCCAGTACAGATGATCATGTAATCTGTAACGCTTGATTTATCTTCCACGTTTAGGACGATAATGTCTTCCGCTTTCATGTCGTCGGCTTTATCAGCTAAAAAGTCTTTCAGTTCTTCGCGAAGCACTCGGTTTTCCTCGGTTTGTCTCTTATCTCTACAGTGTTTTACATTCTTGCTTGCAAAACAGGTCGCGCACTATATCACGCTTTGATTTTTAAATTGCCAGCTTAATATCAGGAGAGCAGGTTTCTAAGCTCAACTGATGAATAGTTGGCCATACAGACTCGTCATATTGAGTTTTGGCTTTTATCTCTGCTTGAGCCAACAAGGAGAGCAATGCACAAATACGACTCGCCGATAAGCGGGTCAGTGCTGCGTTATAGAGTGGACGCTTGTTTTGCCAAACTCGATATTTCTCAAATACCTGGTTCATTCCCATTTGAGTTAAGTCTTGATGCATATTTAAAAGTTGGCTCAACTCTTTTTGTACACTTCGAATCAAGATCACGGTCTCGACCCCTTCCGCCTCAAGTTGGCGAAGAATACGTTGTGCACGGTTTGCTTTACCTGCCAGTAAGGCGTCGATCCAGTTAAACGTAGTGAAGTGATTATGGCGACTTAGGGCTTCCTCTAAACGTATGATGGTCAGCTCACCATCCGGGTAGAGTAGGGCCAATTTCTCTAAGCTTTGTGACAATGCAAACAGGTTACCTTCATGCCATTGGGCCAACATTTGCAGTGATTGTTGATCGGGTTTTAGGCCCAACGCGCGGCAACGTGCCTGAATGAACATAGGTAAGCGTTGTAGATCTGGCGACAAACAGCTTACCCAGTCGCCTTTTGAGCTTAATGCTTTGAACCATTTCGCATTTTCTTGGGCTTTGGTCAGTTTGCTACCAACAATGACGAGCATGATGTCATCATGCAGCATATCACACAGTGTTTGCAGCTCTTTGCTGACGGCTGTTGTCACGCCACTTTCTGGGATTTCAAGCTCGATCAATTGACGGTTTGAGAACAGGCTCATCGCTTGGAAGCAATCGTAAACTTGATTCCAGTCGATGCTTGCGTCTACCGCAAAACGGTGTTTTTCCTCAAAACCTTGTTGAAACGCTGCCTTTTGAATTGCTTGGCGGCTCTCTTGAATCAGTAACGGCTCATTCCCAAAGATTAGGTAAACTTGTTTAACGTGTTTAGTTAAATGATCCGTTAATTTATCGGCATAAATTCGCATAGTGATTAAGAGTTTGTATTCGCTGGCTCAGAGATTTGTCCTGCTTCATATTCGGCGCGAATACGACCCAACTGGCGCATCATCTGTTTTGCAGCTTGCAAGCGCATCTCGTCTTCAATTACGTCACGTTCAACAGATTTTGCAAGTGCCGTCAACGGGTTGTCTAGGTAGTTGCGGTTTACTGTTGTCGTAAAGTTTTTAGAGCCATAGCCAGGAATCGTCACACGGTATTTTACTACGTATGTCAGCTCTTTTTCTGCTGCACGGCTATTTTGATACAGAGACAGTGTACGCTCATCGATAGTCGCTTCCGTCAAATGAAGGTTGGGTACAGTCGATGATGGTTGAACAAGTTCAACTTTGTTCAGTTCGAGTTGAGAGCGAACATAGCGAGTTAATTCACTGTATTCATCGTAGCTGGAGAAAGACATAGTGTGCAGCTCTTCCGGTACGGAATACTCGCCGCGAAGGTGAAAACCACAGGCAGAAAGAAGCCCCGCTAATACCAATACCACTGGTAGTTTAATCAAAGAGAAAAAGCGCATTGATTGTATTCATCCTAAATTGAAGGGGTTATTTACCTTAAACCACTCATGTGAATGGTTTGAGGTAAATAAACAGGGTAGCGAACTACCCTGTTTAATGACTCTTGGTTAACAAATAAGTTCGCTAAACAGAGACAAATTGCAAGCTGTGATTAGTTTGCAACGATGTTCAGCAGTTTACCTGGAACGTAAATGACTTTACGAATAGTCAGGCCATCAGTGAACTTAACCACGTTTTCGTCGTTTAGACCAAGCTGTTCGATATCGTCTTTAGAGATATCTGCTGGAACTGTTAGCTTCGCACGTAGCTTACCGTTAACTTGAACAACGATAGTTTTTTCGTCTTCAACTAGCGCTTTTTCGTCAAACGTCGGCCATGCCGCGTTATCAATGTCTGTTTCACCTAGTGCTGCCCATAGCTCGTATGAGATATGCGGAGTGATAGGGTAAAGCATGACAACGATAGCTTTCAGTGCTTCGTCAAGGATTGCACGATCTTGCGCAGATTCTTGAGGCGCTTTCGCTAGTTTGTTCATCAGCTCCATGATCGCTGCGATCGCGGTGTTGAATGTTTGACGACGAGCGATATCATCCGTCACTTTCGCGATAGTTTTGTGAACGTCACGGCGAAGTGCTTTTTGATCACCAGAAAGCGCTGCGGTATCTACTGCTTCTGCTGCGCCTTTCGCTGTGTGCTCTTTCACTAGTTTCCAAACACGTTTCAGGAAGCGATTCGCACCTTCTACGCCAGACTCTTGCCATTCAAGCGTCATGTCTGCTGGAGACGCGAACATCATGAATAGACGTACTGTGTCAGCGCCGTACTTGTCTACCATTTCTTGAGGGTCGATACCGTTGTTCTTAGACTTAGACATCTTGATCATGCCTGAGTGCTTTACATCGCGACCTTCAGTGTCTTTAGCAGAAGTAATGCGGCCTTTACCATCACGTTCAACGGCTACGTCTGTTGGAGCGACCCACTCTTTACCGCCTTTCTCGTTCTCGAAGTAGAACGCGTCTGCCAGTACCATGCCTTGACACAGTAGTTGCTTGAACGGTTCGTCAGACGTTACGTAGCCCGCGTCACGTAGCAACTTGTGGAAGAAGCGTGAGTACAGTAGGTGCATACAAGCGTGCTCGATACCGCCGATGTACTGGTCTACTGGTAGCCAGTAGTTTGCTTTTTCTGGATCTAGGATGTCGTCTGCTTGCGGTGAACAGTAACGCGCGTAGTACCAAGAAGATTCCATGAACGTATCGAACGTATCTGTCTCACGTAGAGCAGGTTCGCCGTTGAATGTGGTCTTCGCCCATTCTTTATCTGCTTTGATTGGGCTGGTTACGCCGTCCATTACCACGTCTTCTGGAAGAATCACTGGTAGTTGGTCAGCAGGTACTGGGTGAACTTCACCGTCTTCAGTCGTTACCATTGGGATTGGTGCGCCCCAGTAACGTTGACGAGATACACCCCAGTCGCGCAGACGGAAGTTTACAGTCTTAGTGCCTTTGCCTTCTGCTTCTAGCTTCGCTGCAATTGCATCGAACGCCGCTTGGAATTCTAGGCCGTCGAATTCACCTGAATCGAACAGTACACCTTTCTCTGTGTATGCCGCTTCAGAGATGTCTAGCTCGCTGCCATCAGCAGGCTTGATAACTGGCACGATGTCTAGACCGTACTTCGTTGCGAACTCGTAGTCACGTTGGTCGTGTGCAGGTACTGCCATTACCGCGCCTGTACCGTAGTCCATCAGTACGAAGTTTGCTACGTAAACTGGTACTTCGCGGCCGTTCAATGGATGAATAGCAGTAAGGCCAGTTGCCATACCTTTCTTCTCCATTGTCGCTAGCTCAGCTTCTGCAACCTTGTTGTTCTTGCACTCGTCGATAAACGCTGCAAGCTCTGGGTTGTTCTCTGCGGCAAGGGCTGCAAGAGGGTGGCCGGCTGCGATGCCCACGTAAGTCACACCCATTAGCGTATCTGGACGTGTTGTGTAAACTTCTAGGTCTTGTTGACCCTTAACTTCAAACTTCAGCTCAACGCCTTCAGAGCGGCCAATCCAGTTGCGCTGCATGGTTTTCACCATTTCAGGCCAACCTTCAAGCTTGTCTAGGTCGTCTAGTAGCTCTTGAGCATATTCAGTGATTTTGATGAACCATTGAGGGATTTCTTTTTGCTCTACAGGCGTATCACAACGCCAGCAACAACCGTCTTCAACCTGCTCGTTTGCAAGAACAGTTTGGTCGTTAGGACACCAGTTAACAGAAGACGTCTTTTTGTAAACTAAACCTTTCTCGTAAAGTTTAGTGAAGAACTCTTGTTCCCAGCGGTAGTACTCAGGCGTACATGTTGCGAATTCACGGTTCCAATCGTAACCAAAGCCTAGAAGCTTAAGTTGGTTCTTCATGTATTCGATGTTTTCGTAAGTCCAAGGTGCTGGTGCAGTTTTGTTTTTTACTGCTGCGTTTTCTGCAGGTAGACCGAATGCGTCCCAACCGATTGGTTGCATCACGTTTTTACCTTGTAGGCGTTGGAAACGAGATACTACATCACCGATAGTGTAGTTGCGCACGTGACCCATGTGCAGTCGACCACTTGGGTATGGGAACATGGATAGACAGTAGAATTTTTCTTTATTTGGGTCTTCGCTTACAACAAAGGTTTTGTTGTCATCCCAGTGCTTTTGAACTTTTTGTTCAATATCTTGTGGGTTGTATTGTTCTTGCATCGATGGTATCCGTTATCTTGGAATTTGTGAGTTCGGTTAGAACAGACTTAAATAGATCGTCATAGAATACCTAAAGCTAGGGATCACAACAATAGCCAATCTGTACCCATGCGCCCTTAAGTGACGCAGGTAGGAGAAAGATGGAGGTCAGTTATGCCTAAACGTAAAACAGGTTATGAGGAAATGCTCGAGGATGTGATTGAAACCTTGAAGCACAGTCCGGAAGAAGTTAACAAAGCGATTGAGACGTCGGGCAAAGTGGTGGATGCTGCTAATGACTTGACCAAAGATGAATTGGCTTTAATCAAAGCGTACCTTAAAGCAGACTTAAAAGAGTTTTCAGAGAGTTACGAGGACAGTAAAAGTGGTCCGTTTTACTTAACGATTGCGGATTCGATATGGCAAGGGCTGTTAGAGATTACAGACCGAACTAAAGTTGAGTGGGTTGAGTTGTTCGATGACTTAGAGCATCAAGGGCTATATGAAGCAGGAGAGGTGATAGGCTTAGGTACCTTGGTCTGTGATGAGTGTGGTCACAAGACAACGTATAACCACCCAACTGTAATCATTCCGTGTATTAAATGTGGTCACAAAGGCTTTACTCGCCAGTCATTAAAGCCATAAATGGCGCGTAACGACTGTATAATGCAATGAATAAAAAAGAGGCTTGGTCGCCTCTTTTTTGTCTTTTCTACTTTTAAGCTGTTATCAGCTCTGTTTTCTTCTTAAACCGAAAGCCAGCGCTAAACTTAATCCCACCCAAATATACAATGGCCAAGTACCTACGATTCGATATGGCGTTTTCCCATTGGTTGGGGTGAGCTCTGCGCGTAGCACTGCAGTTTCAAACTGCGGTACTTGCTCAACGATTTTTCCCTTGTGATCGGTTACCGCTGTTAATCCGTTGTTAGTCGAGCGGATGAGCGGTTTACCTAATTCTAAGGCACGCATACGGGCGATCTCCATATGCTGAAGAGGGCCGATAGAGTGACCAAACCATGCGTCGTTTGATAACGTTAGAATGAAGTCCGTTTCGTCAGTCACATTTTGACGCACTTGTTCATTAAAGATGATCTCATAGCAAAGCGCTGGTGCCATGTGCATGCCATTCGCAACGATGTTGGGCTGCACAAAAGCTCCCCGGCTAAACGACGACATCGGCAAGTTAAAGAATGGCGCTAATGGGCGCAAAATATCTTCAAATGGAACAAACTCACCAAACGGTAACAAGTGATGCTTATGGTAGCGTTCGCTCAAGTCGAAACTGTAGTCACCGTATGGTGTGATGCCAAGGGATAGGATACTGTTGTAGAACTGTCGATCTTCAGCTTGGTTGACGACACCAGTGATGATTGCGCTGTTATTCATTTTTGCTGCGCTGTCGATATTGCTCAAAAATGAAGGCACTTCAATTTCAAAAGCAGGAATTGCAGCTTCTGGCCAGACGATAATATCAGCGTCCCAGTTTTCACGAGTGAGATCGGCGTATTTCATGATGGTTGGCCAACGTTGGCTTGGCAGCCACTTAAGGTTTTGGTCAACGTTACCTTGAATCAGCGCGAGCTTAGTCGTGTCTTCTGGTCGAGGTGTTACCCAATCGTAGTTTCGAATCCCAAAGCCTGTGCTGAGTAATACCGCAGGAATAATCACCATCAGCCACTGTTTATGAACCCAAGCATAGGCTAATGCCCCCGCACTAATAAGGATAAACAGAGTGAGCAGTTCCACGCCACCGATAGGCGCAAAGCTTGCTAGTGGAGCATCAATCTGGCTGTAGCCTAGCCATAGCCACGGGAAGCCGGTCATCACCCAACCACGCAACCAATCACTGATTAGCCATAAAGCGGGCGCAGCGAGAAGCGCTTTTGTGAGCGTAAATTGAGGAAAGAGTTTGTTGTTTAGCCAGGCAAATAAGCCTGAATAAACAGCCAAGTAGGCGACAAGCAAGCCCATTAAAAATAAATTAGCAATCAGTGGCATGCCACCAAAGCCGGAGATACTGACGTACACCCAGCTAACGCCAGTTGCAAATTGACCTAACCCCCAAGCATAGCCAATCCACAGTGCGCGTTTCGGTGTTTGGTTAGCAAGAAGAATCAGTAGAATAGCTGGGCTAAGAATGGCAATAGGCCACAACTGGTAAGGTGCAAAAGCGAGCGTAGTAGAGGCGCCAACAAAAGCGGCCACTAAGGGCCGCTTGAGGCGATGAAAGAGTTCATTCATCATTATAATTTTCTGAGATTCCCAATGGGTATCGCGTTACTCTTGAGTGGCTTCAACCAGGGTTTCTTCGTCTGGGATCGTCACTTGGAGTTGAATGACACGACGGTTATCGGCAGCGGTGACTTTGAAGTTGTAACCTTCAATTTCAACCAGTTCACCACGAGAAGGTAAGTGACCAAAGGCAGTCATGACCATGCCACCAACGGTATCTACTTCCTCATCGCTGAAGTTAGTTCCAAATGTCTCATTAAACTCTTCGATGGTTGTCAGCGCTCTGACAGCAAACGTATGCTTGCTAAGCTTACGAATGTCTGTCTCTTCGCTTTCATCGAATTCATCTTCGATATCCCCGACGATTTCTTCAAGGATATCTTCAATGGTCACAAGACCAGAAACACCACCGAATTCATCGACAACAATGGCCATATGATAACGTTCTTCACGGAACTCTTTCAGCAGTCGATCAACGCGTTTACTTTCCGGTACCACAACGGCTGGTCGAATAACTTCTTCGATATCAAATGGATTACTGCCTGAGCCTAAGTATTTAAGTAAGTCCTTCGCAAGAAGAATGCCTTCCACATGGTCTTTATCTTCGCTGATCACAGGGTAGCGAGAGTGTTGAGCATCGGTAATCAAGGCAACCAAGGTATCAAGGTCGTGAGTACGCTCAACCGTAACCATTTGCGAACGCGGGATCATAATGTCACGCACGCGCATTTCGGAGATTTCCATAACACCTTCAAGCATATCGCGGGTGTCATGGTCAATCAGGTCATTGACTTCAGAGTCACGGATAACATCCACAAGCTCTTGGCGATCTTTTGGTTCGCCCTGAAATAATTGACCTAGACGCTCAAAGAAGGACTTTCTACTCGGACCTTCTGCCTTTTCTTTCTTATCTTCGTTAGAAGAGGGAGAATTATCTTCGTTCATTGTTTCTCAATTAAGTAACGCTATCAGAAGTGTGATAGCACACATAGAGAGGCGAACACGAGAATCATTTAGGTGGTTCGCCTTTCCCTGCTGAATAGCCAATGGCTACTCTTTTTCAGCAAGGTAAGGGTCTTCATAGCCCATACCTTGCATGATTTCGGTTTCGAGGGACTCCATCTCTTCGGCTTCGTCATCCTCGATATGATCATAACCTAGCAGATGCAAGCTGCCATGTACAACCATATGCGCCCAATGTGCTAACAGAGGCTTGTTCTGTTCAATTGCCTCTTTTTCAACGACTTGGCGGCAAATAATTAAGTCGCCAAGTAAATCTATTTCCATACCCGGAGGAGCTTCAAATGGAAAAGACAGCACATTAGTCGGTTTATCTTTACCACGATACTCATGGTTAAGCGTGTGACTTTCTTGTTCATCAACAATGCGAATGGTCACTTCGGCTTGTGGCTGGAAGAGAGGAATCGTCTTATCTAGCCACAATTGGAAATCTTGCTGCGAAGGCAGCCCTTCTTCATTTTCGACTGCCAGTTGCAGATCAAGTTCAATCGCCATGATTATTCCTTAGTGGAAGCAACTTGTGCATTCAGTTCAGCTTTTGCTGCTTCTAGTAACTTCGCATCGCGTTCTTCACGACGACGCTTCTCGAACTCTTTACGCTCTTTCTGGTCTTGTGCTTCCCACTTCTCATACGCGTTAACGATACGAGCAACCACTGGGTGACGTACAACATCGTCTGCTAAGAAGAAGTTAAAGCTGATGTCGTCGACTTCGCTTAATACTTCAATAGCATGACGAAGACCTGATTTTGCACCACGAGGTAAGTCGATTTGCGTGACGTCACCAGTGATAACTGCGCGAGAGTTAAAACCAATACGCGTTAGGAACATCTTCATCTGCTCAACCGTGGTGTTCTGACTCTCATCAAGAATGATGAAAGCGTCGTTTAGAGTACGACCACGCATGTAAGCAAGAGGGGCTACCTCAATCACGTTACGTTCAATCAGCTTCTCTACGCGCTCAAAGCCCAACATTTCAAATAGGGCATCGTATAGTGGACGTAGGTATGGGTCGACTTTCTGGCTTAAGTCACCAGGTAGGAAGCCCAGTTTCTCACCGGCTTCAACCGCAGGGCGCGTCAATAGAATACGACGGATCTCTTGGCGCTCTAGTGCATCAACTGCTGCTGCAACAGCAAGATAAGTTTTACCTGTACCAGCTGGGCCAATACCAAAAGAAATATCATGCGTGACCATATTAACCAAGTACTGTGCTTGGTTTGGCGTACGTGGTTTGAGCACACCTTTCTTGGTTTTGACGAAGACTTCTTTACCATGCTCGATATTAGACTCAGTATTCTGCTCAAGAACACCAGACTCTTTAATTGCTAGATGGATCTGTTCAGGCTCAATGTCTGGGATCTCACCTCGTACAGGCGCGGTATCAACATACAGAGTTTTCAGGATATCCAGCGCAGCTGATGCGGTATGAGGTTTACCGACAATTGTAAAATGGTCACTACGGTGGTTAATTTCAACGCCTAGACGACGTTCTAAATGCTTGATGTTGTCATCGAATGGACCGCACAGGCTAGCAAGTCGGCGGTTGTCGGAAGGTTCTAGGTTAATTTCTAGAGTTACGATTTTATTACTCAATGTTGCCTCTCATTTTTTGCCACTTAATGAGAGCCTGATAACGACCAGGCTCTCCATGGCTATTTATACGAGCTTATGGCGTAAAAGTAGCTACACCCAGCTCATCTTCGCGACGTGTTTTCGCCATCATCTGCGTTGGGGAAATCACACTACGAAGATCCATGTCTTTTTCAGTACGTACTAGCTCACCACGCAGTGAGTTCGCAAATACGTCTACGATCTTCACATCAACGAACTGACCAATTAGGTCTGCACTACCTTCAAAGTTTACTACACGGTTGTTTTCTGTACGAGCGCGCAGTTCCATTAGGTTTTTCTTCGAAGGACCTTCAACTAGAACACGTTGTTCTGTGCCAAGCATTAAGCGAGAGTAACGCATCGCTTGAGCATTGATAGTTTGCTGTAGTTCGTAAAGGCGCTCTTTCTTCACTTGTTCTGATACATCACAAGGGTAATCCGCTGCTGGCGTACCTGGACGTGGAGAGAAGATGAAGCTGAAGCTCATGTCAAAGTCTACATCTTTGATTAGCTTCATGGTGTCTTGGAAGTCTTTGTCTGTCTCACCAGGGAAACCAACAATAAAGTCTGAACTGATTTGAATATCAGGACGAGCTTTACGCAGTTTACGGATGATCGACTTGTACTCGATAGCGGTGTGAGGGCGTTTCATCATAGTTAGGATACGGTCACTACCACTTTGCACAGGTAAGTGCAGGAAGCTCACAAGCTCTGGCGTATCTTCGTAAACCGCGATGATGTCGTCAGTGAATTCTAGCGGGTGGCTCGTTGTGAAACGAATACGGTCGATACCATCGATAGACGCAACCAAACGAAGCAGTTCTGCAAATGAACAGATTTCACCGTCGTGTGTTGGACCGCGGTACGCGTTTACGTTTTGACCCAGTAGGTTTACTTCACGTACGCCTTGTTCAGCAAGCTGTGCGATTTCGAACAGCACGTCATCCATTGGACGGCTTACTTCTTCACCACGAGTGTACGGTACGACACAGTAAGTACAGTACTTCGAGCAGCCTTCCATAATAGAAACGAATGCTGTCGCACCTTCAGCGCGAGGCTCTGGTAGGCGGTCGAACTTTTCGATCTCTGGGAACGAAATGTCCATAACTGGTGCGTCATCCGACTGAGATTGTTTGATCATCTCAGGTAGGCGGTGCAGAGTTTGTGGGCCAAAAATAACGTCGACGTATGGTGCACGTTCACGAATATGGTCACCTTCTTGCGTTGCTACACAACCACCTACACCGATAACTACGCCAGGTTTTTTATCTTTTAGTGTTTTCCAGCGGCCAAGCTGGTGGAAAACTTTCTCTTGCGCTTTTTCACGGATCGAACAGGTGTTAAGTAGAAGTACGTCTGCTTCCTCTGGCTCTTCCGTCAGCTCGTAGCCGTTTGCAGCATTAAGCAGGTCGGCCATTTTTGATGAATCGTATTCGTTCATCTGGCAGCCCCAGGTTTTAATTAGCAGTTTCTTACTCATCTCACTTTCGCTCGTTCAGTTGTACTTAAATTGGAGAGCTATTGCTCAAATTATAGCCGCCATCACGGCGGTAAGCGGCGTATTGTACTGCTTTAAAAAGCACCTGACTAGTGATCTGGCTAATTCTCTGCAAAGCCTGATGAAATCTAGTTTTTCGCCCTATGCAGAACAAGGTTTTTTGTTAAACAATTTTGTAAAAATAGCCATGGAAAGTACAATAAAAAACGCCAATTAATCAGCACGATGAAGAGTAAAAAATGAACAAGTATGACATCGCCGTGATCGGTGGCGGTATGGTTGGGGCAGCCGTCGCTGTTGGATTTGCCAAGCAGGGCAGAAGCGTTGTCTTGGTTGAAGGTGCAAAACCCAAAGCTTTTGATGCCGCTCAGGCGATGGATATTCGCGTATCTGCGATTTCGCACCAGTCGGTGGAGTTACTTGATTCACTCGGCGCATGGTCAGAAATTAAAAGTATGCGAGTTTGCCCTTATCGGCGTTTAGAAACTTGGGAGCACCCGGAGTGCCGTACTCGTTTTCACTCTGATGAACTGTCATTGGAGCAGCTAGGTTATATCGTTGAAAACCGCCTAATCCAATTAGGTCTTTGGCAAGTCTTCTCTCAGTATGACAATCTAACCGTGATGTGTCCCGAGCGATTAAAAGACATTGAGTTTGCAGATGTAAACCTTGTGACACTAGAAAGTGGGGTGCAGTTTGAAGCTAACTGGGTAATTGGTGCTGATGGTGCAAACTCTAAAGTTCGTCAATTGGCTGGAATTGGTGTGACTGCGTGGGATTACCGACAACACTGCATGTTGATTAACGTGAAAACAGAATTGCCACAGCAAGATATCACTTGGCAACAATTTACTCCTTCAGGCCCGCGTTCATTTTTACCTTTGTGCTCTTTGACTAATGAAGACGGTCAAGAAGTAGGCCAAGGTTCGTTGGTTTGGTATGACTCGCCAAAACGCATTAAACAACTGTGTGCGATGGGTAAACCTCAACTAAGGGAAGAAATCTTACGTCATTTCCCTGCTGAATTGGGCGATATTGAAGTTTTACAGTTTGGCTCATTCCCACTCACTCGTCGTCATGCGCAAAGCTACTCAAGCAAAAATTGCGTGTTAGTGGGTGACTCTGCCCATACGATTAACCCGCTTGCAGGGCAAGGGGTAAACTTAGGCTTCAAAGATGTAGACGTTCTCCTTTCGGTAACAGAACACAAAGAACAGCTGGAAGATGCCTTACTCGCGAAATACGAACGTGCACGTCGACCTGACAACTTACTCATGCAGACTGGCATGGACTTTTTCTATAAAGGTTTTAGCAACGACCTTGGGCCATTGAAGTTTGTACGTAATGCTGCATTGAAGTTTGCTGAAAACTCAGGACCGATCAAGGCTCAAGTACTGAAATACGCTTTAGGTATGTAGTAAGTTACTCAATCCACAGATAGAAAAAAAGCGAGCCATGAGC
The DNA here is from genome assembly GCF_032970445.1 of Vibrio sp. T13N. Lineage (NCBI taxonomy): Bacteria > Pseudomonadati > Pseudomonadota > Gammaproteobacteria > Vibrionales > Vibrionaceae > Vibrio > Vibrio sp. T13N. The sequence continues at coordinate 184,333 of NZ_JAWJYE010000008.1, forward strand.
TCGCTTTTTTAATTCGGCAAATCTAATGATTTCCCGAGTCCAGAACCAAAAAAAGAAAAAACCCAGCAAAGTAATGCTGGGTTTTCCGATAATGGTGCGGAAGGAGAGACTTGAACTCTCACACCTTGCGGCGCCAGAACCTAAATCTGGTGCGTCTACCAATTCCGCCACTTCCGCAACTTAATCTATAGATATCAAGATAATTGGTAAAATCTCAATATCGTTGTATATGGCAGGGCTACCTGGATTCGAACCAGGGAATGGCGGCATCAAAAGCCGCTGCCTTACCGCTTGGCGATAGCCCTACTTTGCTCTAATAAAAGAGACTTCAAGAATGGTGCGGAAGGAGAGACTTGAACTCTCACACCTTGCGGCGCCAGAACCTAAATCTGGTGCGTCTACCAATTCCGCCACTTCCGCGTATTCTGATAGTGTAGATTAATTTAAGATGGTGCGGAAGGAGAGACTTGAACTCTCACACCTTGCGGCGCCAGAACCTAAATCTGGTGCGTCTACCAATTCCGCCACTTCCGCATCTTAAATCTACGTGACTGATAGCTTATGCTAGCAATCCAATCAATGGTGGCTACGACGGGATTCGAACCTGTGACCCCATCATTATGAGTGATGTGCTCTAACCAGCTGAGCTACGTAGCCATTTTAAAMYTTTGATCAAGAATGGTGCGGAAGGAGAGACTTGAACTCTCACACCTTGCGGCGCCAGAACCTAAATCTGGTGCGTCTACCAATTCCGCCACTTCCGCAACTTGATCTGCAGATATCAAGATAATTGGTAAAATCTCAATATCATTGTATRTGGCAGGGCTACCTGGATTCGAACCAGGGAATGGCGGCATCAAAAGCCGCTGCCTTACCGCTTGGCGATAGCCCTACTTTGCTCTAATAAAAGAGACTTAAATAATGGTGCGGAAGGAGAGACTTGAACTCTCACACCTTGCGGCGCCAGAACCTAAATCTGGTGCGTCTACCAATTCCGCCACTTCCGCAACTTRWTCTGTAGATATCAAGATAATTGGTAAAATCTTAATATCATTGTATGTGGCAGGGCTACCTGGATTCGAACCAGGGAATGGCGGCATCAAAAGCCGCTGCCTTACCGCTTGGCGATAGCCCTACATTGCTCTAATACAAGAGACTTTAATAATGGTGCGGAAGGAGAGACTTGAACTCTCACACCTTGCGGCGCCAGAACCTAAATCTGGTGCGTCTACCAATTCCGCCACTTCCGCAACTTATTCTGTAGTTATCAAGGTAATTGGTAAAAACCTAAATAACGTTGTTTATGGTGGCTACGACGGGATTCGAACCTGTGACCCCATCATTATGAGTGATGTGCTCTAACCAGCTGAGCTACGTAGCCATCTTTTGGAGCGAGACAATATAAACCTTCACGCTCTCAGTGACAACCCCTTTTATAAAGGAATCTCACTTGAATAATGGCAGGTCTACCTGGATTCGAACCAGGGAATGGCGGCATCAAAAGCCGCTGCCTTACCGCTTGGCGATAGACCTGCAGGCAATAGTCACAATGACTATTTGAAATATGGTGCGGAAGGAGAGACTTGAACTCTCACACCTTGCGGCGCCAGAACCTAAATCTGGTGCGTCTACCAATTCCGCCACTTCCGCATCTATTCCTAATTGCTCTGATAAAAAGAACACTTAGGAATGGTGGCTACGACGGGATTCGAACCTGTGACCCCATCATTATGAGTGATGTGCTCTAACCAGCTGAGCTACGTAGCCAAAACCATATTTTTGCTCTCAACGCTTTGTTGCCTTGTCGTTGGGAACGGCGCGCATTATGCGAAGTTGAGTGAGATCCGTCAACAGTTTTTTTTAATAAATTTCGGAAAAAACCTCGTTCGCTTCCTTTTTAAACAAAGAGGCGTGTTTATGATCTAAAACTGGAAATAAATTAGCTTGCAGTTAGGTAATTTATTTTTGCTCATTTACTTAAGGTATTAAAAAAGCCAGCTTAGCAGCTGGCTTTTAGTGTGAATGAAGTGTTTAAAATTCATTCATTTAATTAAACATTGAAGCGGAAGTGTACAACATCACCATCTTTTACGATGTAGTCTTTACCTTCTAGACGCCATTTACCTGCGTCTTTTGCGCCATTTTCACCATTGAATTGGATGAAATCATCGTAACCGACTACTTCTGCACGAATAAAGCCTTTCTCGAAGTCAGTGTGGATCTTACCTGCCGCCTGAGGCGCAGTTGCACCAACAGGGATTGTCCACGCACGTACTTCTTTAACACCTGCCGTGAAGTAAGTGTGTAGAGTTAGTAGCTCGTAACCAGAGCGAATTACACGGTTCAGTCCCGGTTCTTCGATCCCCATATCTGCTAGGAATTCTTCGCGATCTTCATCTTCTAGTTCAGATAGTTCAGATTCGATAGCTGCACATACAGGTACAACGACGTTGTTTTCTTTTTCTGCGAACTCGCGAACCGCATCTAGATATGGGTTATTTTCGAAACCATCTTCGTTTACGTTTGCAATGTACATAGTTGGCTTCAGTGTAAGGAAGTTTAGGTAGCCGATTGCTGCTAACTCTTCTTTAGATAGCTCAACTGTGCGTGCCATGCCGCCTTCAGTTAGTACTGGTAATAGTTTTTCTAGTACGGTTAGTTCAAATTTTGCGTCTTTATCGCCGCCTTTTGCCTTCTTCGCGTTACGTTGAATCGCTCGCTCACAAGAATCAAGGTCAGCCATTGCAAGTTCAAGGTTGATCACTTCGATATCTTCGATAGGTGAAACTTTACCTGAAACATGAACAATGTTTTCGTTTTCAAAACAACGTACAACGTGGCCAATCGCGTCTGTTTCACGGATGTTAGCTAGGAATTTGTTACCTAAACCTTCACCACGTGATGCACCAGCAACAAGACCAGCGATGTCCACGAACTCCATCGTCGTTGGAAGAACTCTCTGTGGGTTAACGATCTTAGCTAGTGCGTCTAGACGTAGATCTGGCACAGGAACCACACCAGTGTTTGGTTCAATGGTACAGAACGGGAAGTTTGCTGCTTCGATACCCGCTTTAGTTAGTGCGTTGAACAGAGTTGATTTACCTACGTTAGGTAGACCAACGATGCCACATTTAAAACCCATGATAGTAACCTTATTCAGCTTTGAACGTGTGGAGGCGATTTTGTGCTTTAGATAGGCCATCCTTAATCAGGATATCTAGACAACGAACAGCCTCATCAGCTGCTGCATCTAAAAGCTCTTGCTCTTTAGCTGGCGCTTTACCTAATACAAAACCCGCCACTTTATCTTTGTGTCCCGGATGACCAATGCCAATGCGAAGACGATAAAAATCTTTGTTATTGCCCAGTTTGCTAATGGTGTCACGCAGACCGTTGTGTCCACCGTGACCCCCACCTTTTTTAAACTTAGCGACACCTGGCGGTAAGTCTAGCTCGTCATGAGCAACCATGATCTCTTCAGGTTTAATTTGATAAAATTTCGCAAGCGCTGCGATCGATTTACCTGATAGATTCATGAAGGTGGTTGGGATAAGCAAACGGAGATCCTGGCCATTGACCATAATGCGTCCTGTTAGACCAAAAAACTTTGGTTCGTTCTTCAGTGTAACGTTGTGAACGCGTGCTAATTCTTCTACAACCCAAGCGCCCGCATTGTGACGAGTTCTGGCGTATTCTGGTCCTGGATTAGCAAGACCAACAAGAAGTTTGATTTGTTGACTCAAGGTTAGGATCTCTCTGGAATCTCAAAAAGCGCAGTATGATAGCACAGAATTCTCACAGTGGGCGACCAAGGGATTTTCTGGTTATCAGTACAAATAAAAAACACCCCAAAGAGGGGTGCTTTTGAAATCAGTGTAACTGAAATGTTCGGATTAGTTGAACATTGCAGAGATTGACTCTTCGTTGCTGATACGACGAATCGCTTCAGCCAGCATGCGAGATAGGCTTAGTGTTGTCACTTTGCCTGTTGCAGCCATCTCTTTAGATAGAGAGATAGAGTCAGTTACGATAACTTGGTCAAGAACTGAGTTCTTGATGTTGTCCGCAGCGTTGCCTGAGAATACAGCGTGAGTAGCGTAAGCGAATACACGCTTAGCGCCGCGCTCTTTTAGTGCTTCAGCTGCTTTACATAGTGTGCCACCTGTGTCGATCATGTCATCAACGATCACACAGTCACGACCTTCAACATCACCGATTAGGTTCATTACTTCAGAAACGTTTGCACGTGGACGACGCTTATCTACGATTGCGATGTCGATGTCGCCTAGTGCTTTTGCTGTTGCGCGAGCACGAACAACGCCACCTAGGTCAGGAGATACCACAACAGGGTTATCTAGACCGCGAGCCTGCATATCTTCAAGTAGCACTGGCGTGCCGAAGATGTTGTCTACAGGTACATCGAAGAAGCCTTGAATTTGCTCTGCGTGTAGGTCGATAGTTAGAACGCGGTCAACACCAACGTTAGATAGAAAATCAGCAACAACTTTTGCAGTAATTGGCACACGCGCAGAACGTACACGACGGTCTTGGCGAGCGTAGCCGAAGTAAGGGATAACTGCAGTGATACGGCCTGCTGAAGCACGGCGCATTGCATCAATCATAACAACCAATTCCATTAGGTTGTCGTTAGTCGGTGCACAAGTGGATTGAATGATGAAAACATCGCTACCACGAACATTCTCATTGATTTGAACTGCAACTTCGCCATCAGAAAAGCGAGAAACAGATGCATCACCAAGAGAGATGTAAAGACGATCAGCAATACGTTGGGCTAGTTCAGGTGTTGCGTTACCAGCAAATAGCTTCATATCAGGCACGGTGGAAACCTCGGGTTTGCGTCCAGTTTAAATAGGTCGGTGTGAGGCTGATTGGTATTCAGCCAAAGTCTCTTTTAATGGCGAAATATTGCGCCCTTGAGCGACAAATGCCGAGACTTTATCAGAGAGTTGTGCAAGGATAGTTTCTGCTTCAGATTTGCTCGAAAATTCAGCAAAAACGCAAGATCCTGTCCCCGTCAATCTTGACGGCGCGTATTGTAGCAGCCAAGAAAGTTGCTTATCAACCTCTGGGTAGAGCATTCGTACAATTTTTTCGCAATCGTTTACGCTTGGTGTATTTAAAAGTGTTTCTAGATCTCGTTTTGGGGTGTTTCGCGTTAGATCTGGATGACAAAAAACGTCGACGGTTGCGATAGAAACATTCGGTCTGACGACTAAATACCACTTTTCTTCGGGATAAGCGGGGGAGAGTTTCTCGCCAACACCTTCAGCAAAAGCTGCAAATCCGCGCACAAACACGGGCACGTCTGCGCCCAGTTTTAAACCAATTTCAGCCAGTTCATCGTCAGTTAGATTCAGTTGCCATAAGTAGTTCAGTGCCACTAATGCTGTAGCCGCGTTCGATGAGCCCCCACCAATGCCCCCACCCATAGGTAGCACTTTCTGTAGCTCAATATGTGCGCCAAAAGGGCACTCTGAGTATGCTTGAAGTGCGGTTGCTGCTTTCCAAATTAAATTGTCTTGAAGAGGCACACCTTCTATATCTGGAGAAATCGTAATATCACCAGAATGGTTTGCTTGAATGGTGAGCTCATCGCCGTGATCGACGAATTGGAATAAGGTTTGTAACTCGTGGTAGCCATTTTCTGTGCGACCGTTGATGTATAGAAAGAGATTCAATTTCGCTGGTGATGGCCAGCGGGTTGAAAGTTCGATCATTGGGTGATGTTCCATTTTGTGATCACTAGATTTATTTTGACGTCAGCAGTGGTGAGTTTCAGCTTATTTGGCAGTGGTAGAGACTGCTCATGCCATTGAACATCGCCATACCGTTGATAAGCAATACGCCAATCATTTAAACCAATTTGTTTGTTTAACGCTTGCAGTGTATTGGTTGGGGACAATTGGAATTTGTCGGCATCGGTCGGTAGGCCTAATAGCCAGTCAGGCATGTGTTCAACGGGCATCATTAACCCCGTAAGACGGTAAATTAGCTGGTTTGCACTGCGAGAGGAAAGGACCTGATCGTCGTAAGTTTCTACTGTGGCACCTTGTGGGGTGATGGTGAGCTTTAATGCCGTTTGTCCGAGAATCGTAGTTAAACGCAACTGGCTTAGTGCTGAAGAATGTTTCCAGTAGAAATTTAAATTTTGTCTTTGGTCTGGGCCAATATAACCAAGTTTTCCCGTTGCTTGAAAATCTTGGATGGTCTCGAGTCGTTGCTCATGAGCTTGCCATTCAACGCTGGTAACACTTTCAGGAACGGAGGAACAACCAGCGAGCAGTAAGCTCGACAAGAAAAAAAGAATAAAGGAGCGTAACGTCATGTTTGATGGCTTATTAATCAGTTTCGTCGGGAATCGCTCACAACTATAGCATTGAAAAGTCGCAGTTAGGAAAACAAATCCGGCTTACCCTTTCAATAAATGCGTGCTTACAGTAAAATTCTGGACCTATTTTATAACCTATCCCAGAGATACCACGTTAGATGTCCTTGCTTGCTATTGGAATCAATCACAATACAGCGTCTGTCGACTTGCGAGAGAAGGTGGCGTTTGGTCCGGATAAACTCGGCCCTGCACTCGAGCAACTTAGAGAGCACGAAGCGGTTAACGGCAGTGTGATTGTTTCAACCTGTAACCGAACTGAGTTGTACTGCGATGTTAAGCAAGGAGCGCGAAACAAGTTGATCGATTGGCTTGCTCAGTTTCATCAAGTGAGCCGCGAAGATTTAATGCCGAGTTTGTATGTGCATGAAGAACAAGCCGCAATTAAGCATTTGATGCGCGTATCATGCGGGCTAGATTCTCTGGTGTTGGGTGAGCCTCAAATTTTGGGGCAGGTAAAGCAAGCATTTTCTGACTCGCGAGATCATCAAGCCGTCGATGCTTCAATTGATAAACTGTTTCAAAAGACGTTCTCAGTCGCCAAGCGTGTGAGAACAGAAACAGATATCGGCGGTAATGCTGTGTCCGTGGCTTATGCCGCATGTACATTGGCAAAACATATTTTTGAGTCGTTATCTGATTCAACCGTGCTTTTGGTTGGTGCGGGAGAGACGATTGAACTGGTCGCAAAGCATTTAGCATCCAACGGCTGCACAAAAATGATTGTCGCGAACCGCACTAAAGAGCGTGCGCAAGGCTTAGCGGATCAATTTGGCGCAGAAGTGATCAGTTTGAACGAAATTCCTGAACATTTGGCGAAAGCGGATATCGTGATTAGCTCAACGGCGAGCCCATTGCCTATTATTGGCAAAGGTATGGTCGAAACGGCTCTGAAGCAGCGCCGACATCAACCTATCTTGTTAGTCGATATTGCGGTGCCGCGAGATGTAGAGTCGGAAGTCGGTGAACTGAACGACGCATATCTGTATTCTGTTGATGACTTGCAATCTATCATCGACAGCAACATTGAGCAGCGTAAAGTCGAAGCGATTCAAGCTGAAGCGATTGTTAGTGAAGAAAGCGCTGCGTTTATGACATGGTTGCGTTCACTGCAAGCCGTCGATAGTATTCGCGACTATCGCAAATCAGCCAACGAAATTCGTGAAGAGTTACTGAGCAAAAGTTTGCAATCTTTAGCGGCGGGCGCAGATCCGGAGAAAGTGCTGCGCGAGCTGAGTAATAAACTCACCAACAAACTGATTCACGCCCCAACTCGCGCACTGCAAAGTGCGGCAGAGCAAGGCGAACCAGCAAAATTAACGATTATCCGCCAGACACTCGGCTTGGATGATCTATAACTCACGCTTTTTATTAAGAAAACGACACTATGAAAGCCTCTATTCTGACTAAGCTAGAAACGCTAGTAGAACGTTACGAAGAAGTTCAACATCTTCTTGGTGATCCTGATGTTATTGGAGATCAGGACAAATTCCGTGCTCTATCAAGAGAGTACTCTCAGCTAGAAGAAGTAACCAAGTGCTTCCAAGCTTATCAACAAGCGCAAGAAGATCTTGTCGCCGCTGAAGAGATGGCAAACGAAGACGACGAAGAAATGCGTGAAATGGCGCAAGAAGAAATCAAAGAAGCGAAAGCGACTATTGAGCGTCTTACTGATGAGCTACAGATTCTTCTTCTGCCAAAAGATCCGAACGATGATCGTAACTGTTTCCTAGAAATTCGCGCTGGTGCGGGTGGCGACGAAGCGGGTATTTTCGCGGGTGACTTATTCCGTATGTACAGCAAGTACGCAGAAAAGCGTGGCTGGCGCATCGAGGTGATGTCTTCAAACGAAGCTGAACACGGTGGCTACAAAGAGATGATCGCAAAAGTGAGCGGCGACGGTGCGTACGGCGTACTGAAGTTTGAGTCTGGTGGTCACCGTGTGCAACGTGTTCCTGCAACTGAATCCCAAGGCCGTGTGCATACTTCTGCATGTACCGTAGCGGTGATGGCGGAAATCCCAGAGGCGGATCTGCCAGAAATCAAAGCAGCAGACCTGAAAATCGATACGTTCCGTGCGTCTGGCGCGGGTGGTCAGCACGTTAACACCACGGATTCTGCAATCCGTATTACCCACTTACCAACGGGTACGGTAGTAGAGTGTCAGGACGAGCGTTCACAGCACAAGAACAAAGCGAAAGCGATGGCAGTTCTTGCTGCTCGTATCGTTCAAGCGGAAGAAGAACGTCGTGCCGCAGAAGTGTCTGATACACGTCGTAACCTTCTAGGTTCTGGTGACCGCAGTGACCGTATTCGTACCTACAACTACCCACAAGGTCGTGTGTCTGATCATCGTATCAACCTAACCATCTATCGTTTGAACGAAGTGATGGAAGGTGACCTGCAGAGCTTGATTGATCCTGTGATTCAAGAGCACCAAGCAGACCAACTTGCGGCGCTCGCAGAGAACGGCTAATCGATGAGCCAAGTTCAATCAATTGAGCAAGCACTGAAAAGTGCGACGGCGAAACTGGCAGAAGGCGGCAAAGAGTCGCCTTCTCTCGATGCAGCTGTACTCCTCTGCCATGTCCTTGGCAAACCACGAACTTATCTACTGACCTGGCCAGAAAAAGCATTAGAAGCAGAGCAACAAGCAAAATTCGACGCTCTACTTGAACGACGTTTAACTGGTGAACCCGTCGCTTATATTATTGGTGAACGAGAGTTTTGGTCTCTACCGTTCAAAGTTTCTCCCTCCACCTTGATCCCAAGACCGGATACAGAACGTTTGGTCGAAGTTGCACTCGATAAGACCTATGAGCAAACAGGACCTATTTTAGATCTTGGAACGGGGACGGGGGCAATTGCTATCGCACTCGCATCTGAAATGCCAAAACGTCAAGTGATGGGCGTAGATCTCAAGCAAGAAGCGAAAGCACTTGCAGAGTACAATGCTGAGCAGCTAAACATCAAAAATGTGACCTTTGCTCAAGGCAGTTGGTTCGAGCCTATTGCAGAGGGTACGAAGTTTGCTTTAATTGTCTCCAATCCGCCGTATATTGATGAAAAAGATCCACATTTATCCCAAGGTGATGTGCGCTTTGAGCCAAAATCTGCATTAGTTGCTAAGGAGAATGGTTTAGCCGATATCCGCCATATCTCGGATCTTGCTCGTCAGTATCTTGAAGTGGGCGGTTGGCTGGCATTCGAACATGGTTATGATCAGGGTGATGCCGTACGTGAGATAATGCGTGGTTTTGGTTACCAACAAGTTGCCACGGAAAAAGATTACGGCGGTAACGATCGAGTAACGCTCGGTTGTTTTGCCTGTTAATCACGGAAGTCAGCAAACACTAACTAAAAAGAGAAGAAAAATGTACGTAGCTCTAAAACACATACACTTAGTGACGATTGCGCTCAGCGCGACACTATTATCGATCCGATTCGTGTTAATGATGATGAACTCACCGAAGCGAAATAATCGCTTTTTGAAAGTGTTTCCCCACATCGTTGATACTGCATTGCTAGTGTCAGGTATCGCGCTTATTTTCATTACTGGTTTCATCCCGTTTACTGATGCCGCACCGTGGCTAACAAACAAAATCACCTGCGTACTAGCGTACATTGCACTCGGTTTCTTCTCGTTGAAGCTTGCGAAAAACAACCTACTGAAGATATTTGGCTTTTTCGGCGCATTAGGTTGGTTGGTCATGGCTGCGAATATTGCTGTGTCTAAGAGCCCTACGTTATTTGGATAAGACGTCATGTTAGAGTTTTTTGACGAAGATTTTGACAATATACCATTGGTGGAAGGTGCGCTTGAGCTAAACAAAGCGATTAACCCAGAAACCAAAGTACATTGGGCGAAACAAGAGTTAGAGCGTCTTTACAAAGATGCAGAAGCCACGCTTGTTCATGAAACCGATGAAGAGCAACGATTTGATGCATTCCTACGACTGTTTTTCCATGAGTGGGGATTCAAAGGCGACGAGCAGGAATACTTTATTTCGGACAACAGCTTTATCGATAAAGTGTTGGAGCGCCGAAAAGGTATCCCGGTTAGTTTAGGTTCGATTTTATTATATCTAGGTAAAAAGCTGGGTTTCCCGTTGAAGGGAGTCACTTTTCCTACTCAGTTCCTGCTAAAAGTCGATTGGATGCATAAAAAGCCAGACTACATTAACCCATTTAATGGTGAGTATGTGGGGGAAAGAATTCTCCAAGCTTGGCTTATTGGGCAAGAAGGACCGTTGGCTCAGTTAAAGCCAGAACACTTTGAAGAAGCTGACAATCCAACCATTATTGGTCGCTGGTTAGCGTTGATCAAAAGCGCGATGTTACGTGAAGAGCACTACACGCTGGCGTTGCGTTGTACGAACCTTGCGTTAACCTTTGTGCCAGATGACCCATACGAGATTCGTGACCGTGGTTTTATTTTCCAACAGCTAGAGTGCCCTCAAGTGGCGGTGTCAGATTTTCAGTACTTTATTGACCAATGCCCTGACGATCCGGCTTCTGAGCTACTAAAATCACAAGTTAATGTGATGAGTGAAACGCACGTCACACTTCACTAATTTTATCGATGTGCCGAACTGTGGCGTATCGTGGACAGAAAAAGAGAATCAAAATGGAACAGAAAATCGTTAATATCGGCGACATTCAGGTTGCTAACGACAAGCCATTCACCCTATTTGCAGGTATGAACGTTCTTGAGTCTCGTGATCTTGCGATGCAGATCTGTGAGCACTACGTAAAAGTAACGGAAAAACTTGGCATTCCTTACGTATTTAAGGCGTCGTTTGACAAAGCAAACCGCAGTTCTGTTCATTCATACCGTGGTCCAGGCCTTGAAGAAGGTATGAAAATCTTCCAAGAGCTAAAAGACACATTTGGTGTGAAGATCATCACTGACGTTCACACTGAAGCGCAAGCTCAACCTGTCGCTGACGTGGTAGACGTTATTCAGCTTCCTGCATTCCTAGCTCGTCAAACTGACCTTGTTGAAGCAATGGCCAAAACAGGTGCGGTTATCAACGTGAAGAAACCTCAATTTATGAGCCCAGGTCAAGTGGGTAACATCGTTGAGAAGTTCGCGGAATGCGGTAACGACAAGATCATCCTATGTGAGCGCGGCTCTTGCCACGGTTACGATAACCTAGTCGTAGACATGCTTGGCTTTGGTGTGATGAAAAATGCGTCGAAAGGCAGCCCAATCATCTTTGACGTGACGCACTCACTACAGATGCGTGACCCGTCAGGTGCGGCATCTGGCGGTCGTCGTGAGCAGACAGTTGAACTTGCGAAAGCGGGTCTAGCAACAGGCATTGCAGGTCTATTTATCGAGGCGCATCCAAACCCAGACCAAGCACGCTGTGATGGCCCATCTGCACTGCCGCTAGACAAGTTAGAACCGTTCCTAGCGCAAATGAAATCTCTTGATGATCTGATCAAGAGCTTTGCAGATATCGATATCAAGTAAACGCCAGATGACTGGTGATCAAATGCAATAGCCAACCTCGTGTTGGCTATTTTTTTATCAGATGGCGCATCATTCTCAGTTTCTTGCTGTAAAGGCTCTAGGCCGCTGGGAATGTGCATCAGTGACTCCCAATAAGAAAAAGGTAAATAAATGAAGCAGCGTCTGATTATTAAAACTGCGTTGAGTGCCGCTATTTTGGCCTCGTTAGCTGGGTGTGCTACGCAACCTGCACCAGAATGGAATGCCGATACAACCTATAAATTGACCGTGCTACACACTAACGATCATCACGGTCGTTTTTGGCAAAATCGATACGGCGAGTACGGTATGGCAGCACGTAAAACGTTAATAGATGATTTGCGTGAAGAAATACAAGCAGAGGGGGGCAGTGTGTTACTGCTTTCTGGTGGTGACATCAACACTGGAGTACCTGAGTCTGATTTACAAGATGCGGAGCCAGATTTTAAAGGCATGAGCAAAATTGGTTACGATGCGATGGCGCTAGGTAATCACGAGTTTGATAATCCATTGGATGTGCTTTTCAAGCAGCAAGAGTGGGCAAGTTTTCCGATGTTGTCTGCCAATATTTACGATAAAAATACTGGCAAGCGCCTATTCCAACCGTACGCGATGTTTAAAAAACAGGGTATTAAGATTGCAGTAATTGGTCTTACAACCGAAGATACAGCGAAACTTGGCAACCCTGAATTCATTGAACAAATTGACTTCCGTGACCCAAAAGAAGAAGCCAAGAACCTAATTGCTGAGCTGAAAGACACGGAGTACCCAGACCTTATTTTTGCTGTCACACATATGGGACACTATGAGAATGGCAATAGAGGCATCAATGCACCTGGTGATGTAGCGTTAGCTCGTTATTTGAATGAAGGTGATCTGGATATGATTGTCGGTGGTCACTCACAAGAGCCGGTTTGCATGGAAGGTCCAAACGTCATCAAAAAGAGTTTTAAACCGGGTGATGAATGTCAGCCTGATCAACAAAATGGTGCTTATATTGTTCAGGCACATGAGTGGGGGAAATATGTGGGACGCGCCGATTACGAGTTTCGTAATGGTGAACTCTCGATGGTGAGCTACGATCTGATCCCAGTAAACTTGAAAAAGAAAATTAAAGTTGATGGTCAGTCGCAACGAGTTTTGATCCAAGAAGAGATTGAACAAGACGAAGCGATGCTTGAGTTTCTTCGTCCTTATCAAGAAAAAGGTCAGGGCAAGCTAAACGTGAAGATTGCAGAATCTAACGGTAAGCTTGAGGGTGACCGCAGTGTGGTTCGTTACCAGCAAACAAACTTAGGTCGATTAATTGCAACGGCTCACATGGAACGTGCAAAAGCAGATTTCGCCGTAATGAATTCTGGCGGCGTTCGCGATTCGATTGCAGCAGGTGACATTACCTACAAAGATGTGCTGACTGTTCAGCCATTTGGCAATATGGTCTCTTACGTTGATATGACGGGTAAAGAAGTATTGGATTACCTAAATGTCGTTGCAACTAAGCCTGTTGACTCTGGAGCTTACGCGCAGTTTGCGGGTATTGCGATGAGTATCAATAATGGTGAGGTAACCAATGTGTTCATTGGTAATAAGCAACTTCGCTTAGATGGTAATTACCGCTTTACCGTACCAAGCTATAATGCTGCTGGTGGTGATGGTTACCCTAAAATCGACGATCATCTAGGGTATGTAAATACAGGTTTTACCGATGCTGAGGTTTTGAAGGATTATTTAGAAACACACAGCCCTATTGATGTTAATGAGTATGCCCCTTCAGGTGAAATCACGTATTTAGTTGATACGGCGATTGATCAGTAACCCAACAGAGAAAAAGCGATTGACTCAAACTCGCTGATATCATTAACTAAAAGCGCAGATCCGATTCAATCTGCGCTTTTTGTTTTTATGAGGAGAATCTTGATGACTCCGGCCATTAATCTTGCGAAAAAGAAAAAAATTCCACACACGATTCATCAGTATGAGCACGACCCTAGAGCCGATAGTTATGGCTTGGAGGCTGCTGAAGTACTGGGGCAGGATCCGAAAACAGTATTTAAAACCTTGCTGTTCTGCTTGAACGGCGAGCCAAAGAACCTTGCGGTTGCGATTATCCCTGTTGATCAAAAGCTGAACCTAAAACTGGCAGCGAAAGCAGCGAAGGGCAAAAAGGCCGATATGGCTGATCCGGAAATCGCGCAAAAGACCACTGGTTACGTTGTTGGTGGGATTAGCCCATTGGGGCAGAAGAAAGCCTTACCTACTTTTTTGCACGAAAGCGCAGTAGAGCAAGACACAATCTGTGTGAGTGCTGGTAAACGTGGTTTAGAAATCGAGTTAGCCCCGAGAGATTTGCTGAGCTTAACTCGTGGTCAGTTTGCACCTCTTTGTTTGTAAACTCAGACAAATAAAAAGGACGCTCATGAGCGTCCTTTTTTGATCTTGCCTGTCAGTGAAGCGTTACTTCTTCAGAGTCAATGTACCTCCGGTGCGTTTAGCTGGTTTGCTTGGCTTCGCGGCATTTGGGTTCATGTAATGCTGCTTAGGCTTACTCGGTGATTGAGGCTTGTTTGCTGAGTGCGTATTGCTCGATGCATCTGGTTTACGGTGCGATTTTCCATGCTCGCCTTGCGGTCTGCTACGTTCACCTTGTGGTTTCGCTTTGTAATGTTCTTTAGCTGGACGTCCGCCTTCATCATCACGCTGACGACGCTTTTGTTGGCCTTTTTTCGAGTTTGGTGCGTGACGGAATTCATCAGCATTGTTACCACGGAAAGTTCGTGTCTTCTGGTTACGACGAGCAGTAGAATCTTGGTTTTCTTCACGGCTATCAAACAGCTTTGCGTCGGTCGCTTTACGAATATTACGACCTCTAGAGTCTGTTTTTGATGCCTCTTCTGTACCCACCGAACCATCGCACATAGCAAGAATCTCAGCGACTTCATCGTCAGTTAAGTAACGCCATTTTCCGTTCGGAATACCGTCAAGAGAGATATTCATGATTCGAACACGACGAAGCTTAAAGACTTCGTAACCTAGTGCTTCACACATACGACGGATTTGGCGGTTAAGTCCTTGAGTGAGCACAATACGGAAAGAGAACTTAGTCTCTTTCGTTATCTTACAAGGTAGAGTGACGGTATCGAGAATCTTAACGCCGCTCGACATCTGTTTGAGAAACTCACCTGTAATCGGTTTGTCCACGCGCACAACGTACTCTTTTTCGTGGCTGTTGCCAGCACGGAGGATTTTGTTAACGATGTCGCCATCGTTGGTCAAAAAAATCAGACCATCAGAGGGTTTATCCAAGCGGCCGATCGGAAAGATACGTTTTTTGTGACCGATAAAATCAACGATGTTTCCAGGTACATCTCGTTCTGTTGTACAGGTGATGCCTGTTGGTTTATTGAGAGCGATATAAATCGGCTTCTCTTTTGCTGCAACTGGCTTACCATCCACACAAACATCATCACCAGGTAGCACTTTTGTACCCATTTCAGGCTTGTTTCCATTAATGGTGACACGACCTTGTTCAATTAGTCTGTCTGCCTCACGGCGTGAACAAAAGCCAGTTTCACTGATGAATTTATTTAATCGTTTAGCGTTGTCTTGTGACATTTTTGTCTCCTAACGTTTCACAACGGCGAATGAAGTTTCCTTCCCGTGAAAGAGAAGGAAGAATAAGGGCGGGCATTCTAGCATTAGGGTGAAATTTAGCCCAACCGTTTTTGGTGACGTTCGCGAGTTTCTAATTTCTTTTCCGCACTTTTTCTCAGTAGAACGTAAACGGCTCCGGTTCCACCGTGAAAGCGTTGCGCACTATGCACGCACTGAACTTCCCTGATTTGTTGTAGCCAGCTGCTAACAAAGCTTTTCATTAGTGCTGGTGGATTTGAGCGTTCTCCTCGGCCGTGGACAATAACGACCGTTCGTATGTCCATTGATAGGCACTGTTTTAAAAACTTTACGACTTCATCACGAGCTTCTTTCAATGTTTTACGATGCAGATCTAGGCGTGCTTGGATTGGATATTTGCCAAGACGAAGCTTGCGGTAAACCCCGTCTTGTACGCCATCACGTTTAAACTCAACAAAGTCCTCTGGTTTCAGCATTTCTGCGTGATCAAGTGACAGGTATTCTGGGTCATCTTCTGTTAGCCAGATTGCCGCTTCTCTCTTGGCGAGCTGCGCTTCGGTTACTTGGTGTACTTTTTTGTGTTCGGCGGTGTCTTGAGTGATCGGCTTTACATCGCCCATCATCTGTTGGAACAGATCAAAATCGTCATCGTGAGACATAGTAGTAATCTCATTAAGAACAGGGAGGAATAATAGGATTATATCAATGAGTGGTGCATTGAGATCAAATAAAAAACCGGAGTAGGCAAGTAACCGACTCCGGTGCAAAGCGTTTCTAGAGCTAAGCGAGATCTAGTGAGGAGATTTGTCGTTCATGATCTTGTATATGAAGAAACCGCCGTAAAATAACATCAGACCAATTGCCCCAAAGATTACTATCATTGACGATAGACCCACTGCATTACCAAATAGGAGATCAAGCCAAAAGTCCATACGTTTCCTCCAAGATGTTCCCGACAGGCATAAAACTAAATGGCAGTGCCTTGTTGCACACTGATCTGGATCAATTATGTTGCTAAGGTTAATAAACTGTATTTTGTTGTGAGTTATCAGTCACATTTTACGTGCTAGTGTTCAGTTATTCATCAAACGAATTAAGACCTAAGGTTTTTTTGTAAAAAGCACTTGCGTCACAGTTCAGAATCCGTAATATACGCATTCGTTGACGGGGACAAGTCCTCAGTTAAACATCTCGGTGAATAGCGCAGTTTGGTAGCGCATCTGGTTTGGGACCAGAGGGTCGGGGGTTCGAATCCCTCTTCACCGACCATATTGAGAAAAAGGCTCTACAGAAATGTAGAGCCTTTTTCGTATTTGGTGATATTTATTTGGAGCCAGAGGGTCGGGGTCTGGAATGCCAGTCCAATCGAATCCCTACTTCACGACCACTTTTAGAAAGCCTGCTCAWTGAGCAGGCTTTCGTCGTTTTTAGCGCTAGTAATTTTAGACTTCAATAGTATTGAACCAAATAGGGTTCGTTTGAAGTTGGAATATGGCGCTTCATCGGCATCTTTAAGAAAAGGCTCTACAGCAAATGTAGGGCCTTTTCATTTTTTAGAGCGAGTAAATTTATTACTTGATGTCACACGAGATAGTGCTGATAGGAGTTTCAGAAGTTGTGAAGCAAACATAAGCGGTCTTTGGATGGTTTGGACCAACTTTGATGTAACCTGCTTTTAGTTCGTCTTCATCAAACGTGACAGAGTGAGATTTGCTCGAGCTTCCATCAAAGTAAACAGCTTCAAAGCCTTGATTCATCATATGTGCGACGCGATTTCGGGTATGGTTAGTGGAAAAAGTGATGTTCGCACAACGCATCATTGGTTTTTCGGTAATAAGAAACTGGCCACTCTCTTTATCTAATAGCCCGCCTTTTGCTTCCGGGGTTATATCAATAGCTTGAAAATTTTCTACGTTACATGACGGTTTAGCATAAGCAAGCGATGACGTGAGCATCATACTGCTCACGCATAGGAATAAAGCTTTAAATTTCATATGAGTTATTATGTATCCACATAGGTTAAAGTCGTTTTAGCAGAGAGAGTAAATCATTGTCAGTGATCGTGTTAGCGTGATGCCTGGCTATTCATCATTGATGAGGCCGGCTGTCTTCAGATAAGTTTCTAAATATTGCACCTAGCTTGGCGGGTTTTACCGAGTGGTTTTATGTCAAAGCCCCTTTTTTTAAGCAGCTCAATCAGATTATCTTTACCAACTAAATGCAAACTGCCGACAACAACAGTATAGCGACCCGAACGTTGAGGTAGGACACTGCCAGTATCAAGCTTTTTTGCCCAATCTCGATTGCGCTCATATAAGAAAGCCTGATTAAAATCTTCTGTTGCTTGATCGGTTAATGATGCCTCAACCAACATGCTACCATCACCGCTCTTCCAACTTTCTATCAAACACTGAACCAATTCTTCCCCACCGTCATATTCTTCAATTGACGAGAGGAGCATCTCTTTACCACCTTCTGATTGACCTGCTATTAAATCAATTTGGAATTGCACGGACTCCAGTGGAATGACCGGGATTTGTTTTTTATCAGCGAGTCCTATTAAGTGCATGTCGACCCCTTTATCAGAGACATACCCCAGTTTGTTGACTAAAGCGAGTTGGATGGTTAATGCAGCCGTCCATGGTGGAGAATTTAAAAGTTGAGTTTCAGGCAACCCTAAATCTTGTGCTATCTCGACTAAGTGGCGACGTTGAGCCTTATCTAAAACATCTTTAGAAAGGATGGTTGTTTGTGGGTAAACCAAGCCTTCAGAGTTTCTGACATCTGCTTCGATAATCAACCCAGCGCTTTGGCTTAAGTGCTGAGTAATAGTTTTAGGGAGTGGGTACATTGTTTTATCGCCCACATGCACAGAGCCAATGATCATCAGCTCGGTTTCCCCTTTTTTTGCTAACCAATGTTGCGGTTCTGCATAAGAGGAAAAGGGAGCAAAGGCAACAAGTAGGGATGATATGAGTGTCAAGAGACGAAACATAGAATGGTCCTCAGGTAAGATACCTTTAAACTTTATACGCAAAAATGCTTGAGGTTAAGTGCAATTTCTCTAGTGGGGATATTCGACAAAATCGTCATTTCTAAAAATATTGACGAGTTTTGACGACGAATAAATGAGAGTCACTTCACGAAAGATAAATAGGTCATTCGCTTACTAATGGTTCACAAAATAATTAGGCGTGATCCAAATCTTACAAAATCAGTCGTAACTCATGAATATGAGTGACCTAGATCGCAGCAAACTCGTCAAAACAAGTTGTTCGATTTTGACGTAGCTTGTAACTTCATGAAAGTTAAGTTTTTATGGTTTTTGCTGAGTATCATTTTTTGAACTAGATCACTTCCTATTTCTATTTATTTTACGCTTAGAAATAACTGGTTGTATGTTGAATGCAACTGTTAGGCCCCTCGCATTTGAGGAGCCGCGATTTTTATCATTGTCGTTTTGAACCACTGACTTTTTTGGGGAAGTAAGATGTTTAAACCTAGTCTGATTGCTGTTTCTGTTATCACCACATTAGCAGGTTGCTCTGCTCTGCAAAGCTCTGAGCAACAAGCTGTAAATTCACTGGCTAATAACCTTGATATTCAATACCAAGTGTTGACTAACCACGGTGCAAACGAAGGTCTTGCTTGTCAGGATTTAGGGGCTGAGTGGGCTTCTTGTAACAAGGTGAACATGACGCTAGTTAACCAAGGTGAAGCGGTTAACTCAAAAGATTGGGCTATCTACTTCCACAGCATTCGTCTGATTTTGGATGTAGATAATGATCAGTTCAAAATATCTCGTGTAACGGGCGACCTACACAAACTGGAACCAACAGATAAGTTTGATGGCTTTGCGGCGGGCGAAGAAGTGGTACTTCCACTAATTGGCGAATACTGGCAGTTATTTGAAACTGACTTTATGCCAGGCGCTTTCGTGGCTGCACCAAACGCAGAACCTAAGATGATCGCTTCTCTTAACACAGAAGACGTTGCGTCTTTCGTGACTGGCCTTGAGGGTAACAACCTAAAACGTACGCCAGATGACAACAACGTATTTGCAAACGCTGTGTCTCGCTTCGAGAAGAACGAAGACCTAGTAAAACAAGATGTATCAACCACGTTACTACCAACGCCAATGTCTGTTGAAGCAGGCAAAGGTACAGTAGATATCGCGGCAGGTATTGCGCTGCCTAAAGACGCATTCGATGCGACTCAATTCGCAGCAATTCAAGATCGTGCAGAAGTGGTAGGTGTGGACGTTCGTGGTGATCTTCCTGTAAGCATCACTGTTGTTCCTGCAGACTTCACCGGTGAATTGGCAAAATCTGGTGCTTACGAGATGAGCATCAAAGGCGATGGTATTGCGATTAAAGCGTTTGACCAAGCAGGTGCTTTCTACGCAGTACAATCTATCTTTGGCCTGGTAGATAGCCAAAATGCTGATTCTCTACCACAACTGTCTATTCAAGATGCACCTCGCTTTGATTACCGTGGTGTGATGGTGGATGTAGCTCGTAACTTCCACTCTAAAGACGCAATTCTTGCAACGCTAGACCAAATGGCAGCGTACAAGATGAATAAACTTCACCTTCACCTAACCGATGATGAAGGCTGGCGTTTAGAAATCCCAGGCTTACCTGAGTTGACAGAGGTTGGCGCTAATCGTTGTTTCGATACACAAGAGAAAAGCTGCGTACTACCTCAGCTTGGTTCCGGTCCAACGACAGACAACTTTGGCTCTGGCTACTTCAGTAAAACAGACTACGTGGAAATCTTGAAATACGCGAAAGCGCGTAACATTGAAGTCATTCCCGAAATCGATATGCCAGCACACGCGCGTGCAGCGGTAGTATCAATGGAAGCACGTTACGACCGCCTGATGGAAGAAGGTAAGGAAGCTGAAGCGAACGAATACCGCCTGATGGATCCTCAAGATACTTCTAATGTCACTACGGTTCAGTTCTACGATAAGCAAAGCTTTATCAACCCATGTATGGAATCTTCCACTCGCTTCGTAGATAAAGTGATTTCAGAAGTGGCAGCAATGCACGCTGAAGCTGGGGCACCGCTAACGACATGGCACTTTGGTGGCGATGAAGCGAAGAACATCAAGCTTGGCGCTGGTTTCCAAGACGTGAACGCGCAAGACAAAGTTAGCTGGAAGGGCACGATTGATCTGTCGAAACAAGACAAGCCATTCGCGCAATCTCCACAGTGTCAAGCGTTAATCGCAGAAGGCACAGTGAGCGATTTTGCTCACCTACCGAGTCATTTTGCACAAGAAGTATCAAAATTAGTTGCTGAGAAAGGCATTCCAAACTTCCAAGCTTGGCAAGATGGCTTGAAATACAGCGACGGCGAAAAAGCGTTCGCAACAGAAAACACACGAGTTAACTTCTGGGACGTTCTTTACTGGGGTGGCACATCATCTGTGTACGAGTGGTCTAAGAAAGGTTACGACGTGATCGTTTCTAACCCAGACTACGTGTACATGGACATGCCTTACGAAGTGGACCCGAAAGAGCGTGGTTACTACTGGGCAACGCGTGCAACAGACACTCGTAAGATGTTTGGTTTTGCTCCAGAGAACATGCCGCAGAACGCAGAAACTTCTGTAGATCGCGATGGCAACGGTTTTACTGGTAAAGGTGAAATCGAAGCGAAACCTTTCTACGGTCTATCAGCGCAGCTTTGGTCTGAGACAGTACGTAACGATGAGCAATACGAGTACATGGTATTCCCTCGCGTACTCGCGGCGGCTGAGCGTGCATGGCACCGTGCAGATTGGGAGAATGACTACAAAGTCGGTGTTGAGTACTCGCAAAACTCTAACCTAGTTGATAAAGCATCGCTAAACCAAGACTACAACCGCTTTGCGAACGTGCTTGGCCAACGTGAACTGGCTAAGCTAGAAAAATCTGGTATCGACTACCGCCTTCCAATTCCTGGTGCGAAAGTAGAAAA
Source organism: Vibrio sp. T13N (assembly GCF_032970445.1). Taxonomy (NCBI): domain Bacteria; kingdom Pseudomonadati; phylum Pseudomonadota; class Gammaproteobacteria; order Vibrionales; family Vibrionaceae; genus Vibrio; species Vibrio sp. T13N. The sequence continues at coordinate 205,833 of NZ_JAWJYE010000008.1, forward strand.
CGGCAAGCTAGCTATGAACGTTCAGTTCCCTGGCGTTGAACTGCAATACTCATTAGACGGTCAAAACTGGCTGACTTACTCAGACAATGCTCGTCCAAGTGTGAAAGGAGAAGTGTTTATCCGCTCTGTATCGGCGACAGGGGAAAGAGCAAGCCGCGTAACTAGCGTGAAATAACCTTAATCTTCTCAGCTAAATTTAAGCAAACCCTCAATGTCATGTTGAGGGTTTCTTTATTTTTATGGGAAATTAAGTGTGACCAATGTCTGATTATTTTTCATTGATAAATAAGTTTTAGCTTGTAATGGTCAGGGTTATTGTGAACTGGATCGACTTAATTTGCTAAATGTCAATAAATTACCTGTTTATGATCACACTTCTATTTTTTGAATCATTATAGAAAAATACGGTAAGTGCCTGTATTTGCCATGCTTTTATCAGGGTTGTTGAGCGTCGGTTTGAACAAGATCACTTTTTAAAATGTTTTATTTTCCATCGCGAATTAATTGGAACAATATTGCGATCGCCAAGGAGGCACATTCCAAAGTTTGCGATAAAAGGGAAGAGAAGCCCTTTAAAACCGTCGCATAACGTGAATAAATAAAGGCAGTAATTATGAAAAACATTTTTGCACTGAGTGCTCTTTCTCTCGCTTTCGCTTCTAGCGCTTTTGCTGGTTCTTCTTACGTAACAGGTAACGTTCAATTCCACGATGATGGTCGAATCCATGGTTCGGACGTTACGTCTACACTGGAAGCTGGTCATACTTTTGATAACCAATTCGGCGGCTTTACGGTTTACACCGAGTTTGATGGTATTCAGCTGGGTAAACTGGAAACAGAAAACGGTGGCGCGGGTAACACAACACCAGCAATCACTGTGGGTGGTGAGCAGTCATTTAACATTACCGATCATTTATGGGTTGCAGCGGGTTACCAACACTTGTTCTCTGCTGGCGAGAACGTACAGTACCGTCCATTGGTTAAGATCGGTTACAACTTCGATAACGGTATCTCGCTAAGTAACCGTACTCGTGCGCATATTGATGCGACAGACGCAGATGCGGATACAGATTACCGTATGGATAACCGTATTGGTTACGTGATGAATGAAGATGTGACGCTAAGCTACAACAACGTCTACATGATTGAAGCGGAAACGATGGACCACGAGCTTCGCGCAACGTGGACACGTAAAGGTGTTCAGCCTTACTTTGAGTTCCGTAGCCAAGCACACGGTGCAGAAAACGCAAGTGGTGATAGCCTAGTTAACAATGCGTTTGTATTTGGTGCCTCTTACGGCTTCTAATCTTATATTTGTCCATTAAGAAAAAGCCCAGCAATTGATTTGCTGGGCTTTCTTGTTATTTGTCGTTGCCTTCGTGGTGGCTATATTCGAACACTTGGCCTTTTTCGTTAAAGGCGTAAACAGTGTAGCTGTCTTTTTTATCGCCATACTCCATACCAGGGGAACCCATTGGCATGCCCGGTACCGAGAGCCCTTTTGCGTTACGTGGTGGATTTTCTAAGAATGCTTTAATGTCTTCGGCTGGAATGTGACCTTCGAACACATAACCGTTGATTTCTGCTGTGTGGCAAGAGTAAAGCTGTTCGTTCTTGATGCCTAGATCGCGTTTTATGGCGTTCATGTCATCGTGCAATTTCTCTTCGACCGTAAATCCGTTCTCTTCCATGTGTTTTGTCCATTCACCACAGCAGCCGCAGTATGGCGATTTGTGGTTAATGACATCAGCTGCCAATACGTTGGCGGATGCGGTCGCAAGCATTGCAAAGGTCAATAATTTCAACTTCATAATAGCCTCAAATATAAGTGGTTATTTTACTGAAAAAAGTCGTAGTCGATTTGCATTACTAACGACAGTAATAGATGACAGCGCCATTGCCGCACCTGCGACAACTGGGCTGAGCAAAAATCCAAATGCAGGATAAAGTACGCCTGCGGCAACAGGGATCCCCAGTGAGTTATAAACGAAGGCTCCAAATAGGTTTTGCTTCATGTTTTTAAGTGTAGCGCGCGACAGTTCAATCGCATGTACCACCGCCATTGGTGACGTGTTAAGGATGGTCATTTGCGAACTTTCAATGGCGACATCACTGCCGCTACCCATTGCAATACCAAGGTTGGCTAACGCGAGAGCAGGGGCGTCGTTAATGCCATCCCCCACCATTGCCACAACATGGCCTTGGGATTGAAGCTGCTCAATGTGCTGAGCTTTCTCATCTGGCATTACTTGAGCGATTACTTCATCAATACCAAGTTCTTGACCGATAGCGTTGGCTACGTGTTGGTTGTCACCCGTCAGCATTACCGTTTTGATGCCTTGCGATTTTAATGCAGAGAGAGCGTGTTTTGCATCCGATTTGATTGGGTCAGCAATGGCGATCAGGCCGACTAACTCACCATCGAGCGCAACGGCAACCGGAGTCCATGCATTCTGAGCGCATTCGTCAATTGCATCCTGAAGAGCCTCTGTTGCAACGTTTTCCGCTTGCATAAATTGAAGCGAGCCAATAAGCAGCGGTTTACCTTGATACGTTGCCAAAATGCCGCGTCCGCGAACGTTTTCAAATTTATCGAGAGTCACTTCTTGTGTGTCGTGCTGATTAGCAAAGTCGCATACCGCTTTTGCTAGTGGGTGCTCTGACTGACGCTCGGCGGCGTACGCTAACCCCAACAGCTCTTCTTGGCTGGTGGTGTGAGTAAACACTTGCTGCACACTTGGTTTACCTTGGGTAAGCGTGCCTGTTTTATCGAACACAACCGTATCTATTTTACTCGCTAGCTGCAGGGCATCAGCATCTTTGATCAAAATGCCGAGTTCTGCGGCTTTACCCACTCCCACCGTAACAGAAAGTGGGGTTGCTAAGCCTAGAGCACAAGGGCAGGCGATGATAAGTACGGTTGTGGTGACCACCAGCATATAGCTCGCTTTTGGCTCTGGGCCAACGGCAAACCAAACAAGCGCGGCCAGTATTGCTATGCCTACAACGACAGGGACAAACACCGATGAAATCTGATCTGCCAATTTAGCGATGGCGGGCTTGCTGCTCTGAGCGCTGCGCACCATACGAATAATACGTGCGAGCATCGTATTTGCGCCGATTCCGGTAGCCTCTATAGTGAGAGAGCCGTCGGTATTCAATGTCCCTGCGGATACATGTGCCTCTTGTGCTTTTAATACAGGAACGGGCTCACCTGTTAGCATGGACTCATCGATATACGATTCACCATTGATTACCGTACCGTCGACGGGCACTTTCTCTCCCGGCTTGATACGTAACTTCATTCCTAAAGTGATTTCTTCTACCGCGATTTGTTTATCACCTTGCTCAGTGATGACGGTCGCTTGTTGAGGCTGTAAGTTCACCAAAGCCTGAAGCGAGCGCGTTGTGTTTGCTTTCGCTTTGGCTTCTATATAGTGGCCAAGTGAAATCAAACCAATGATCATCGCGCTGGCTTCGAAGTAAACATGACGAGATGCCATTGGGAACCAATCTGGGAAAATTACCACAAGCATAGAATAGAACCACGCTGCGCCAGTACCGAGCGCAACTAAGGTATCCATCGTGGCGCGCTTGTGAGTGGCCGCTAACCAAGCGTTACTAAAGAACAGTTTTCCGGCAGTGGCAAGCAGCAGCAAACACACAATACCGATCGCGCCCCAAACCAATTGGTCATTGGTGTTGCGAATCATCATGTTGCCACCAGCAACACCCCAAATCATCAAAGGGGCACCCACAACAAGGCCGGCAATTGCATCCAACTTAAAGCGTTTTTGCTGTTGACGTTGTTGCTGCGCTTGCTTTTCTTGCTGTGTCGCGGCGTCTTGTAAAACCTCGCCTTGGTAACCCGCTTGTTTGACAGATTGCAAAATAGATTGATGTAACGAATCTGAGTCTTCAGTCACAAACACCAGTGCGCTTTGTTCTGCGAGGTTTACCTGAGCTTTTTCAACCCCTTGTACATTAGTCAGGGCTTTTTCTACTGATGCGACACAGCTTGCACAGGTCATACCTTGAATCAACATCTGTAGTTGAGCCGTGCCTGCTGGTTGCTCGTCAGGCGCTGCTTGGTCGCCTTTTTCGCTTTGATATGTCTGGCTTTGGCGTTGATCGGGAGTGATTGCCTTGTGCTCTTCAGCAACTGAGTTATCAGTAACAGCGCTATTGTTGGCCGTATAGCCCAAGCTGGCAACTAGCTCAATGACTTGTTGCTCGGAGAGTAGGGTACGAATCTCTAAGTGCGTTGTTGAAGCCTCGAAAGAAATAACGTCTTGATGAGAGTCTAATAAAGACGAGAGTTTTTTCACGCAGCCGCCACAGCTTAAGCCTGAAAGGTTTAACTCGTACTGATTTCCTGCTTGGTAACCAAGAGATTCAATTGATGAGACAAGCTCTTTGAGAGAGGACTCGGTTTTGACCTCGACTTGCGTTGGGGACAAAGTGAGGATCTCTACATCGTGATTCGCATGTAAAGCCTTCTCAACTTTTCTCGCACAGCCCATGCAGTTGAGCCCTGATAAAGGTATAACAAACTGATACATAATCTGCACCTCAATAATAGTGATACATTGAGCTTAAACCTTCCTGCAAGGGTAAGGTCAATACCCATTTTTTGCTCTCAACAATTTCGTCAAAATCGCTTGAATCACAAAAGTTCACTGCCATTTTACTTGCGAGTGATCTCAAGGTTTTTTCTCTCTGAATATAAAGTTCCGTTAAAACACCTAAAAGATGAATGAAGTCGCTCACGCTTTTGAGATGCTCTCAATGTCAGTTCAGTGTCAAAAAGTGCTTTTAACGTTTTTGATTTTTTATATTTAAATTTAAGTTTTTGATTTTTAATTGATTATATTATTTTTGATCTTCTCATTTTGAAGTCGCTCAGATTGCTGTAGGGAAAGTTTTTTAGTGCGAAAAAAGTTTGTCATATTTGCCCCGTCCAAACATTGTTTCAAGTTCCTGCCATGTCCTAGTTAGCGAATTTGAAAATGGAAAAAACTAAAAAATATAGGGGTTAAAAATGTCTTACCTAAAGAAAAGCCTACTTGCTACGGCAATCACAGGCATGATGTTCAGTGGTGCTGCATTTGCTGATGGTGCAAACAGTGACGCAGCAAAAGAGTTCCTAACCAAAGATTCATTCTCTTATGAAGTTTACGGGATCATCGCGATGCAGGCCGCGTACCGCGATTACGATTCTGGAAACAAAGCAACGGACGATGATCTAGGTGGCATGCAGCTAAACAACGAATCTCGCATCGGTTTCCGCGGTAAAAAACAATTTGCTAACTTCGGTCCTACTTTTATTTGGCAAATCGAAGGTGGTTACGTTGACCCTAGCTTTGGCGGCGAGGGAGCAGGTCTTGGTGAACGTGACACATTCGTCGGTTTTGAAAGTGCATCTTGGGGTCAAGTTCGTTTAGGTCGAGTATTAACACCGATGTACGAATTGGTTGACTGGCCTGCATCTAACCCAGGTCTCGGTGATGTTTACGACTGGGGTGGTGCAATCGGTGGTGCTAAGTATCAAGACCGTCAATCAAACACCATTCGTTGGGACTCGCCAATGTATGCGGACAAATTCTCTCTAGATATTGCGGCTGGTGCAGGTGACAAAGCGGGTTTGGGTGAAGGTGATGACTACTGGGGTGGTATCGCAGCGCACTACAAAATTGGTCCAATTCAGTTAGATGCCGCATATGAGGGTAACCGTAACATTAAGATGGAAGGCCAAACGTGGGAAAACAACACATACTTGGTGGGTGCTCAAGGCTGGTTTGATAACGGTATTTCTTTCTTCGCGCAATACAAATACATGGAAGCTGACGCAAGCAACGGCGTGAGTGAGAAGCAAGACGCAATGTCTGCCGCTATCATGTACACCACAGGTGATTGGCAATACAAACTGGCTTACGCAGCGAACTTCGATCTAGAGCGTGATGGTAAGACAATTAACGATACAGCAGACGATGTACTATCTGCACAAGTTATGTACTTCGTAGACCCATCGGCAGTGCTTTACGTACGTGCTCGTACTCTAGACTTTGGCGACGGTGCATATCAACTGGATAAACCAACAGAAGCGCGTTGGAAATCTGCGGACTACGATGAGTTCTCTGTGGGTGTTGAATACTACTTCTAATAAAGAAGCAGCTAAAAGGGCGGAAACGCCCTTTTTGTCTTGATACTGATTCAAATAAGCCTTTGGAATGACTGGCCTGTAAGTTTCAGAGGCTTATCTAAATTGGTATAAAGTGAGAAACCACGATGAAAAAAACAACGACACTTCTCGGACTTTGCGCAATGCTTTCTGCGCCTGCTTTTGCTGCTCAACTGACTCTGCAAGCTGAACTGGTTCCTCGCGTTCTCAACGGTGAGTTCGTGTACCCTGAGTGGATTTCCAAAAATAACAGCATCGAGCTGAAGGACGGGGAAAATCAGTTGGCGGTGACGGTTGGACAAATTGTCTTTGAAGATGGCAAGCGCCGTAAGTTCGATTCGCAGCCACTGGTATTAGAGTTTGAAGCAGAAAAAGACGCCGAACTATCGCTGACTTACAAAGCGTTCCGTACCATCGAAGAAGCGAAAGCTTTCGAACTCGATCCCAAAGTGGTATTGAAAGACAAACACGGAAAAGAAGTGGCATTCTCTATGGTTCAACTTCGTAAAGGTGGCTTGCAAGGTTTTCGTGATTACGAGCGAGAAGTGGCTGACTATAACAATGCAATGAACAAAGAATCGACCAAGGCAAGCATTGCGTCTTCTCCGGCGGAAACCAAAACACTCAAAGCATCGTTTAATGAGTTAAGCCGTGAAGAGCAGCAAGAATTTATGCAATGGGCGATGCGTAACCTGAAGTAATTTCGTTCTGCACTTTAACAGTAAATAGGAGGGCAGTACCTTTATTGGTGCTGCCCTGTTTGTATTTCTGGTGTCAAACCGATTGTAGAATTGACTTACGGTGGTAAAATGTCGCCACTTTTATCCTTGACATTACAACGAGAGATCTCTCGTTGCTCATTACCCCTAAGGAACTCAAATGACGGTTAAAACTCGTTTTGCTCCTAGCCCAACTGGCTATCTACACGTTGGTGGTGCGCGTACTGCACTTTACTCTTGGCTATACGCTAAAAACCAAGGTGGTGAATTCGTTCTACGTATCGAAGATACAGACCTTGAGCGTAACTCTCAGGAAGCGGTTGATGCAATTCTTGAAGGCATGGAATGGCTAGGCTTGGAGTGGGATGAAGGTCCTTACTACCAAACTCAACGTTTTGACCGTTACAACGAAATGGTTGATAAGCTTCTTGCTGAAGACAAAGCTTACAAATGTTACGCGTCTAAAGAGCTGCTAGATGAAATCCGTGCAGAGCAAGAAGCAAATAAAGAAATGCCTCGCTACGATGCTAACCATCCAAAAATCAAAGCAGCAAACGAAGCGGCAAAAGATGGCGATCCATGTGTTATCCGTTTCCGTAACCCGAAAGAAGGCAGCGTAGTATTTGATGATCAAATCCGTGGCCGTATCGAAATCCGCAACGATCAAATGGATGACCTAATCATTCGTCGTACTGACGGTTCACCTACTTACAACTTCTGTGTAGTAGTGGATGACTGGGACATGGGTATCACTCACGTTGTTCGTGGTGAAGACCACATCAACAATACGCCTCGTCAAATCAACATCTACGAAGCACTAGGTGCACCAGTACCAACGTTTGCGCACTGTGCAATGATCTTAGGTGATGACGGTGCGAAACTGTCGAAACGTCACGGCGCTGTATCGGTCATGCAATACCGCGATATGGGTTACTTGCCTGCAGCACTAAACAACTACCTAGTGCGTCTAGGTTGGTCTCATGGCGACCAAGAAATCTTCTCTCAAGAAGAGATGATCAACCTATTCAGCCTAAACGCAGTATCTAAGTCAGCGTCTGCCTTCAACACGGACAAACTGCAATGGTTGAACAACCATTACATCAAAAATTCAGATCCTGCGTACGTTGCAGAGCACCTACAATGGCACCTAGATCAACAAAAACTAGACGTAGCGAATGGTCCTGCTATCACTGACGTGATCAAGCTAGTGGGTGAGCGTTGCAACACGCTGGTTGAGCTAGCTGAGCAAATCCGTTACTTCTACGAAGATTTCTCTGAGTTTGAAGCGGGCGCAGCGAAGAAACACTTGCGTGGCGTGGCTAAAGAGCCTCTAGAACTTGCATTAGCGAAAGTGGAAGCACTAACTGAATGGACGACAGCAAACATCAAAGATGGCGTTATCGCTGCAGTCTGTGAAGAGCTAGAAATCGGCATGGGCAAAATCGGTATGCCATTACGTGTTGCTGTAACAGGCGGCGGTCAGTCTCCTTCTGTAGATGCAGTAATGGAACTGGTTGGCAAAGAGCGTTGTGTTGCTCGTATTAAGATGGCGCTTGAGTTCATTGCTGAGCGTGAAGCAAACGCATAATTGCTTTGAACTAAACGTTCTTTTGAATAAATAGTCATAAAGCCGCGGTAAACACCCGCGGCTTTTTTGTATCTGAACCTTAGATAATGAGAAACCTTCTCATATGTCGGTGAAGGATGTGGGATTTAGGACCGTAATTCACCTAGGTATGGATAAGATTTTTTAATCCAAATATCGTTGGCATGAATAAAAAACGAACGGTTATATATCAAATATATGTCTGATTTTTATCCATGCTCCTTAAAGTTCCATTTTTGTTGTCTCATTTTTAAGAAAAAACTTTGCTTAAGTTGTAGTGTTCCAGAAAACGAGGCAAACGTTTGCGTCGTGGTTGTGTGGGGATTTTTTTGCTTAAGATCACATGTTGTTGAGATTTTTGATGACAATAAATTGACAGAATTGGGATTTTTCTCGCGATTTCTTAGCGTTATAGTTCACCCCGTCAGTGATACCGAGATGGCGATATGTATCACTGAACAGGAAATGTACGTAAGTAGCTTCCATAAAAAAAATGCATGTGCATAAAAAGAAGCTGACTAAGTATCTCACTCAAGGAATGAATAAAAAGAATTGAAATACAACGTCAGTCAGACGGCGCATTTCGGCATCTAACAAAAGAACTTCTTTAGAGGAATCAATAATGAAAAAATTAGCAGCGGTAATTTCAGCGTCTCTACTTATGGCTTCAGCAGCACAAGCAGAAGTATACGTTGGTGGTAAGATGGGTAAGTCATGGATGGAAGACGCGTGTGTAGCGGGCCAGGCTTGTGACAAAGACGACTCTACTCTTGGCGCTTTTGTTGGTTACGAAATGAATAAATACTTCGCAGTAGAAGCAGGTTTCGACAACATCGGTGATTTTAACCAAACTTCTTTCGGTGGCCATGTAGAAGCAATCACTCTTGCACCTAAATTCAGCCTACCAATCACTGAAGACATCGCACTTTACGGTAAAGTGGGTGGCGCTTACGTAATGTTTGATGGCAAAGATGATTACTCTTACCTAGGCGCAGCTGGCCTTGAGTTCAACCTAAGCCAAAACGTAACTGCTCGTGCGGAATACCAAACTCTGACTGATATCAGCAACGATGTAACTCGTGCGACAGGTAACACAGCAACACTGGGTGTTTCTTTCAAATTCGGTGGCAACGATGAGCCAGTAATCGTAGAAGAGCCAGTTGTTGTTGAAGAAGTGGTTGTAGAAGAAGTCGTAGAAGAGCCAGTAGTTGTAACGAAAACATTCGAAACTCAAACAATCGGCACTGGTAGCTTCGATCTAAACAGCACAACTCTAAAACCAGAGAGCGCTGCAAAACTTGATAACCTAGTTGCTTTCCTAAACGAGCACCCACAAGCGAACGTTGAAGTTGTAGGTTACACAGATACTTCTGGCCCAGCAGCTTACAACCTAAAAGTTTCTGAGAAACGCGCGGAATCTGTAGCTAACGCACTCGTTGAAAAAGGCATTGATTCATCACGTATTCAAGCGCGTGGCGAAGGTGAAAACAACCCAATCGCTTCAAACGACACTCGTGAAGGTCGTCAGCAAAACCGTCGCGTAGAAATCGTTGTTCCAGAGTTTGAATACCAAGTTCAGCAATAAGCTCCTATCCGACCGTAGTATAGAAGACTGAAGCTGAAAGCCCCAAAGAGTTCGCTCTTTGGGGCTTTTTCATTTCTATTTGAAACGGACTGAAAAGCTAAAAACGGTAAACATCATTTGAGGTCAATGCTGTTTAAGCGCCCCATGAATGTTAGGATTTCCAAGTTGTCTTTATGTGCTTCTAACAACGCTTTTTTGGTTTGCATGTAGGCGGCAAGCTTGCCGTATTTACTAATAGAGCGAACCACCGTTTTGTATTTGTAGTCACCGTCATCATTGAACTCTCGCCACTTAGCGATGTAACACGTATCTCGGTTATCTGGGTTTTCAAGAGTGGGGTTAGGCTTGTGAACAATTTTTGGCTCAACGCTGTGTGGGAGTCTGGTCATGAGATAAGGATCCTTCAAAAGACGTCGCCAAAATTTGCCCCACATTTGCCGGCCTAATTCGTTTCTCAGCTTAATGGCTTTTTGTAAGCCTTTCTTTTCTCCAATACGAACAAACCCAACCGAGCGGTGCAGTACCGTGTCCTCGGGGGTATGGATATGAATCTTAAAGGCAGTCTTGCCTTTAGAAATAAAGCGGTGTCCAGTGTTAGTTATTAAATTGCTCTTAGACATAGTGCTAACTAATAATTTTATTAATAGCTAAAAGGGTAAGCAAAACTCATAGATAATTAAAGTAATAAAATACAAAACTGTAAATAGGGCTTGTTGAAATGATTTCAAGGGGAAGAGGTCGGAACAGTAAAAGGTTTTATCTCGTCGAGTAAAGGAGTGAGACGATCATATTGATTACTGAAGAAATTGTTTCACACGTTACTTGGAAACGCTCTGTGAAGCTCGAAATAGTGGATACAAAAAAGCCTTAGCTCAAGTGGGAGCTAAGGCTATGATATGGCGCCCCCAGTAGGATTCGAACCTACGACCTGTCCCTTAGGAGGGGACTGCGCTATCCAGCTGTGCCATGGGGGCGTAATACCAATAGTTGCAGTTCATTGAACCGTTTTACTGAATGCAAACCTAGCAACTTTGTTTAGGTCTTTATCAGTATCACTTTGAACGACTCACTACGGTCATTGGTATAATCAAATAAGATGCGCTGCCTATGATATTCAAAAGTGAGCATATCTCAAGACTTAATGTTTGCTTTTATAGGATCTTGTTCATTACGTCGCCAATTTGAACACTAGACGCTAAATTTGGCTGATCAATCGTCAGCTCGGCTTCGTGTTCGTATATACGAGATACCGTCAATGTAATTTCACTTTGCGATACTTTATTTCTTGGTAATCCGTTTTGGTCGATAAATGATGCGGTGTGCCAAAGCTGCAATTTGTCTCCCTCTTTTACGCCATGCATACGGCCGAGATCTATCGTTACGGTATTGCCGAAGACAGCAACGACCTCTGGCAGCGTAATTTTGCAAGACAGCTCTGACTCTAGATCCAGCATTATATTGCGACTAACGCGTAGCATCATCTCGCCATAGGTCGACGCCCAAAAGCGCGCACTGCGAGTATCTACTTGGCTCGTTTTGGCAAATGGCCAACGCGCCACTTCACGGTAGGCTTTGTTGAAGACTTCATGACCAGTTTTACCATCAAATACTTTCATCTCTAACGCAAACTGACGATTGATGATGTCATCTTGCAGTAGTTGAGATTCGACCGTCGCAGTGAGATCGGTAATGACTCCCCCAATGATGTATTGTGCGCCGTTATCTTGCGCGATCATTTGAGTACGAGCGGGATAGTTACTGCTAATTGAATAGTCCGTTGTACCCACAGACACAAAGCTGCGAGAGGTTTGATCCAGCTGGCGATTCACCACGCGGCTAAAATCGTCACCCACTTGGTAAATCTGTCCCATCACCGCTTGTTGTGGTGAGGCAACCTCAATATTGCCGACAAGGATCGTCTTTTTGTATTGGTCGGTGTGGCAACCCGTTGCCGATGGATAAATATCGACGCGAATTTTTACCTCGACTTTACCTCGACGTTTACGCTCAGACTCGACCAAAATGTAACGGACTTCATGGTTGGTAAACTGGTACTCGTTACGGCTTTCTTCTAGTAGCGGCATCAAATTGCTGATACTGCCAATATCTGCGCCCGAAAAATTGACGGCTTTGAACAGCGCGTCTTCCAACGCATGGAGCCTTGCCGTCTCTTCTGAAGAAACGATAGTGGCAACGCCTGTTACTTCATACCAAGATGCCATTACTTTAAAAGGAACAAGCATCACTAAAGTGATTGAAAACAGACTGTTTAATATTTTTTTCATTGATTACAACCGTTCGGGTATAAATATTGCTTTAACAATTTCAGTGAAGTTTGGTGGATTTTTCTTCGTTAGGCAAACAAAGAAAAGCAAAGACTGTTCCAATATTCACTTTCTTAGAAAGGAATTAATCAAGAACGGTATCACCTCAGATTATCTGGAGAATCAAACCATGAAAAAGTGGCTTGTCGCCGCATCGATGATGACGCTTCTGACATCGTGCGCGTACTCACCGATTTACAATGGTAAAGAACCGTACTCGGGAAGCCAGTTCATGCTTATGGATAGTCCACGTCATACGATGGACTTTTTCATTGAAAGCATGACCGAAGACCTGATGGTTTCTAATGTGGCGGTATCTGCGCGGACACCGATTGCGATTACCTCGTTTGTTGATCTACAAAATATGGATGCAACAAACTGGTTAGGTAACTCGGTCTCGGAAGGTTTTATCCATCAGTTCCAGCGCCGAGGGTTCAAAGTGGTTGATTTCAAAACTACGGGCTCTATCCAAGTGACGCAGCAGGGCGATTTTGCTTTAAGCCGTGATTGGCAAGATCTGGCGCAAGAGCAACAAATTCAGTATGTACTGACCGGCACGATGCTGCGCCAAGAGGGCGGGGTGCTGGTCAATGCACGTGTGGTCGGTATGCAGAGCCGTGTGGTTGTAGCAACGGCGCAGGGTTTCCTTCCGGCTGACCGTATTGGTCGTGACTTAGATACGTTAAACAGTATCCGTACGCAAGATGGCGTGTTGATTCGCTCAGACCCAACCATTCGTCAGCCGTACACTGTGATTCTGCGTCCATAGGATAGAAGCATGAAGAAGTTATTATTTATTATTGCCACACTGGTATTGGTGGGGTGTCAGCCACTACAACAGATGCGTCAAGATGAAATCTTAGTGGCAGTGGGTTATGCGAGTGTCAGTGAGCAAACAGGCCGCACAGTAGAAGAAAAGCGCGTACGAGCAATGCGCGCATCAAAAATTGATGCATACCGTGAACTGGCAGAACAAGTGTATGGTATGCGTGTTAGTGGACGTGCAGAACTGCAAGACCAGCGTTTAGGTATTGAGAGCACTACAGGTGCGGTTGATGGTGTGATTCGCGGTGCAGAAGTTGTGCGTAGTTATCTTGTTGAGGACAGTTACGTGACAGAGTTGCGTCTTGATATTCGTAAAATGGATAAGCTACGTGATTACGGAGAAGTTCAACAGGTGCCTGAGAAGCGTCAACAAACCTTGTTCTAATGCACTAAGCGCATTACTTCAGAAGACCAGATAATCTTTCCAGCGGCTGATTGGCAACAATGAGTCGCTTTTTTATATCTACATTCTAGAGATGGTGTGGGGTAGGAGTGACGTTTAGGCTTTTATATTGGTGCCAAGTGTCGAAATTGTGTGGGTTTTGCCACCAGCATTGTATGTCATGCCCACTTTGCCATGAGTTCGCTGAAGCATGTTATTGAGTTTATTGAAACTCAGCTGTGCGCGACTAAGCGATTCACCATTTACTTTGTTGACTTGTTGACAGTCGAGGACGATCGATTGGATTTGAGCAACAACCTGACTTAGGTGCTCATCTTCAGTAAGTTGATTGACGTGCGGGTGAGAGGCGATTCGCTGATCAGTTGTTCTAAGCTGATCAATGAGTGTCATCTTCTGTTTGGCAATACTCTCAATCTCGGTAGAGACACGCGCAGTTATCGCTTGTGTTTCTTGACGCAAAACAGCAGAAAGTGCCTTAGCATTTTCTAGTTGGAAATTGACGAGATCGACTAATGCTGCCATAAAATACTTACCTTCGGCCTAAGTCAGTTAGCTTTTGCCTTGCAATTCGTTTTCAAACTTAATCATGTTGTCAGCCAATTTTTCAGGATCGACTTTGTATGAACCGTTTGTGATTGCTTCTTTGATTGCCGCGACTTTGGCGCTGTCATAGGCCGGAGAAGCTGCCATATCTTTTTGGAGTTTGCTAACGGCTTTGCTTTGTTGGCTGAGTGATACAGCGTCTTGTTGTGCGGGTGCTTTTTTCGATTCAGTCGTGCTGGTAGCATTGGAATCGTTACGCGCAGGTGCACGACTTGTCGTCGTCATCATTTGCCCTGAACGTATATTATCTATACCTGCCATGTTTAACCTTTGCCTTGTATCGTAATACTGGTATCCAGACTATCGACCAGTGCAAAAATAACTTTAGTCATTTTTTGCATTTTTATTGATCAGTTTAAACACGCTACCAGTGGGTATTAAAAATTAACAGTGATTTCCGCAATGCCAGTCACTATGCCTTCTATTATACGCTGTGACTTATCATTTTTCACTCTTACTTGATCGCCAGCCGCACCATCTTGCAATGCTGTGCCTTGCGTGGTGATCGTCATGCCAGAATTCACCGCTTTAATTGTGACCTTTTCATTCCGGCAAACGACACAGACATCATTACGTTCAACAACATCACCTAGGCGAACGTTGCGTTTTAGCTTTGCGCCAACCACTTGATCGTAGTTAGAAAAGCCATCTTTGCGAAAGCGCTGAAGCTCGATCATGGAAGTGGTGACATCCGACGCGCTGACGATTTCTCCTCTCCCTAGTGTTCGTGTTGCGACGATCATTGGCACCGATACTGAGATCCTCACAGGGACATAGACTTTCCAGTCATCCGGTGGGCATTCCACTAGAACATTGATGTTGCTTCGAGTACTGCTGGTGGAAGAAGCTGACGTATCTAGGGGCACTGGGCAATCCGTTGCTTTTATTCTCGAGTCGATATCTGCCGCATTAACAGATAGCTCGCCACCATCAGGCTGATCAACTGTAGCAAGAATATGTTGTTCTGCTGCCGTTTTTATTTGCTCGATCTGATTATCTGAAGCTGAATGAACAAAAAAGCTAAACATACTGAGCAAAATGCCGATAGACTTAGCGTACTTTGTAATTAGCGCTCTACATATTGTCATAGTCAATGGTGTCGAAGTGAAAGTGAAATACGCCATACTGTCTCCCTGGTATCGTGCTTGCCAGTGGTAGAGTATCATTTAAAAACAAAAAGTTTGAGATGGAGATGAGCATATGACGGGGATTCTTGACTCGGTGAATCAGCGTACGCAACTCGTCGGTCAGAACCGATTGGAATTATTGACCTTTCGACTGATGGGCCGACAGCGCTACGGCATTAACGTATTCAAAGTGAAAGAAGTACTGCAGTGCCCTAAGCTGACTTCAATGCCAAATCTACACCCGCTGGTAAAAGGTATCGCTCATATCCGCGGCCATACCGTGTCCGTTATTGATTTGAGCCTGGCAATTGGTGGCCGCCCAACCACTGATCTGGATAAGTGTTTTGTTGTTATCGCAGAATTTAACCGTACGATACAAGCATTTTTGGTATCATCGGTTGAGCGTATTATCAATATGCATTGGGAAGCGATTTTGCCACCGCCAGACGGCGCGGGTAAAGCGCACTACTTGACCGCAGTGACGAACATCGACAACGAGCTGGTTGAAATCCTTGACGTTGAAAAAATCCTGGCGGAGATTGCGCCGGTTGATGAAACGATGGATTCCGCTATCGGTGAAGAAATCGCGCAAGCAGAACAAGAAAAGCCTATTGTACGCCGTATATTGATTGCCGATGACTCGACTGTCGCGCGTAAACAGGTAGAGCGTGCGATTACATCAATCGGTTTCGAGGTCGTATCTGTCAAAGATGGCAAAGAAGCGTACAATAAGTTGATTGAAATGGCTCAAGAAGGCAATATCTACGATCAAATTTCGTTGGTTATTTCCGATATTGAAATGCCAGAAATGGACGGCTATACCTTAACGGCTGAAATTCGCAGACATGCCGATTTGAAAGACCTTTATGTTATCCTCCATTCTTCATTAAGTGGTGTATTCAACCAGGCTATGGTTGAGCGTGTAGGTGCCAATACCTTCATTGCGAAATTTAACCCAGATGAATTGGGTAACGCGGTTAAATCTGCATTAACACAATAAAAGAGACATTAATGACTGCTATTACAATCAGTGATCAAGAGTATCGTGACTTTAGCCGTTTTCTAGAATCGCAATGTGGCATCGTGTTAGGTGATAGCAAGCAATACCTTGTGCGTAGCCGACTGAGTCCTTTAGTGACGAAGTTTAAGCTCGCATCGTTATCAGATTTGCTACGTGATGTTGTTACAGGGCGCAATCGTGAATTACGAGTGGCCGCTGTGGACGCGATGACGACTAACGAAACCTTGTGGTTTCGAGATACTTATCCGTTCACAGTTTTAGCTGACAAATTATTGCCAGAAGTAGCGGCAAGCAAGCGCCCAATCAAGATCTGGTCTGCAGCCAGTTCATCGGGCCAAGAGCCGTATTCTATTGCAATGACGATTCTGGAAACGCAACAGCGTAAGCCGGGTTTGTTACCAAACGTGTCTATTACAGCAACAGACATTTCAGCAAGTATGCTCGAGATGTGTCGTGCAGGTGTGTATGACAATTTGGCTTTAGGGCGCGGACTTTCACCAGAACGTCGCCGCACTTTCTTTGAGGATGCGGACGGTGGCCGTATGAAAGTCAAAGACAACGTCAAACGTTTGGTGAACTTTCGTCCACAAAACTTGATGGACAGTTATGCACTGATGGGTAAGTTCGACATTATTTTTTGTCGCAACGTGCTGATTTACTTCTCACCGGAAATGAAATCAAAAGTGCTTAACCAAATGGCGAGCAGCTTAAACCCAGGTGGTTATCTGCTGTTAGGGGCATCAGAGTCGCTAACTGGTCTGACTGATAAATTTGAAATGGTGCGCTGTAATCCGGGTATCATTTACAAGCTTAAATAGCGGTATCTCTTCATTGATAAAAAGCCTGACCTAGTGTCAGGCTTTTTTTGTTTGCTGGTTTCCTGCCTTCGAGTGTTTCCACGTTTTCACTTGCTAAATTGAAGCGCGATTTTGCTTTGTTCCCTCATCACGGTGTATCTTTATTAAGTGAACAAGGTGAAACGACATGACATTCCAGTCACTTTGGCTCACTTATTGCTATTCCAATGGGTGATAGCTATTAAGTAGATAGAGCGCTTTATGTTTTTGGCATGCTAATTGCTTTTTGGTTATCAATCACGGTCAGTTCTTAATTGTAGAGGCAAACATGGCTATATCTTTTGACAATGCACTAGGCATCCACCAGCACACGGTGGGCGTACGTGAGCGCAATGCTGAGGTGATTTCCACCAACATTGCACAAGCCAACACGCCTGGTTACAAAGCAAGAGGTTTAGACTTTGCGAAGGAATTGCAAGCGGCAACATCTGGGGCAAGCATTGGTCTTAGTCGTACGGATGGTCGGCATATTCCTGCCACTACAACGTTGGTTGGGGACAAGCTATATCGTCTTCCTACGCAACCTGATACGGGTGATGGCAATACGGTTGATTTGGATTTAGAGCGTAACTTGTTTATGCAAAACCAAATCAGACACCAAGCATCACTCGACTTTCTAGGCAGCAAATTCAAGAACTTAACCAAAGCAATCAAAGGGGAATAATTTAGATGAGCTTATTTAACGTTTTCAATGTGACAGGTTCCGCAATGAGCGCTGAATCCGTTCGTCTGAACACTACCTCAAGCAACTTGGCGAACGCCGACAGTGTCAGCAGCTCTGCGAAAGACACTTATAAAGCGCGCCATGCTGTGTTTGGTGCTGAGTTAAGTAACGCCATGCGTGGCGGTGATACGGTGCCAGTGAAAGTGATGGGCATTGTAGAAAGCGATAAACCGCTGAGTGCGGAGTACAACCCAGACCATCCCCTTGCAAACGAAGAAGGCTACATCTACAAGCCGAACGTCAATGTAATGGAAGAAATGGCGAACATGATTTCAGCTTCTCGCGCATACCAAACCAATGTGCAAGTAGCAGATTCTAGTAAACAAATGCTGCTGCGTACGCTGCAGATGGGTCAATAAGGATAAGGAGGTAGCGTATGGCCGGAATTAACAACGTTGGTCAAAGCGGCTTGTCCTATATCGACCAGCTTAAAAGTCTACAAGAGAGTAACAAGAAGACGGAAGAGAGCACGGGTAAGCAGGACCTAAAACAGGAAGACTTCTTATCATTGCTCACGAAGCAATTGTCTCAACAGGACCCTTTTAAGCCGGTAAGTAATGACCAGATGATTGCGCAAATGGCTTCATTTGCGACCGTTGATGGCATTGGCAAGATGAACACTCAGTTTGAGAGTTTGAACTCGTCAATGACATCAAACCAAGCGTTACAAGCTTCCTCTTTGGTAGGACGTGACGTATTGGTCCCAGGAGCGGCAGGTGTGAAGCAGGACGACGCGCCAATGGCGGCAATGGTTAAGCTTTCACAATCTATCGATAATCTGTTTGTTCGTGTAGAGGATGAAGCTGGCCAACTGGTTCGTACTTTTGAGGTAGGAGCGAAACCAGCCGGCGACACGCGTGTGCTTTGGGACGGTAAAGATGAAAGCGGAAATCCACTGCCTGCTGGCAAATACAAAGTGAAAGCGTCTGGCTTAGTTGAAGGGGAGTCGCAAGAGTTCCCAGTATCGACATACGCCAACGTAAACAGCGTATTGCTCGGCAAAGGTGACGGAAACGTATTACTCAATCTGGCTGGTTTTGAATCGCCAGTTCGACTTGCAGAAGTTTTGGAAGTCGGCAAAGCGTAGTCATAGCTCGCTAGATTAGGAGATTTTGGAATGTCATATGTATCTTTAAGCGGTTTGTCCGCCGCCCAACTGGATTTGAACACCACCAGTAACAACATTGCGAACGCCAACACGTACGGCTTTAAAGAGTCCCGTGCTGAGTTTGCTGATGTTTACTCTAACTCTTTATTTACTAACGCAAAAACCACGCCGGGTGGTGGTGCGCAAGCAAGCCAAGTGGCGCAGCAGTTCCATGAAGGCTCAAGCATTTACACCAACAACCCAATGGATCTGCGTGTTTCGGGTACAGGTTTCTTCGCCGTGGCGAAGGAGCGTCTGACTCCACAACAGAATGAACTGACACGTAATGGTGCATTCCATTTAAATAAAGAAAACTACATGGTGACCGCGAACGATGAGTTCTTATTAGGTTACCAAGTGGATCCAAGCTCTGGTGAGGTTTCTTCATACGAGCCACAACCTATCAATATTCCTGCTGAATTTGGTAAGCCAAAGCAAACAGCAAACATTGAAGTGGGCGTGAACTTGCCAGCTAACGGCGATTTGAAAGATCCGACTCAGTTTGATTTTTCAGACCCAGATACATACAACCGTTCAACCTCTTCGACTATTTATGACTCGATGGGTCAGTCTTACAAGCTAACGACGTACTACTTGAAAGATCAGACTCAGCCAAACACGTGGAACACTTACTACACCGTGACAGACAAAGAAGGTGAAAAGCCTTTAAATGTTGCGGCAGGTGATGCACAAACGCCAACAGGCCATGTGGGTCATACCATGAAGTTCAACAACGATGGTACGTTGGCGAGCTTGAACAATGGTCAGCCAATTACGTCTGTGGCATTAGGCGATCCGGCGACGAACACGACACCAGTCGATATGAATGGTGCCGATCCTGCGCAGACGCTTAACTTTGGTTTAGGCTCGGCAACACAGTTTGCCGCTCCGTTCGAATTGACCAAGTTCGATGAAGACGGTGCAACAACGGGTTTCCTAACCAAAGTTGACTTCGATGAAAACGGCAGCGTAATGGGGACTTACTCAAACGGTGAAAACGTTACATTGGGTCG
Organism: Vibrio sp. T13N; assembly: GCF_032970445.1. NCBI lineage: Bacteria > Pseudomonadati > Pseudomonadota > Gammaproteobacteria > Vibrionales > Vibrionaceae > Vibrio > Vibrio sp. T13N. Next base: position 225,968 of record NZ_JAWJYE010000008.1, read on the forward strand.
TGTCGCGCTAGTACGTGTTCCAAACGAGCAAGGTCTGGATAAGAAGGGCGGTACGCAATGGGATTCAACTCAGTTCTCTGGTGACAAGATTTGGGGTGAATCTAACAAAGGCTCTTTTGGCACCATCAACAACGGTATGCTGGAACAGTCAAACATTGATATGACGCAGGAGCTGGTGGACCTGATTTCTGCTCAGCGTAACTTCCAAGCAAACTCACGTTCGCTAGAAGTGCACAACCAGCTACAACAAAATATCCTGCAGATCCGATAATCTGCATCATCAAGTTAGGCGAGCTTTCGCCGCTTGGCTTGATAACATCATGACATTCATCTGTTGCTTAGCCTGAAAATACCTCAGTTCAGGTTAAGCATGCTTTGATCTCTGATTTGCCGCCGTTGCCGCCATGTGGATCAAAACCTTGCCCCTTGTTGCAGTTTTCTGCCACTGAAACCCCTCTTAATCTTTTGTTTCTTATTTAAATATTTGATAAATAAGCTCATTTTATGTTGGCATAACTATTGCTTTTACTCCGTGTACAGAGAAGTTTTTGGAGTAATTTATGGATCGCGCACTGTTTCTCGCAATGAGTGGGGCCAAGCAAAATATGCAGGCACTACAATTGCGTGCTAATAACTTGGCTAACGTAAGCACGACAGGGTTTCGTGCGGATTTAGCGCAGGCTCGCTCAATGCAGGCTTATGGTGAAGGCCATCCTTCACGTGTTTTCAGCATGACAGAGCGTCCAGGGCATAACTTTGCTCAAGGTAGCGTGATTACAACAGGGCGTGATCTGGATGTGACGATTGAAGGCAGCGGCTGGATATCGGTACTCGATCACACGGGTAAAGAAGGGTTGACCCGTAACGGTAACCTAAAAGTCGATCAAAATGGCATGCTTACTAACGCAAGTGGCCATTTGGTGCTGGGTGAAAACGATGCGCCGATTACTTTGCCTATCCCTCTCTCTAAAATTGAAATCGGTCGGGATGGCACCATCTCTGTGCTTCCTCAAGGTGCCCCGGCGGAAGAATTCCAAGCGGTTGATCGCATCAAGCTTGTTAAGCCTAATGATCAAAGCTTATTTAAAGACACCAATGGCTTATTTCGCCATAAAACTCCAAACCAACCTTACGAAGCAGACGCGACTGTTAGCCTCCAGACAGGAGCGATTGAAGGCAGTAACGTGAATGCCGTAGGTGAAATGACCGCATTGATTGACTTACAACGTCAGTTTGAAATGCAAGTCAAGATGATGAGCACAGCTGAAGAAATGGATAAATCTTCAGATTCACTGCTTCGTATGAGTTAACAGAGTTAGAGGTTCACTATGCATCCAGCACTATGGGTAAGTAAAACAGGTCTAGACGCCCAACAAACCAACATTGCCACGATTTCGAACAACTTGGCGAATGCCTCTACTGTCGGCTACAAAAAGAGCCGTGCGGTATTCGAAGATTTGTTCTATCAGAACATCAACCAGCCTGGCGGCCAATCATCTCAGAACACAGAGCTTCCGAGTGGCTTGATGCTAGGTGCGGGTTCTAAAGTGGTTGCGACGCAAAAAGTGCACACGCATGGTAATGCGCAGACAACGACCAACGCACTGGACATGATGGTTGAAGGCGACGGCTTCTTCCAAGTGACGTTGCCGGATGGCAACATCGGTTACACCCGTAACGGTCAGTTCACGTTAAATGGTGAAGGCACGTTAGTCACGTCGGGTTCTGGCTACCCTGTAGAACCTGAAATTGTGATTCCAGAAGATGCGATTTCTATTACTGTCGGTACGGATGGTGAAGTGTCGGTTCGCGTCCGAGGTCAGCAAGACAACCAAGTCGTTGGTCAGTTAACCATTACAGACTTTGTTAACCCGGGAGGCCTAGAGCCAATTGGTCAGAACCTTTACTTACCAACGGGTGCCAGTGGCGATCCACAAGAAGGTGTTCCTGGTTTGGACGGTTTGGGTGAAATCCGTCAATCCATGCTGGAAGCGTCTAACGTGAATGTAACGGAAGAGTTGGTCAACATGATCGAAGCCCAGCGCGTTTACGAAATGAACTCAAAAGTGATCTCGTCAGTCGATAAGATGATGAGCTTCGTTAACCAGCAGTTATAACGGTTAAGAGCAAGAATTGAGGAGCTCACGATGAAACGTATTTGTCTACTTGCTTTGATTGCCACAATGTCGGGTTGTGCCATGTTAGAGCCGATTGAAACGGATGAAGTGACACAAGCAACGACGGTGGTTGACGCGGTAGAAGGCGATAAATCGAAAGAAGAGAGCAGCGGTATCGTGGATACACTGCGTGGCAGAAGCGATCCGGTTGCGGGTGATCCTGCATGGGCTCCTATTCATCCGAAAAAGAAACCTGAGCATTATGCTGCTGCAACAGGTTCACTGTTTAGCGCCGAGCACATTACCGATCTTTACGACGATTCCAAGCCACGTGGTATTGGCGACATTATTACCGTAACTCTGGATGAGACAACCAGTGCGACGAAAAGCGCCAATGCCGATTTATCGAAAACCAATGAAGCACAAATGGACCCGCTTCAAGTGGGCGGAGAAGAGCTGCAAATTGGCGGAAAATATAATTTCTCTTATGACTTAAACAACTCCAACTCATTTGCAGGTGACTCTTCTGCAAAGCAGAGCAACAGCATCAGTGGTTACATTACTGTTGAGGTGATTGAAGTTCTGGCAAATGGCAACCTCGTTATCCGTGGAGAAAAATGGATGACGCTTAATACGGGTGATGAGTACATACGTTTAAGCGGCACTATTCGTCCGGATGACATTAGTTTCGATAATACTATTGCATCAAACCGCGTTTCTAACGCAAGAATTCAGTACTCTGGCACCGGTGTACAACAAGATATGCAAGAGCCGGGTTTCTTGGCACGATTCTTTAATGTAGCGCTATAACACGCCGTGCTGACGGCAATTTGACTGCAAGAGATAAGTAAGCATGAAAAAACTCCTTTTAATACTGATGAGCGTTGCTCTGTTTGCTACCGCTGCCCAAGCTGCACGTATCAAAGACGTCGCGCAAGTGGCAGGTGTACGAAGCAACCAACTCGTGGGTTATGGTTTGGTTTCAGGCTTACCTGGCACAGGCGAAGCGAACCCTTTTACGGAGCAAAGTTTCGCCGCTATGCTGCAAAACTTCGGCATTCAGATGCCGCCGGGCACAAAGCCAAAAATTAAAAACGTTGCTGCAGTCATGGTAACGGCAGAGTTGCCGCCTTTCTCTAAACCGGGTCAGCAAGTAGACGTGACAGTCTCTTCCATCGGAAGTGCCAAAAGTTTGCGTGGTGGTACGCTACTGCAAACGTTCCTCAAAGGTCTCGATGGTCAAGTTTACGCGGTTGCTCAAGGTAACTTAGTAGTGAGCGGCTTCAGTGCTGAAGGCGCTGACGGTTCAAAAATCGTAGGTAACAATCCAACCGTTGGTCTTATCTCTAGTGGTGCGACAGTAGAGCGAGAAATTCCAAACCCATTTGGTCGTGGTGATTACATCACGTTCAACTTGCTTGAGTCAGACTTCACAACGGCTCAACGTATGGCGGATGCGGTAAACAACTTCCTTGGCCCACAAATGGCGAGTGCAGTAGACGCGACGTCGGTACGTGTACGTGCCCCTCGTGATGTCAGCCAGCGTGTGGCGTTCTTATCGGCAATTGAAAACCTAGAGTTCGACCCAGCAGATGGCGCAGCCAAAATCATCGTTAACTCTCGCACGGGTACCATCGTAGTTGGTAAACATGTTCGTCTCAAACCTGCTGCGGTAACGCATGGTGGCATGACGGTTGCGATCAAAGAAAACCTGAATGTTAGCCAACCGAACGGCTTTTCTGGTGGGCAAACCGTTGTCGTGCCAGACTCAGATATCGAAGTCAGCGAAGAGCAGGGCAAGATGTTTAAGTTCGAGCCAGGCTTAACGTTGGATGATTTGGTCCGTGCCGTTAACCAAGTCGGCGCAGCGCCGTCGGATTTGATGGCTATCTTGCAAGCATTGAAACAAGCTGGTGCCATTGAAGGCCAGTTGATCATCATTTAATGGTTAGGAGGTAGGTATAATGAACAATCCTAACGACATTGGTTTTATTCATGACATCAGTTCGCTGGATACCCTGCGTCAAAAAGCAGTGAAGGAAGGTAAAGATGGCGAGCAAGAAGCACTGCGTGCAGCGGCTCGTCAGTTCGAATCTATTTTCACCTCCATGATGTTGAAATCAATGCGAGAAGCCAATGAGGGCTTTGAGTCCAACATGATGAACAGCCAGAACGAGAAGTTCTACCGACAAATGCTGGATGAGCAGATGGCGAGCGAGCTCAGTTCGTCTGGTTCAATGGGCTTGGCCGATATGATTGTTAAGCAATTAACGGCTGGGCAAGGTAACGACAAGAGTGAAACGGCAATGCGTGATGCGGCAAATAATGCCGTGGAATATCGTCGTGTTGACCCGAAAAAAGCGCGTGAGATTGAACAGCGCTTGATTGAATCTGGTCAGCTATCTCGACCAAGCAATGAACCAACTCGATTCGATTCGCCAGAATCTTTTGTTAACTCGATGAAGCCATACGCGGAGAAAGCCGCTAAAGCCCTAGGTGTCGAGCCATCTCTGCTACTTGCTCAAGCCGCTTTGGAAACGGGGTGGGGACAAAAGGTCGTGAAGAACGCGCGTGGCAGCAGCAACAACTTATTTAACATCAAAGCAGATCGAAGTTGGCAGGGTGACAAAGTGACGACTCAAACGCTAGAGTTCCACGATAATACGCCAGTGAAAGAGACGGCAGCGTTTCGCGCCTACTCAAATTACGAAGACAGCTTTAATGACTTTGTGCGCTTTTTAAATGACAACCCACGTTACGAGACGGCATTGCAACAGCGAGGGAATTCAGAGTCCTTCATTCGCGGCATCCACAGCGCGGGTTACGCGACCGATCCGAATTACGCAGACAAAGTCCTGCAGGTGAAGCAGAAAATCGAAAGTATGTAATTTACTCTTCGCCAGTTCATGTTGTTTTCGAAGGCTTGCCACAGTGCAAGCCTTTACTTTTTCTGAACATTCACACCTCTCTTTTATTTGGCACACCTTTTGCTTTGATGTGTCTAGGTGATCGGTTTTGCCGATTTTATTTCGTTTTTGGGGGCATGTATGGCGTCAGATCTTCTGAATGTAGGTACTCAAAGTGTGCTTACTGCTCAGAGACAATTAAACACCACTGGTCATAACATTTCTAATGTTAATACAGAGGGTTATAGCCGCCAGTCTGTTATCCAAGGTACGAATGATCCGCGCATGTTTGGTGGTTCTACCTACGGCATGGGGGTGCATGTGGAAAATGTTCGCCGCTCGTGGGATCAGTTTGCCGTGAATGAACTGAACTTGTCGTCAACCAACAATGCCAACAAAACGGATACCCAAGACAATCTTGATATGCTCTCTAGCATGTTGAGCTCAGTTGCATCGAAGAAAATTCCAGAGAACTTGAACGAGTGGTTCGATGCGGTCAAAACCATGGCAGATACCCCGAACGATTTGGGGGCACGGAAAGTGGTATTGGAAAAGGCGAAAATCTTCTCTGATACATTAAATGACTTCCATGAAACCGTGCGATTGCAATCTGATGTGACCAATAAAAAATTGGATATGGGCATTGAACGCGTGAACCAACTTGCGTTGGAAATCCGCGATGTGCATCGGTTAATGATGCGCACACCCGGTCCACACAATGATTTGATGGACCAGCATGAAAAGCTGGTTACTGAGCTATCTGAGTACACCAAAGTAACCGTAACCCCACGCAAAAATGCCGAAGGGTTTAATGTTCATATTGGCAATGGACACACGCTAGTTTCGGGCACGGAAGCAAGCCAGCTCAAAATGATTGACGGCTATCCTGATGTTCACCAGAGACGATTAGCAATGGTGGAAGGAGATGGCATTAAAGCGATCAAGTCTGACGACATGGATGGCAAAATCGGTGCCTTGCTTGAAATGCGCGACAAACACATTCCACAACTTCAGGATGAAATGGGCCGTTTAGCGACGGGATTTTCCTACAAAATTAATCAGCTGCAATCTCAAGGTCTGGATCTTAACGGTAAGATAGGTAAAGACGTATTTACCGACGTGAACTCTGAGCTGGTGGCAAAATCTCGAGTTTTTGCTGCGCCTGACTCTCAGGCTGATGTTGCGGTTTACATTGATGATATTTCAGCGATCAAAGGTGGTGAATATTCGCTACGTTATGATGGCGACCAATATAGCGTGACAACACCGAAAGGTGAGCAAATGTCGTTGAACATTGATCAATCAGATTCTTCGTTTGTTCTGGATGGTATGAAAGTGCAAATCGGTGAAGGTCTTGCCGCTGGTGAGCGCGTATTATTGCGCCCAACACGAAGTGGCGCAGCCATCATAAAGATGGAAACCAATGATGCAAAAGCCATTGCAGCGCAAAGTTATGAAGCTTCAACCACTTTTGCTCAAGGTAACGCCAAGTTCAAAATTCGTGAGGCAGGGGATGTCAAAGAGTTTGAGGTCACCGTACAACCAGCCGACGAGAAACATGATAAGCCATGGTTAAAGATCACGGACAACAAAGGCAATTTGCTATCGGACAAATACTCATACCCGCTAGACAAAGATAACCCGATGATTGAAATCTCAGTGCCGAAAAGTCATCCGCTGTATAAAAACGGCGATGCGACTGTATTTGAGCTGAGCGAAGGTGCGCTGATGAGTGACAAGTTCACCGCTAACTTGGTGCCTTCGGAAGGTGGTAATGGCAACTTGAGAAAAATGCAGAAGATCCAAACAGATAAGATGATGGACGGAAAATCCAGTACTTTGATTGATGTTTATCACAACCTCAATACCGAAGTCGGATTGAAATCTTCTACAGCAAACCGATTAGCCTCTGTCGCTCGCTTAGAGCATGAGGCGGCACAAGAGCGCGTTGCTTCTATCTCTGGCGTTAACCTCGATGAAGAAGCGGCCAACATGATGAAGTTTCAACAAGCGTACATGGCTTCATCACGTGTGATGCAAGCGGCGAATGATACCTTCAATACCATTTTACAACTGAGGTAAGGAGAAGAGATAAGTGCTAACCCGAATTTCTAGTTTCCATAACTATCAGTCCGTACAAAATGATTTGCGTCGTCAAGAGAATAAGGTTCACCATAACCAAGAGCAACTTGCTTCAGGGAAAAAGTTACTGAAACCTAGCGACGATCCCCTTGCGTCGCATTACATTCAAAATATTAGTCAGCAACAAGAACAGCTACAACAATATCTTAGCTCGATAGTGTTGGTGCGTAATCGTCTAGAAAACCACGAAGTTAATATCGCCAATGCAGAGAACTTTGCCGACGAGTCGAAGCGCTTAACGATGGAGATGATTAACGGTGCGTTTTCTGCGGAAGACCGACAAGCAAAGAAGCGTGAGCTAGAAGAGATTGCGAACAACTTCCTTAACTTAGTGAACTCGCAAGATGAATCTGGTAACTACGTGTTTGCGGGTACTAAGCCAAAAAGCCAACCATTCTATCGCGATAAAGACGGTAGCGTGCAGTACGCTGGAGACGATTACCAGCGCAAAATGAAAGTCTCCAGCATGCTTGAGATGCCAATGAACGATCCTGGCAGCAAGCTGTTTATGGAGATACCAAACCCATTTGGCGACTATCAGCCGAATTACGATCTACAAAACGGTTCTGAGTTGCTATTAAACAGAGCCACTAACGTTGATACGAAGGATGATGCGGCGTATCGCGTGACATTTGTCGATATGAACAACGGCAAATTTGGTTACCAACTAGAGCGTAACGGTAAAGTCGTGGATGCCGATGAGTTTTCTCCAGAAAAAGGCATTGAGTACAAAGGCCTGAAAGTGCACGTAAAAGGTCAAATTACGCCTGGCGACAGCATCGAGATCGAAAAGCGGGCAGAGTTCAGCATTTTCGATACCTTCAAGGATGCAATGGCGTGGTCAGATAAATCGGTGTCGGATACGTCGGCGACCGCCAAATTGCACCAAATGACAGAAGAATTTCACGCTGCTTTTATCCATTTGAATAAAGCGCGTACTGATGCTGGCGCCCGATTGAGCACGCTCGATATCCAAGAGCAAAACCACGAAGACTTTAATTTGTCTCTGGCGAAAGCGAAGAGCAACTTTGAGGATTTGGATTACTCTAAAGCCGTTATCGAGTTCAGTGAAAACTCGCGAGCGTTACAGGCATCGCAACAAGCATTCGGTAAGACCAAAGATCTAACTCTGTTTAACTATATTTAGTCTGACTTAAGACACACTGTCTGATTTTTGATGCCTTATGTGCAAAGCCTTAAGTGCGATAAATCGACGTAAATTAAGAGTCATGCTATGCGGCACGATTTTACCCAAAGCGGCAATGACGCGAGAGGCAAGTTGGGCGGCAACAGAGTAGCGGTCAATATCCATGAAGCAAGATGAGCCTCATTATCCGGAAATGGTTTAGTGATAACGCTAACTTATTGTTTATGTGCTTCTTTTAAAAGCGGTGAAATAAATTTTATAAGTTGGCACACAAATTGTATTGAAAATATCAGAACAGATTTAGAGATTCTAAACCCTGCGTTTAAGGCAGATTTAGCAAGTAATTTTTACGGTCAGTGCTTATCCAAATGAGAGTAAAGCTGGCCGCTTCGCAAAAGCTTGCGAACTCAAAAGGAGAGCAAAATGGCTGTAACAGTTAGTACTAACGTCTCCGCGATGACCGCGCAGCGTTACCTAAACAAAGCGACTGACGAATTAAACACGTCGATGGAGCGCTTATCTTCAGGACATAAGATTAACAGTGCAAAAGATGATGCGGCAGGTCTACAGATCTCTAACCGCTTAACTGCACAGTCTCGTGGCCTAGATGTCGCAATGCGTAACGCGAACGATGGTATCTCGATTGCCCAAACCGCTGAAGGTGCGATGAATGAGGCAACATCTGTCATGCAACGTATGCGTGACCTGGCGATTCAATCATCGAACGGTACTAACTCTCCGGCTGAGCGTCAGGCGATCAACGAAGAGTCAATGGCATTGATTGACGAGCTAAACCGTATCGCAGAAACCACGTCATTCGGTGGCCGTCGTCTATTGAACGGCTCATTCGGTGAAGCGGCATTCCAGATTGGTGCGAGCTCAGGTGAAGCAATGATCATGGGGCTAACCAGCATTCGTGCGGACGATACTCGCATGGGCGGTGTGACCTTCTTATCGGAAAACGGTAAAGATAAAGATTGGGGCGTTGACCCAGCTAAATCGGATCTAAAAATCACTTTGCCAGGTATGGGTGAAGACGAAGACGGCAATGTCGATGATCTAGAAATCAACATTAATGCAAAAGCAGGTGACGACATCGAAGAGCTTGCAACGTACATTAATGGTCAGTCTGATATGATCAACGCGTCTGTAAGTGAAGATGGCAAGTTACAAGTTTTTGTTGCACATCCAAACGTTCAGGGTGAAATTTCAATTTCGGGTGGATTGGCGTCTGAGCTTGGTTTGAGCGATGAACCTCTTAGAACATCAGTACAAGATATTGATATGACAACCGTACAAGGTTCTCAAAACGCTATCTCTGTGCTGGATTCGGCACTGAAATACGTGGATTCACAACGTGCGGATCTGGGTGCGAAGCAAAACCGTCTGAGCCACAGCATCAACAACTTGGCAAACATCCAAGAAAACGTTGACGCGTCGAACAGCCGAATTAAAGACACGGACTTTGCGAAAGAAACCACGCAAATGACCAAAGCACAAATTTTGCAACAAGCAGGTACATCGATTCTTGCTCAAGCGAAACAGTTGCCAAACTCTGCAATGTCACTATTGCAGTAGTTTACTTAGCCTGTACTCAATACATTCAGACGTGGATGGGAATGCAGGCTTTTGGCAAGCAACTTTATAATAGAATGAGCGGCTCTCTCATCTCTCACCTGCCAATCATTTTCAATGTAAAGTTGCACTCGGTATGCCGGAAATGTGTTCATTTCTCTTGATCTCCACATAGGCTCTGGCGACCAACCTAGCCCCAGTTCTCTCAAAGGAAAAGGGGCTTTTTCTTTTCTAATTCTCACGTCTATCGTCTGCGAACTTACCTTCAATTGTTTCCTTTTGCTGGTTTTCTATACAATTTGGCCCACTCGGCTCGATTTGTGGAAACTTGAGCACTTTTTCTTACTTTTCTTCAATTTTTTTAGCCAAATCTCGCAATGTTATTTTTTTAAATTTTTTTCTAAAGCTTCTGAATTTGGTGTCGTTAATAGGGGTAACTTTGAGAGAACTACTTGGTTTTCCGAGACGTCGGAAACCGCTATACCGGAAAATCAATTGGAGAAATCACCATGGCAGTGAATGTAAACACTAACGTATCAGCGATGACCGCGCAGCGTTACCTAAACAACGCAAACTC
>NZ_JAWJYE010000009.1:0-193212 GCF_032970445.1 Vibrio sp. T13N
CCATTGTTCCATTGTTCAAAGCATTTCCTTATTAAGTTTAATTACTTGTTTAAGCGGTTACGCGGGGATGAAACAGGTCATTAAATAACTTGGCGATCATCAAAATGAGCATGATGTTTACCAGCATGAGTAAAGGTGTTTCGATACGATACTCCGGGGTCAAGTTAAGTGCGCCTGAGGTTAATACCACCAATAAATTGACGCCTAAGACTCTATGGATCATCAGCTGTGGTGTAGAAAATACCTCCCAAATCAAAATAATATTGATGAAATAAAATAACCCTAGTTGCCATAGCTCAGTCATCATGGGCATCAAGAAGATGTATTGCAGCAGTATCACTGAACCTGTTCCCAAAACGCCAAAGAAGGCATCTTTAACAACGCTAGGAGGCATTGTAGGTACTATTGATGAAAAGACACCGGCCAACATAGGGAAGATAAACCCACCTGGTACAGGGAGATAAATCCAAACCAATAACGAGGTGATAAACATCGATAGGCCTTGCAAAACCTTTCTGCGGTCTTCTTTCAAGTGCTGTATGAAAGTCCGGTGTTCACGATGCCAAGATGTTTTCTGTTTCACTTGTTCTGTCAATAAGGTACGACCAATTAGATGCGTGGTTGGCTGAGCGATATTAAATAGCGTCAGGTTTTGAGCCACAGGTTTCCAGTCAATATCATCACAGTGGGGCTTTTCCACTTGTTCAAGTAATCGTTCTTGAATACGTTTCATCTCTTCGAGGCGCAGATGCCACAGCTTTCGATGTTCTTTGAGGTGGTAACTGCCCGTGAGCGGTAATCCCAGTAGTTGGCACATCTTCTCAATGTTTGCTGTGTTGGTTTCAAGGGCATCAATATCAATGTCATTTGGTTTGTCTAAAGCTTTAAGCAACACCTCACGGCTGCTCTCAAAGCGTTGAATGAAATTCTCTTCAGTATTCACTGGCCAAACCAAACGATAAACAACGGAGAAGGTAATGATGCCAAGAATAGTTTCCTGCATTCGAAGTACTGCGAAATGGAACGTCACTTGACTATCAAACCCTCCCATACAAGCGATGATAGAGCACACAGCAAAGCCTATGGAGAACACATAACCGTACTTTTCGTCGCTCGACATGAAAATGCATACACCTAAAAATAGGGTAAAAAAAGTCAGGAACAAAAAGCGATCTTGAGAAAATGCCGTGATGAGGAAAAAGGCATAGCCAATGCCCAGTAGGGTTCCCACTAGGCGATTATGACCTTTGTTTATCGAGTGAGCGAAGCTTTCATTTAATGCCATTACCGCGACGGCGATCGCTGCCCAATAGGGTTTCTCCCATTGAAACCATAAGGCGAGGCAGATTGCGATAACGATAGACAGTGCAGCTTTAATTGCTTCTTTGGTTGAGGCATTGAACATACATTTCACCGCATTTATTGTTTGATGATTTTGATGGATGCCGTCATACCGACGCGTAGTTGAAAATCTTTTGGTAAGTTGTCTAATTTCACTTTAATTGGAATGCGTTGAGCTAAGCGTATCCACTGAAAGTTAGGGTTCACATTAGGCAGAAGGTCGTTACCTGTACTACCGTCTTGCTTCGCGATGCCGTAACCAATGCTCTTGATTTTACCTTCCAGCACCATTTCGTCGTGCATCATTAAGGTCACGTATGCTTTATCTTGTGGATCAACACCAACTAAATCCGTTTCTTTGAAATAGCCTTCGATCCAAAAGCTGTCTTCATCAATTAATGCTACAACTGGTGAGTTTGCGACAACTTGGGAGCCGGTGCGCAGATTAAAATTAGTGATGTAACCATTTGTTGGAGCGTACACCTTGGTGTAATCAAGGTTCAGTTTTGCTTCTTCGACGTTTGCTTTCGCCAACTCCACGTTTGCGATTGCTGTCTCTACGGCGTTGTTCAAATTGTTCAACGTCAGCACAGATACCGCGCCAGGTGTACGCTTTTCTAGTTCCAGTGCACGTTGTTCTTCATTTTTGGCTTTCGCTAACAACGCAATGGCTTGCTTTTGAGCCGCCTGGGCTTTGTGGTAAGACGCTTTATAAATGCTTGGGTCAATCTCAAACAGTAAGTCGCCCGCATTAACTTGGGAGTTGTCTTCAACATATACCTTGATGACTTGCCCGGTTACACGGGGCGTTATAGACACAATGTACGCGCTGACATGACCATCTCTAGTCCAAGGATTGTTTGAGTATGATTGGTAGTAACTGAAAATCACAGTGCCAGCGGAACACAGTAATAAAAATGTGATTAGATAACGTTTTATCACGGAATTTGCCTCAAAAGATGGTTATGAATCGACCAATAACGCCAGTAAAAATCACAATTAGGCTCAGCTCAGCAAGTGCTGGAAACGCAACGTATTTGTGTACCCCTAATTTTGTTGCAACGGTTCCAACCAAAATGGTGAGAATGTAAGCCAATGCAATAACCAGCAACAAGGGTGGGAAGTAAACTTCACCCCACACAAGCTCATGTGGCATTGAGTTCATAGTGCTTTTCTCTATTTATTTGATGAATGCAAAGATAAGAGAAATCCTACAAATGTAATAATCGCTTTTGTAGGATCAAATCCATCAATGTATTTTTTTAGAGAGTTCGTAATGAGTTACGTCTGATGTCGAACGTGCTTTAAGGGGAGTGTGAGTGCGATAAGTTTTCGCATTTACGTGCGGAATAACTACGTATCTAGTGATGACGATAAAAGCCTCGGGTTAACCGTCGCTCTTTCGAGCTAGCATTCTCAATAACTTGTGATAGTTTAGCCATGTAGCCCTAAGATATAAGAAAACCTATGAATTTTAGTTTTGAACAACTATTGGCATTCGTTGCTGTTTACGAGGAGCTTTCGTTTAGCAAAGCCGCTGTAAAATTGAATAAGCACAGAACAACCATCGGGCAGGTTGTTACGAACTTAGAAGATTTACTTGCTGTGAGCTTGTTTACTCGGGTTGGCCGTTCCGTAGAACCCACTGAAGATGCTCGCCTTCTTTACCACTATGCAAAGCAAACAATTGAACAAGCCCGTACGTTCGACAAAGTCGCATTGAGCCTTGCTCATGGTGGCTTAGAGAGTGTCAGTATTGCCTATTCTAGTGCTATCCCACATCGTTTGCTGGTGTTACTTCGTGTTCAATTAGCGGCAGATTTTCCGATGATGCGAGTTAACTTTTTTGTTCGTAACCGTAACGAGATCAAAGAAGGTTTAGCGACTGGTGAGTACCAGTTCGGTATTGTCAATGTGCATGATAGCCGTGCAATACACAGTCTAGACTCGACGTTTTTAGGTCACTTTGAATTTGTTCCCTTTGTCCAGAAAGGTGGTGAACTGGCTTCTATGGCACCCGACCGAGTGTTAACTGCGTTGAGGAATAGCAAGCAATTTGTGTTGCGATCTTTCGTTGAAGAAGGAATGGGTGAAAAAGTTATCGTCAGTTCGAATCATGAAGAAGTCGATCAGTTGGCTCTTGTTGTAAAAATGGTTGAAGCAGGGCTAGGGTGGGCGATTCTTCCTAGAACGCTGGCTCATTCCGAATTTTCTAATAATGATATAGAGCCCGTTGAAGTCTGTGAATTACTAGAAGGCTTTAAGTTTGGTTTTGGCCTTTGGTGTCAACCCTCTAAGCAAATAGGGGATGTAAAAGACTCTATCATGAGGGTTGTTACGGCGTATAGGGAGAAGCTAATCCGCGATTTTAAAGCGACGCCATAACCGTATTCATCCAGACCACATTTATAAACAAGACTCAATTCGAGTCTTGTTTTTTTACTTGAAAAATTCTTTTCTTCTGATTGGACGTTAATGGTTATTGGGAGGGAGTAATCCTCTGTATGTGAGTATAAGATCGATGCTTTTTTTATTTATTCAAGCTTCGTTCAATGAGAAAGCTCATATCGCTCAGCCGCTGTTAGTTTAAGAAAGAGAGGCTGCAGTTATTTCACCTCTTGCTCTGATCTAAATAAATTGAGAACCAGTACCCCTAGAACTATAGCGATAGAAATAGAGACGAATCGAGTCATTTGAGCAGAAAATGATTCGATGCCCGTATTGTTAATAATCTGGTAAGTCAGCACAGTGAAGTTAGTAAAAAGCAATTGATAGATGGTTAAGTGTGTCTGTCGACGTATTGCAAAACACGCTAGTTGCAGGCCACAAAAGATGGTAACGCCAAGTACAACGTAAGTAGGTGCACCTGTGGCTACTGCAAGCATGCATGGAATAGTAAACAAGATCCCTAGGCTTGTAGTGATAATTCGATACCGCCCAAAGGAATGACTGTCTTGATTAATTGGGTGCTTAATCATGCTGCCAAATGTTATTGCGATCAATATCGTTTGAGAGCTTCCAGATGATATTAGCGCGTACAAAACAACACACAATGCGGTTGCTTTAAAGACGATAAGCCCGATATGTTCGTTTGCACCATCAAGAGTGGTTTGGTCTGGTTGTATATCTTTTTCGTCCCCAGGGAATAGCCAAAAGCTAATGTATGTGGCAACCAACGCAACGATGAAACTAGTAAATAAGACCCATGGCAACCCCTCAAGCGACAACCCCATTTGTTGGCTTGTGACCACGATAATCAATACAACAATCAAAGTGAGTGTCGAAACGATGTCTTTGGGATCGCGATGACTTCGGTAATAACTCCAACAGAGAAGTGACCAAGTAAACAGTAAGAAGCCACTAGGAGAGCTCATGAGCGCTCCTGCTAAAGTTACGATGCCAAAGCTGAGAAGTGAGAGTATTACCAGCAATTTCAACATCATGTTGAACGGGGGTTTAGATGGCATCAGTGTTAGAAAAATCACAACGAATATTGGCGCGATAAAGGGAGTAGGTGCACCTGAATACTGTAAGTAAAACAGTAAAAGAATCGGAGTGAAAACCAATCTAATGATTGGGTTTGCTGAACTATGAAACATAAGTCCAGATACTCAACACTCTCATCCAGAAAGAGGCCAGCCACTCTCCAAAGGTGCTTTGCTCAGTTAAAAAAGCGACCGTTGCTTTCGAACCATAACGTACGTTTTCGGGAATATCTCCGCCTTCAAAAACAATATTTACAGGATAGCGCTGTGCGTTTAAGGAATTATTGTCTGCAACCAAAAAGCCAGTTGTCGGATCGACGTCGTTACTGCCACCAGTACCCCAACCAATGCTTTCTACTCGCCCTTCAAACACTCTGCCAGGTAAAGCATCCAACACAATCTTTGTTTTTTGTCCCGCACGAACATGCTCGAGTGAGTTTTCGCGAACAAGCGCTGATACCCACACGCCTCTCGGATCAATGAAAGTGACAAGAGGTGAGCCAGTCGTCGCTTTTTGCCCAACAGTGAGTTGTAAGTTAGAAACGATCCCCTTTGATGGAGCAATCACTTTCGTTCGTTGTAAGTCGAGTTGCGCTTTTTCTAGATTTGCTATAGCTGCGAGAATCTGGGGATTATCTTGCCCTTCGGGACCAAGATTATGCTTGGCTTGAGCTAAGGACGCTTCTGCTGCCTCTAATGTGGCTTGAGCTCGTGCTTTGGCTTCGATGGCGTTGTCTAGCTCAGATTTACTCAATACCCCTTTTGCGGCGAGCTCGGTTACGCGAGCTGCTTGTTCTCTTGCGTTGTCACGAGCTGCGAGTGATTCAATGACCTTAGCTTGTGCCACTTCAACAGCCGCTGTGTTGGCTCCAATGTTTTGGCCAGCAATGGCTAAGTTTGCTTCGGCTGAACGCAGATTAATTTGATAATCTCTTGGATCAATTTCGAAAAGCACATCACCAGCATTAACGACTTGATTATTACGAACATGGATTTCAGTTAGGTTCCCCGAAACCTCTGGAGTAATACGGACAAGATAAGAATGAATCCGAGCGGTGCCAGTGATTGGTGTTACTCGATCAGCCCACAAGCTATATAGCCAAACCACAAAAACGAGGCCAATAATAATAAAGCTTAACTTTCTGGAAGATGATTCCGCTTTAGACATCCAATTCTCTCTTGTTACAATACGTTAGGTAAGCAATGTTACAACATGTGACATAAACAATGCTTCCAAAAAATCAACTATTTGTCGATAAGGTCATGGGATCGTTCCGAAGGTGCCATTTAGAGAGGCTGAAGCATGCTAAACGAACTTTCCAATCACGTTGGCTAACGTCGCCAATAAAAAAGGGGCGATACTTCGCCCCTCAGATCGTCCATCAGGTTTTTGATTTGTGATTATATCTTTGAGCTGTAGAGAGAAATCAACTTAGACTTTCTGTTACAACTGGCTTGTTATTGCGCTTAGCAATCCAGTACGCAACGCTACCCCAAAGCACGGTGAGTGCCCAAAGTGCCGTCCAATGTGGAGCGACTTGTTGCCAGGTTGCCCCCATTTGGTTTAGCGCTAAGAAAGCTTTGATCGCCCATGTACTTGGACTTAAATCTGCAATCCATAGTAGGGGAGCAGGAATGGCTTCAATCGGCCAAATAAAACCCGCCAAGAAAATGAGCGGCATAGAGCTCACTAAGACGACTAAGGTGACAAGTTCACGCCGAGGTAATAAGTAGCCTAGCCAGAAGCCTAGTCCGCAACAACCTAAAAAGAACGGGAACAACATAGCTAGCAATTCGCCCGCGTTGGCGATATGGTTTACGTTTAAGCGTTCGAAGCTAAAACCAAAATAATAGGCGCCGAGTAAATAATAAATTGCCACAAATACTAACGTTCTCACAAGCAGCAGCGATCCCGTTGATACTTGTGACCAGTAGCCACGACCATGACGCTGTGTTCCCGTTTGTAATCCAACCGCCATGATCAACGTTTGTTGTAAAATCAGAACAAATACTGCTGGCACTACGTATTCGATGTAACCCATGGTTGGGTTGAACGTCGGTTTCATATTAAGCTTAATAGCAGAGTAATTATGGCTAGCCATACTCATGGGCACACCATCTATCACCATTTTACTGACTTTCACTTGGGCCCCTAATGTGCCTCCCGCTTGGGCCAATCCTTCTACCACGGTTCCGTACACGAGAAAATACGAGGCGTCCGCAGCGTAGGCCAGAGTCGGGCTTTTACCTAGCATTAGGTCTTTGTAAAAGTGTTCTGGTATGACTAAAAAACCGGTGATCTCTTGTTGTAAAAATGCTTGCTTTGCATCGGCAATCGTATGAAGTCGAGTGACTACGTTGACTTGTGGGGTGGCATCAACCATACGTTCCAGCTTTAAACTCGTCTGACTACCATCTAGATTAACAATCGCGATTGGTTGTTCACGAGGCGTTTGTTGTGCATAAGGCAAAGGGTATAAAAACGAGTAAAATACGACACCACCAAACACGGTCAACGTAACGACTGGATTGGTTAGAACGGCCTTAAATTCCGCTTTAATCAGTTGCCACAATGTCATACCGCCTCCTTAGCTTGGCGTGTTGATGAAGCTGTTCGATGTTTACCCATCAAGGCTGCGGTAATGAGCAGGGGCACAACGTAGCCAATCATAGGCCATAGCGAGCTTAAAGATTGTGCGGCCGATGCTCCATAGCTTGCTTGACTCACTTGTACTTCAATGTAATGGGTAATCGGCAATAATGAACGCCATGCATAAGCGAGCGTGTTCATGTCAGAAACTGGGAATGTAATTCCCATGAACGCGAAACTTGGAGCCGTAAACGCGCCAGCAAAACTCATCGCACGTGCAGGATCCATCGACAAGAAGAAGAACAACGCTCCCATAATGATACAGGCGATAACCGTCACCAATTGTGCTAGTAGCATAACCACAAAACTGCCTTCCATTGGCCAATCAAGCACGGAATAAAACCAATACAAGAACAACGCACCTTGCGCCATAAAGACCGGAATGTACTGACTTAATAGGGAAGTGAGCTTGGCGTATGGCTTTTTGCCCAAAAACGCAAAGCCATTCTTTCCACCATAAATGCGAAAGTGCGCGGTAAGAATCAAAATAGTGCTTACTACAATACATATTTGCCAAATGGCTGGCACGATAGCTGTTACCAAAAATTGTGCGTAGTTATTGTTACGGTTAAATAATGCGGTTATTTGTGTCGACACGGGTACAGCCTGTCCAGCCGCCGCTAACGTTGTGGTGTTACCTTTAGCCAAGTTGCTAATTACTTCAACCTGAGCATCGAAATAGCCTTGTGCTTGCGCAACGGCAGAGTTGATCAATTTCGCTACCAAAATGTACTGACTGTTGTAAAAGACAGAGAGTTGAGGTTGGCGGTGCTGGAGAATATCTTGATCGAACTTAGATGGGATGACCGCGTAAGCGTAGATATCGCCTTCAATCATCGCATTTTTTGCTTCGCTTGCACTGGTGTAGTGATAATTAACAGCCAGACTCGACGACGCATCCAAAGATTGAATGAGCTTTCGAGAAAGTTGGGAATGTTGCAGATCAACCACACCGATTGGCAGATCCCGGGCAATGCCCGCAGAGAACACTCCCCAAATCATCATCGCGAGCAAAATCGGTATCCAAGTAAGGCACGAAAGCAACCACTTATCTCGTCGTAAGATATGCCGCTGTGAAATCTTAATCGTCATAGCATTAACCTAGTGGTTGTGATTAAAGTTCAACGACAACACTCATTCCCATACGCAGTTCAGGTTCGGGTTGAGCTGGACGAGCTTCTACTTCAAAGGTACGAAGATCAAAACCTTGAGAAGCATCGGTTGCTCTCCACGTTGCAAAGTCACCCATAACGGCAACATGCGTTACTTTGAACTCAACATTTTTATTTAAGGCAGGCAAATAGGCATCAAAGGTTGCTCCTTTTTTAAAGTGTTGAAGGTAATCTTCACGCACATTAATTGTCGCCCAGGCATCTTCTGTATCTATCACAGTAACAACCGGGAAGCCCTGAGGTGCTAATTCACCACTTTGAAGTAGAACTTGAGAGACTTCGCCGTCAAACCAGCTGTAGATCTGAGTATCTTTCGCATACGCTTCTACTTCGGCTACCGCACCCGATGCCATGCGCGCTTTTTCCGCCGCAGCTACTTTGGTTTCACTTCTCGCGCCTTCTTTTGCCATTTCGTACATTTGAAACGCGGCACTTTCTGTGTATTTCGCTGCTTGCCATTGAGTTAAAGCTTCATCGCGCTTTTGTTCTGCAACCACGCCATCTTTATAGAGGTTATTCACGCGATTGTAGGTTTTTTCCATTAAATTCGCAGCGGCTTTGGCTTTCATCCACTGATCTTTTGCTGCTTGGATTTGTTGCTCACGTGCGCCTTTCTCAGCTTCTTGAGCTAAGGCGTCCGCCGCTTTTTCACCTGCTTTTGCTTGTTCTAACTTCGCTTCAATTTCAGGACTATGAAGGGTAAAAATAAGCTGACCTTTCTCTACATCGTCGCCTTTACGGACCATGACCTCATCAATACGCCCTGGAACTTTTGAGGAAATGCTGTATTGCTGGGCTTCAATTAATCCCTGTAAGCGGATCGGTTCAGGTTGATAGGCTTGGTAAAATTGATAGCCAACCCAAGAGACAACACCCAAAGCACAAAGTGAGAGTAAAACGGGTTTTAGTGATTTAGCTGCCATGATTTATTTCACCTCTTTGGATGTTGAAGCAGGGATATAAGCGGTATTTTGATATTGTTCGAAGCTGTTCATTTCACTGCTCAATGCGAGTAGTTTGGTTAAAGATATTAAATAGCGGAAACGTGCCGCTGAACGTTGTGTTTCTATACTCGCGACATAAAGTTGTGCATCCACAACATCCAGAGAAGACGACAGACCCTGAGTAAATGCTTTTTCACGCAAGCGCAGGTTTTCGTTAGCGAGTTCAATGCTAGATGCGAGCCCTTGTACTTCATCAATGGCTTGCTGAGCCTCCAAGTATGTCTTTTGGACTAACAGCGATAAGTCTTGTTTGGCTTGGGACTTTAATGAGTCGACCTGCGAGACGACGCTTTGAGCGGCTTTGACTTTTTCGCTTCGCCCTGTTGATTCAATCAGTGGAATGCTCACACCGACACCAACTAACCAGTCAGGCTTCATTTGGCTTGCGAGAGAGTCGTCTTCATACAAGCTGTAGTCGCCGTAAAGGTAAACTTCAGGATAGTATTTCCCTTTTTCTGCTTTGATTAAGCTAGAGGCTTGTTTGTGTTTAGCGCTCAGAAGGTCTAACCCCGGATAGGTAAGCAACGTTTGATCGACAAAAGCGGTAAGAGGAGGAAGACTGTCGTTGATAAACAAAGATTCAGCGGGCTCTACGGCGTCATCTTGTGCGAGTAATTTACCTAATGCGGCCTGAGCGATACTCAAATCGCTAGCGGCTTTACGTGTTTCTACAGATGCTTTATCTAAAGAAGCCTCGGCTTGCAGGCGCTCAACGTGTGCGATTTGTCCTTGCTCTTCAAGCTTAATGGCAAAATCTCGATGCTTTTTTAGTCCAGCTTCAACCGCTTGCCGCGTTGCGAGTACTTCCTTTGCCAGCACGACAGAAAAGTAGTACTTCGACAAATCTTCAAAGCGCGCTTGTTGTTCCATTAGAAGCTGGCTTTTAGCCTCATCTGTTTTGCCTTCTGCTGCTGATTGAGCAGCAGAAATACGACCACCAGTAAAAATTGGCCAAATGGCACGAATAGACGAAGAGAAAATATCGCGTTCGGTTATGGTCGAAGTGGTATTAGCTAAGGCACCAAAAATAGGTTGAAAAGCAGGAGGTACGTTAATGTGTGTTCCTGTGCTGTCTAGGATCTGTTTTCCCGACAGCGTGATATCGGTATCTAAACGCGTGTAATTCGCGCCAATGGTAACCTGAGGTAAGTTGAGATTGCTGGTGGCACTCTCTTGGTATTGGTAATTCTCGACGTTTGAGCGTTGAGCTTTAAGAGAATAGTTGTTTTCTAGCAATAACTGCCATGCGGTATCAAAAGTGATCGGTGCTGCATGACAGGCAAGGGAAATCGAGCTGCTAAGTAAGCCCAGTATCCAAAACTTTCCTGTTTTTTTCATAATGGCTGCTTTGTCGTAGAGTATAAGCTCTAATATAAAGGATTCGTAACTTGGTGTTAAGTAGGAGGGGAAATTGGGTAGTAGTATGCGCCCAGTTATGTTTGTGCTGGGCGCGGGAGATGTTACAAGTTTACTTCGTATATGGACAGTGAAACTCTGCTCTCCACTCAAGCTGACGAGAACCTCGCATCGTATTCAATAGGTCTTTTCCACTCATTTGAGGGAACGATAACAGGACCTTGAGATCAGAAGTACCGCCTCCGTTTTTTTCATAAGCCCTGACGTGTGTAAACGTTGAATACATATTCTCTGACAGCATCGCCTTATTCAGGCATATTCCAAAGGTATCGCGTTCCATGTTTGGTGTTCCTTCTAACTATAAATGCACCTCTGTTTATAGTTTTCCAGTTTTCAGATGGTGTCTAAGTGTTTGTCATATAGTCAGTATTTGTGTTTTGTTTTATTTGTGTCCAAATCACTGACATCAATGTTGAGCTTTTAATAGACTTCCAGCTTCACTGCTTTCTAACCGAAACTCTCAATGGTTTCGTTGATTAAAAATTATACGTTGGAAAGTCTAAAAACGCCTCAAAAACCGCTAAAATCGATGTGATCACGATCATGTTTTAAAGGGCAATTTATGTATGGAATTGAGTATCAGAGAGGAATGCTGAATTTGGTGAATGGTTGTAATTTTATGTTTCAGCTCGTCGATTAATTAACCGTAAACTCTGCGGTTTGCTTGCCTTCCTCACAGATTTATCACCGCAACAAAGCCATGCTGTTAACTGAGTGTTAACGTAATCGCTTGGGAGTGAATCATAAGGATGTATCAATGAGTTGGAAAACGATCAGCTTTCGTAAGCGAATGCTCATTATTATGACGCTGTCGGGGTTGATAGAGCTTCTATTGCTTGTCGCTGCAGGATTCACTTATCTCAAAATCAATCAAGAGCAAGAAATGGGAGAAAAAGCACTGGGTGTTGCCCGTTTTTTAGCAGACTCCGCCGTTGTTCGCGAAATGGTCGCTGCCCAAAATCCTCAGCCATACCAACTTCGTTTCCGAGAATTAACCGAAGCCATCGGTGCTGCATTCATCGTTATTGGCGACCATGAGGGAGTGCGATTAATTCACCCCGTTGATGAGCGATTGGGTAAACCAATGAGAGGTGGCGACAATCGTCGAGCGCTAGAGCAGGGATTGTCTTATGTTTCGACGGCACAGGGCTCGTTAGGTTATTCAGTTCGTGGTAAAGCTGCGATTTTTGACGAGCAAGGGAACATCATTGGTGTGGTATCGGTTGGCTATTTGCTCGACCGGCTGCAAGACCGCATCGAGCCATTTTTGGCCTTTTTGATTTTAATGGTCATCGTAGTTGTCGTCGCTAATGCCATTGTATCCAATTATGCGTCGAGAAAGTTTCAGCGCGCCATTTTGGGGTTCGAGCCTGAAGAGATAGGGCGGTTGTACGGCGAATTAGAAGTGACGATGAGTACCATTAAAGAGGGCGTGTTAAGTATTGATGCCCAAGGGATACTTCGCTCGATCAATCGTAGCGCCTGTCAGATTCTCGGTATTGATAGAGAGGCAGCTCTTAATAAACCGTTGACTGAGACGTTACGCGATAGTGACTTATATACGGTGCTAGAAACCGGACAGGAAGATCATGATATTGAGATATTCCTTAATCATAAACGTCTGATCGCAAACCGTTCGCCAATTTATGTGGATGGAAAAATAGTGGGGGCAGTATCGAGTTTCCGTTTAAGGGATGAAATCAATGACCTAACCGAGCAGTTATCACAAACCAAAGAATATGCAGATTTATTACGTTCGCAAACCCATGAGCATCGAAATAAGCTCAACACCATTAGCGGGTTAGTTCAGATGGGTGAGCTGGATGCCGTACAAAAGTTAATTGGGCAAGAAACCGCACACTATCAAGCGATGATCGAATTTTTAAGAGACACCGTTAAAGACCCGTTAATTGCTGGTATGTTGCTTGGAAAAACTGAACGTGCTCGCGAGTTAGGCTTACAGCTGGTGGTTGAAGAAGGCAGCCGTTTGGAGCCTCTGTCTGAGTGGCTAAATTCTGAAGACCTTGTCACCATTCTGGGCAACTTAATTGATAACGCTTTCGATGCCACGTTAACTTCAATTCGTGATGAGTCGAATGTTGCATCGGAGCGCAGAAATATCGACGTGTCAGTGAGCGATTACGGAAATGAAGTGATACTTGAGGTGATAGATCAAGGCTGTGGTTTACCAAGCGATATAGAGCCGCAGGTGCTATTTAAAAAAGGGGTGTCGACGAAATCTCGTCAAAATCGGGGGGTAGGATTGCATCTAGTCAACCAGCTGGCTACTCGATATCACGGCCATGTTGAGATGATGCCCAACACAAATTATGGAACAAGAATAACGGTGTATTTACCCAAGGAAGAACAATTATGAGTATGGCGACTCGCGTAATGATCATTGAAGATGATCTGGCTATTGCTGAGCTGCATCACAAATACTTAAGCCAATTGGCAGGCTTGGAAGTGGTCGGCATTGCGACCACGAAAATGGAAGCGGAAATGCAACTCGATATTCTTAAGCCAGACCTGTTGTTGATGGATGTATACCTTCCTGATGGAACAGGGCTTGAGATACTCAATACATTGCGTGTGAACAACCAAACTTGTGATGTCATTTTGATTACCGCGGCAAGGGATGTCGATACGCTACAACAGGCAATGAGAGGGGGGGTCGTTGATTACCTACTCAAACCAGTGATGTTTCCACGCTTAGATGCCGCACTGAAAAAGTATGTGTCCCAACGCCAACAACTAGACATCGCAGAGAGTTTGGATCAGAACCTCGTTGATAAAATGCTGCAGTCTCACGCCAATCAAGACAACTTGCCGAACCGATTACCGAAAGGGATTGATGGTGTAACCTTAGATAAGATTAGAGAGTTGTTCCCAAATGGTAGTGTGCTGACCGCTGATGAGGCAGGCGAAAAGATTGGTGCGAGCCGAACAACGGCAAGGCGCTATTTGGAGTATTTGATCAGCACTGGTGAACTAGAGGCTGATTTAAACTATGGGTCGGTAGGTAGGCCGGAAAGGTGCTATAAGAAAGTGATACGGTAACGTATATTTTGATGCTAAATACGAAATGAAAGCGATGGCTTGTTTTAAACAAACCATCGCTTTTTCGCGCTGAGGAGTTAGAAATTATATTCTAATTTCGCTTCAATAGAGCGCTCAGCGCCAAACCAACAGTTATTTTTGTCGTAACAAGAATAGTATTCTTTATCGAATAGATTGCTTGCTGAAAGGGTGACGCTAGCCCCTTTCATTGATTCAGATACTGTTGAGAAATCGTAACTTGCTGCTAAATCAAACAAGGTGTAGTCAGGCACTTTTTCGCTGTTTTGAGCATCAATTTGTGCTTCTCCGACATAGCGAACACCAGCACTGGTACGAAGGCCTGAAAGATTTCCTTCAAAGAAGTAGTTGGCCCATAGAGAGGCCGTTTGCTCAGGTACCCAAACCGGCGTTTTACCTTCTTGGTTGTAATAACTGTCCTCGGTAATCTCCATATCGGTATACGTGTAGCCTAGAGTGAAATCAGCTTGTGCTGTGGCTTGCCATTTTGCCTCAAGTTCAATACCTTGTGATACCACTTCGCCCGCTTGATAGTTCGGTGCATAAGGATTATTCGGATCGGTCAAGATCGCGTTTTTCTTCGTAATATGGAAGAACGCTAAATTACCCGAAATATCGCCAGACAATGGCGCGTATTTAAAACCGAGTTCCCACTGATGCCCGGTTGATGGTTCAAACGCTTTGCCTGTGGCATCTGCACCTGCAATCGGCTCAAAACTCTCGGAGTAAGTAAGGTATGGGGATAGGCCGAAGTCGAGTTCATACAAACCGCCGACTCGGAAAGATACATTGGTGTCGTCTAACTCTTCCTTGCTGTTGGATATTGCTCCTAGGTAATCGCTCACGGCGTCTGTATTTGAATCGTATTTATCCCAACGAAGACCCGCAATCATTACAAGTTGGTCGTAACGAACTTGATCTTGCAAATAAACGCCAATTTGCTTCGTTTTGATATCTAAGTTTTGTTTGTATTGGAAATTCAGTGCATTACGGTCAATGCTGTTGTGGTCAGGATTAAAGATGTCCTGAGTTAGCGAATACCCAAGCGTATCTTTGTATTTTACATCCGAATCTAGATACTGATAATCAAGTCCGAACAATAAGTTATGTTCAAAGTCTCCCGTTTTAACGTAGCCAGATAGTTGGTTGTCAATCACAAAGGATTTGGACTTTTCATCGGTTAAATAGGCATTTCGACCAACGGTACGGTTATCCGCTTCAAGTGCACCGTTATATGTGTTTTCCTGATAGGCATCGGCGGTCATGTAGCGGGCATTCTGTAGAAATTGCCAATCGTTGTTAAAGTCGTGTTGGACTTTGTAACCCATCATCAGAACTTCGCGTTCGTAAGTGTTCCAGTCCTCATCCCCCAAATAAGTGCTTGGTGACATCGAGCCAAGTGGGTTGTCAATCACTGAGCCAGACGCTGGCACGGTCGTGTAGATACCTGCTGATGGATCATTTTGATAGTAAACATTCACGTTGACTAAGGTTCTTTCTGTCGCTTGCCAATTGAAAGATGGAGCGAGGACATAACGTTCGTCTTCAGACGTATCGGCTTGACCATCTCGCTGTTTTGCTAGGCCGATAATACGGTAATCAACATTAGAGTCACCAATTTGTCCTGTGGTGTCGAACGTCAGTTCTTTTAGGCTGTTAGTCCCAGTACTAATCGAGACAGAGTGCGAAGGTGTTGACTGAGGCGCCTTGGCGATAATGTTGACCATACCTCCTGGTGGAATATTACCGTAAAGAACAGACGTTGGCCCTTTAAAAACCTCGATTTGTTCAAGGGCAACGGAATCGACCTGAGGTTGAAGATTCCAGCCGTTGTACAGCAAAGGCAGACCATCATAAAAGTTGGTGTAGTTAATAAAACCACGAATATTGAATAGGTCAAGTCGGGAAACGGCACCGCCACGCAGCTCTGTATTTACGCCAGGCGCGTAACGCAATGCTTCGCTCACCGAGTTTACGCCGCGCAGGTCCATGTCATCTTTAGTGATTACCGTGATCGCTTGCGGCGTTTCTTCCGGTTCTAAAACGGTTTTAGTTGCGGTGTTTCGGTATGTTTCGCCAAGTACTGTGATAGTTTCGTGCTGAGAAGTGCTCTCAGTGGCACTGGCGTGACCAGCAATAAGCGCGGATACCACGACTGCAACCGCAGAACGATGAAATCGATTCGGACTTTCCATATTTATTAATTCCACTACTTTTATTTGTTGATAATGATTGTTGTTTGCATTCTATAGCGAAAGAAATAGGAAAAGTTAACAATTTGGTGCAAAGCCAGAACCTAAGTGCTTAGGCTTCTATCTAATAGGCGTGGCTTCGTTCGGTTTGACAGGTATCCAGTAATGCATTTGGGCATTCTCGCTCTCAACCTCATAGTCTTCTGGATAAACTTCTAACTCGTATCCATCAATACCGTGATAATTGGAATAGGGGAGCCAGTGCAAAATGAACCACTCAAGCGTCGCCGCTAGATTTGATGCTTTACCTATGTGCGTAATCACTGCGTAGGTTTGCTTAGGAACAACCAGCAGATCTGGTTCTTGCGTAGAGCCTTTGGATATTGAAGTTCTTGACGCTGAGTTGTACTCATAACCAGCCCAATACTCGAGTTGCTGGTTGTTTGAATACGCTTTTGTTACGTCAATCACACCAAGATAGTTTCTTTCCAGATGAGTATGGTTTTCAGATGAATAGAGCTGTGACCATAATGAGGGCACTTTGGATTGGAAGTTGGGCGTTGCGGAAAACAATCCATAAATAGGTTCATGATAACCAGCAAGCACAAAAGCAGGTTTTGTTTCTATTCGAACTTCGATAAAGCACTTATGTCTATTTTCGTCTTCTGGTGTATCGCGCAATGTTAAAGGTTGCCTCAAGCCCGTTAGTTGCTGAGCTTTACGATAATCTCGAGGGCTCTTTGAAAACATATTTTTGAACGCTCGACTGAATGCATGTTCAGAAGCAAACCCCATTTCTATCGCAATATCTAACGAGCGATCTGATGTATGGATTAAGCGTTCAGCCGCAAGGCTTAGTTTAAGCTCTCTAATATAGTGAGCGACGGACACGCCAGTGTGTTGCTGGAAAACGCGTTGCAGTTGCCAACGTGACCAGCAGCTTGCTTTCGAGATTTCATCCACGCTAAGTGCGATATCTAGATTGTTGTGAATGTAATCAAGCACAGAGTGTATTCGGTTTATCGGGTGCAGATTCTTTGTGCTTGGTTTCATGACATTCTACTTTCGCATTAATAGTATCCTCATTATCTTTAATTGAGTATCATTATCAATAGAGTGAGAGGATAAAATTCAGGCCACATAGATCACAATAAAATTGTAATGGATTGCAAGGATGGATAAGGATTGTCCATATTAGAGTTTTTGCTTAATTTTTGTCTTACGTTAGTGCAACTTTTTTTATCCATAAAATACAAATATTTATGATGTTTTGTGCAACTTATTTAAACGTTTGCACTGGCAAGTGTTGATGTAAATCAAATAGTCGTAGACAATACTGCACCGTGTCGGACTCTCCTCCAGCGAGTACAGTGTGTACTTTTGAGACATAAGTGACCTAAATGACCTTAATACGTCGTGTTTCCAACAGATTTGGGAGTGCTACTTCTTGAGGTTCTTTGGGCCTATAGACTTTACCTATCAACGTAATAGGTAAGACCAATTTTCTATTTTGAGGTGCCATTGATAGGGTTGGCTCATCCTTTAGCCGTATCCGGGCACACAATAAGTACCTCGTTTTTAAGGGAAAGATGATGGTAATACCAGAAAACAGCAGCATCGTTATTTTTGGTGCTTCAGGTGACCTTACATACCGTAAGCTCATTCCTGCTTTATACCACCTCTATGCGAACAAGCAGCTTCCAGAAAATTTTGCCATTCTGGGTGTAAGTCGCACTGAATACAGTGATGAGTCTTACCGCGCGAAGCTGAAAAAATCGCTTCAGGAAATGGAAAAGACTGAGCCAGAAACGCTTGATGCATTTATTAACCATCTGCACTACCAAGCTATCAATACTTCTGACACACAAGATTACAGTAAGCTATCTTCTCGTTTAGACCAACTTGCTGACGAATATCGTTTCGATCAGCGCAATACGCTTTTCTACTTAGCAACCCCACCAAGTTTATACAGTGTGATTCCTGCAAGTCTTGCAGCACACGGCCTAAACAAAGAAAAAGATGGTTGGAAACGCCTGATTATTGAGAAACCATTCGGTTATGACCTTGAATCAGCGCGTATTCTGGATAAAGAAATTCACGAGCACTTCCAAGAGCATCAAATCTACCGAATTGACCATTACTTAGGTAAAGAGACGGTACAAAACCTTCTTGTACTTCGTTTCTCAAACGCGATGTTTGAGCCGCTTTGGAACCGTAACTTCATTGATTATGTTGAAATCACGGGAGCAGAATTCCTCGGCGTAGAGGAGCGTGGTGGTTACTACGACAACTCGGGTGCCGTGCGCGATATGTTCCAAAACCACCTGCTACAAGTATTGGCGATGGTGGGTATGGAGCCACCTGCACAGATCAATGCAGATTCGATGCGTGATGAAGTCGTTAAAGTACTCCAGTGTCTAAAACCTTTGGACGAAAACGCTCTGCGTAACGATCTAGTATTAGGTCAATACACCGCTTCTGAAGTTCGTGGACAAAGTCTACGTGGCTACCGTGAAGAGCCGGGGGTTGCAGATGATTCTCGTACCGAAACTTACATCGGTTTGAAAGCATACATTAACAACTGGCGTTGGAATGGCGTGCCATTCTACGTGCGTACTGGTAAGCGTCTTCCAACACGCGTTACTGAAGTGGTTATCCACTTTAAACAAACACCGCACCCAGTGTTTGGTCAAAACGCACCAGAAAACAAGCTGATCATTCGCATTCAGCCAGACGAAGGCATTCAAATGAGCTTTGGCTTGAAAGAGCCAGGCGCAGGTTTTGAAGCGAAAGAAGTGAAAATGAACTTCCATTACGCTGACCTACAAGAAACGCAAATGCTAACTGCGTATGAGCGTCTTCTACTTGATGCTTTGAATGGTGATGCTACGCTATTTGCACGTAGTGATGCGGTGGAAGCGTGTTGGCAGTACGTACAGCCAATTTTAGACTTTAAACAAGATCCACAATCCCTCTTCGGGTACGCATGCGGCACATGGGGTCCTAAAGAGTCAGACGACCTGCTACAGCGTGATGGTCGCGCTTGGCGCTTCCCATGTAAAAACTTAACAGATACGGATTACTGTGAACTATGATCAACCATAAGATCTACCAAACAGCAGAGCAGGTAGTTGAAAGCCTAGCTAACGACATGAAAGCGTTCAGCGAAATGGGCCGACCTGTTCACATCTCTCTTTCTGGCGGCAGCACTCCTAAAATGCTGTTCAAACTGTTGGCTTCAGAGACTTACGCAACCTCTATTCAGTGGCAAAATCTCCACTTCTGGTGGGGTGACGAACGTTGTGTCGCACCTGACGATGCGGAAAGCAACTACGGAGAAGCGAACGCGCTACTGTTTAGCCAAGTAAACATTCCAACAGAAAACATCCACCGTATTCGCGGTGAAGATGACCCTAAAGTGGAAGCGGAACGCTTTGCGAAAGAGATGTCAGAGGTGATTCCGACTGAAAACGGAACCCCTGTGTTTGACTGGATCTTATTAGGTGTTGGTGCAGATGGTCACACAGCTTCTCTGTTCCCTGGCCAAACGAATTATGATGATGCGAATCTATCTCTTGTGGCGTCTCATCCTGAGTCGGGCCAACTTCGTGTGTCGAAAACAGCACGCGTATTAGAAGCAGCAAAACGCATCAGTTACTTAGTGCTTGGTGCAGGAAAAGCGGACATCGTTGAAGAGATCAACAGTTCACCTGCACACGCACTGCCATACCCAGCGGCTAAGATTCAAGCGAAATCTGGCCTGACGGAATGGTATTTAGATTTGGACGCAGCAGCAAAAATTGCTTAAACGCTGCTCGTCAATGAAACAAAATTGGAGAGAAACAATGAAAGGTGATATCGGTGTAATTGGCCTAGCGGTAATGGGTCAAAACCTTATCCTAAACATGAACGATCACGGCTTCAAAGTGGTCGCTCACAACCGTACTGCTGCTAAAGTAGACGAGTTCCTGGAAGGTCCAGCGAAAGGCACGAACATCATCGGTGCATACTCTCTAGAAGAACTAGTAGAGAAGCTAGAAACGCCACGTAAAGTGATGCTAATGGTTCGCGCAGGTGATGTGGTAGACAAATTCATCGACGCGCTAGTCCCTCTACTGGATAAGGGCGACATCATCATCGACGGTGGTAACACAAACTACCCAGATACAAACCGTCGTGTTGCTGCACTACGCGAAAAAGGCATCCACTTCATCGGTACTGGCGTATCTGGTGGTGAAGAAGGTGCACGTTTTGGCCCATCTATCATGCCTGGCGGCGCTCCAGAAGCTTGGGAAGCGGTTAAGCCAATCTTCCAAGGTATTTCTGCGAAAACTGATGCAGGCGAGCCTTGTTGTGATTGGGTTGGTAACGATGGTGCAGGTCACTTCGTTAAGATGGTTCACAACGGCATCGAATACGGCGACATGCAGCTGATCACAGAAGCTTACCAGTTCATGAAAGACGGTCTTGGTATGTCTGCAGACGAGATGCAAGCGGTATTCGCTGAGTGGAACAACACTGAGCTAAACAGCTACCTTGTTGAAATTACGGCTGACATCCTTGGCTACAAAGATGAAGACGGTGAGCCTCTAGTTGAGAAAATCCTAGACACTGCTGGCCAAAAAGGTACAGGTAAATGGACGGGTATCAACGCTCTAGACCTAGGTATTCCTCTAACGCTAATCTCTGAGTCTGTATTCTCTCGCTGTCTATCTGCATTGAAAGATCAACGTGTTGAAGCTGAGAAACTGTTCGGTAAGACAATCACACCAGTTGAAGGTGATAAGCAAGAGTGGGTTGACGCACTACGTCAAGCGCTTCTAGCGTCTAAGATCATCTCTTACGCTCAAGGCTTTATGCTAATGCGCGAAGCGTCGAACGAAAATGGCTGGGATCTAAACTACGGTAACGTTGCTCTTATGTGGCGTGGTGGTTGTATCATCCGTTCTGCGTTCCTAGGCAACATCCGTGATGCATACGAAGCGAATCCAGAACTAGCATTCCTAGGCTCTGATGATTACTTCAAAGGCATCCTACAAAACAGCCTAGTAGCATGGCGTAAAGTGGCGGCTAAGTCTCTAGAAGCAGGCATCCCAATGCCATGTACGACTTCTGCACTAACGTTCCTAGACGGTTACACAACAGCTCGTCTACCTGCGAACCTACTGCAAGCTCAACGTGACTACTTCGGTGCTCACACTTACGAGCGTATCGACCGTGAGCGTGGTGAATTCTTCCATACGAACTGGACTGGTACAGGCGGCGACACAGCGTCTACAACTTACGACGTGTAATCGTTTTAAGTAAATCGACTAAGTATAAAAGGGTGCCTAAGCATCCTTTTTTGTGTCTGGCTTTATGAAACTCAAAGAGCGCCTAGGCGCTCTTTTCAGTGGTCGTTTTCTTGTTTTGATAAAACCTTTCTTTGAGGTAGAGAATTGCGCTGACCACAAGAGCCACTACAGAAACAGTAAATAGGGCATACATGCTAAGAATCCATGCGAATGTAGCCGTCAAAAACGCAATGAAGGAAAACATTCTGCTGAAAGACATCACATGGCCAAGTTTGCTACTTTTCATAAACGCCTCCCAAAGCTGAGTGGGGATAGACAAGTGTGGTCATATACCACACTTTGATTGTCTGTTCTTTTTGGGCGTTTCACACAAAAAAGCGGCTAAAGATTTCTCAAAAAAGGTGAAATATTGAACTGGTAGACAAATCCATAAACGGATTTACAAATATATGAATGCATTTGTCTATCACTTCAAAGTTTTTGCTGTGCAGATTAAGACCTTTTAACGCTATTATTGCAGCCTTCGAGTTTACTAGGCGTAATTTCAAGTCAATAATTCCGGGAAGCTCATCCTCATTATCAGTCACGATGAAAATCACTTTTCTTTGCTTAACAATACTTTATTGAATATGTGTAATTGCATCAGTTTTGAGAATGAAACTAAGGTTGTAAGAAAGGCGAAAAAGAGTGCTAGGTAAGCCTTTGAACTACGCCTATAATTAGCGCCCACATGGAGGATGTTTAATAAATGAACATCCTCTATTTTTTGAAACCAGCAACAAGGATCCAGTAAAACGTATTTTTCTGGTGTTGTTTACGTTGACCAAGAAGGTGATTAACACAACAAATTGAGGTTCTAAGATGACTCTTAACAAGTACTTTGTTTTCATTCCGGCAGAATTGGATCAGGAAATACACAAGGACAACCAAGTGATCTCTGAGAAGGAAACTCAACGTCAGGCATTAGTAAAACAGGCGCAACAACAAGGCGGCCTGTAAGCTAGGTTTCAAATAGAAAGAGCACCGCCAAGGTGCTCTTTTTGTATCTGGTGAACGGCAATAGGCTTAACCCAATATGCCAAGGTTTTTCAGCTTTCTATAAATCGTATTTCGACTGACGCCAAGCATACGAGATGTTTTGCTGATGTTCCCCTGATTGGCTTGATATGTTTTAAGTAGTTTGTCTTCGACGGTTGCACGCAGTTTTAATGTTGGCTCTGCAGTGGTTGTTACGTCTTGAGCCTGGCTGAGTTTCTTACTCAAGTGAGTCGGTACGTGAGCGAGCTCCAACGTTTCTTCACCTTGCGCCATTAATGCGGATACTTTGATTAAACTATCGAGTTCACGCAAGTTTCCTGGCCAAGAGTAAGAAAGCAGCAGAGAAAGTAGGTGAGGGCAAAGTTGTTGTTCAGATTCAGCATGACGTCGGTGGATATTTGCGATCAGTTGTTGCTTATCATCTCGTTCTTCAAAGCGAGGCAATTCGATGATCAAACCATTGAGGCGATAGTATAAGTCTTGACGGAACAATCCTTCGCTAACCAAGTTCTCGAGATCTTTATGCGTGGCCGCGATGATTTGCGTATCGACTTGAACACTTTGGTTTGAACCAACGGGAAGCACGGTTTTATCTTGCAATACATGCAGCAAGCGGCTTTGAGCTTCCAAGGGTAAATCTGCGATTTCATCCAGAAACAAAATCCCCTTGTGCGCTTGGCGAATTTTTCCCTGATAGCCTTTGCTGTTTGCGCCAGTAAATGCACCAGCTACGTAGCCAAACAATTCGGACTCAACCAAATCTTTCGGTAGTGCGCCACAGTTGACGGAAACCAACGGCCCCGTTTTTCTCTGGCTGTTTTTATGTAGCGCTTTCACAAACTCATTTTTACCAACCCCAGTTTCTCCGAGAATCAGTAAGCTGATGTCTTTATCGATAACGCGATTGGCTTGTTGCCAGCAATGTTCGACAGTAGAATCGCCGTAATGCAGATCATTGGAAGCGGTAACGGAACGAGACTTCACTTTTTTGTCGGTCAACGGCTTTGTTTTGAACACGAAAGGATGGTCGGCACTTTGGATAGAAAGAATGTCGTCGAGCGATTGCCCGATGACGTTTTGTTGCGCGAGGAGCTGAGAAGCAACTTGGTTGTGCGCAAGAATCTGTCCATCTTCATTAGCGATGATAATGCCTTGCCATCCACTGTTTAGTAAGCCTTTTTCACACGCCAAATCCACACGAATATGCCCTTGTGGAATCAAGTTAAGCAATTGATTTTCAACTTGCTGAACCATGTTCTGTACCAGCACTTGCGTTGAGAAATCATGTTTCTTTTGTTCGCTGGTGATATCTAGCACACCAATCAAATGACCAAGATGATCGAAAATAGGATTGGCCGAGCAGCTAATAAAACGATGATGTTGGATGAAGTGTTGATCGCCGATGACTGAGACCGGTTTTGCTTCAACTATCGCAGTCCCAATCGCGTTGGTGCCTTTGACCTTTTCTTGCCAGCATGCACCAGAGCTTAGCGCAATTTCGGTCAACTTCTCGCGGAACTTAGGTTGTCCCCAACTGCCGATGATGACGCCGTCGGCATCCGTCAGAATTAAGCGGCTGTCACTATGAGCAAAAAGCTGATTAAACAGCGGGAGAGCAAACTGGGTGACGGTTTCCAATAAGAAGTTGAGTTGTTGACGCCTATCTTGAAGTGTCGCTGGTGTCACTCGAATATCTTCAGGGCGTCGACGCTGTTTTAAACCCGCCTGTTCACTTCGGATCCATGAAGTTGAAAGCCAATTGTTATCGCTAATGTGTTGAAGTTCCATGACTGTACCATTTTGTCACAGTGAGGGTGTGCCATTTTGGAACACTTGAACATTGGTGTTCACACCATACATCCGCTCAAACATCGCTCACTTGGTTTGTTATCGCTTGGTAATCATAGTTTTACATTTAATTAACAACAAGTGTGGTGTAGTTGGCGTGTGACTTGCGTAATGCTCTTTGTGAACAGTGCGATACGACACTGCAATAACACATTGAACGAGAAACAAAAGGAAGAGTTATGATCTATGCACAGCCAGGTAGTGAAAATGCCATTGTTAACTTTAAATCGCATTACGATAACTTTATCGGTGGGGAATGGGTAAAACCAACGGGCGGTGAGTACTTTGATAATATCTCACCAATCAACGGACAAGCGTATTGTAAAGTTGCTCGTTCTGGCGAGGCGGATATCAACTTAGCATTGGATGCGGCACACAACATCAAAGCAGAATGGGCGAAAACCAGTGTGACTGAACGCTCTAACATCTTGCTGAAAATCGCTGATCGTATTGAGCAGCATTTAGAAGAGTTGGCAGTTGCCGAAACTTGGGAAAACGGCAAACCAGTTCGCGAAACCTTGGCGGCAGATTTACCTTTAGTGGTAGATCATTTCCGTTACTTTGCTGGCTGTATTCGCGCACAAGAAGGCAGTGCGGCGGAGCTGGATGAGCACACCGCAAGCTATCACTTCCCAGAGCCGATTGGCGTAGTTGGTCAAATCATCCCTTGGAACTTCCCTATGTTGATGGCGGCTTGGAAACTGGCACCGGCACTTGCAGCAGGTTGTTGCGTGGTATTGAAGCCAGCAGAACAAACGCCAACGTCGATTCTGGTTCTTATGGAAAAGATCGGTGATCTACTGCCACCGGGCGTCATCAACGTTGTTAATGGTTTTGGTTCAGAAGCAGGCCAAGCGTTAGCAACCAGCAACCGCATTGCGAAACTCGCATTTACGGGCTCAACACAAGTTGGCAATCACATTCTAAAATGTGCGGCGGACAACTTGATCCCTTCGACTGTTGAGTTGGGTGGTAAATCTCCAAACATCTACTTCTCAGATGTTTTCGATTACGAAGATGAGTACCTCGACAAGTGTATCGAAGGTACGCTACTTGGCTTCTTCAACCAAGGCGAAGTTTGTACCTGTCCATCTCGCGTATTAGTTCATGAAGCGATTTACGATAAGTTTGTAGAGAAATTGACGGAACGTGCGCAGTTAATCAAGCAAGGTAACCCGCTCGATACCGATACTCAAGTTGGTGCTCAGGCTTCTCAAGAACAGTTTGATAAGATTTTAAGTTACCTCGAAATCGGCCGTGAAGAAGGCGCAAAAGTGGTCTTTGGTGGTGGCGTATCTGAACAGCCAGAGTCAATCAATCAGGGTTACTACATTCAGCCAACGATGTTGGAAGGCCACAATAAGATGCGTATTTTCCAAGAAGAGATCTTTGGCCCAGTGATTGCTATCACTAAGTTTAAAGATGAAGCGGAAGCATTAGAAATCGCGAACGACACCGAATATGGCTTAGGCGCAGGCGTTTGGACGCGTGATGCGAACGTCGCATATCGTATGGGCCGTAATATCGAAGCTGGTCGAATCTGGATTAACTGTTACCACGCTTACCCTGCACACGCTGCGTTCGGTGGCTATAAAAAGTCAGGTATTGGACGTGAAACACATAAGATGATGCTGGATCACTACCAAAATACGAAAAACCTATTGATTAGCTACAGTGTTGATCCACTAGGCTTCTTCTAAATGAAGTAGTTAACAAAGAAAAAGCAGTACTAACCAAAACCCCGAGCCTTCGGGGTTTTTTATTGCATGGGCTTGCGGGTGGGAGGGTGTATATACGTGAAATTTATATTTTGAACCCATCTATATTGCGTGCTCAGGAACGTTGAATTACGGTCACTTTTCGTTCAAGTAGTTTTTCGACCGTGGCGTTTTGCTTTTCAAGACTAAACTGCTGATCAAAATCCAAGACGCGATTACAAGACTCAAGACTCGCAAACTGGTTTAAACATTCGCTAAGTTCTCTTTTAGAGCTCATTCGAGCCAAACTGCTTTCTGATGAAGAGAGTAGCGTCACTTTGCGGCCATGAAACGTTCCTTGTGGCAGAGCATCACTTTGCTGTGCTTGCTTTACTTCATGAACCGGTAAGTTAGTGTATTTAGATTGGATGTCGTTGGACATAGAGACACCTAAACTCTTAAGTCTAAAGTTTGTGGCATCGGAGCTACCTCAGCAGTGGCGACATGAGCAGACAATAACGACTCCCACGACTCACTTTGCGTC
Source organism: Vibrio sp. T13N (assembly GCF_032970445.1). NCBI lineage: Bacteria > Pseudomonadati > Pseudomonadota > Gammaproteobacteria > Vibrionales > Vibrionaceae > Vibrio > Vibrio sp. T13N. The sequence continues at coordinate 26,760 of NZ_JAWJYE010000009.1, forward strand.
AACAATTCCGCCAAAGCAGTTTCAAAATACTCATAATCCAGTCGCTTAATGTTAATGAGTCGGTTTAAACAGAGTACATGTCGATGATTATCTAAACTAAAGAATAATTGATGCTCAGGCCAGTGATAATTAAAGGCTAGGAAAGAACGATAGAGATCGGAATTAACGATTTGAAGACCAACAATCTCAGCTTCGAGCTGGAGGGTTGTCGATTCAGGATGAAAGATGATATGCACTCTTAGATTATCATCAAACGCTAAGCTTACTTCATTTTCCGTTAGATGCAGTGCAGGCAAGCCTATTTGATGAGCAAACTTTAGCAAAATCTCATCGATAGTTTGGCGTGCTGACATAGGAATAGTCCCTTTTGAAATTTTATCAAGGAAAATATTAGATGTATCTCTTCGTGTTTATCAATATTGGTCGGTTGTTATTATATTTTGGTTTTTAATTTCGGTGAGATAAATAGAACAGCGATAACAAATGTGCTCTGATGCATATTGTGGTTGTTCTTAGATATTTAAATATCTTTGTTCTCTAATATACCCACCTAATTGAAAGTGTATTAGGGCGCAGTCACTATGWGTTAAATTAAATCTAATGTTAAATCTGTGTTGTTGAAGAATGCGATTTATTGTCCGCTTGTAGTATAAATATAAGTTGATCTTTTATATTTTTACATAAAGAATTGTGTGAAATTAAAATGAACTAAGTCTATAAAATAAGTTTATGGTGTCATAATGAACAATTCTATGTGGGCTGGTTTTGTCGGACTATTCCTACTAAGTGGGTGTAGTCAATCTGTGCCGATTGTAAGGGAAGGTAGCTTTGACACAAAGAGTCAGGCGACACTCTATGGTTGGGTTTCTGTCGATGGATACTTTCCACCTTCGATTACGTCTCTTGATGTGGAAATATGTAAAGTGATTGAAAATCAGTGCTTTAAGTCTGCATTGCAGCACTACCAAGGCGTTCAATTACCCGTACAGTATTCATTTTTAATTGCACCGATTCAAGCTGGTGACGGAAACATGAAGATAATTGGAAAGCTATACTCGAATGGGGAACTTGTAGCGGAAAAAGAAAAGAACTATTTATTTTCAGTGGAGGGAAAACAGGAAAACTTGATACTYGTGCCAAAAAAATAACCAGATGAAAAGTAATCGGTTACATTTAATTAGACCTTACTAAATTATTAAAAATAAAGATTTGCTCTTTCCTGTTGTGAAAGTTTTGTTGTTTTTTACAAACATTAATCACATGGTTTAAGTCATCGGGTCAGTTGTTTTTTAGACTTATACTTGTTGCAAAAATAGCATTCTTTATGATTATATCTCGCTCCTTGAACACGTTGGCTTGGCGTTTTAGGCTATAAAACATACAATTTTAAGATTTTGGAAATTTCAGTTTGTTCGATAAACGATACCATAATCTATTTAATTTTATTCTAATGTATAACAAAAATCCTAAACTTTAATAACGAAATGATATTTAAGTTTTGGCTAATAATAAACGCTATCTGATAAAAATAATAAAGACGGACAGCAGAGTTTACTAAGATAAACTTTTACCTTTAGGTAAGGGTAATGCTTAGGATATTCGCTAATTATTCGGGGGGTATGGTAAGTGATATGAACTTCTATGCTCTTTTCTTTGCTTCTTTAATTGATATAGCAGTACTTAGAAATAACAACAATCAAAGTATTGCTTTGAAAGTTTCTCAACACTCGTACTGAGAAACTCAAAATAATGAAGGGTAGAAAATGGATGTGTCAGGCCAACTAAACACAGAAAAGGTCGGCTCGAGCTCGCGAAAAATTCGTAGTTTTTCCCGCTATGAAAAATCTGACGAAGTATTTCACTCAGACCAATCTCACATTGTTGTCGTTCACAATGGTCAGCTTCGAGTTCAAACAGGTGATTGCACAATCGATGTTGCGGCAGAAAACGGGGTGTTTCTATCCCAAGGGGATTACTTATTCGAGTACTCGCCCTTAGACGGGGTATACAAAGCGTCGATTATAACCTACGACAACGAACTCGTTAGCCAGCTATTACAAAAGCACAGTGATCTTTTGATGATGCTGCCCAAGGTAGATAAAGTTTGTTCTGGCTTGTTTACTTTTGGTTTGAACATACTCGTAGAGCAAGTGCTTTCCAGCATGCAGACGCTTGAGCAACAGGCGTATCCAGATGCAATCATGTGCCTAAAATATGAAGAGTTACTCATTCTTTTGCTGCACGGCAAAGGGGGCGAATCACTCTATGCGTTGCTGTCACAACAAACGAACCGAACATCGGAACGGTTACGTCGATTTATGGAACAACACTATCTCAAAGAGTGGAAGTTGACTGACTATGCGCAAGAGTTTGGTGCTAGCTTAACGACTTTTAAAGAGCTATTTAATGAGCACTATGGCATTTCTCCAAGAGCTTGGATCAGTGAGCGCCGATTGTTGCACGCTCATAAACTCCTGTTGACGAGCAAGATGAGCATCGTGGATGTGGCGATGGAGGCTGGGTTTTCTAGTCAGTCTTACTTTACGCAGAGTTACCGCCGTCGTTTTGGAACGACGCCAAGCCGTGTACGTTCGGGAGACGATCAAGTAGCTATCGCGAAATGAAATGACTTGAGACTAAAATTTTCTGACTAATTTTGAAAGTCACTCATCAGCGTAAATTCTATTATGCGTCATGTAACAACGAACGATTAAAAATTATTACACCTCTTTCTTTCTGGATCGTTCGAGAGGGGTGCGGAGACGAACATAAATGAAAAAGCAGCATTGGCGACGCCGTTCGCTTTTTCCAGACAGCATTGTGACACAACGGAAAGTGACTGTTTTGCAAAGAGGAGCTCGATATGAAAGTGCTTTTAAATCAACGCAGGATTTCAATGTTGTGCACGTCAATCACCGACAATTGTTGAGTGAAGGCGTCATTAATTATGAACAGTTATCTTTACTTCAGCGCTTGTTGGATAGAAGCGTCGTCGATAGCCTGTGCGCAAGCCAGTTGGTGAAAACTTATCAAAAGCTCGGTGCGTCGCTTGACCGATTCGCCATGCGTTTATTTTTGGAAATTGGGTCGCAGCTCAGTGATAGCCGCACACTCGTGACCTTTGAACAAAGATTGGAATACATCAACGCGCGTCTTGGTTTTCGCTTCAATTTAGCGGTACCAAAAACGTTGATGCTTTGTTTTCATTTATCTCTAAACGAGTGGATTAACCGTCAAGTTGATCAAAGCGCTTTGCATGCCTCCATTAAAGTGGAACAGCTTATCAATCAGCTCGATATTCAAAAGGAATATTGGTTGAAACTATCGGGAGAGGACACCAGTGCGGTGTTTGTACAACAGCAACTCGATTTAATTGAGCGCCAACAACACCAGTTGAAAGATCAACTCGGGACGTTGAGCGAACAACAGATGCAAGTGATTGAATGTCATCGTTCGTTAATTGAGAAGTGGCAACCGTCCTTAGACGAGCTTAAAGGGTTCGCAGAGTACACTTCTACGACTGCTCAGTTTATCTCTGAGTGGAAAAAGTGGTGTTCGGAAGTTCGACTTGAGGCTCCTGAGCTGAACGAAGTCTGGGATGCATGCGATGTGGTTTACAACGACCAAAATGCGGTTGCGAAAGTATGGCAGTGGTTCAAGAGCATGCAAATTGTTGGCGACATCGATCACTACTATTTTGACACTCAAAGCGGCCAGTGCGGCCAGGCTTGCAATCACCTCAGCCAGATTTAAATAGGGCGTTAAATGTTAGATAAGATGATGAAGTCTTTAGCGGAAACGCTAAAGGTAGGGGATTTTATTGCCTCAGAAAATGGCTCTTACAACATCGAGGTTGATCAGTTGTCACTGACCATCAAACAACACGCATCATGGTTTTTATGGGAAGCGGCTTTACCCTTCCAGTTTAAAGAGCATCTAGATTATCAACAAGAACAAGCGTTACAACGTTGCATGCAGCTCTCATTAAAAACAATCCGTGAAGATGGCTGCGTACTAACAGCGAATGATGATCAGCAGCTGATTTTACAAAGCAAAGTGAGGATCGAGGACTGTTCGATTGAGCTGTTCTCTTCTTTGCTTTCCAAGCACGTTAATCTATGTGAGCGTTATATGGCATTATTGGAGCAAGAGCGCGTGAACCACACGATTAATCATAATGTGTGGTTGCCATGATGCGAAAAGTCTTTCCGAACATCAGACGTGCTGCCACTAAGATACTGTTGTGTGCTGTGAGCTTTGCTCCGTTGGGATTCGCACAAGCAACAGACTTACACTGGCCCGAACAACCATTCCGATACTATGCAGATAACGACTCATTAAAAGAGTTGTTGAATAACTTTGGCGCAAACTATCGCGTTTCGGTTTCTGTGAGTGACAAAGTTAATGATCGAGTGAGTGGACGTTTTACTCCTGATGATCCGGCTGAGTTCCTCGACTACTTATCGCAAGTCTATAACTTGATGTGGTATTTCGATGGTGCCGTCTTACATGTCTATAAGGCGACAGAAACGCGCTCACGTTTACTCCAATTAGAATTATTGACCGCCAGAGAACTACGAAGCACGTTAATTTCCACTGGAGTGTGGGATTCGCGCTATGGGTGGAGAGCCGCTGAAAGTAAAGGGTTGGTTTATCTTGCAGGTCCTCCACGTTATGTCGACTTAGTTGTACAAACGGCCGAAGCATTAGAAACGCGCCTGCTGCAGAAATCGAATTCAACCGACGAGTTATTCGTTGAAATAATTCCTTTGAAGTACGCTTCTGCAACGGATAGAGAAATTGCATATCGAGATCAGACCATTACGGTTCCGGGTATCGCATCGGTTTTAAAGCGAGTCGTGTCTGGTGTTCAAACTCAAGTGACGAGTGCGTCGAACAAAGAAGTTACCAGTTCAGATAAGCCTGTAAAAAGCAATAAAACCGCCTCAGTTCATGGCGGAGCAACGGTTGAAGCAGAGCCGGGCCTTAATGCGATTATTGTTCGTGACACTCAAGCGCGATTACCGCTCTATCGCAAACTGGTCGCTCAATTGGACCAACCGCAATCAAGAATTGAAGTTGCATTATCGATTGTCGACATCAGTGCCAACGATTTAAGTCAGTTAGGCGTGGATTGGCGAGCGGGAGTATCAGTCGGAAATAATCGAATTGTTGATATCAAAACAACAGGGGATGTGAGTTCGGGTGATGTGACTCTCGGCAGCGGACAAAATTTTAAGTCTTTGCTTGATTCAACCAATCTGAATTACCTGTTGGCTCAAATCCGTTTATTGGAATCTCAAGGCAGTGCTCAAGTGGTTTCAAGACCAACACTGCTAACCCAAGAAAATGTCGAAGCTGTACTGAACAACAGCAGCACGTTTTACGTCAAGCTGGTTGGTAAAGAGACCGCAGCACTGGAAGAGGTCACGTATGGCACGTTACTGAGAATTGTCCCGCGTATCGTTGGTGACAGGTTTGCTGCCCGACCAGAAATCAATCTGAGCCTTCATCTCGAAGACGGGGCAAAGATTACCGATGGTGGTGTCGACGACCTTCCTTCCGTTCGTAAAACTGAAATCAGTACGTTGGCGACGGTGAAGCAAGGACAGAGCTTGCTCATCGGTGGTGTTTATCGAGATGAAGTGAGTCATCAGTTACGTAAAGTACCACTGTTGGGAGACATCCCATATTTAGGTGCGTTGTTTAGAAGTAATACCAACACTAAACGCCGCACGGTGCGCATGTTTATTCTAGAACCGCGAATCGTTGTGGATGGTATTGGCGATAGTGTGTTGATTGGTAATGAGTACGATCTGCGACCAAGCATTGGCAAGCTCAACAACATTTCCAACAACAGTGCTGAATTTAAATCGGTCGTCGAAGTGTATAGCTGCACATCAAAGACTCAAGCAGAGCGCTATCAGCAAGACTTATTGTCACAGCAACAGTCGTCTCAATTGACGCAGTGCCAATTGCCGACAGGGCAAAAGGGGTGGCGTGTAAAAGTATTGGAATGTGATGACTCACAAAGTGAGTGTGTGCATCCATCAGAGGAGCCTTAACCGCGATGCAGCAATGGAAAATTCGTATTTTATCAGGCGTGCATTCCGGAGTTGAAGTCACCTTACCTGAGGGCGCTCTTGTGCTTGGCAGTGACGACTTTATCGCAGATCTCGTGCTGTCTGATGCTGGGGTCGAAGCTAACCATTTCACGTTGGTTTGCCAGCAAGACTCGGTCATTTTACGAGGCTGCAAAGAGGCAAATATTAACGGTGAAAACATCTCTGTTGAAGATGATGGGATCGAGTTGTCACGCCATGCCGTTGTCTCTGTAGGCGTTGTGAAGTTCGCACTGGGGTACGCAGAAGATGCGTTAATCGTGAGTAACGTCAGCGACGAATCTAGCGAACAGGATACACCTGTTGTTGCTGTACAACGCTCTAGCTGGAAAAAAACAACGCTCATCGCCTTGCTTTGTAGTTTTGTCCCGAGTGTCATTTTTGCTGGTATGTGGTACAGCCAAGCTAACGGAAACAATAATGAAACTGTCACAGAAGCAGAACCCATTGTTTTAGTGCGCAACATCTTAGGCGAGCTCAAACTTAGCGACGTTCGTGTGGAATGGAATGCCGCCGCACGCCAAGCGGTTTTGGAAGGCTATGTTGAAGATCGAACTCAGAAACTCGATCTGCTTGGTCGAATTGATGTATTAGGTATCAATTACAAAAGTGACTTAAGAACGATGGAAGAAATCCGTCGCGGGGTTCGATTTATTTTACGAAACCTCGGCTATCACCAGGTGAAAGTCGAAAATGGGGATGAGACGGGCACACTGTTACTGACGGGTTATATCGATGATGCCAGCCGCTGGAACCAAGTTGAGCAAATTTTAGAGCGAGACGTACCGGGCCTAGTAGCGTGGAAGGTCGAACTGCAAAGAGCGGGTGCCTACATGGATACGCTAAAAGCCTTATTGACGGATGCGGAGCTACTGAAAAAAGTCCAGTTGGTTACCAGCGGTGATCGCATCGAAGTACGCGGGGAACTTGATGATATCGAAACGACTCGATTTTACGGTGTGACTCGAGACTTCCGAGAACAATATGGTGAAAAACCATATTTAGTTTTGAAATCCATACCTAAGGTGAGTAAAGGCACTAACATCGATTTCCCGTTTCGTAGCGTTAACTTTGGTCAGGTTCCATATGTGATTCTGACTGATAACGTTCGTTACATGGTTGGTGCAAGAACGCCTCAAGGCTACCGCATATCCAGTGTTACGCCAGCTGGCATTGAGTTGGTCAAAGGCGGGCGGGTGATAACAATAGAACTCGGATACGAGGGCGAGACGAACAATGACAAATCTTGAACAAATTTTAAATAACGACAAAAACGGTGCGGAAGTGCACAAGATTAAGAGCAAGCTCTTAGAAGCACAAGCGGTGGTGAAACGTCAGTTGGATTTAGGGTGCTCACCACAGCAGTACCAATTGCTACTCAAACAGTATGAAGCTTACACCGCCGCACATGCGGTCGTTGAATCATACGAAGCGAACTAAAAATACGAGGAAGTCTTATGTCATTTTACGATGCTAGTAACAGTGTAAACCTTGATGATGTTAAAACTAAGTTGGAAAAACAAGCGAAAGATGCCAACACAGAAGTGACGACTGCCATCAAGAACCTAGAAACAAACGCCGATGATCCATCTAAGCTGGCTGAACTTCAGCACGCGATCAACAAATGGTCTGTTGTTTACAACATCAATGCGACCACCACTCGTGCGATTAAAGATGTGATGCAGTCGATTCTCCAGAAGGTATAAAGCATGGAACGAGAAATGCGCCAATTGCTGGCTGAAATCGCGCTGATGGCAACCGGTATGCATCGTCATCAAGAAGCTAACACGATTGCGGACGGCCTTGAAGCAAGCTCTGGTTCTGAAGAGACCGTGGTGATGATTCGTACAATGAGCCTTATGAATAAAGGCTTGTACGAAGAGGCTCATCAATTGCTCGAACCACTTTGCAACGCCTATCCAGATCTGATCAGTTTAGCGGCCCTTGCTTCCGCCAAAGCTGGTTTATTGAGCAAAGCGGAAAGTTGGGTAGAACTCGCATCACAGGGAAGCGAAGAAAGCCAAGCATTTGCTGCAAGCTTTTCTCAGGACATTAGGAACCTTGGATGATCGTTGATTCAAGTAATCTAACTCTTCAGCCTCAACCTCTGCGCCAATCGGAGTCGCGCCATTATGAGCGGAGCGATGAAGATAAGATGAATGTGCTCATGGAGCGTAATGCCAAGCAAGCGGAAGCCTCACACGCCTCTCCAAAAGAGACGTTAGAGAAAACAGAAGCGAAACTGGCGGACATCAAAGCGTGGTATGAATCACTAAAAGACGCAGATGTTGTCAGTAAACAAAGCGTCTTATCATCGTTGAATGAAGCGTTCTCCGATCCTCAAGTTAAACGAGAGGCAATGTGGTACGCCTTTTATGAGGCGAAGAGTGCAAAGGGCACCGAACACCCGCAAGCCGATTTATTACAGGTGTTGAAGCAGGAGTTGCTAGGGGATTTTTCGGGCCAGCTTATTGCCGAGCCACCTGTCGATAAAGCAGCACTTAAAGAAATGTTGGCGCAGCATTTTCCACTTGGTGCCCAGAAAGAACAAGCCTTGTGGCACTGCTGGGCTGAGTTGAAGTCGTTACCTGGTATGGCATCAACACTGGACATGGTTCGTGATGAGCTTAGCTTCATGATTCAAAAAAATGCGATGGTGAAAAACATCGTGACTCATAGTCACAAGTTAGATTTGTCTTAGGAGTACATATGATAAACACGCAGTACACCGAGGTGATGCAAACCAACATTGATAAGTTGCAGGATGCACAAGTCGAGGACGGTTTAAGTGAACGTTTCGAACAAGCTATGTCGGTTCCCGAGGCGAATAATGGCTTGGAGGGCGGTTTGCTCGAAAACATCAGCGAGTTAAAAAATACTATCGATAACGCGAAAAGTAACCTGCAAGACAACATGAAGATGGTGGGTGATGATCCGGCGCAATTACTGCAAATGCAATGGGCACTGACGCGCATTACTTTTCAAGAAGAGCTGATCGCGAAAACCGTGGGTAAAACCACACAAAATGTAGAAACCTTATTGAAGGCACAATAGTGATGATGAATAAAATGAGAGCGGTTTTCATCATGCTCACGTTGTTTCTGGTGGGGTGTCAGACCGAGCTGTACACCAACGTAACTCAGAAAGAGGGGAATGAGATGTTGTCGATCTTATTATCCGAAGGTGTCGTTGCAACAAAAGAACCTGACAAAGACAACACCGTCAAGTTAATGGTAGACAGTTCTCAAATCGCCTTCGCGGTAGACGCGCTGAAGCGAAAAGGGTATCCAAGAGAGCAGTTTTCTACATTGAAAGAGGTGTTTCCCAAAGATGATTTGATCTCGTCGCCATTAGCAGAACGAGCACGTTTGGTGTACGCGAAATCTCAAGAACTTTCTTCAACCTTATCTCAGATTGATGGCGTGCTGGTGGCACGTGTTCATGTTGTTTTGGAAGATCAAGATCTACGTCCAGGAGAGCGTCCAACTCCTGCGTCTGCCTCTGTGTTTATTAAACACGCGGCGGATATTGCGCTTGATTCGTATGTTCCTCAGATCAAATTATTGGTGAACAATAGTATTGAGGGGTTGAATTACGATCGAATCAGCGTAGTGATGGTACCCTCATCAGAGGTACGAGTTGCTACTCAAAACAATCAATTTAAAAGCATTTTGTCGGTTCAGGTCACCAAAGAGACGGCGAATAATCTTATCGCCATTTTGGTGTTCTTGGTAGCGGCACTAATCGGTTCAAATATCGCTACTTTTACTTGGTGCCGCAGGAACACAAAGCGTGGTTAAACCAGAAACACCACTCGCGCAGGTACTACATCAATTTAACTACGCGCCTTGCCAATACATCCATAAAAGTTGGATAGAACAGAAACAGCCTTGGTTATTAAATATTGAAGGTTGGAGAGATAACCCCATGTTTAACCAATGGTGCATAAATGAGTGGGCGTTATCTCCAGTTCCAGAGACGGCTTTTAACAAACCTTGCCATAGCTTGGCGTTGCTCCCAGCGGATGCGTTGAATCAACTCGTATTGATGGTGGGCGGAGCTTTACATTGTGTGGCAATGCGAGGCGTTGTTTTAAAACATCCGAAACAGGTTCTGAACAACGTCTTTGGATTGGAAGGCGCTCGGTTCTTGATTCAAAACGGGCCGATGTTGTTATCCAGTTGGCCGCAAGGTTGGCAACATCCGTTGCCAGAATCATTGGATGAGCGGTCTGTTGAAGCAAAAATGCAAGCGCTTGGGTACTCCTGGATAAGGTTTGTTTTAGTTAACTCGCCAGAAGACATTGTCCTGCGTTGGCAATTCAAACTAGAACAGCAGCTCAGCGAGAGTACGGAAATGGCTAGCTGGTTGGCAAAAGATCAGCGAGATCTGGCGTATCGACTCACAAAAAAAATCGCAAAACAGGTTATTCCCCAATGGTTTCATTTGTTGAAATAAAAACAGACAACTTGCAGCTGGCACCTGGCTTAAAGGTGCTGAAAGCGAAAGATTATGCCAGTTATCTTGATTCGCAACACTTAGTTGAAGCCGCGAACTCCAAAGCTGAAAGCATAATTGCTAATGCCCAACAAGCCTACGAAACTGAAAAACAACGTGGTTATCAAGATGGCCTTGCACAAGCTAAGATTGAAAATGCGCAAACGATGGTTGAAACCTTAGCACGTTGTAATGATTACTATCAGCAAGTCGAAGAAAAAATGACAGGTGTGGTGTTAGAAGCGGTGCGTAAGATCATCGATACCTTCGATGATGTCGATACCACGGTGAGTGTAGTTCGAGAAGCGTTGCAATTGGTGAGCAACCAAAAGCAGGTCATTTTACATGTCCATCCAGAGCAGGTTGTTGATGTGAGGGAAAAGGTGGCTGGTGTATTGAGTGATTACCCTGAAGTCGGTTACGTTGACGTGGTAGCAGACGCTCGCTTGAAAAATGGAGGCTGCATTCTGGAAACTGAAGTCGGGATCATCGACGCCAGTATTGATGGACAGCTGCATGCATTAAAGCAAGCGATGGTGAAGCAACTCAGCGAGCGTAAAATTACGATTCATGAATAAATCTTAAAAAACTCAGTACTTGCTGAGTTTTTTCATTTTAATGCCTTTAAACAAAAAAAATCCGACCATTTCTAAAATATTCACTGCCATAAATCCTTAAGAATACACCTAAGAAAGCTGCTTAGGTGATAAGTGTTGCAACCAAGCAGCGCCTCTAAAACAACAAAAATAGGATTATTTAGTCGAATGGCTAATGGATTTATAACTTCTTTACTGACAGATTTTGCCAGCCGCTGCCAACTGGAGTCGCTGGTTTTTGATGAGGATGATTGTTGTCATCTACTCATTGACCAAAACACAGCAATCACAATTCGCGCACAAGAAGATCGCCTGACACTTATTGGGCTGATTTCAGGCGATAAGCCGAGTGATGATACTTTGCATCAACATATGAAAGATGCCTTAACGCAAGGCTCTCCAGCGGTATTCTGGGAGGCAGAAACGGGATACATCGGTTTCATACACCTGCACCAGCAACTGTTAACTGCTTCTTTTCTTGATGAATCATTAGCGAATTTCATCGAATGGCTAAAAAGTGCGAACACGCAAAAAGTAACCAATAAAACAACCGAAGTCCCGGTAACGAGTACTACTCATTTTTCCACATTAAGGGTTTAAAACATGATCAGTTTTGGAAGTGTTAGCGCATTGCAGGCTGCCATGCCGCAAGCTCGCAACGAGATACTAAACGAAGGCAAGCTGAGTATTGGTGGCAAAGAATACCAAATCAACGCAGCGACCCAAGAATTTACTCGTACCAATCCTACTAATGGTGCGGTAGCGCGATTTTTTGAAGCGACAGGAAAATTGTTTCGCGAAGGCAGCTCACAATCGGTTGCGAAAGCCCTTACAAAAGCCGTATTTGATAATGAGCAAGGCCAAGCTCAGCGTTTACGAGCTGCTTCTTCTGTTGAGCATGGACAAATGTTCTTCAAAGATGGAAACATAAAAACCGCATCAGATGTATTAAATGCATTCGCAAAATTGGATAGCAAAACGGTCCAATCGCACTCTGCTGAGCTAAACCAGTTAGCGGAGCGAGCAATGACAGAATCAATGCTAGAAACCGATTCTGGTAAAAACCTCACATCACTGATTGGCGAAAGTGCAGCGAAGTCGCTTGCTGGACGTGTAGTAAAAGACTATGGCGGTGGTGTGTCTGCAGCGCAAAAAAATCCAGCAGGTAGCATCACTCAAATGCAAGCGGTGTTTGATATGGAGGTGATGCATCTTAAATCGGCGCAACGCCATATCGAAGGTCTAGCAAGCACCGATCTAAGCCAAGGTGTATACGCTGAAGGACTGGCAGAGGACGCGTTTAACAAAAGTGGCGTCACCGATAATGTCGAACGAGCTGCGGCGTGGATCATTAATGCTTCTAACTCTAAAGGAAACGATGCCGAAAACATTACGTCTTTACTTAAAGAGTACGCGTCTAATGGTAAAGACTTATTGAATATGGACAACTTAAAAGAGCTACACGCTCGATTGGTACCTGATGTTGAACGTGACTACCGAGGGCCAAATATTTCGGGTGGTACTTTGCCTTCAAGTATTGGCGGTGAGGGGATGCTAAAGCAGCACATTGAAGGATTTTTGAAAGAAAAACCAGTGGCGGATAAAGATCTGGGTAAACACTTGTTTGCAGGAGTCATTGGGTATCACGGGTTCACCGATGGAAACGGTCGCATGGGACGCATGCTATACGCGATAGCAGAACTTCGTAACGACTCATTCAATCCTTTAGCTATGAACGCAGAGAACAGCCTTCACGGTATCAAGTAATCTTTCTCTTCTATTCAAATTTTAGAGCGGCGATTGCCGCTCTTTTCTTATTTCTTTATCCAACTTACTCTTCATTTTTCTACCTCGCTAAAACGGCTAATAGCAATAAAATTGAGACGTTTAAATAAAGCTCCTGTGTCTATCACGCCATAAAATCGCTCTTATCCTTATGAGCTTATTTAAATAAGCCGTTATACCCAAGTCGTCTCGCTGCATCAGATATTTCGAGGCTACTTAGGTATATTAAATTAGACAGGACACAACATGGATACAGGAAAGATTAATATGCTTCTCTCTGAATTGGGAGAAGTGCTGAACCTTGAGCGCGTGACAGCGTATGACGATCAAATGTGGTCACTGCATTTTGCTGAAAATAACAGTGTCGATGTTCTGCTTGTGGAGGAAAAAGGCGAGTTGTTGATTTCTAAAAACCTGCACATAGAACAAGAGGATATTACGTTAGACAAACTTCAAGTTTTACTTGAATACAACTTCTTATATCGAGAAACCGGCGGTGTGCAGTTTTGCGTTAATCCAACCACTAAAGATGTGGTTCTTCAGGTTGCCATCGCGGCCGAGAGTGAACTCACCAATATTGCTAACTTAATGATTCAACTGAATGAGCTAGTGGATACTTGGGCTCAGCTATTTCAGAACAATACGGTCGTAGATTTTAGCCAAACAGACGTACACGCATTTATTCAGGTTTAAGGCATCAAACATGGTCAATATTAATACATCACACATGCATTCGTTGAGTCAGTTAACGTCCCATTTGGCGACACAAAATCAAGCTGACGATAAAGAGGTTCGAGCGCATAATGGCAAAGATATTTTTGTTAAAGAAGGGGCGCCTAAAAACAAAAGCGTCAGCGCGCGTATTAGCCACCAGAATAAAGCGAAAGACATTGTGGTGAATCTGCTCACGAAGCAGGGCATTCCTAAAGACGTTGCGAAGCTGATGCTACAAAATGTGTTGAACGGTGAAAACAAGTTAACGCTCGGTAGTCTGAAAAATCTTGAGAGATTGTCGTCTGGTCCTAGCTCACATTGGCCAGCCGCACAAACGGCCTCTTCTTCTAAAGCGAATAAAACCTCATCGAGTGTAGCGCTGATCAACGAACATAAAACTAACCTTCAAAAGCTTGGTGATTTTGCCTGTACAGACTTAAATACATTTGGTGTAAAAGGTTCGCAGTTTTATGAAACCAAAGGAAAGCCTAGATTAGAAGCGCTTCACGCGAATCAAGCGCGAATCATGCAAGATCAACGAGCGACTATGTCTGCAAACGGAGTTCAAGCTGCAGCACAAAGAGGAACCGCACCGCAATTAAGCACTCTACAGAACATTGCTAAGGCAGTACAAAACGCGAAAGCCGGCTGCTGTACTACATTTGCCTTTGCTGCCGCTGCTGAGATGATTCAAGGCATGTCAGGCACACCTGAAGGTGAGCCTAAAGTCGAAGTGGTTGCGTTTAAAAAGGGTCATTCAGGTACACACCTTTATGTACTGGTTGGTCGACAAGAGGGGAGTGATATCAAAGATCCCTCAACATGGAGTAAGGATGTGAAAATTGTTGACCCTTGGGCCACATCCGCATTCGGTGCACCAATGTTTGGAGATGCGCAACGACCACCTGTTTCGAATATGTTCCCGCCAACAGAAGTCATTTTTGATAGCCATAAACTGGGTTAGTCACTCTGCAAAAGAAGTGAGAAACCACATAATGCTAATCATCTAACCTTGATTAAAAGAGCAGCCCTGAGCTGCTCTTTTTGATTACTCTGGCAACTCGTTTTTAGAGCGAGATTTCTGCGGAAAACCTCACAATGAAGGCGAAAAAGTGACAAAAATAAAGCCATTACCGACATCGTTCAATCTGCAATCGTTGTTCAATAGAGTTATTGAAACAAAAGGAAAAAGTTATGAACACGATTCAACAACTGCTCTTGGAGTTTTGCCAACTCAATGAGTTACCCGAACTGAATTTTGAAGACAATGAACGTTGTCAGCTACTGGTCGACGACCGCTACATGCTGTATTTCATCGCGACAGATACGGATGACTTAATGTTGTCCGTGACGTTCGGAGGATTAGAAAAATCGGGCGAACAAAGACTAAAAGGTTTAGAGCTTCTTGCTCATGCTAATTATCAGGGCATCGGTAGTGGCAGCCTTGCACTTGCTTTAGCCCCAAATGGTCGACAGCTTGTCTTAGCGGGACGTAAACCCGTTGAGCACCTAAACACGACGAATCTTACTGCTTGGTTTCATGAGGTTATTGAACAGACTGAATTGTGGCAAGCGCGTTTTGCAATGTTGGATCAAGCGATTCCAACCACCCCTAATCATGAACAAGCTCATGTTCAATCACTTCGTGTGTAGGAGAGAAAAATGGTCAATACAACGCAAAAAATCAGCCAAAGTCCAGTACCTGATCTAGAACAGTTTCGTGCAGTCGCTGCGCAAAAAGATGACCGAGTGATCAGTAAAAGAGGTGAGGTAAAAGAACCTTCAACGTTCCATAAAGGTCACAAGTTTGCTTCTATCCACGAAGGCGTGTTGAGAAGTAAATACACTAAGTTTTTCCAAGAAAACATCAAAACTCACCTTGATTTGAAACAGGCGCTACTTAAACAAGAAAAGCCTGAGGTTGCCTTGCTAGCTTACTCATTAGTTAGCCCTTCTGGTTATCGCGGTGAGCCGCTTACTGAGCGCAAAATCTTAGAAGTTGTCAGCTTGTTGGATGAAGTCAAGGTGAGTAGCGATACGTACCAGCAGCTTAAAAATACGTTTGACGCGATCAGCAAAGATCCGCGTATGCAGGTGAGTTTAGAGGCTCAGTACCCGGGGAAAATGGATGGTTTTGGTGCCGAACTGTTACAGATGGGCAAAGAAAAACTGAAAGGTTCTGGCGTTAATGCAGTCATCAACCTAGCTTTGCCTGGCGTAGGGCTATTAATTTCAACAGGACGTGAGCTGCACAAAGCGGCAGTCAATGGCGATGCTGAAGCTTACCACCATCAGCTGGAGCAAATTTCGCAGCTTCCAGGGCGAGACCAACGTCTCTCTATGCCGATGCAACAAACATTGGCTCAAGGTCATGCAATGTTATCAGCTGAAGGTGCAGTTGGAGCAACATTGGGCATGGCGACAGGGAGCTTGGGTACTTTTGGTGTGAGCTCCGTAGCGACAGCGGGTGTTACGCCGATAGCAAAAGAAGCCATTGGTTCGGCTGCCACGACTGGCATTATCAGTGGAGGTGGTTTTGTTGCGAACCAAGCTGGAGCATACGGATTAAATACGGAAGTAAAAGAACAACTCATGCAAGGTGAGATGTCTGGTGTTTTACCAAGGCTTGAAGTTTCTAATGCCAAAGGAGACTTTACCTTCAGCATGCAAGATCCGGCTTCTGTACGCGCATTGATGGCGTACCTTGGACCTAAAGAGAACACTGCGATGACATCACCTCAAGCGCCTAAAGAAGCACAAGAGATGGAAGCTGCTCGCTTAACGTTGAAAAAGATGTTGGGCTCAGAGCCAGGTGAACACTTAGTCCCTGACGTTGATTCTATCTTGAAGCTAAGTCCAGAAGATGCGCCAAGTAAAACTGAGGCAACTGCTCATAGTGCGTTTAAAAAGCTGTTGGGCGAAGATTGGGATTGGCTGATGCCTGCAGTTCGAGCGATCGATAAAGGTGAGGCGAGTCAAATCAATGAAAAGTTGACTTACAAACTGCCACTTGATGCCGAAAATGGACGAGTATACCTTGATAAATGCCCAAACCTGAGTGACGCTCAGTTGGATGCATTAGATAAATTGGGCTCACCAAGTCAATTGCGACTGATGTACTTAGCGGAAGGTTGGGTTTAATTGAAAGTAAGGGAGCAGATGCTCCCTTACCGTATATGGTGTTTTGCCAGATGTTTATCTAGGCGTTAAATTGGCCTACTGATTTCGCTTAAAAAAGCGCTCGGCATTAGCAAATAGAGATTCACAGTGCTTTTTCTGCTTGTCGTAGTCAGCCGAACCTTCTGGCATTGCGTCTAATACTTCTTTTGCGCTGTGGTATTCTTTTACCATCAACTCAAATTTATCTTCATAATTGCTTTTTTTATTCTTTTTTTGAAAGCTATCTCGTTTTTTTCTCATTTTTATTCCTCTCGATCGTGTTTATTAAAGGTCAATCTAATTAACCTATACTTTTATAGGAATAACGAAGTCAAAATGGTTTAAATTAAGTCTAAATATTCCATTGTCATCGCGATGATTAATATATTTCACCGCTAATGACTATTCCTAAATAGTGATGATATATACACGAAGTGGCTATGCAGCCTTATGTCTTATTTTGACGCTTACTGATTGTTTTTATAAGGTTAAATTCCTTATAAACCTATCGATGTAAAGACAGCGCGTTGTGATAACCATGCTAAGAGAGCTAACTCTCGTTCGTATTTAAATCAAAACTGAGGCTATTTAATGGAAGATAAAGAATAAGTTGCTACAGGAGTTGAGTAACGAAATGACTCGAAAGAAAACTAAGAAGAGACTCGAACTAAATATTTCATCAATAGCTCACGGTTAGGAGCTGAGCTCACTATACACCGATTATAAGAAATAGATAGGACTTTCTATTTTTCTTCAGACAAAACCGTCCATGAAGGAAGCTTGCGCGTTGCAAAGCAATACCTAAAGATACAAAGGCATGCGTACATGCCTTTGTATGTGTGCGAGGCACAAATGGCACTATGGTAGGTAGGCGCCGCCACATACTGGATTGTATGTGCCCGTGATATGTCCGCTTTTTTCACTTGCCAAGTAGCTCACGGTGTTTGCTACGTCTTCAGGTGTGGCAATTTTCTGCGTTGGTGTGAACATTCGAATGGTTTCTTTAAACTCTTCGGGAGCACCTTTTGTTGCGTCTGTTTCTACAAGGCCCGGAGCAACGACATTAGACGTAATCCCGAAAGGACCAAGTTCTTGAGCGAGGTATTTACTAAAGCTATCAAGTGCACCTTTTGCACTACCATGAGCAATAAAGCTTGGTGCAGGAGCTTCTGATAAGGTGCTAGAGATAAAAATTAAGCGACCAAACTGGCTGGCTTTCATGTTTTCTACCGCCAATTTTGCCGTTTGATATGCAGCGTGCATTTCGTCATTTAGCTTTTGTGAAAACTCTTCCCACGACTGCTCAGTGAAAGGTTTAGCGGTAAAGCTCATGTTTGCGTTTGAGACAAGAACATCAACGCCACCATGTTCATTTGCTATGCTGTCGAACATCCCTTGTATTTGTGCGTCATCACGAACGTCAGCTTTTAAAGTGTACGCCTCACCACCGGCGTTTTGAATTTCCTGAGCTAACGCTTCCGCGACCGCAGCACTATTTACGTAGTTGATAAAAACTCGGTAACCATCTGCAGCGAGTGCTTTTGCTGTTGCTGCACCAATTCCGCGAGCGCCACCTGTAATTAAAGCATTGCGTTTTGTCATCGTATTTCTCCAAGGTTGAGCCTGACTGTTAAACCAGCTTCTGTCGCAACGTACGCTGATAAGTTAAATTTGTCCGTTAAGCTTGCGTAAGTTCGCTACCACGCTAGAAAGTTGCTGTTTGCTGTTATCTAGGTCGGCATCAGCAAGGTTCTGTTGGGCTTCTTGCAGTACTAGCGAAGCGATATTTGCACATGTATCAACGGTGTCTAAAGATTTTTCTGTTAGCACGACTAACTTACTTCGACTATCCGTTGGCGAAGGTTTCCTCTCTGTCCAACCGCGCTTTTCAAGCCCATCAATTGATCGACTGACGCTCGATTTTTCTAAGTACAACAGTTCACAAATCTGACTTTGAGAAAGGGCACCGTTGTTTCGTAACAGCAACACGACACCCCATTGTTCTGCTGTCATATCAATACCAGCATCTTTGAAACGGGTAGTGAGTAATCGGTTAAACAGACGACTAGCAAGCCCCGTAAGGTGACCGAGAGACTGATGATGGTTGTATTGGGACATGGAAAATTTCACCAAATAACATGAACAAACAATATGGTTGTATACACAACTATATTGGGCGATGTCAAATTCGTTTGAAGAAAATGCTACTAGCTTGTGCTTATCGTTGGGTTGATGTGTCAGATTGAGGTGCTAATGAAAATTGGTGAGGTAGCTTCGAAAACTTCGGCCAGTCAAATGTTTGCGCCTGATGCACCGAGTTGGGGAGCAAGCTTCATTAAAGGTAGGGGAGTTGCAGTCCTCTCTTTACTTATTCAGTTTAAATGTGTTTTTTGTTTACATTACAAATGGTTAGATTTTAATTCTTTTCATTCGAAACACTTTTCTCAAGAAGTTCATGATAAATCAATGAGATTGATCTTTTTGATTGGCAATGATCAAATGTGTCTTTACTAAAACTGTACGGTACAGTACAGTTTGTGAAAATCATAAAATGGGTTTCAAACATGAAGAAGAAAGTTATCGCCTTGTCGCTTGTTGTTGGTTCGTTATTTGCTGCTGGCTGTGCCTTATACCAGCCGAATACTGTAATGACGGATAACGCATATGTTCATTCAGACGTTACGGCCATTTCACCTGAGGTTGGGGGGCAAGTAAGCGAAATCTTTGTCAAAGATAACCAGTGGGTAAGAGAAGGAACTCCTTTGTTTGTCATTGATGATGAAGACTTTATTGCCAACCAAGAAATTGCTCGAGCAGCACTAGATGTTGCGAAATCTGAGCTTACTGCAAATCAAATCAAAACGGATATGCAGTTAATGAAAATTGAGCAGGCGAAGCAAGGTATTCGCCGCGCGAGTGCAAATGCCGAACACCAAGCGGCGGAGTTTCAACGTCTTTCTCGTTTGGTACAAAAGCAATCTGTGAGCAAAAATCAGTTTGAAGCACAAAAAACGCGATCTATTGAAGCAAGCAGTAATCTTGAAACCGCTAAATTGGGCTTAGCTGCTGAGCAAAAACAGCTCGACACATTGATGACTGAGAAGTTGCAACTGACAGCACAGCGTAAAAAAGCAGAAGCAAACTTACGACTAGCTAATATTTCACTGGAAAGAACCACGGTGCGTGCACCACTCGATGGCTATGTGGCAGATAGACAAGTGCAAGTCGGCAAGTTTGTACAACCAGGAATGGGGCTCATCGTGATGGTGCCAGATTATGTTTGGATAGAGGCAAACTTTAAAGAAACACAACTTGAGAACGTTGTGCCTGGGCAAGAGGTTGAAGTAGTATTGGATATGTTTCCAAACCATCCATTGCATGGCCGTGTTTCTTCGATAACCCCGGCGACTGGTGCACAGTTTAGTTTATTGCCACCTCAAAATGCGACAGGCAATTTCGTAAAAGTAGTACAACGTGTACCAGTACGTATTGAGCTAGAGATCCCTCAAGAGTTGAGTCAACGAGTCTATCCGGGGTTGTCTGCAGAAGTAACGATCGAGACCGCGGCACAAGGTTAACTGCAATGGAAAAACGTTCACTGCTGCTGATTTTGACGCTTTTTGCGATTGCTGCTTTTGGTATTAACTCCGTGATGTTTACCGAGTTATCGTATGAGATGGCGGCAACGTCAGGCTTATCTGTCGATGAAGTTGCTCTGGTTAAAGTCGGCTTTATGATTACCCAGGTATTAGGTTTTATATTCACACCAATATTGGTGCGTAGATTGGGTACGTTAATTCTCTTACATGCCATTTTATTGGTAGGTCTAGCGAGCAATCTTGTACTTTACTGGGGCGGACAGCAAGAGCTGGTGTTCACTCTGACTTGGCTCTTGAGTGGCTTTTTTATGAGCATGTTAATGGTGGTATTAAACCTTTACTTGCTCCACTTCTTTGAACAGCGTTGGCTACCTGCCATTATTGCTTTAACGCTAGTATTTTCAACCTTGCTACCGATCGGCGCTTACCCTTGGGTAGTGGCCAATATTGTCGAAATCTTTGATTGGTCACTGTTGTGTGTCGTGTCGGCTTGGCTGTACTTCTCTGCCTTGGTAATTGCATGCATCTACAATCCTAAGTCGATTCAAATCGAGGCCGAAGCCAAGTCGGGCTGTTGGTTTTATTTAGTTTTTGCCCTGACAATAAGTATCGTTGTATTTCTATTGATGAGAGGCAGTTATTACAACTGGTTTGACTCGGAAAGGTTTGGTAAAGCCTCTTCGATTGCCGCGGCTCTGACTTTATTAATGGTGTATTACTTTGTGAAAACCAGTCCTTTGAATACAGCATCAATACAGCTGCATAGTAAGTTGAAAACTAATGTTTTTATGTACAACGCTTTTTTGGCAGGTTTTGCTGTTATGGCGAGCAATGTGTTGTTTACTAGCTTTTTGAAAATGGCGTTGCAGTACAACAACCTTAATGCTGGATATGCCCAATTGCCGGCATTTTATGCCATGCTAGGTGGTATGCTAGTCAGTGTGCTGGTGTATTACTTCCGCCGGCCATTAGCGGATGCAGTCGTCCCGTTTGGTGTGGTGATGATTATACTTTCGGTACATAAGTTTAGTCAGTTACCTAGCTTTGCTGGTACGGAATCTTTGTCCGTTCCGATGATGTTGCGTGGGTTTGGTGTCGGCTTATTGAATGTGTCTGTGACCATTGCAGTCTTGATGTACTTCCAGGTCGGGCAGCGTTTAGAAGGCATCGCCAATTTCTACCTCTTTCGTACCATTGGTGGTGTGATCGCTGGTGCCGTGTTCTCACGGGTAATGCAAAGCCATAGTGCACAAGCTGCTGGAGAGATTGGCCGAACGATAGATGATGTGAATCATGCTTTTGGTGCTTATAAAAATGCGTTGAGCAGTACGATTCTGACTCATGGACACTTGCCAAATTCGGCATTAGGAATGAGCCAAATTAGTTCTGTTGTCAAAGAACAGGCGACCACTCTCGCACTGAGTAATTCATTATTGATGTTTATTATCTCGGTCTTTGCTCTCGCGCCAATCTTAATAATCGGTAAAAAACTGGCGGCGAAGCGAGAGATTCACTAAGCCATAGAAACAAGAAGGGAGCGCTGATGCTCCCTTTTATATTCAGTGAGTTTACCTTTGGTATAGATTTAGGAAGGCGGTGACCGCTTTTTTCGTATGTTCATCTAACTCTTCATCTGTCGGAAAGTCGAAGCCAATTAGTGCCATGTTCTGGTAATCAAGCTTAATCAATGCAAGTAGTTGCTCACAAGCGAGGTCGGCATTTTCAACATCGAGTTGTGAGCTGACAGTTTCACTCTTTAAAAAGTCGATGAGGTATTGATGAATGCGATGTGGCCCTGTCTGCCAGAATTGATTTGGTACGGAATCATGTTTGTTGAAGTCAGCCGAAACGATCCGATAAAGTGATAGCATAGGATTGGAGCATACACCTTTTAGGTACTTCTTGGCGAAGTCATTCAATGTTTCTTGTAAAGGCTCCGATTGCTTGTCGGCAAGCTGGAAGACGGACTCTAAGCTGGTTTTGGTATTGTATGCTAAAACTTCAACAAATAACCCTTCTTTGTTCGAAAAATAGCGATATAACGTCTGCTTTGAGCCTCCACAAATCGCGACGATTTGATCGAGTGATGTGTCTTTGTAACCTTGCTTTATAAAAAGGTCAGTGGCAACTTTGATGATTCGAGTTCGTTTCTTTTCGGTAGATATGCGCATAAATAAATCAACCTAAGCAAAAATCCACCTTTGTTGTGGCTGGCGTGGTTTCTTACCGAGCTCTAGGTGGTTTAGAGATGAAAGTAAAACTGTCCAGTACAGTACCACTATTGACGTTAGTAAACACGACTTTTCATGAACCAAGTGCTTCATTGAGACAAGCAAAAGTAGGCGAATTCGATATGCTGAAACCTATAGCGAAGGATGACACATTTAAAAATATCATTACGTATAGAAAGTGATAACCGTTCTTCGTACGATAGCTTTTACTCTCGAAATCGTGTTAGTTCAGCGTCTTATCGGACTCCAATGATGCCAACCAACGAAGCACTTCGGCGGTTGCTTCAATAAGATCACTTGGGATGTACTGGTCGACGTTGCCGTCCGCGTATAGTGCGCGAGCAAGAGGGACTTTTTGCATCACAGGCACACCTTCCTCTTTGGCGATTGCGATCATACGTTTGGCTACCGCATCGGTTTCCATCAAGGTAATGACGGGCAGGGGCGTTTCGCCTTTCTTGTAATAAAGACCAACTGCTATATGTGTTGGGTTTGTAACCAATACATTAGAACGTTTAACGTTTTCGCGTTGATTGGAGGCTTGTAGCTCTTGGTGCAACTGACGACGTTTACTTTTGATTTCAGGGCTGCCTTCCATTTCTTTGTATTCGCGTTTCACTTCGTCCTTGCTCATTTTGAGTTTCTTCGTGTGGTCAAATTTTTGGTACGCAAAATCAGCTGCAGCGATGACGATGAAACCTACCGAAGAGATAATCATTAATTGTTTAATCATGACGCCAGTAATGGTCGGGACACATTCTAGCCCGCAAGTTGGAATTTGCATCAAAGCGTTGATGTTACCGCGTAAGGTCACCCAGATAATGCAGGAAAGAAGAGAGACTTTAAGGATCGACTTGATAAACTCAATCACACTCTTAAGCGAAAAAATGCGTTTGGCACCTTCGACGGGATTGATCTTTTTGATGTCGGGTTTAACGGATTCACCACTAAATAGAAAGCCGAACTGCCCCATATTGGAAAAGATGGCGACGAGTGCAGCAACCAGAATAATCGGGGCGAGTAGATAGGCAATTTCTTTTGCGATGGCAATAGCGACATCGACTAGCGCATCTTGGAAGCCCTGATAAGCAAGCTTACTTGGTAGGAGAATAAGCGCTGAGATGTGCGACATGTAATAATCGGCGAACGCAAACAGTACAATTATGAGCGCCAAAATTAATGCAGACGATACGATTTCTTGGCTTTTGGCTACCTGACCTTTCTGCCTGGCATCGCGTAACTTTTTTGCGGTGGGTTGCTCTGTTTTTTCTGCGCTCATAAAGAATCCTAAGCGTTATTGCCAAATGGTATTGAGTTGTTCTGCGAATCGGGTAATGCCGTAAAACTGTACTTCAAAGTGATCCATCATTATTCCGAGATACACGATCAGTAAAACACTCGCGATGGCACTTTTTATTGGCATGGCAAGGAAAAAAACATTCAATTGCGGTGCAAAACGACTTATAAGAGCCAGACCAAACTCAGCAAGAAACATTGCCAACACTAATGGGGCAGACATCAGCACACCAAGCCACATAAGCTGTTCAAATTGTTCGTAGAAGAAGCTCACCCATGCATCACTAACGGTTGGGAAAAAGTCCACGATCGGCCAAGATGTGTAGCTTTTGAATAACGCATAGATAAAAGTGACAAAGCCCCCGCCAGAGAAGAACAGGGTAATCAACGTTTGGGTCAGCAACACTGCGGTTGGCGTCGATTGCGAGCCTAGCGTTGGATTAAACATACTTGCCATGGCAGCACCACGTTGGTTGTCGACCAGAAAACCGGCCGCTTCTATTGCCCAAAAGGGGATAGCAGCAACAAACCCGATCAATAGCCCAATTAATACCTCTTTACCCAAAATCACTATCAGCCAAATACCGTCGGTTTCTGCGGGCAAGCTTTGCTGATTAATCATCGGAAATATAAACAGTGCGAGTGAGCAAAGCACACCATTTCTCACCATGGTGCCGCCTAGCATTTGCTTGCTCAAAATAGGCAAAAAGATGAAGCATGCCATTAACCGAGGTAACGTCAGGCTATACAAAAATAAAGCCTGGTGTAAGTCGTGATAACTCATCGTATTTGAGGAATTTTATCCATGGCAAGCGAGGCGAAGGCGTGGAGCTCTGCCCCTAGCCACTGCGTTGTGACGAACAGCGTAATAATGACCGCGATAAGCTTGACCACAAAGCCTAACGTTTGTTCTTGGACCTGAGTTAACGCCTGAATAAGCGACACCAATGTACCAACCAACGCTGCGACTAAAATCGGCGGTAACGACAAGTACAAAACTAGGGTTAATGCTTGAGTCGTGAAATGAATGATTTCTGCAGAATGCATACTTTCTCCGTGATTAACCGTAACTCAGCACTAAGCCGTGAGTGAGTTTCGTCCAGCCGTCAAGCAAGACAAAGAGTAACAATTTGAAGGGGAGGGAAATCGTCATTGGCGATACCATCATCATGCCCATGGCGAGCAAGATATTCGATACAATTAGGTCGATAGCGATGAACGGTAAGTACAATAGAAAGCCAATTTCAAAAGCACGGGTAAGCTCACTGACCGTAAACGCTGGCAGCAACAGCAACAAGCTATCTGACTCTAAACGGTCCACGTACTTTTGAGGCCATAATGTGCGCGCAGCATCGGTAAAGAATATGGCTTCGGTTTCCCGAATATGTTTTTTCAAAAACTCTCGATAAGGCTGTAAACCGCTTTCAATGAGGCCTTCTACACTTGCAGAATCTTCGAGGGAGATATCATGCTGCTTTACGTAGTCGTAGGTTTCAAAACCGACGGGAGCCATGATGAAAATAGACAAAATGATCGCCAATCCGTACAGCGCCATGTTCGGTGGAATTTGCTGTACACCGAGAGCGTTACGCAGCAGTGAGAATACAACGGCAAGTTTCACAAACGACGTCGCCATCATCGCGATAAATGGAATCAGTGCCAGCAGTGCTAAACTGACAATGAGATTGAGCTCGTCAGGTAACTGGATCATGCTGGCTCCTGGGTGCCACCAAACAGTTCCAGTACACGCACACCTAAATGCTCATTAACATTAACCAGTTCACACTCACCAATGATTTTTCCGTTGGCACGCAATGTTACCGGCTTAGATACAGGTTGGTTTAGCTCGAATACGTACCCAGGTTGAAGCTGATTAAGCTGTTCTAGAGTGATGGTTTGATGGCCGATATCAAACGTGAGTTCCACGGGCAGTTGCTGGTGGTCGGTTAACATTTCTGAAGTGTTTACGTCATTCATATTGGTTTCTTTTTCAATAATGTGAAGAATTTGGTCATCCAGTTGGCAGCGCCAGAGATTCTGGTTAGATACTTGAAAAATGGCTTGTTGTTGGGCGATATAACAATCGTCAAAAAAGATCACATCTCCCAGTTCGAGCGAATTAAATTCGCTTAACGTCAAATGGGTCCTTCCAAGACTTAACCACACAGGTAAAGCGAGATGTCGCGCCTGAAGAGAAGCGCTGTTTGGTAGCGCATCCAACAGCACGTTTGCTCCTTCGCTAACCCACAAACAAAGAGAGTCGTTAGGTTTATTGAGGGTTAACATCAAGGTATGTTCTTGAACTTGGCTCGACTCTAACGGTTGTAACTGGCTAAGAATGGGCAACTGACCAAATAGTGCTTTGAATGCCTCACTATGCGGTTCAATCTGAGAACTCAAAAGTGCTAACTGGAGCGAGTTGGGCAGTGACTCGAATGCAGTGGCATTCAGAGTAGACTCAAGCCATTTCTGGAGTTGCGCACGACAAAAATCCACTTGGATCGTTTGCCCTCCAATCAACGTGGTTAAACGGAATCCTTCAAATGAAGGGATTTGAGAAACAGTAATCGATACGCTCTGGCCATCAGCCCCTTGGAAATGGCATTGCTTTGCACAAAGTTGATTACTGAGCGCAATACTGTCTGAATCGACTTTGGGTATCGTTAACGGCGTCATAGGTCATTCTCCGCTTGCCATTCTTCATACACGCTACGTTTCTGGCGTGAGTGTTGTTGTTCATTCTGTTGTTGATCGAACTGCTGAGTCTGTTCGCTGATCGCTAGACGAAGTGGCTGCTCACCGCCAAATCGGTTTAGGCGTTCGGCAAGATCTTGTCTAGCTTGCTGGCTAATAATGGAAAGGGCATGCTCTTGTCGAATCGTCACGCTATAACCTTGTGCGTCCAACTTGATGTGGATTTCGCCACCTTTTAATTGTCCTTCACTCAGAAACAGCCGAACCTCTTTGTTGTCCGATGCGGTTGGCAGCGAAACATAGATTTTGTCCACCAATTGTTGGAGTAACGTGTTTACGTCTCGAGCAGGGGCCGGCTGAGCCTGTGAAGCGACACTCTTTAAAATGACATCGCCTTGCGTTGCCGCGCTCGCAAGGTGTTGAGGATCTGCTTTTTCGTCATCCGCTTTACCGGACAGTGTTGCGCTTTTCGTCTCGATTTTCTCAAGCGATTTAGTTTCAGAACGACTATCGGTTTTGTCTGTTAGTTTGCCTGTGTCTTGTAGTCGCTGAGTTGCACGCTTATTGTGTGTCGTTTCGGTTTGTTTCGTCGTGAAGTTAGCATGGTTAATTGCATCTTGAGCGAGCGATTTCCCTACGGCCTTTTTAGGTAGAGAACCGTCGAGAGAAGCTTGTGCTTGAGAATGGGGGCCAACGCGCTCAATCGAGGATGAGCTTGGAGCCTGATCGCTCTCAAGTTTCTTATCTTTCTCATGCAATTTACTGTTTTCAATCAGGCTTTCTTCGCGATTTAGTGAAGAGCTTTCGTGCTTCTCTACATTATTTTTGGTTACAGTGTCACTTTTGTCTTTTAATGTAGCGGTATTTCTATAAGTGCTGGCTTCTTGGTTAGAAAGTTTCGGTTGTTTGTCTAGGCTTTGAGATGCTTCATGTCTTAACGGAAGGCTCTCGTCTCTGCTCTGAGTGTCTTTTTTGCTCGCAACGGTAGATTCTTCTTCCTTGCTAGGTTTCTCCGTCATTGCACGCTCGAACTGTGATTGAAGCTCAACCTCTCGTTCCAGGGGCTTTTTTTCTGGCGTTGATTTGTACAGCGTATTCGGTGTTTCTTCTGTTGGAGTAATGCGCATAATGAACCTTTAGATAATATCGACAGTGCGAAACTCTTCTTGTTCGAGTTCTTCTTGGTATTGTCTTTCTCGCGACTGTTCCGCGAGTTCTTGTTGTTGCAACTGAACGAATTTTTCTTTGGTTTTATGGGCTTGCCGTGCCTCTTTTTGTTTTTCTTTAAGTACCGAACGTTCGTACTCAAGCGCTTTTTTTGCTTCGGCAACGCGCTGTTTAAGCTCGGCTTCTCGCTCTCTCAACAACGCGATTTCTTGTCTCAATGTTTCCAACTCTTTGAGAACGAGTGTGTGTTGCTTTGCTTTGGCAAAACGTCGTTCTTCTTCTTCCTGACGCCAAACGTGATAGTCCGCTACGGAACGTTCGGCCTTTTGAACCTGTGCTGCCGAATTTGATACTCGGTATTCTTGGCGCTTAACGGCTTTATCCGCACGTTCAGCTCGAATTTGTTTGATTTCTAATAACCGTTCGATCATTGGTTCGCCATCCCTTTTAGTTGAGCGATAGCACCATCAAGATCACTTGGCTCATGCGTTCCTTGACGTAAAAAGGCGCGTATATCATCACTTTGTGCAATCGCCATATCTGCTCGGCTATCTGCCCCATGCTGGTACTCGCCAATTTTTATCAGTAGCTCAACTTCTTCGTACTTGGCTAACATTTCGCGAAGGTGAGCAGCAGACGCCTGATGATCAGGTTCAACGATTTGATTCATCACGCGGCTTGCTGATCGGAGTACATCAATGGCGGGATAATGGTTCATTGCCGCAAGTTTGCGCGAGAGAATGATGTGCCCATCTAAAATGGAGCGAGTTTCATCGGCGACAGGTTCTGTCATGTCGTCGCCTTCAACCAACACGGTGTACAGCGCTGTAATTGACCCTTTGTCAGATTGACCGGCTCGTTCCATCAGCTTTGGCAAAGCGGCAAAAACGGAAGGCGGATAGCCACGTCGTGTTGGTGGCTCGCCTGCGGCTAGTCCAATTTCTCTCTGTGCGCGGGCGAAACGCGTTACAGAATCCATCAGCAGTAACACGCGTTTACCTTGGTCACGAAAATATTCAGCAATAGAAGTGGCAACAAAAGCGGCTTTGGCACGTTCCATGGCCGGGCGATCGGATGTCGCGACCACTAAAACCGATTTGGCCATTCCTTCTTCGCCCAAGTCATGCTCAATAAACTCTCGTACTTCGCGTCCGCGTTCACCAATCAAGGCGAGAACGGTCACGTCGACGTCTGCGGATCGAATCAGTTTTGCCAGTAGGGTACTTTTACCACCGCCCGCCGCTGCAAAAATGCCCATGCGCTGACCTTCACCACAGGTCAGTAGTCCATCAATGGATCGAACCCCAAGAGAGATTGGCTTTTCAATCAGTTTACGTTGCATTGGTGGTGGCGCATCGCGATAAACCGGATACCAAGCACTTGGTTCCTGGCTTTGCGTACCATCGAAAGGACGCCCAAGCCCATCAAGCGTTGTACCTAACAGGTGATCGCCAACACCGACTTCATGCATTTTTCCCATTGGGCTAACTTCTGTATTTGAGGAAATCCCAAACATGTTTCCTAACGGTGTGAGCAGAGCGTGATGCTGTTGAAAGCCAACGACTTCCGCTAATAAAGACAGAGTTTGATCAGGATTACGCAACTCACACAGCTCACCAACACGAACGCCGGGGACAACGGCCTTGATGATGGTGCCGGTTACTTGCGTAACGCGCCCGCGAATTTGGATCAGACGAGTTTGCCTGATCGCAGATTGTTGGATATCAGTGATGTATGAGAAATCGTTCAAGGTAAAAATATGCGCAATGATTGATGTTGGGAGGATAGAAAGGATGAGGGGGTATTTATAGTGAATATCAGTCGGGAGTTTTTAGAAAACTGAAAACGCACTAAAAAAACACGTCTGATTTTGACAGCTTCGAGAAAGCGCACTTCCTATAATTCGCCTGTATTGTACGGAAGGAGTGCAAGTGAATGAGTATTATCAACAATCATATCGCAACAAACCCAAAGTTTGATGCGTCTATCCAAAACGGGTTGGAATCGTCTCGTACCGACGCTTCACGAAAAGGCAATTACCGCGGTGAAACGGTCCGTGTTCACAATGCCACACAATCACTTTTTGATGCGATGGAAGAGCTCACTTCACTCGGTTCCGAAAAAGCAGAAAAAGATTTGACCAAGCGCAAAGTGAAAGATAGTGGCGTTCGAGTTAATGAAGCGCACGAACTCGTTTCTGACTATCTGCGAAAAGTCCCTGATCTTGAAAAGAACCAAAAGATCAAAGATCTGGCTGCAAAAATGGCGGGAGGAAATATCTCGACCATCGCTCAATTGCAAGCTTATTTGAATGGATTTTCAGAGGAGAAAAGCCATCAATACCTTGCGTTAAAAGCCGTTAAAAAGTTTTTGAGTTCGAGCCCAGAAAGTAAACATCTACTAGCGCTGATTGACCAAGCGATTCTGAGAATCGAGCAAAACCCAGATTCTTGGGCTCAAATTGATACGGAAATTCGCGTCTCAAACTTTGCTGATGAGTACAGCCAAGAGCAAGAGTTTAGCTCATTACATCAGCTGCGCGGTTTCTATCGCGATACCGTTCATAGCTATCAAGGGCTCGGCGCCGCTTATCAAGACGTAGTGGCGCGCTTTGGTGAACAGGAGGTATCGACCGCTGTTGACTTTATGCTGCAAGGCATGAGTGCAGATCTTAGTGTTCAAGGCAGCAGTATCGACTCGGTTAAGTTGCAGTGGTTGATGTCCGATATGCAAAAACTCAAAACTCTGAATACGTTGCAAGATCGCGTGAGTCAGCTGTTCCAAATGTTTAAACCGGAAAGGACGAGTTATGGCTTATCAAGTTTCTAATTTGATGGCTGATGTGATTGCGTTGGTAGAGCAGCGATGGGTAAGCAGTGATGAGATTTGGAAAGTCGCCAACGCAATGGAATTGACGGCGGTACAACAAAAAATCGATTTTTTTCGAGAGTTCCACAAGTTAGTTCGCGCGATCCCTATTGACGTATTCGCCGATGAAGAACAACGACAGAATTTAATACAAGCGGTACAAAAGGCGCTAGACGAAGCCATTGATATAGAAGAAGAGGAAGCGTGGGAAGATGAGTTGGATTGATGCATCCGTCAATGAATTTTGCCGAGGAATGGGGCTCGATGCCGTCGATTTCTCATCAGCTGGACGGGTGCAGCTGGATTTTGAGCAAAGCGGTACACTACATATTGAGCGACACGGGGAGCAGCTATTCTTGATGTTGTCTCAAGCGTTATCTTGGCATCAAACCAGTGACATCATTCAAAGCGCACTCAGTTTGTGTCATGCCGATCAAGGCTGGCCTTTCGAAATTAAAACTGGTTTGTTAGATGAGCAAACTTTGGTTTTTTCCGCGAGGTTAAACGGAGAAGAGGTCACGCTTCCGACTTTAGAACAAGCGTTTACGCTTTTGGTTCGTCTACATAACGATGTGGCAACCTCATGACTCGAGTAAGCACTTTAAACGTAGGCATAGAAGCCTTCACGCATGTTACTCATAGTGAGGTTAAGGCCGATTTCCCTGAACGGTTTCAATTACTTCCTGATGGACAGGCGGTCGCTACGCATTTAGAGAAGCTCTATGACCTCAGGCCTTCAGACCAATACCTAATCGCGTTAACCAAGCCAAAATTGTTGCACTCAGAATTGTTGCGTCCAGAAAAGTACCGCCAACAGTTCGATGAAACGTTAGCTCAGTTGCAAGTTCTTGCACAGGATTCAGGCTCCGCTTCTTTTATCAAAGCATCCGAAACGTTACAAAGCACGCAACTGGATCAGCGCTACCTCACCATGGCGCTCAATCTCCTTATCCAGGTCTAACCAACATGTTGAGATCCAAAGACATTGAACTGTTGCTTGTTCACGCTGCACTACAAGTTCAATACCAAAAGCCAGAGCATGCTATCTCTATTCTCGATGCGGTTTTAGAGATAGACCCGCAACACAAAGAGGCGATGCAAACGCTCGCAGTGGCGTGTTTACAAAGTGGTCGATATGCCCGTGCGGTTGAGGTATGTGAGCACTTATTAAAATCCGACCTTAAACCTGATTCGGCAGGACTCTGGTTTTGCTTAAGCCAAGCGCGTTGGAAACAAAATGACGTCGATGGGGCACGCCAAGCGCACCGACGCTATCTGCAATCTTTAAATAGTGAATCACATGAATAAGTTGATCGATATTTTAAACAAGGTAGGGCAACGTAAAGACATCATGCTTGCTGTGATGTTGCTCGCGATCGTCTTTATGATGATATTGCCACTGCCTACCGCGCTGGTGGATGTGCTGATTGGCACCAACATGAGCATTGCGGTGGTGCTGCTTATGTTAGCGATTTACATCACCACGCCGCTTGAGTTCTCTGCGTTTCCCGCGGTGCTACTGATCACGACATTGTTTCGTTTGTCTTTATCCATTACGACAACCCGGTTGATCTTGCTGCAAGGCGATGCTGGTCAAATCGTTTATACATTCGGTAACTTCGTTGTGGGCGGTAACTTAGTGGTCGGTATCGTTGTGTTCCTGATCATTACCATTGTTCAGTTTATGGTGATCACCAAAGGCTCGGAGAGGGTTGCAGAAGTTAGTGCGCGATTCTCACTTGATGCGATGCCTGGTAAGCAGATGAGTATTGACGGTGACATGCGCGCTGGCGTGATTGACGTACACGAAGCACGGCACCGACGATCACTGATTGAAAAAGAAAGCCAAATGTATGGCTCGATGGATGGCGCGATGAAGTTCGTTAAAGGCGACTCCATTGCTGGTTTGGTCATCATTGTGGTCAACATCTTAGGTGGCGTCACGATCGGGGTAACGCAAAAAGGCATGAGTGCTTCTGAAGCGCTTGAGTTGTTTGCGATTTTGACCGTTGGCGATGGTTTGGTGTCGCAAATTCCGGCTCTGTTTATCGCGATTACGGCCGGTATTATCGTGACGCGTGTTTCTCATGAAGACTCTTCTGATCTTGGTTCGGACATTGGTGGGCAGGTCATTGCTCAGCCACGTGCGCTTCTTATTGGCGGTGTGCTTTTGGTGCTCTTCGCACTGATTCCTGGTTTTCCAAAAATTACTTTTCTGGTCTTGGCCACAGTGGTTGGTGGTGGTGGTTTCTTCCTTTTCTATCAACAGAAAAAACAGGCTGAATCAGATACTACCGACTTATCAAGCTTTGTTTCGCAAGGGGCGGGTTCACCAGCAGCGAAGCCAAGCAAACCAACCCCATCTAGAAACAGTAAAGGCAAATTAGGTGAGCAAGAAGAGTTCGCTATGACGGTCCCACTCTTGATTGATCTTGACGCGAGCCTTCAGGAAAGCTTGGAAGCGGTCGCATTGAATGAAGAGCTAGCAAGGGTTAGGCGCGCACTATATCTCGACCTCGGCGTGCCTTTCCCGGGTATCCACCTGCGTTTTAACGAGGGGATGCAAAATGGCGAATATTTAATTCAGTTACAAGAAGTTCCGGTTGCACGAGGACGAATTGTAAAAGACCAACTCTTGGTGACAGAAGGGAATGAGCAGATCGACTTATTAGGCGTGCCTTATGAGCAAGATGAAGATTTTCTACCCGGTATTTCTAGCATTTGGGTGGCACAAAGTTACGAGCAAAAACTCACGACTAGCCATGTCGGCTTTCTCACACCCGACAGAATTTTAACGTACCACTTGTCTCATGTTCTCAAGGAGTACGCACAAGACTTTATTGGTATTCAGGAGACGCGTTATCTGTTGGAGCAGATGGAAGGCAGTTATTCGGAGCTAGTTAAAGAGGCCCAGCGCATTGTCCCGTTACAAAAAATGACGGAAATCTTGCAACGCTTGGTTTCTGAGGATATTTCCATCCGAAACCTTCGCGTGATCTTGGAAGCCATGGTTGAGTGGGGCCAAAAAGAGAAAGATGTTGTACAACTGACGGAGTACATTCGTTCCAGCTTAAAACGTTACATTTGCTACAAATACGCGAGTGGACAAAACATGTTGCCCGCTTACTTATTGGATCAAAGTCTCGAAGACACAATACGCAGCGGTATTCGTCAAACCTCTGCAGGGAGCTACTTGGCGTTAGACCCGTCAGTAACTCAACAATTTGTGAGTGATGTGAAACAGACCATTGGTGATTTAAGCCGCATGCCGAATAAGCCTGTGTTAGTTGTGTCTATGGATGTACGCCGATATGTGCGAAAGCTTATTGAATCGGAATACTACGATCTGCCCGTTTTGTCATTTCAAGAATTAACTCAGCAAATCAATATTCAGCCACTTGGAAGGGTGGGGATGTAATGAAAACAAAACTAATACTCTCGCTGGCGCAAGCGGGGATCGAAGTGACGCCATACTTTTGGCAACAAAGTGAAATTCAACTTGGTTATCGAATTGAAGTTGAGGGCTTAGAGCTCGTTTTTCGGGTGGAGGACGGTGAAATCATCATCGTTCTTCTGAAACGCGTTCGTCCAAAATTGGGGTTGAGTAACCCCTTTGCCGGCTTATTTCTCTTGGCTGAACATGCCATTCAACTTTATCCCTCCGATTGGGTCATTCGCGGCAACGTCGATGTGTTACGTGGTAGCAACATGAGCAGCCAGCGATTGGCACAGTTCTATCTAAAAGCATGCGGTGCAAGCCATGATGAGCTAGAAGACTGGTACTGTTTACGCCTGGCAGATTATAGACGTTTGAAAAAGTTGAAAAAGTTGAAAAAGTAAAAACTCACGACTGTTACTGACAGCACCGATGAGATGACCCGCTTTAAGATAGGAATCAAGATGAAGCAACCGTTTACCGATGCGATTGAGAACGCTGAGCTTGCCATTAGAAAAGCTGAAGACAGAACCGATATTTTTAACGAGCTATTGGAAGGCTTAGGTGTTGGTCCTGTTGCGGGTGATGTTTTACTTGGCGGCATAAAAGCGCCAGTAGATACCATGAAACGTGCAGAGCAAGAGCTAATAGACGAAGTCCAGCGCCGCCGGCAACAACAAAATCAGCTACAAGGTACGTCAGGTAAACGGAGAAAGCGTCCCACAGTGATGCGCGGCATGATGATTTAGAGGTTTGGAAATGACGAATATGAAAACGACTGGCTCTACGACAGGAGCAACAGACACAGCTGCGAGTAGTGCACCATTACCCACTTTCCAACAAAACTTGATAGAGGCATTTACCCCTGTACTGGGTGAAGCAGAGACTCAGCAACTTGCCTCTCTAATCTCTTCATTGCCAACTATCTCGGGACAAACGGAATCACAAAGCATCGCGCTTTATGTTGATACACTTGAAAACCTAAAAGCGAAAAATAACGCGTTTGCTGGTATATCATTGACCGACACCGCATCTGTTTGGATAAAGTCGCTACAAAGTGCTAACTCAGATGGCGAATTAACCGCAGCCGAGTTCAATGCTCAAACAAACCAAACACTATCAAATCAGTTTCAAGCTTGGTTTAGTAAGTTACTGACGGAAAACGTAGATAGCTCGTTATCTACTGAGTTTGTTAGTCAATTTAATTTGGGGACTCAGAGTAACCAAGCGGAGCAGATCGCCAACCTATCCGAGACAAAACTGGCTAATGCCACCAAAGAAATTTCTCTTTTTGTTGCAGAGCTTGCTAATCAAATGGGCTCCCGTGAAGTGAGAGATGCTTCTATTTCTTTTCTTCGCAATGCCTTTAGTAGCTTAGGTTCCGTTAATCTCGCGCAACTGAAGAGCTCGGATTTCCTGTTGACTAAAGAGAGTTTCGCTCTTCAAGTCTCAGCTCAATTAAAAAGTAGTTTTCAAGGCATCGGTATTACTTTAAGCACCGATGACGCAAGTGCGCTAGCTAACAGAATTACCTGGACTCCTGGTATTTCTAAACAGCAGCTTAAAGAAGCGTTAGATGAAATGGCCGTTCAAGTGAAAGGCCAATATAGCGCAGCTTATGGGGATGCGGCTGGAACGAAAAATCTTAAAGCGGCACTTAACACTGTCATTGGTGGAACCGAACCTTTGACGCTTTCTGGCTTGTTCGCCAACTTCGCCGTGAGTTTAACAAAGATAGAAATCGACAACTTTTACCAAGATAGCGCGATAGCCGATGTCCAAAAGACACAAATAACGGCAGCTCAAGTTAATTTAATCAAAGAAAACACCGAACGAGACATCCGATTACAGTTTGAAAAAATAGTAAAAGGTGAATCTACCGGGGCTTCGTTTACCGAGCGGTATGAGGCATTGCGCAAGAACTTAGGGGCATTGAAAGAGCGTCTACTCAATATCACCGATAAAGAGAAAGCGGATCGCGAGGTGAGAGCAGAGCACTCTTTGACGGCTCGTGATTTGCTGGCTGTCGTTGAATCTAGTATTGGTGATCGCTTTGATGAGCGCGTGCTGTTTGCCTTAAACGAGCGTCGCGTAAATCGCTTAGAAAAACGTAACGAGCAAAAGGAAGCACTGCAAGATTTAACCGTGCAACTAAAAATCTTTGGTGTTGTTCAGTCGAAAATTCACTCTACGCAAAGTGTTGATGGAGTTTATAAACCGGGAGATCCAGAAAGTAACTTCAAAGCGAGTGACTTTAACTACAGCAATCAAACGGATTTCGAAGCTTCACCTGAGTACAAGTATTTGACGGATAATAAGATAACAAACCATCGAGACTTCCTTCAAAAACAAGGTATTACTATCGGTGATGGTGCGTCGTACCAAGACGAAGAGAAGTCGAAAAAACTGTCTAATTTTTCTAGTTCTGTCAGTGCTAAATCCAAGTTGCTTAACGATGAAGTGCAAATCAAAACCACTGAGCTGAACGACACCAGTTCCCAATACAACTCGACCGTTGAAGCAATGAACAAATTTGTTCAGAAGTACCACAGTATTTTACAAGAAATCCTACGAGCCATTTAAGGATAACAACCATGACTAAACAAAACGCGACCGATCCATCTCAAATGCAAGCAGAAGAACTGCTGTCTTTTTTGGAAGAGGGAGGCACGCTAAAAATGTTGCACGATGTGTCTCAGGACACCATCGAACATATTTATGCCGTAGGTTACAACTTTTTCCAATCGGGAAAGATTGAGCAAGCAGCGAAAGTATTTCAATTACTCAGCATGCTTGATCATTATCAGGCGCGATTTTTCATTGGCCTTGGCGCGGCTCGTCAGGAGTTGGGTGAGTATCTGCAGGCAATAGACGCCTACAGCTACGCAGCGCTAGTGGACGTAAATGATCCACGTCCACCTTTTCACTCTGCTGAATGTCACCTGAAACTGGAACAACTGACAGAAGCAGAGAGTGGGTTTTACAGCGCGAAGGAGATGTCTGCCGGAAAATCACAATATGCAGATTTGCATGAGCGTGCAGGCATCATGTTAGAAGCGGTGAGAAATAAAAAGGAGTAATTAGACTATGAGTTCTATTGCACTTGACCGCATCCAGACACAGGTTTATAGCCCTGAATCTGGCCAAGCCACGTTAGATAACGTGCAGAAAACGGCGTCTACAGCGACGCCTTCTGTGACGGTAGAAAACGTGAAGAGTAAAGATGCAGATGTACTGAACACCGGAAAAGTAAAAGTTCAGTTAGATGCACCTAACGCAGCTGTTAGCGACAAAGTGAATGATTTGACGCTAAAAGCCATGGCACAGCTGCAAAAGATCGTCGATACCATTGCAAAATCTCTCCATGCAGTTGCAGATCAAACAGGTTCGATTGCAGTCAAAATCATCGCAGGTTCTGCTGATGATTTTGAAGTAGAGCTTGCTGCTATCACGGATAAACTGAAAAGTGCTCAAAACGAGCTGAAAATTCAGGAAGTGAAGGTCGCAAAAGCTAAGCACGAAAAAGAGATGGTGGAAAACCAAGACAAAATCAAAGAATCGGAAGCCGCTGCAAAAGAAGCCCAAAAATCAGGCTTAGCAGCGAAGATCTTTGGTTGGATCAGTGCGGTGGTTTCTATTGTTGTTGGTGCCGTAATGGTGGCAACGGGTGTTGGTGC
Organism: Vibrio sp. T13N; assembly: GCF_032970445.1. Taxonomy (NCBI): domain Bacteria; kingdom Pseudomonadati; phylum Pseudomonadota; class Gammaproteobacteria; order Vibrionales; family Vibrionaceae; genus Vibrio; species Vibrio sp. T13N. Next base: position 64,601 of record NZ_JAWJYE010000009.1, read on the forward strand.
AGCAGCTGGTGCTCTTATGATCGCTGGTGGCGTCATGGGAGCAGTGAGCATGGCGCTGCAAGAGCCAGCCGTTCAAGATGCTCTAAAAGAAGCGGGCGTAAATGTCGATGTGCTAAACAAAGTCGTAATGGCATTAGAAATCGCAGTCGCGGTTATCGGAGCTGTTGTGACGTTTGGTGGTGCAGCAGCTGGCGGTATCGCGAAACTTGCAGCAAAAGGTGCTGGCAAGATAGCTCAAAAGGTCACAGAAATCGCTACGAAAACAGCTGCAAATATGGCGAAAGTGGCGGACATGGGCTCAAAAGCCGCGACAACGACCGCAAAAGCGATTCGTTACGGAGCAGAAACTGTCGATATTGCCGTCAACGTAGGTAAAGGCGCTACGGACAGTGTTCATGCCGCTAACAATGCTCACGTAACTGAGATTCAGGCAGATATCACGGACCTTCGCGCCAAAATGACCTTAAGCCAGGCAGTCATCGACAAGCTTAAAGAAGAAATTGGCAAGTTGATGGAAGATTTCCAAGAGCTGATGAGCGTCATCATGCAAATGATCCAAGCGAAAAGTGAAACCATGCAAACGGTGCTAAGCCGTCCTGCAACGGTATAAGGAGTTTATTATGCTAGATAAAGTAGGCGGAACGGGACGCGGCGAACTGTATGGTTTAGGCGACACTATCAAAACAACCAAAGCAGAAAAAACACCAGAAACAAAGCTTGAAGCAGGCGCCGTTAAAAGCCAAAGTGAGTCAGGTGTTTCTGGTGCAGCACGCTACCAGTTAGAGACGCCTAAAGCTCCTACAGTGAGTAACCAAGCTCAAGTTGTTGCAAACCTAATGAGCGCTCTTGCACCGACGGTGAGCTCATTAATGAGCACAACGATGAAAGCGCTTAACGGTGAGGAGGTGATCAAGTCACCATCAGATGCGGTATCACAATCGTTGACGCTATTAACATTGTTGTATCAAGTATCAAAGCTGAGCCGTGAGCAGCAAGTGCTACAACGTGAAATTGCTGTTGAAGCAAACGTCGCGAGTTTAGAAAGCCAAGCGGCAGAACTAAACAACTCGGCAAGTGCGATGATCGCGATGGCAGTCGTTTCGGGTGTATTAGCGGGTGCTACCGCAATTATTGGTGCCCTTGGTTCTTTCAAAGCAGGGAAAGAAATCAAGAATGAAATGGCGAGCAATAATGTACTGAAAACGCAAAAAGCTGGCTTCGATCAAGCAGAAGAGTTATTGAATAACAATAGCTTGTCTAAAACTCAGCAAGATCAGGTTAAGCGTGCGCACTCACTAGCGAAAGACAATATCGCAGACACGACAGCGCAGCTGACAAGTGGTGGCCGTAAGTTCGATAAGTTGATGAGCTCAAACCAAGCGAAGAACGCTATTCTTCAAGCTTTGGGCCAGATGGCAAACTCAGCATCGAATGTAGAGCAAACCAAAGCGCAAGCGCGCAGCAAAGATGATGAAGTACAAGCGACTCGCGCACAAGCAGCCAAACAGAAAGCCGATGAAAACATTGGTTTCCAAGAAGGTTTATTGAAAGAGCTACGTGACTTGTTCCGTTCTATCTCAGATAGTCAGAACCAAGCGTGGCGAGCGTCAGTCCCAACGGTGTAACCGTCCATCTCATTAACTACAAAGCGTTGTTTATACAACGCTTTTTTTGTGCAATTCAAGTATAGATATTATTTATCAGTAGGTTACGTTGATGAAAAAGTACATATCTATAATTCAACCTTCAAAGATGAGAACTCAAACGTTATCAAATTGTTAACGGTTGCTATACTTAAACGGTCATCAACACAGGTAAAAAGGATGTTCAATGTTTAAGTTTAAGCAAATCGCACTTGCTGCTTCTTTAGCGGCACTCACAACTGGCTTTTCTGCGTCTGCGGAAGAAACGTTTGTCACGATTGGTACTGGTGGCGTAACAGGGGTTTATTATCCGACTGGTGGCGCTATTTGTCGCTTGGTCAACAAATCGCGAGAAGAGCACGGTATTCGTTGTTCGGTAGAAAGTACCGGGGGATCGATTTATAACATCAACACTATTCGTGCTGGTGAATTGGATCTCGGAATTGCTCAATCAGACTGGCAGTATCATGCTTATAAAGGAACCAGTAAGTTTAAAGAAAGCGGGCCTTTTAAAGAACTACGCGCCGTATTCTCCGTTCATCCAGAACCGTTCACTGTCGTTGCACGTAAAGACGCGAACATCAAAACTTTTGATGATTTGAAAGGTAAGCGCGTCAACATTGGTAACCCTGGCTCTGGTCAACGAGGCACCATGGAAGTGTTAATGAGCCAGTATGGTTGGAGTAACGATGACTTTAAGCTTGTGTCTGAGTTAAAAGCAGCAGAGCAATCAAAAGCACTTTGTGATAACAAAGTTGATGCGATGATTTATACCGTTGGTCACCCAAGTGGAGCGATTAAAGAAGCTACTACGTCGTGTGATAGTAATATCGTAACGGTAGCTGGACCTAATGTAGAAAAATTGGTTGCAGACAATAGCTTCTATCGTGTCGCAAATGTACCGGGTGGTATGTATCGTGGCACAGATAGTGATGTTCAAACCTTTGGTGTTGGTGCGACGTTTGTTTCCTCTACTGCGGTACCAGAAGATGTGGTTTATAACGTGGTCAAAGCGGTATTTGAAAACTTCGATGATTTCCGCCGTCTCCACCCAGCGTTTGCGAACTTGAAGAAAGAGGAAATGGTAAAAGACGGTTTATCTGCGCCTCTTCACCCAGGTGCGCTTAAATACTACAAAGAAGTAGGGCTGATTAAGTAACCGTTACTTTCTCTTATTATTGATGTAGAACCCTATCTTTCGCGACTAATGCCACTCGTTTAACAGCGAGTGGCATATTTATGTCTCTCGTCATCCTGTACAGCGACGGAGGAGCGTTATACAGGATCTTCTATCCGAGCACTTTATGGTCAAAATTGTTTCATTAGCCGCTCAGCGTACTGCTATTAGATTCCTAGTCTCGCCAAGGCTCGCTGGAATGACACAAAAACATCGTTAAGCGATCAGCATTAATCTTTCGCGATGGCGTTTTTTTGTTGGGGTGTTATCTACTTGTGCAAGCTTTGTTTAAGCATAAACATCAATGAAAAAGTAGATAGTGATCAGAATAGAAGAAAGAGCAACAAACCCTTTAACATGATTGGGATTAAGTTGACGAGATACACGAGCTGCAAGATAACCACCCACCAACGTACCGACCAAAACAACGCTACCTGTGCGCCAGTCAATGGAACCATTCGCAACAAAAATCACGATAGCAATGAGTGAAACACACGTAGATACCAGCAATTTCAAACCGTTCATTAAATTAATGTCTTGGTGACCCGCTACTACCAGATAACTCAGAACAATAACCCCTAAACCTGCGTTGAAAAAACCACCGTAAGCAGAGACACCAACAAGTAATAGACCCAAAGCGATTGCTCCGAGTATTCCTGCGTGTTTGTGCTCTTTCGCGACAGTTTTGATAAGCATTGTTAAACGAGAACCAGTCAGGAAAAGCACGGTGGCAAACAAGAGTAGCCAAGGAATGGCTTCCAAAAATAGCGATTCTGGTGTGTTGAGCAGCAGATATGCTCCGACAGCGCCACCTACTAAACTGAATGAGACTGTGAACAACAGTTCTTGCTTGTTCTTCATGATCTCTTCTCTGAAGCCAACGGCTCCGCTAATGTACCCCGCACATGAAGCATAAGTGTTTGTTGCATTGGCCATAATAGGAGGCACACCAACCGCCAATAGGGCCGGAAAAGTAATAAAGCTTCCGCCTCCCGCAATGGAGTTAATGATCCCACCAACTACGCCGGCAACGAATAAAAGCGCTAGTTCTAAAAGCATAAACAATCCTTGTTATGTTCTTTTTCATTGTTAGAGCTTTAGATGACCCATCCCACATGCTCTAGTGTTCTGATATGAAGTTTACTTTACCCGCTCTAAAACAAAATTGTTCAGTTCTGTGACGTTTTTGATGACATGAACGGTTTTACTTTGAGAGTACCCTTCGAGACGAGACATGAAGTCATCATTCCAGAATGCAGGGCATTGCTGAAGAACTTTGTAGCTTTGTAATGTCCCTTTAAATACCGAACTGCCATCAGGCCACCCTTCGGGTTTAATAAATAGTCCTTTAAGGAGACGTTTCGTCACAAACCAATAGCTTACGGAGTATGGTAGATCAATATAAACGAGAGTATCGGCTGCATCTAAACGAGCATTAAAGGAGCTGATAGGCCCCAGACCATCTATAATCCAACGATCTGAGTGAAGTATATTGCTATGTGCCTCATCAAAAACGTTACGCTCAACGGGCTCACCGTTTGGTTTATAGACTATGGAATCTAATTGATGAAGAGGGAGATCGGTAGCAGACGCGATTGCTTTACTTATCGTCGATTTTCCGCTGCCGGGCTTACCAAAAACCGCTACTTTTTGCATGTGACCGCCTCCAAGAGAGTATTTCCCATACGGTAGAGACAGAAAACCCACCGCTATGGGTGGGTTCGATAAATATTGAGCGCATCAAATATCCCACCATTCCTATGGAATGATGATAATTCGTTGGTTAAGTTGCGCTAAGTGTGTATTCATGCAACTACTCTTATATATAGGCGATGACTTGTCAATATTATTTTGCTTAATAAGTGAACGATTTGATAGGAGAAAGAAAAGCCATCGCGATGGCTTTGTCTAGGTTGAAAGAGACAGCTATTACTGCTCAACGCTCACTGGCTGTGCTTTAAACTTTTGAATCAGCTTTACGATTAGTGGACTTGCCAGTACCAATACGGCTAAAACAGTAAAGGTAAGGGTAATAGGGCGCTCCCATAGGAAACTTAATTCGCCGTCTGAAATCATTAATGCGCGGCGTAAGTTCTCTTCCATTAATCCCCCAAGGATGAAACCCAGCAATAAAGGCGCAAGTGGGAAGTTAGCGAGTCGAAGTGCAATGGCAGCCATAGCGACAATCAGCATCACGAACACATCCATGGTATTGAATGAGACCAAATAAACTCCGGTGATTGAGAAGAATAAAATCATCGGCAGAAGTACCGTTCTAGGCACCGCCAAAAGCTTTGAGATGTACGGAATCAACGGTAAGTTCAGGATCACGAGTACGATGTTGCCGAAGTACATGGAAATGATCACCGACCAGAACACGTCTGGGTGCTCAACAAACAGGCGAGGGCCAGGCTGAATACCGTAAGCGATCAGCGCGCCGAGCATAATAGCTGTCGTACCAGAACCTGGAATGCCAAGCGTTAGCAGTGGAACAAATGAACCACTAGACGCTGCGTTGTTTGCTGACTCTGGCGCGACCAAACCACGGATACTGCCTTTACCGAACTCTTCCTTTTTCTCTTTAGGTGCGAGGTTGCGCTCCATACCATAGCTTAAAAAAGCAGCAATGGTTGCTCCTGCGCCAGGAAGAACGCCAGTGAAGAAACCTAATATTGAAGAGCGAATTGAAACAGGCGCAACATCTTTGATTTCTTCCTTGGTCACTTTCATTGAGCCAATGTTACTCAGCTTTTCCTGTTCTTCATCGCTGGTGTCTTTTGATGGTTTAAGAATGCCCATCAATGTTTCACCCAGTGCGAATGTCGCCATTGCAAGCAACAAGAAGCTAAAGCCATCCATTAAATCCGTCAAACCGAAGGTAAAGCGTTCAACGCCTACGCCTTTATCGATACCAACTGTAGATAGCATCAAACCAAGAATGGTCATCATCCATGCTTTGATGACCTGACCTTTCCCCGCAAAAGCCGCAACTGCTGATAACCCAAGTAGCATCAACGCAAAATAGTCTGACGATTGGAAGCTAAGTGAAACGCTAGCCAATGCTGGTGCGGCAACAAGCAACATAATGGCAGATAGTGTACCGCCAGTGAAAGAAGAATAAGCTGCCAAAGCTAATGCTTTACCTGCTTGGCCTTTTTGAGCCATTGGGTATCCGTCGAATGCTGTCACTACGGTTGAAGAACAACCCGGCGCGTTAATTAAAATCGACGACGTAGAACCACCAAATACCGCACCGTAATAAACACCCGCCATCAAAATAAGGCCAGAAGAGGGCTCTAGGCCATAAGTAATTGGGATCATCAAAGCAATGGCTGAGATCGGCCCAAGCCCAGGTAACATGCCGATAAATGTACCGACGAAACAACCAACGATCACCATCATGATGTTCATTGGCATTACTGCAGTGGATAAACCTTGTAGAATTCCATCTAACATAATTCAGTCCTTTCTTTGACTACCAGATGGTGAAAATCAAACCCGGTTCGAGGTAGATGTCCAAACCTTGAGTGAGTAATAAATAGAACGCGATCACGAATGGAAACGACGCGCCGAACAGAACGGGTTTACGTCTTTCCCCCAGCAGATAAAAGCCAGCCAATAAAAAGAAGCCAGTAGCTATAACAAAGCCGAGGTAAGTCAGGCCCACGCCGTACAGCGCCATCAAAATCAAGAAAGCGATCAGTAACTTCCAATTAAAGGTCAGCACCGCGCCACTTTGTTTATCTGGTTGTCCTGTTACCAGTAATAACAAAGAAAGGCCTGCACCAACGTAAGTCAGGATGGTTGGCAAAGTACGTGCGGTGAACGGTTCGTATTCATCACCAGGGAACAATGGAATTTGCGAGGTTTGATAACCGTAGCAAAGACAGAAGAGTAGAAAGATCATTGCGCCGACACGGTCACGACAGAGCAAATATTCTTTGGTGAAAAAGTTGGTTGAACGAGACATATTCAACTCCTAACAAAAATAAAAAAGACCGCATATGGACGTTAATGAATAAACTAAACCATTAACAATTAAGCATTTCGCTGCTAGTCGAGCTGCTTTGGGTATATAAACAAAGGAGTGTGCATGCCGATTGTCGACAATATCCATATACGGTGAAACTTAGAGTGCAAATACAGTTGGGGAAATACCAACCCCACGTTATTGGGTGAGGTTGGAATCTGAGGGACCCAGTTCGACTGTTACTTTAGGAAGCCTAACTCGCGCATTAAGTCACCCATTTGCTGCTCTTGCTCTTCAAGGAACGCGAAGAACGCTTTGTCCGCCTTGTAGTTGTCTATCCAACCATTGCGGTCACGGACGACTTGCCATTCGTCAGTGTTGTACATTTTGGTAAATGCTGCATTCCATTCATCCAGCTTTTCTTGGCTAGTACCTGGTGCAGCAAAGAATCCACGCCAGTTAGCGAAGACCGTTTCGTTACCATATTCTGTTAGCGTAGGGATGTTTGGTGCGGCTTCTAGGCGTTTTGGTGCAGTTACCGCTAGCACTTTGACTTGACCAGATTTTGACATCTCCAGTACTTCACCTAGGCCCGTAGAGAGCAGTTGAGTTTCGCCTGAAAGAAGGGCTGCCATGGCTTTACCGCCCGCATCGTAAGCGATGTAACGAACTTTACGCGCATCAAATCCTTCGCCTTTAAATGCGGCGGCAACGACGAGGTGGTCCATCGAGCCACGAGCAGAGCCACCCGCAATTTTCACTTTGCGAGGGTTAGATTCAAATGCTTTTACTACGTCTTCCCAAGAATTGTATGGCGAATCAACAGAGGCTACGATGGCACCGTAATCCGCAATGGTGGCTGCAACGGGAGTGAGATCTCTAAAGGATTGAGGGAAAATACCTGTTAGAGAGCGAACGACGATCGGTGTTGAATTCACCATCAGCGTATCTTCTTGGCGATCTGCCGTTTCAATCAAGTGCGCAATGGCTTTACCGCCGCCGCCACCAGAAAGGTTCTGAAAAGATACCGTCTCAACGATGTCTGATTTGAGTAGCACATCACCTGTACCTCGTGCGGTCATGTCCCAGCCGCCACCGGCACCTCCAGGGATCAAGAAATGCATTTTTTCTACATCAGCAGCAAAAGCGTTAAATGAAAATGAAGCTGCGATGATAGATGCGGCGAGCGTTGGTTTGATTACCTTTAACATGTTCACGTTCCTTATGTTGGTGACTCTATTTTTTTAATGAGTCTTATTTTTGTTTCAGCTTTTAACTCGAACTGGATGCTGATGTGTCAAAGGTTAATCAAGTGTTAAATTGATGTCTTTAAAACGTCGATAAAGAGAATATTGAGCATAACGGATATTTTGTTCATAAAGTTTACGCTGAAAAATTGGTTGCACATCACGCGTGCGTGCTAACAATTGCGTCATAATGGAATGACATCAAACGAATAAGGAAACAGAGAATGAAAGGGACATGTTTGTGCGGTGCTATTGAAGTGATCGCAGATGCTAAGAATGAAGTGAGTCTATGCCACTGCTCGATGTGTCGAAAATGGTCGAGTGGAGCACTCCATGCTGTGCATTGTGGTTCTAACGTAACGTTTAAGGGGGCCGAGCCAAAGCGCTATCAATCGTCTGACTGGGCGGTGAGAGGTTTTTGTGGCGAATGCGGTACAAACCTTTTCTATCATTTGTTACCGACAGGCGAGTACATTCTCTCCGCTGGTTTGTTCGACAATCCAGATTTCAAACTCACATTAGAGATCTTTACCGATGAAAAGCCCGCGTATTATGACCTCAATCCCACCTCACAAAAGATGACATCGCAGCAAGTTTTTGAGCAATTTTCATCTAAAGAATAACTTTTTGTATCCTTAATTGTTCGACAGCTTAATTGTTTTTCTTTTATATCATGATGTTAAGAGGTGTTTAGTTGTCGACAATTTGCTTTTTCCTTCGCAATTACCCCTCAATTTAGCTCGTAATAGATGATTTTCATCGATTTAAATTACGACCTTAGTCTAAATTGTCGACAATTTACTTGATTGTCGACACTTTGATCGACTACTTTATATTCAGGTTAAGAAATTGTAGACATTTTGATGTCGGTAACGTGAGTATCTGAGTATGAACTCTGAGTTGAAAACTCGTTATAAAGTACTGGGTTCTGAGAAAGAACACACCAAGTCAGAAACACTGACAGAAACACTGATTGAAGTAATTGTGAATGGCGATGTTAAGCCTGGTCATAAAATCTCGGAGCCTGAACTGGCGAAGAAATATCAAGTCAGCCGGGGTCCTTTGCGTGAAGCATTAATGCGTTTAGAGGGGCTAGGGCTCATTGAACGTATTCCTCATGTCGGGGCTAGAGTGACCACTTTTTCTCCAGAAAAGCTGATAGAACTCTATGCGGTTCGCGAAGCGCTAGAAGGTATGGCGGCAAGGTTAGCAGCGCGACATATTACGCAAGAAGAGCTCTTGAGCTTGGAAATGCTATTGTCGACACATTCTAAGCACATTGATCAAGTGGAAGGAGCCTCTTACTTCCATCAGCATGGAGATTTTGATTTTCACTATCGCATCATCCAAGCAAGCCGAAACAGCAAGCTGATTTCTCTGCTGTGCGACGAGCTTTACCACTTGTTACGCATGTACCGCTATCAGTCACCGCGCGCGCAATCTCGTCCAAATGAAGCGTTGACTGAACACAAATTCATTCTGGAAGCCATCCGTAATCGCGATGAAGAGCTTGCAGAAATGCTGATGAGAAGACACATCTCAGGAAGTCGAAAGCTCATCCAATCGCAAATTATACATACAGAAAGTTTAGACAAAGACTAGAAGGAATTCGTCATGAGCTTAACACCGGGAGCGAAGTTCAGACTCGCCATTGAACAAAACAATCCGCTGCAAATTGTCGGCACCATTAACCCTTACTGCGCCATGATGGCGAAAAACTTGGGGCATCAAGCGATTTATTTGTCTGGCGGCGGTATTGCAAACGCGTCATACGGATTGCCGGATCTCGGTATTACAACATTGAACGACGTACTGGTCGATGTTGATCGCATCACTAACGCGTGTGATTTACCGCTATTGGTCGACATCGACACCGGTTTTGGAGGCGCATTTAATATTGCTCGCACGATCAAAGCAATGGAAAAGGCGGGTGCTGCTGCGGTTCATATGGAAGATCAAGTCGCACAGAAACGTTGTGGGCACCGTCCGAACAAAGCAATTGTGAGCCAGCAAGAGATGGTTGATCGCGTAAAAGCCGCGGTTGACGCACGCAATGATGAAAGCTTCGTGATTATGGCTCGTACAGACGCGCTAGCTGTTGAAGGCATGGACAGTGCAATTGAGCGTGCGATTGCGTGTGTGGAAGCAGGCGCAGACATGATCTTCCCAGAAGCGATGACCAAGCTGGATCAGTACCTTCAGTTCTCAAACGCACTTGAGCAAGCAACTGGAAAGCACGTTCCTATTCTGGCCAACATTACCGAGTTCGGCGCAACGCCACTGTACGGCTGCGACGAGCTTGCAAAAGCGAAAGTCGATATGGTGCTTTACCCGTTAAGTGCGTTCCGAGCCATGAACAAAGCCGCTGAAACGGTTTATAAGCATTTGCTAGAAGTGGGCAATCAGGAAGCTTTGGTTGATTCAATGCAAACACGCAAAGAGTTGTATCAGCACCTGAACTACCACGATTACGAAGACAAACTTGACCAGCTATTCTCTGAAGGAAAATAGCGGGAAAAGAAAAGATAGACGGAAGCCCAAGAAAAGATAATCGGAATTTATCTAATTCAATAACGTGAAATTCGTCTGGCTAAAAAACGCTCCAAAGAGGGCAAAGCCAGACAGAAAAGGAGTTCAAACAATGTCTCAAACTGCAGAAAAGAAAGCAGAGTTAGGTGGTGCAGGCCTACGCGGTCAAAGCGCCGGAAGCACAGCTTTATGTACTGTCGGAAAAACGGGGACCGGTCTGACTTATCGAGGTTACGATATTACTGACCTTGCCAATAATGCTCAATTTGAAGAAGTTGCACATCTTCTGTTACGCGGTCACTTACCAACTCAGAAAGAACTGGATGCGTACAAGACACATCTCTTAAACCTTCGCGGCTTACCAACTGAGCTTAAGCAAGCGTTAGAGCTTATTCCTGCTACTGCTCATCCAATGGATGTGATGCGCACTGGTTGTTCTGTGTTAGGAAACCTAGAGCAAGAAATGAGCTTCGATGAGCAATTGCATTCGACGGAACGTATGCTAGCGCTTTTCCCAGCTATCATCTGTTACTGGTATCGTTTTAGTCACGATGGCGTTCGTATCGATACAGAAGATCAAACCGAAGACTGCATCGGCGGTTACTTCTTGCGATTGCTTACAGATAAAGAGCCATCAGCGCTACATAAGCAAGTGATGCACTGTTCCTTAATCCTTTACGCTGAGCATGAATTCAACGCATCAACTTTTGCAGCGCGTGTTTGTGCATCAACGTTGTCAGACATTCATTCTTGTATCACGGCAGCAATCGGTACACTTCGTGGGCCACTTCACGGCGGCGCAAACGAAGCGGCGATGGAAATGATTGAAGATTGGCAAACGCCAGACGAGGCGGAAGCGAACATCATGAAAATGCTGGCCAACAAAGACAAGATCATGGGCTTTGGCCATGCCATCTATCGCGAAAGTGATCCTCGTAACGCGTTGATTAAGCGCTGGTCTAAAGAGCTGTCACAGCAAGTCGGTGATACACATCTATATGCTGTTTCTGAGCGTGTGGAATCAGTGATGAAGCGAGAGAAAGGTCTGTTCTGTAATGCGGACTTCTTCCATGCATCGGCTTACCACTTCATGGACATTCCAACCAAGCTGTTCACACCAATTTTTGTGATGAGTCGTTTAACGGGCTGGGCGGCACACGTTTATGAGCAACGTGCCAATAACCGTATCATTCGCCCAAGTGCTGATTACACGGGCCCAGACCATCAAGAATGGGTACCTATCGAGAATCGCTAGCGCGAAGGTCAATCAGGGCACATATGCTTTGATTGACCACCTCCTTCCTTTGTACCTCTCTCTGACAGAGGAAGGAGTCCCTCTCATCACGATGTTTCTGGAGCAATGGAAAAACGTTGATGAAGGCAAGATGTACAGACTGAATGGAAGCAAACCATGAACACAAATATTAATACCCAATATCGTAAGCCGCTTCCGGGAACTCAACTGGATTACTTTGATGCACGCGAAGCCGTCAATGCCATTTCTCCTGGAGCCTATGAAAAACTCCCTTATACCTCCCGCGTGCTAGCTGAGCAACTGGTCCGTCGCTGTGAACCGAACACATTGACGGATAGCCTGAAACAGTTAATTGAACGTAAACGTGATCTTGATTTTCCTTGGTATCCAGCACGCGTTGTTTGTCATGACATTCTTGGTCAGACCGCTCTAGTCGATTTAGCGGGTCTGCGCGATGCCATTTCGGATCAGGGCGGCGACCCTGCAAAAGTGAACCCTGTGGTTGAGACTCAGCTGATCGTCGACCACTCTTTAGCGGTTGAGCATGCGGGCTTTGAACCTGATGCCTTCGACAAAAACCGCGCGATTGAAGAGCGCCGTAATGAAGACCGATTCCACTTTATCGAGTGGTGTAAAACAGCGTTTGAGAACGTAAGCGTGATTCCTGCGGGTAACGGCATTATGCACCAAATCAACTTGGAGAAAATGTCTCCTGTGGTGCAAGCGAAGCAGGGTATTGCCTACCCAGATACCTGTGTGGGTACGGACAGTCACACGCCGCACGTTGATGCATTGGGCGTTATCGCGATCGGTGTTGGTGGTCTGGAAGCTGAAACCGTAATGCTTGGCCGACCATCAATGATGCGTTTACCTGATATTGTTGGTGTAAAACTAACGGGTAAACGTCAACCGGGCATTACCGCAACGGATATTGTCCTCGCGATTACTGAATTCCTACGCAACGAGCGTGTCGTCTCTTCATATCTTGAATTCTTTGGTGAAGGTGCACGCGATCTAACGATCGGAGACCGCGCAACTATTTCAAATATGACACCAGAATACGGCGCGACAGCTGGCATGTTTTATATTGATGAGCAGACCATCAATTACTTGAAACTAACTGGTCGAGATGAAGAGCAAGTTGCTCTAGTAGAAAAATACGCAAAACAAACCGGTCTTTGGGCTGACGATCTAGATACTGCCGTTTATGAGCGCGTACTTGAGTTCGATTTATCATCAGTAAGTCGTAACATGGCCGGCCCGTCAAACCCTCACCGCCGTTTACCAACATCTGAGTTGGCGCAGCGTGGCATTTCTGGTGCGTGGGAAGAGAAAGAAGGCGAGTTGCCAGATGGTGCAGTGATCATCGCTGCTATTACCTCATGTACAAATACCAGTAACCCAAGAAACGTGGTTGCTGCTGGCCTTGTGGCGAAGAAAGCCAACGAGCTCGGCCTTGTACGTAAACCTTGGGTGAAGTCGTCTTTTGCTCCGGGTTCTAAGGTAGCGCGCCTGTATCTGGAAGAAGCGGGCTTATTACCAGAGTTAGAGAAACTTGGTTTTGGTATCGTCGGTTACGCATGTACCACATGTAATGGTATGAGTGGTGCGTTGGATCCAAAAATCCAACAAGAGATCATCGACCGTGATTTGTACGCGACAGCCGTACTGTCTGGTAACCGTAACTTTGATGGACGAATCCATCCTTACGCGAAACAAGCTTTCCTTGCATCACCACCATTGGTTGTCGCTTATGCGTTAGCAGGTACCATTCGTTTTGATATTGAGCGCGATGCTCTGGGTACCGACCAAAACGGTAAACCAATTTACTTAAATGATTTGTGGCCAAGCGATGAAGAGATCGATGCAGTTGTCGGCAAACACGTTAAGCCAGAGCAGTTTAACCAAGTTTATATCCAGATGTTTAAGCTGGATGACGCAGAGAAAAGCTCTAGTCCGCTTTACGACTGGCGCCCGATGAGTACCTACATTCGCCGTCCTCCCTATTGGCAAAAAGAAGGGGAAGGTGCGTTAGCGGGTGAAAGAACACTTTCTGGAATGCGTCCATTAGCGATTCTGGGCGACAACATCACGACTGACCACCTGTCACCATCCAACGCGATCATGGCGAGCAGCGCGGCGGGTGAATACCTTGCCAAAATGGGCGTACCGGAAGAAGACTTCAACTCTTACGCGACTCACCGTGGCGATCACTTAACGGCGCAACGTGCGACCTTTGCTAACCCGAAACTATTTAACGAAATGGTGAAAGAGAACGGTGAAGTGGTTCAGGGTTCTCTGGCGCGAATCGAACCAGAAGGTCAGGTTGTACGCATGTGGGAAGCGATTGAGACCTACATGAACCGTAAACAGCCACTGATTGTAGTCGCTGGTGCTGATTACGGTCAGGGTTCATCTCGTGACTGGGCAGCAAAAGGTGTTCGTTTGGCAGGCGTAGAAGCCATTGTTGCTGAAGGCTTTGAGCGTATTCACCGTACTAACTTGGTTGGCATGGGTGTACTACCACTGCAATTTAAGCCAGGCGTTAACCGCAATACGCTAGAGCTGGATGGTACTGAGCTTTACGACGTGGTTGGAGAAATCAAGCCGGGTGCAGATTTAGCCTTGGTTATTACACGTAGCAACGGTGAGAAAGTCGACGTTCCTGTTACGTGTCGCCTAGATACCGCTGACGAAGTTCATGTGTACAACGCGGGCGGTGTTCTGCAGCGTTTTGCGCAAGATTTCTTGGCGCAATAAGGAGTGCGTATGTCAAATAATACTCCGAATCAAACAAGCCAAATAAAAGTGCCCGCGACGTACATGCGTGGCGGCACGAGTAAAGGTGTCTTTTTCAACCTAGAGGATTTGCCTCAAGAAACGCAAGTGGCTGGAGCCGCGCGTGACAAGCTGTTGTTACGTGTTATCGGCAGCCCGGATCCTTACGCGAAGCAAATTGATGGCATGGGTGGTGCGACCTCCAGCACCAGTAAAACAGTGATTGTTTCTCGCAGTAGCCGAGCAGATCACGATGTTGACTACTTGTTTGGACAAGTGTCGATCGACAAACCATTCGTCGATTGGAGTGGTAACTGCGGCAACTTGTCTGCGGCAGTTGGTCCCTTCGCCATTCATGCTGGGCTGATTCCACAAGATCGCATTCCAGAAAATGGCATTGTGACGGTGCGTGTTTGGCAGGTGAACATCAGCAAAACCATCTTGATTCACGTTCCAATTGTTAATGGTTTCGTCCAAGAAACCGGCGAGTTTGAGCTTGATGGCGTGACGTTTCCAGCCGCTGAGATTCAAGTCGATTTCGTTGACCCTTCTGATGGCGAGGGCAGCATGTTCCCAACAGGCAACTTAGTTGATGATTTAGTGGTGCCGGATGTGGGTACGTTCAACGCGACCTTTATTAACGCGGGCATACCAACCATTTTTATTGATGCTGAATCGATTGGATATCAGGGCACCGAGCTGCAAGACGATATCAACAACGATGACACAGCATTAGCGATGTTCGAATCCATCCGTGCACATGGCGCATTAAAAGTGGGCCTGATTTCTGATTTAGAAGAAGCTCAAACACGCCAGCACACACCGAAAATTGCGTTTGTTTCTAAACCGAAAAGTTACCTGTCTTCAAGTGGCAAAGCGGTAAATGATACGGACATAGACGTGTTGGTTCGTGCGTTGTCGATGGGCAAACTTCACCATGCAATGATGGGAACAGCAGCTGTTGCTATCGCTTCAGCGGCGTGTGTACCGGGTACGTTGGTTAACTTGGCTGCTGGTGGCGGTGAAAAAGAGTCAGTGACTTTTGGCCACCCCTCAGGAACGTTAAAAGTTGGAGCACAAGCGAAGCAAACTGAGCAGGGCTGGGTGGTGCAAAAAGCCATCATGAGCCGAAGTGCGAGAATACTAATGGAGGGATTTGTGCGTGTACCCTCTGATGTCTTTGAGTGAAAAGAACGGTCTTTGAATAGAACGAGAGCAATGTCAGGACATACTGGAGGAAGCAATATGTCTTCATACGAAAAAGAATATTTATGGGCGAAAAACGAACCGGAGAGTTTTTGGCACGCTCAAGCGGAGAATATCGATTGGTTCGAATCTCCTAAAACTATCTTGAAATCTGATGAAAACGGCATAGAACGTTGGTTTCCAGATGGTGTAATGAATACGTGCTGGTTAGCATTGGATTACCATTGCGAGCAAGGACGCGGTGATAATACGGCACTCATTTATGACTCGCCAGTAACCGGCAATAAAACCACGTATACCTATAGTAACCTGCGTGACCAAGTGGCAAAAATTGCCGGCATGCTGTCTGCCCAAGGCGTTGAAAAAGGCGACCGAGTCGTTATTTACATGCCGATGATTCCAGAAGCCGCAATGGCGATGCTAGCCTGTGCGCGTTTGGGGGCGATTCACTCCGTTGTATTCGGTGGTTTTGCACCTAATGAACTTGCTGTACGAATTGAAGATGCAGAGCCGAAAGTCATCATGACGGCGTCATGTGGTATTGAGATCAACAAAGTTATTCCATATAAGCCAATGGTAGACAAGGCCATTATGGACAGCCGATGGAAGCCTGAAAAAGTATTTATATTCCAGCGTCCTGAGTGCGAAGCCGATCTAAACCAAGAAAGAGATCTGGATTGGCAGCAAGAGTACAACCAAGCGTTGCCACACGGTTGTGTTCCGGTGTTAGCAACCGATCCACTCTACATTCTTTATACTTCGGGTACGACAGGTAAGCCAAAAGGCGTTGTGCGTGATAACGGTGGCCATGCCGTCGCGATGAAGTACTCTATGAGCGCAATCTACAACATTCCTCAAGATGGCGTATTTTGGGCGGCATCTGATGTTGGCTGGGTAGTAGGGCACTCTTACATTGTTTACGCGCCACTGATTCACGGTTGCACAACAATCTTATTCGAAGGCAAGCCCGTCCGAACACCGGATCCTGGTGTATTCTGGCGAGTGTGTGACGAATACAAAGTAGATGCGTTGTTCTCTGCCCCGACAGCGTTCCGTGCGATCAAGAAAGAAGATCCAGAAGGTGAGTTTTTAAAACAGTATGATCTCTCTAAATTGAAAACCATCTTTATGGCAGGAGAACGCCTTGACCCTCCAACACTGGAATGGGTTCAGAGCAAAGCAGACAAACCCGTTATTGACCACTGGTGGCAAACGGAAACGGGTTGGGCTATCGCGGGCAACCCAACAGGTGTTGAAATGATGCCAGTTAAAGCGGGTTCTTCGACGAAGCCAATTCCGGGTTATCAGGTCGAGATTCTGAATGAACTTGGAGAGTCGGTCGGGCCTAACCAACAAGGCTTTGTCGCATTAAAACGTCCGCTGCCACCGAGTTGTCTGCCAACGGTTTGGCGTAACCATGACCGTTTTGAAACCGGTTACCTCAGCCAATTCCCTGGCTACTATGTGTCAGGTGATGGTGGCTATTTGGATGAAGACGGTTACCTGTTCATTATGGGACGTATTGATGACGTGATTAATGTCGCGGGGCATCGTTTATCGACAGGCGAAATGGAAGAAATTGTCGGTGGTCATCCGGCGATTGCGGAATGTGCAGTGGTGGGTATTCACGATGATCTGAAAGGGCAACTCCCACTTGGCTTTGTGGTACTTAAAGATGGTGTCAAAGTGGACGAGCTTGATCTTGAAGGTGAGCTTGTTGGCAAGGTACGTAGTGAGATCGGTGCAGTTGCCTGCTTTAAGCATGCATTGGTTGTGGATCGCTTACCGAAAACACGTTCGGGTAAAATTCTGCGCCGAACCATACGTCAAATAGCCGATGGTGAAAAATACACCGTTCCGTCAACGATTGATGACCCAAGTAGCTTGAACGAAATTGAACGAGTGTTAAGACGCTAATCAAAACTCAATTCTAACTAACCCCTGATCCTCGAACTCTGTAGGTTGGTTCTGCCTCTGTACGCTTATTAAGTGCAGGGGCTTTTTTGTTTGTAGATCGCGTAAACGTCTCGTGCAGGCAATTTTGTGACTTGCCAATACGGCATTTTCCTCACAAACTACAGCCATTCAATTTTTAGTGACCCTTTGTATGACCACGTTTGTAATTAAATCTGCGTGTTTTAGCGACCTTGAGTCGCTCAACGACCTTATGTTTGAGCTGCATGATGAGCATCATCTTCAATCTCCTGAGCTGTTCAAAACTGCAGAGGAGATAGAGCAAGAAAAAAGTATTGCTCGATACATTGATGATCCTGAATGTCTTGTTTATGTAGCAAAACAAGGAGATGAAATTATTGGTTTTATCTCTGGTCATTTCTGTGAACTTGTTTCTACCGTCAGTCAGCCGGTTATGATGGGAAGTGTGGATGAGCTCTATGTGTTACCTGAGTTTCGGAAACAAGGCACGGCTCAGGCATTGATTAACAAAATTGAGTCAACGTTCTCTGATTACGGTGCAAAACAGATGTTTGTTGAAGTATGGCACTTTAACCAGGGTGCAATCTCTTTGTATGAAAAACAAGGGTTTGCACACCATATTCACTATCTAAGAAAGCCGTTGAGCTAATGGCCATGCTTAATTTTAATATTGTGATACACATTCTAGCGAATTGAAATCATTCAGTTCGTCAATAGACTTTTCTCTATAAGTTGCTCGCAATGTTAGTAAATTAATATGCGCCCACATTGGTATTGGCGTTTTTGTCTGCTTGTTTATTAGTAGCACGAGGATCGTGCTTACAAAAACAAGAGGACAATATTTTGAAACTAACAAAATCGTTACTTGCGTTGGCTGTTTTGCCAATGTTCGCAAGTGCTGATGATTTGTCACAGACACAAAATCACACTATACAACCCCAGATCGTAGGCGGCATCACTGCTGATCCTAGTGAGTGGAGATTCTACACCCAAATTGTTAGCCGTTATGGTAACCGATCATATTGTGGTGCCAGTTATATTGGGAATGGCTACGTCCTGACTGCGGCACACTGTGTCGAGGGTGATTCACCGAATCAGATTGCGGTTAAAATTGGTGGCGTCGTTTACAATGGCACTGACGGTGTTCGATCTAACGTGAGTGAAATCCACATGCACCCGGCATATCGCCGAGCAACGCTTTCTCATGATCTCGCAGTATTAAAGTTGGACTCTGTACCTCAAGGTGTTGCCGCGGTTGAAATTGCCGATGGCAGTCTAACGCAATACGCCAGCATCGGAGATTGGCTTACAGTCGCAGGTTTAGGGAGAACCTCTGAAGGAGGAAGCTCTCCATATCGATTGCAAGAGGTTGACGTTCCGCTCGTGTCGGACACGACTTGTCGTCAAGCCGGTGGTAATTACACAACCGTTGGAGAGGTGTCTTTCTGCGCGGGAATTCCTCAAGGTGGGATAGATTCCTGTCAGGGAGATAGCGGTGGCCCAATCGTTATTAATCGTGGTGGCGTAATTACTCAACTTGGTGTGGTCAGTTGGGGGATAGGTTGTGCTCGTCCGGGTATGTATGGTGTTTATAGCGATATCGCCGCCATGCGTAATTTTGTTAATGGTGTCATTGGCACGACTACACCTCCGAAAGAGAATGTTTCTGTTGGGTATACCACCGAACAGACATTGGCATCATTTAATGTTGGCGAGTTGCAGCAACATAGTTTTGTTATCAAAAATTCAGGTAACACGACGTTCACTGTAGAAAACGTTCGCGCGTTTGCTTCTGGCGTTGCTGATGCTGCCGTTATTGCAAATGATCAGTGTTCTCAGGCGACGTTAGCAATGAATGCAAGTTGTCGTGTCGATGTCGAATTTGGAGCAGCTCAGGCGGGAGAAGCAAGAGTTGCTTTGAACTTCAACATTGATAAGACCAGCACACAATATCAGGCGCTAGTGTCGGCTCAAGCGAAAACAGTGACAACGCCTCCAACAGATCACTGCGCAGCAGAATGGCGAGCGAGTACGGTGTATCTCAAAGGAGATAACGTTACTTGGAATGGCAAAGTGTGGCAGGCGCAGTGGTGGACTCAAGGCGATAACCCCGCAGACTCTGGACCTTGGGGTGTTTGGCAAGAAGTTCGCGACGCACATTGCAAGTCTAACTAACCATCAAGCATTCAAAAGCTGATTCGTTGGTGACTTGAGGTAGAATTCATTCTTGGTTTCAACGAACAGCGCATAGTTATCATAAGCAGGGTTTATTGTTTTCGAATAATAAGCCCTTTTTTATTGTTCCAACTTTGAGAACCCATAAAATGTGTATGACTTTATCCTGACGCTACCTTCATATAACTGGCAGAATTGCGATCAACATTTCATGTTTTGTCTGATTTTTGTCAGGTTTGCATTAAATTACTCTCCAATGAGCTTCAAGATCATGCTTTATTCGATCAACGTTGTTTGGCATAACTCGTTACTTAATTTTTATCGAAAAAGATAAGATTAACTGCCATTATTCATTGGCTATCATAATGTTTACTTAAGGTCATATTTTGTGTTGAGACAGCTGTTATTACTCATCCTTTGTTTTATTTTGTTACCTGTTTCACCAATCTCTACGGCTAAAGCTGCCGCGAGCGAAGTAAAAGGGGCGCTCTGTGTTGTTCGTGCTGACGACAAGTTAGTGCTAGTTCATGAAATATTGACGGATAAGATTTCTCTACCTGGTGGGACAATTATTGATGGAGAATCCCCCAAAGTTGCTGCGCAAAGAGAAACGTGGGAAGAAACGGGTTTAGTGGTCACGGTTGGGGAGGAACTTGGCAGAACAGACACCGCGGTTTATTACGATTGCATATCAGACTCTGAGATTATTGCTTTTTCGATGAACAATTCCTTAGGTGGGAATGAGTTACCTATTTGGTTTGCTCCTCACTACGGAGTAGAAATCGCATCTGCAATGTTACTTGGACCATCCGCGCTGCCATCATTTTTGTACCGCTATCCCGCTCAATGGCCACAAGCCATTCAGTTTTTTGAACAAGCTACTCAGCAGTCCGCATCTTATGTGACTCAGCTGATCGAATCCGCGCCTTCATTTCGTCAGATTGAATTGAGGTGGATGAAAGACTTACAAAGCTGGGTAGGAGCTTTATCAGAAACGAGTTTCGAGGTAGCGAATCAGATCTCAAATCTTGTTATAGAACTGACAGAACCTACGATACTGCTTTTTCTATTTCCGTTAGTAATGATGCGTTTTGGCAGTCGATTTGTATTCCGACTCTTTTTCGCTATTAGCGCGACGTCCCTGATGGTACTTGTAGCTCAACAGGGCTTTGCGCTTCCTCGCCCGCATGTCTATATACCAATGATGGAGTTAACACACAGCTTTGGATTTAGTTTTCCAAGTTTGCCTATTGCCGTTTGGTTTTGTGTKTTAACCTTTTTATTTCAGAGAACACACTATTTCGGTTTGAATGGTACGACCGCTGTCATGATGCTCATCACGCTTACTATTATGTTATGTAAGTTTTTCCTTGGTAGCGCCTTTTTCTTAGATATGTTGTTTGGTGCGCTGTTAGGAAGCTTGGTGGCCTGGCATGTTCTGCGATTGGAAACAAATCAAGACGTGAATGTTGATCAAGTGCTGAGCTCAAAAGGCGTCTGGTTCATTATGACTGCGGTAACGGCGGTCATCTCTGTTATCTGGCCATTACCTGTGTTTGGTCGTTGGTTGGCTATTTTAATTACGGCATCAGCATTGGTTATGACGTTTAGAGAGTCAAAAGTGCATTTGGATTCTCGTCAGATGATTTTTGTAACGCTTGCGTTGGTATTCGTTGAGCAACTTTATTTATACTCAAGCTCTGTTGTCTCGTTTAGTGGTTTGTGGTCATTGGTATTGTCGACGTTGCATTATCCATTGTTGATGTTGCTGTTTATCTTGCTTGCAAGAAAGCTGATTCATGAAAAACAACAGAGAGAAACAGTGCTAGATTGATGGTTGTATGCTTTCTTTCTCAGGCATACGAGTAAAAAAAAAAGCCTTGCTKTAMAGCAAGGCTTTTTTGTACGTTGAGTAGCTCAACAATGTGGCTTTGCGTATCTCTGACGCCATTGCGGCGGAGGAATTAAGCGTTAAGGACGAATTTTTCAATCGCTTTAGCTACACCGTGTTCATCATTACTTGCCGTAATGTAATCAGCGATTTGTTTGGTCTCTTCCATCGCATTTCCCATCGCGATACCAAGGCCAGCGTACTTCAGCATGTGGTGGTCATTTTCAGCATCACCCATACAGATCACTTCTTCCGGTTGAATACCTAGATACTCAGCAATTGCAGCAACACCAATACCTTTGTTGCTCGCTGGGTTAAGAAATTCCAGGAAAAACGGGGCGCTTTGAACCACCGTAAACTCTTCACGTATTTCAGACGGAAGCGCAGCGATGACCTCAGTTAACTTACTTGGCTCGGCAACCATCATTGCTTTGATGATTGGATGATCATCTTCTAGCGATTCAAAATTAATCTCTGTTACATTTAAGCCATTAATGTTGGCTTCGATGTCAGTGTATGGGTTTTTCTCATTGGTGATCAAGCCATGTACTTGGCTGAATGCGTGCACATAAGCGCCTAATTCTTTCGCTTTACGAGCGACTAATTTAGCTGCCTTACCATCAATGATTTGCTGGTGGATGATTTCATTTGTTCCTACGTTCTTAACCATAGAGCCATTGTAGAAAAGGACAAAATCTTTATCGGAATGGATATTCAGTTCGTCTAGCTTGCCTTGCATTCCTTCTAATGGGCGACCAGAAGCGAGAACGACAGTAACGCCTGCTTCTCGAGCCTTTGCGATCGCTTGTTTGTTTTCTTCAGAGATTGCTTTATCACTATTGAGCAGTGTGCCATCCATATCTAATGCGATCAGTTTATACATCATTTCTTACCTTAAAGTTTTTGGGAACTGTAAGTGAATAAGGTTTGGTATAACGCTAACCAGAAACCTACGCTCACCGCGACTATGAAACTACAAAATGGTCTATTTTAACAATTAATTTTTGGTTTAAATTGACCTAGACACGTGTGTCCATTAAGGTCTTCGCCTCGAAGTATTATGAGTTGAGTGAGTTCTACGTTGTATAAGCTAAATGAGATGTTTGAAACCATCCAAGGGGAAGGGGTTTTCACTGGAGTACCTGCTGTTTTTGTTCGCCTTCAAGAGTGTCCGGTTGGTTGCTCATGGTGCGATACCAAACAAACGTGGTATGCAGATGAGAATGACCAACGTCAAATTGGTGATATTTTGGTGAAGACGGAAGATTCTCCGACATGGTGCGTCGCATCTGCCGAGAACATCGTAGAGCAATATCAACTGCAAGGCTTTAATGCTAAACATATCGTGATTACTGGTGGGGAGCCTTGTATTTATGACCTCCGCCCTTTAACAAAAGCGTTTGAGGATATGGGTTGCCAATGCCAAATTGAAACGAGTGGCACATCAGAAGTCATCACGTCAGAAAATACATGGGTGACCGTGTCACCAAAAGTGGCGATGAAGGGTAAACTTCCAGTTCTCAATAGCGCGTTAGAGCGTGCGAATGAGATTAAGCACCCTGTTGGTACACAAAAAGACATCGACCACCTTGATGAGCTATTGGCAAATGCGAATGTCGCGGTTGAGACTGTCATTGCATTGCAGCCTATTAGCCAAAAGCCTCGTGCAACGCAATTGTGTATTGAAACGTGCATTGCTCGCAATTGGCGCTTGTCTGTTCAAACTCATAAATATCTAAGTATTGCTTAAGAGCGGAGAGAGAAATGAAAAAAGCCGTTGTTGTTTTTAGTGGTGGTCAGGATTCCACGACTTGTCTGGTTCAAGCACTTAAAGAGTTTGATGAAGTTCATGCCATTACTTT
This sequence comes from Vibrio sp. T13N, assembly GCF_032970445.1. NCBI lineage: Bacteria > Pseudomonadati > Pseudomonadota > Gammaproteobacteria > Vibrionales > Vibrionaceae > Vibrio > Vibrio sp. T13N. Next base: position 88,269 of record NZ_JAWJYE010000009.1, read on the forward strand.
TGATTATGGTCAGCGCCACAAGTTAGAGATAGAAGTGGCACAAAAGATCGCAAAGGATCTTGGCGTCAAAGCGCATAAAGTGATGGATGTTGGCCTTTTAAACGAACTTGCGATTAGCTCTCTCACGCGTGATGACATCCCTGTCTCACACGAATTGCAAGAAAACGGCCTACCAAACTCTTTTGTTCCTGGCCGTAACATTCTATTTTTAACGCTCGCAGGAATTTACGCCTACCAAATTGGGGCTGAAACCGTAATTACTGGCGTGTGTGAAACTGACTTTAGTGGTTATCCAGATTGTCGTGACGATTTTGTGAAAGCAATGAACACGGCTTTGGTGAAAGGGATGGACCGTAACCTGACGATCAAAACACCGTTAATGTGGCTAAATAAAGCAGAAACGTGGGCGTTAGCTGATCAATATGACGCGTTGCAACTGGTTCGTGAAAATACGTTGACCTGCTACAACGGGGTCATTGGTGATGGTTGCGGTGATTGCCCATCGTGCGATTTGCGCAAAGCTGGCTTAGATGATTACCTAAACAATAAAGAGACCGTAATGCAGTCTCTTGTGAACAAGCAGGCTGCTGACGTTTAGTCGTGCCTTGCTTTACTGGCTAACATAGTCAGAACTTAGGCTAATTGGCTCATCGTATGCGTCTATAATGATGTTTTTTCCCTGCTTTTTAGCCTGGTATAAAGCTTGGTCTAGTATCGAATAAAGTTCATCAAAGTTGGTAAGCGGCATTGATGTTGATAGATAGGCCAAGCTAGCAGTTACACTCAAATCACTATTATTTACCGTGCGTACGCACTTCTCTGAAATCGTTTTGTGTAGGCTTTGCACCCGGAAAGGAACGTCAATTTCATCGACGTTTTTCAATAATAAGATAAACTCTTCTCCACCCAAACGGCCGATATACTCTCCCTTATTGAGCTTAGCTTTAAGCACTTGGCAAACTTGCTGTAACACCAAGTCGCCAGTCGGATGACCGTATTGATCATTTATCGTCTTAAAGTCATCAAGGTCGATTAATGCTAAAACATAGCGGAAGTCTTCGTCCGCTTTGGAGGTTTGACCTTTGATGGTCTCTATAATTGCCGCTCTATTCAACGCACATGTTAGACTATCTATTTTGGCTTTTTGTCGTGTTTGTCGCTGAAGTATCAATGCCAGAATGAACAAGACCAACAAACAGGAAACCACAAAATTATAAGTGCGCTTTTGATCGGTAAGCTTCTCAAATTGATGCTGATTTAAGCTTTTTTCATTATTCAACCGAGCGACTTGAAGATCATATTCGTACTCTTTCTTTGTGAGGTCTAATGCCTCTAATGCTTTAATATTGCTAGCGTCTCGGTTGGCCAATTCAATGTTTGAATAGGCTTCGTGGTGCTCTAATGCCAGTTTATAATCACCTTGGGCTTGGTACGCTTTGGAAAGGAGTAATTGAGCTTGTGCCTGTAATAATGGCCTAGAGTTATTGATCGCTAGTGTTAACGCGACTTTGCCATGTGCAATCGATTTTTCAGTAGCATGGTTTTTCAAATACGCGAACCCAGCAGCTAAATGTCCTTCCGTTTCGAGGTGCGTATTTTCATACGTTTCAGCAATGTCTAAAGCTTTTCTAATGTAATCTACTGCGGTATCCAGTTGCCCACTTTCGGCTAAAACCGCAGACAGCCCTAAGTAGCTTAACCCTTGACCATATGGGTAGTGGAGCTGGTTGAGTATTGTTAATGCATTTTGATAATGATTGATGGCTTTATCGAATTCTTTGGATTTCTTATACATTGCCCCAAGGCTATGTTCGACTTGGGCGACTTTGAGTGGTGTCCCTTCATCTTGACGAGCGAGTAGGGCTTGGATGAGATATTGTTCTGATTGTTCAAACTGCCCAAGCTCTGCAAGTAAATTTCCGACGTCATTGTAAATGCCAGAAGGATCGCTTTGAGCAGACATGTTCGCCAGCAGCTTTCTATAAAGACTCAGCGCTTTTTCATAGTCGCCACGATAGTTATAGTTATTCGCTACCACACGTAACGCGAGATCAATAGGGAAGTGTTCTTGATGTTGTTGACTTAGATGGCTTTCTAACGACGAGCAATAAAAGTTTGCTTTGTGATAACGACCTTGTTGATTCAAGGTATAACAGAGCTGATAGTTCATCAAAGCTTTGCCTTCAGAATCTGAAGTCTGCTTCATTTTTTTTCGCAACGAAGAAAAGCTATTTACTGAGGCGTCATAACTACCATGCTTACGTTCATTTAAGGCAAGAATGTACTCTGACTCTAACTGAGCAAAGTTATTGTTGAGAACTTGGCTGCTACCATAGTACGGCTGTTTTATGTTCGACATGTATTCATAAATCAGCCCGCTGACGTAGAGTTTTTCGCTGTGCGATTTCGCTGTGTGGTATCGATCTTGAAGCATGCTTAATGCTGAGTCAGGATTACTTCTCAATGTGGTTTGATAAACGGCGTGCCACTGCGTGATATTTTGTTCTGGCTCAATATCTTGAGTGTCACTAGCATATACCGGGGCGAGTAAGAGTGACGCAAGCAAAGGATAGAGCGTGCGCATATTTAAACGTGCCTTATGTTCTTTTGTTGCTTTGGAATTGGAGAATCATAGCGCTATTAATTGATCAGCGTTGTGATTGAGTTGGGTGTACGAAGAAAAAGAATAGGAAAACTATGCACTTGGTCGATATATCAAAAAAAGAGCATCAAAAGAAAGACCCCAACATAAAGTTGAGGTCTAGGAGTCGTTATGCAATGTAAAGCTTTGCTAGATCTTGAGGCTCCATTTCTTTGCCTTCTAGCTGATCGTTCCAGTTAGTACCAACAAGAACACCATCTTCTGCAAGAGTTAAAAGCCAATCTTCAACAAAGATATCTAGTGGGATTTCTAGTACAGTGAAGTCAGCCCATTCTTCAACATTGTGCGCTTCTGCATCTTCTTTAGAAGACCAGAAAGGCATGACTTCACTGTTTTCGAATTCAGTTGAATCGCAAGATAGCCAACCTTCTTCATTGCGTAAACCCCAAACCAGTTGGTTTTCTTTTGTTTCTGCAACAAAAAGGTCAAGGTTTGCTTGGATATCTGATGTAAGTTTGCTCATTTCAAAACTCTCGTTGTTATGACGCCGCTAGGGTAACACTAAAGTGCCGATTCCTAAAGCATAATACGGTTATTGCAATGAGTAAAAATAAAGGAGCCGAAGCTCCTTTTCTTATGTCATTCTAGGTTTATTAATGCTTGTTTGAACAAACATTAATACAGATATTTTTACCTTTCAGGGAGGGTAGTGAATATTGTCCACTCTTTTTTAATCTCGCCTTTATAACCAACGACAGAAGCAGTTACTCGGCGGTTTAAAGCGTGGCTGACTTCATCGGTACCTTGTTGCGCTAGGTGAGTATCTCCAAAGCCAACAATACGAACTCTGCTCGGTTCGATGTTGTAGCTCAATAGCGCCTCACGGACATTGCGTGCTCGTCTCTCTGATAGATCTTGGTTGTGTTGAGAGCCACCAACTTTACTCGCGTAGCCGTGCAGTTCGATCGACGTAGTAGGGTATTCTTTTAAAAAATCGGACAGTTCACGTACTTGTCTTCTGAACACGGGATTGATTTCATCAGAATCATTGGCAAAAAGTATTCTTACTTGCATGTTATCTGATGCTTTAATGTATTCGCCGCAACCGTCATTGTCGACTTCTGAGCCTTCCGGTGTTCCAGGGCACATATCTCGAGCGTTGATGACGCCATCGTTATCTTCATCTTGAAGGTCAGCGATTTGCTCTGCACTTGGTACAGGTCGATAGTCATACTCGTCTTCAGCAACAACCTGTTGAGTAACGGCGAGAAGGCTTAATGCAAATAGAATTTTCATTGGTTTCATGATTAGTACTCCACCTTTTCATTCCATTCCGTAGGCACATCGACTCGCAAGGCATTTAACAATTGGCCGGTCGCATTCATTACACGGTATTTCGCGTATTGCTCTGAATATCGAGCATCCAAGTAGTTTTTTCTCGCTTCAAATAACTCGTTTTCAGTATTTAACAAATCCAAAAGGGTTCGTTTACCGATGCGATACTGTTTCTCGTAGGCGATAACAGTTTCAGATGCCGAATCTACGTGATCCGCCAGAAACTCTTTTTGCTGAAGCGTTAAATCTAGCGCGCTCCATGATAGACGAAGTCCTTCTTCAACGCTGCGGTATGCGCGTTCTCGTAAATCTTTGGCTTTGTTTAGTTGATAGGCAAAGTTTTCAGCATTGGCGACATCACTACCACCATTAAAGAGGTTGTAACGCATACGCAGCATCGCTGTCGTTTCATCACTGCTTCCTTCGATACCGCTTGCATCATCACGCCACGTTTGAGCCGCTTCTACAGATATCGTTGGATAGTAAGTTCCCTTAGATTGCTTATATTGGAACTTCGCTGAGTCTACATCTGCCATCGAAATTTTGATTACTGGATGCGATTCAAATGCCAAGTCAATTGCTTCATCTATGGTGTAGGGAATAAAGTTCTGGTCCGCTCGCGGAAAAATCAATCCTTGTGGGGACTGTCCGACAAGGCGTGTAAACGTGGTGTGGCTGTCATATAAGTTGTTCTGAGCCGCCACCAAGTTACCGTGAGCTTTTGCTAAACGAGCTTCTACTTGAGTTAGGTCAGCGGTAGACCCAAGTCCTGAGTTAACTCGCTTTTTAATGTCTTCGTAGATCTTCTTATGAACCTTCAAGTTGTTTTCTGAAAGTGTAAGAATTTCATAAGCTTTTACTGAATCTAAGTAAACCTTTGCCACTTCGAGTGCCGTGTCTTGAGCATCAGCGAGCAGTTGATAACGAACTGATTCTGCGTCAGCTGCTGTTCGATCCATATCGTTAAGTGTCGCAGAACCGTCCCATATCAACTGGGTTAGTGTCACGGTCGCTTCTTTTCTTGTCAGATCCGTTGAATCTCGCCCTGCTTCTGCTGGGTTAATGCCTTCATAACCGATACCGGCGTCTAAATCTACGGATGGGAGGTAAGCACCGCCAGATGCTTCATTCACATACTGCTTGCTAACGAATTCATTGAACGCACTTTTGATGTCAGGATTGGTTTTTAATGTGTTTTCAACCGCTTGCTCTAGTGTTTGCCCAAAAGCATGACTAGCTGCGAACACACCAATGCAAAAGGCGTTGGCACGAGTCCACTTCACTGTGATTCTCCTAGATAATAATAAAATTTCTCGAGGTGAGAGGGCTTATAAGTGGGATACCTATAAGGGCGTCAATAATTTAGCGCACAATAACATTAATACACGATGAAGTAACCTGTTGATTCATTGTTCATTTGTTTCATTCTTGATAAATCAATTCATTTGGTGGGTCTAAATTTTGAATAAGGATCCCGATTTTAAAGTGAAATTGATGTTTAACAAGAGTTGAGTGGCTTTTATTAAAACAAGACAAATATGCGTATAGGTTCCTATTGATGTATGACACATAATTACTTAATTGAGCATCAAATTGCTGTTATTGCACTATATAATCAGGCAATATATAGCAAATTAGTATTGTTAGTCAAAAACTTGACAGTTATTTAGGGTTAAGATTTATATGGATCGTACAGCGTTAGTGTCACTCGGTAATCAAGTCGTCGTAATAGGTTTAGATGGGGAGCTGAGAGTCCTAACAGAAGGACAACAGCCCCTACCAGGTGAAGTGGTAGTGGCAACGACAGATGCTGCACCTCTAAATTTGAACATTCAACTAACTGAAGAGCAAGGCTCAAAAGATATTTCTGATGATGTGGCACGAATTATTGGTGCTATTGAGCAAGGTCAAGACCCTTCTATAGTTGATGAAGAACTCGCGCCAGCTGCGGGTGAAAACAGTGGTTCAAGTTTACAAAATAGTGCCACGATTGCACGGGATGGCACTGAAGTACTGGCCTCAACAAATTTTGAAACTATTGGCTTGGAATCCCTCGGTTTATCTGAAACACAAGCGTTGACCTTAAATGACTTTTTCGCAACAAATATAGAAACCAGTGGAGATGGCTCAAATAAACCACTTACTAATTCTCCAGTGACATTAAGCGCTATTGAAGAAGATAGCGATCCCATCACGATAACTACCGAAGAATTACTATCGAATGTCGATATTGACGATGCTGATACTCTTATCGTTACAAACGTCACTATTGAGAGTGGGAATGGCACTTTAATTGATAACAACGATGGATCTTGGACTTATATCCCAGAAGCTGATGATGATACTGAAGTGTCATTCTCCTATGACATCATTGATGACGATGGGGGTGTTATTAATGGCAATGCTAATTTAGATATTAAGCCTGTTAATGACGCGCCAATAGCGACTAACGATGCGATTCAAACTGACGAAGATTCCCAGGTTGTAATTGATGTGCTCGCTAACGACAGTGACATTGAAGGTGACGATTTATCCATTACTTCTGCTTCTGTATCAGAAAAGCAAGGTATCGTTGAGATTGTCGATGGTAAGCTTGTTTTCACTCCGGCTGAAAACTTCAATGGTAATGCAACTATTAGCTACACCATCTCAGATGGTGAGCTAGAGGATGAAGCTCAAGTCTCGGTAACAGTAAACTCAGTTAACGATGCGCCTATTGCCCTTAATGACGCAACAATTACAGAGGAAGATACCTCAGTAACGATTGATGTACTGCCAAACGACACTGACATCGATGGCGATGCGTTAAGCATTGAATCGGCGTCTGTGCCGAGTGACCAAGGTCAAGTCGAGATTATTGACGGCAAGCTTGTATTTACGCCAACTGAGAACTTCAATGGCGACGCTGAGATCACTTACACCGTCACCGATGGTTCGCTGACTGACCAAGCGACGGTCACCGTCACCGTGAATGCGGTGAACGACACACCTGTGGTTGAAAGCAACATCGCAGACCAAACCTTGGCGGAAGATTTCACGCCATACACCATCGATCTAAATACCGCTTTCAGCGATGTGGATAACGCCGATGGCGAGTTAACGTTTAGCGTCTCTGGCAACAGCAACATTCAAGTGGCGATCGTCAATGGCATTGCTACGTTCACTCCAACCGCGGACTGGAACGGCTCAGAAATCCTAACGTTTACTGCCACTGATCCAAGCGGTGAAAGCGTTAGCCAAACGGTGAACTTCACGGTTGCGCCTGTGGCGGACATCGTGGCAGACAAAGCGACGGTTGTGGAAGACACGGCGACCATCATCAAGGTCTTAGATAACGACACGTTCGAAGGCGACGACAAAGTGGTGTCGCTTGATACCAATAACGGTCCAGCTAACGGCACGGTCTCGGTCAATCCTGATGGCAGCGTAACTTACACGCCAAACGACAACTACCACGGTACAGACAGCTTCACCTACATTGTCACGTCAGGCGGGGTATCGGAATCCACCACGGTGAGCGTTGATGTGACGCCAGTGAATGATGCACCAGTGGCAAAAGATGACACGGCGATTACTGACGAAGACACGCCAGTGACGATTGATGTCCTGCCAAACGACACCGATATTGATGGCGAGAAGCTGAGTATTGAATCAGCCTCTATACCTAAAGAGCAGGGCACGGTTGAAGTGGTGGATGGAAAACTCGTCTTCACTCCGGCAGAAAACTTCAATGGTGACGCTGAAATCACCTACATCGTTACGGACGGTGAATTGACCGACGAAGCGAAGGTGACCGTTACAGTAAATCCAGTAAACGATGCACCAACTATCAAAGTTGATGCCGTAGAAAGCATCACTGAAGATGCAGTGAACACGGATACGGTAGTCGCAACCTTAACGGTTCGTGATACTGATACGCCAGAAGACCAATTAACCGTTTCTTTAGAAAACAACTCAAACGGTTACTTTGTGTTAGTTGGCGATGAAGTCAAGCTGACTCAAGCAGGCGTCGATGCGGTTAACAACGATGAACTTAACCTAAAAGACCTGACTATCAGCGCGTCAGTATCGGATGGTGTTAATCCAACGGCTAACGACAGTGATAGTTTGATTGTGAATCGTGTTAACGATGCGCCGACTGTTGATAATGTCATCTCAGATCAAGTGCTATCGGAAGACTTCGCGACCTACACGATTGATTTAAACAACGCATTTAAAGACAGTGACTCCACACTTAACGTCTCAGTGTCCGGTAACAGCAACGTGTTGGTTTCGATTGAAAACGGCATCGCGACCATTTCACCAACAGCAGACTGGAACGGTTCAGAAACCCTAACGTTTACTGCTACCGATCCAAGTGGTGAAATCGTCAGCCAAGCGGTGAACTTTACGGTTGCACCGGTAGCTGACATTGAGGCAGACAGCACGGATGTAGTCGAAGACACGCCAACCGTCATTAACGTCTTAGGTAACGACACGTTTGACGGCGACGATAAAGTAGTGTCGCTTGATACCAATAAAGGCCCAGCTAACGGCACGGTCTCGGTCAACCCTGATGGCGCCGTGACCTACATACCAGATGATAACTACGTCGGCAAAGATACGTTCACTTATGTCGTGACATCAGGCGGTGTGTCTGAATCCACTACCGTTGAAGTCAATGTGACGCCGGTCAACGACGCGCCAGTGGCAAAAGATGACACGGCGATTACTGACGAAGACACACCAGTGACGATCGATGTCCTGCCAAACGATACTGATGTGGATGGCGATAAGTTGTCGATCCAATCTGCGTCTGTACCTGAAGCACAAGGTAAGGTTGAAATTGTTGACGGAAAACTGGTCTTCACACCGGCTGAGAACTTCAATGGCGACACCGAAATCACTTACACCATCACTGATGGTGCACTGACTGACCAAGCGACGGTCAATGTCACGGTGAATGCGGTGAACGACACGCCTGCGGTTGAAAGCAACCTCGCAGACCAAACCTTGGCAGAAGACTTTACGCCATACACCATCGATCTAAATACCGCCTTCAGCGATGTGGATAACGTGGATGGCGAGTTAACGTTTAGCGTCTCTGGTAATAGCAATGTCAATGTCTCAATAGAGAACGGCATCGCGACCATCTCACCAACGGCAGACTGGAACGGCTCAGAAATCCTAACCTTTACTGCAACCGATCCAAGCGGTGAAAGCGTTAGCCAAACGGTGAACTTCACAGTTGCGCCTGTGGCAGATATTGAATCTGACCGCGCGACGGTTGTGGAAGACACGCCAACCATCATTAAGGTCTTAGGTAACGATACGTTTGAAGGCGACGACAAAGTGGTGTCGCTCGATACCAATCACGGTCCAGCCAACGGCACGGTCTCGGTCAACCCGGACGGCAGCGTAACCTACACGCCAAACGACAACTACCACGGGGCAGACAGCTTTACCTACATCGTTACGTCCGGTGGGGTATCGGAATCCACCACGGTGAACGTCGATGTGACGCCAGTCAACGATGCGCCAGTGGCAAAAGATGATACCGATGTTACTGACGAAGACACGCCAGTGACGATTGATGTCCTGCCAAACGACACTGATGTGGATGGCCATGAGCTGTCTATTCAATCGGCGTCTGTGCCGAGTGTTCAAGGTACAGTCGAAATTATTGATGGCAAACTGGTGTTCACACCGGCAGAAAACTTCAATGGCGACGCTGAAATCACCTACATCGTTACGGACGGTGAATTGACCGACGAAGCGAAGGTAACCGTTACAGTAAATCCAGTAAACGATGCGCCAACTATCAAAGTTGATGCCGTAGAAAGCATCACTGAAGACGCAGTGAGCACTGATACGGTAGTGGCAACCTTAACGGTTCGTGATACTGACACGCCAGAAGACCAATTAACCGTTTCTTTAGAAAACAACTCAAACGGTTACTTCGTGTTGGTTGGCAATGAAGTCAAGCTAACTCAAGCGGGCGTCGATGCAGTTAACAACGATGAACTTAATCTTAAAGATCTGACTATAAGCGCGTCAGTATCGGATGGTGTTAATCCAACGGCTAACGACAGTGATAGTTTGGTTGTGAATCGTGTTAACGATGCGCCAACAGTTGATAATGTCATTACAGATCAAGTGTTATCGGAAGATTTCGATGCATACACGATCGACTTGAATGAAGTATTCAAAGATTCCGATTCCTCGCTAGAATTCTCAGTCTCTGGCAATAACAACATCCAAATTTCTATTGTGAATGGTGTTGCTACCATCACTCCGACTGCGGATTGGAATGGCAAAGAGACAATTACGTTCACAGCTAAAGACCCAAGCGGTGAAAGCGTAAGTCAAACGGTGAACTTTACGGTAGCACCAGTAGCTGACATTGAGGCTGATAGTGCGGATGTAGTCGAAGACACACCAACCATCATTAACGTCTTAGGTAACGACACGTTCGAAGGCACTGATAAAGTGGTGTCTTTGGACGCCGATAATGGTCCTAAAAATGGCACCGTCATTGTGAATAACAACGGCACGGTGACCTACACACCAGATGACAACTACGTCGGCAAAGATACGTTCACTTATGTCGTGACATCAGGCGGTGTATCCGAATTCACTACCGTTGAAGTCAATGTGACGCCGGTCAACGACGCGCCAGTGGCGAAAGATGACATCGCTACGACACAAGAAGACACCGCAGTTACTATTGATGTTCTGCCAAACGACACTGATGTGGATGACGATAAGCTGAGTATTGAATCAGCCTCTGTACCTAAAGAGCAGGGTACGGTTGAAGTGGTGGATGGAAAACTCGTTTTCACTCCTGCAGAAAACTTCAATGGCGACGCTGAAATTACCTACATCGTAACGGATGGTCAATTGACCGACGAAGCGAAAGTGGTAGTTAACGTTAACCCAGTAAACGATGCGCCAACTATCAAAGTTGATGCCGTAGAAAGCATCACTGAAGATGCAGTGAGCACTGATACGGTAGTCGCAACCTTAACGGTTCGTGATACTGATACGCCAGAAGACCAATTAACCATTTCTCTAGAAAACAACTCAAACGGCTACTTCGTGTTGGTTGGCAATGAAGTCAAGCTAACTCAAGCGGGTGTTGACGCGGTTAACAACGATGAACTCAACCTTAAAGACCTTACTATCAGCGCGTCAGTGTCGGATGGTGTTAATCCAACGGCTAGCGACAGTGATAGCTTGGTTGTGAATCGTGTTAATGATGCACCGATTGTTGAAAATGCCATTGCAGATCAAGTGTTATCGGAAGATTTCGATGCATACACGATCGACTTGAATGAAGTATTTAAAGATTCCGATTCCTCGCTAGAATTCTCCGTCTCTGGCAATAACAACATCCAAGTCTCTATTGTGAATGGCGTTGCTACCATTACTCCGACTGCGGATTGGAATGGCAAAGAGACAATTACGTTCACAGCTAAAGACTCAAGTGGTGAAAGCGTTAGCCAAACGGTGAGCTTCACGGTTGCACCTGTGGCGGATATTGAATCTGACCGCGCGACAGTCGTGGAAGACACGCCAACCATCATTAAGGTCTTAGGTAACGACACGTTTGACGGCGACGATAAAGTAGTGTCGCTTGATACCAATAAAGGCCCAGCTAACGGTACTGTCTCGGTCAACCCTGATGGCACCGTGACCTACACGCCGAACGACAACTACCACGGGGCAGACAGTTTCACCTATATCGTCACCTCCGGTGGTGTCAGTGAATCCACCATTGTTAACGTCGATGTCACGCCAGTAAACGACAAACCTGACAGTGAAGACTTTACGCATGTGGCCGATGATCAGCTTACGCACGTTGTGTTTGATACCGATACGAAACCTCTGGGTAGCGGTGATTCTCAAGATCATATCGCGGATTCTGAAGACGACTTAAAAGGCAACGATCTACATGTCCGAATTACTGAACTGCCAACCTCAGGTACGTTGTTCTTTAAAGATAGTGATGGTGAGTTGCACGAAATTAAAGAAGTAAGCGATACGCTTTATGACAAAGACAGCCTTTACTATGAAGCTGATAATGTTGGCTTCTTATTAGGTATCAAAGATCGTCCTAATACGCCTAATAGCTCGGAATCTACAACAGATTTCAATAACTGGGGATTAAGTGAGGATGGTGGTTCATCACATTCCCGTACTGAGCATTTAGTAAATGGTTCCTCCATCACTATATCTTCTGATAGTGATGAGCTTGCTCAATACAACCGCCAGGTGTCACATATCGGCAATGGTATTGCTGACAATGATGGGCAGGGTATTGAGAAGGGTGAAACAATTACGATCGATTTGTCTAATAACCCTGTGGGCAGCGTAAACCTTGGACTAGATGGACTAGGTGGATTGTTTGATTACGGTGATGACAACGCAGCGCTTATTACGGTTACATACTTAGATTCAAATAATGTCCAACAGACTCAAACGTTCGAGTTTTTGAAGCCTGAAGGCAACTTCATGCTATTCCAAGAAACAAGCGTTGGTTATGGGAAAGATCTAGCTCTTCCTGAAGGTTCGGTCATTACTCAGTTAGATTTTTCTACGAAAAATGAAGGTAACTGGGAGTTACGTTATGTAGAAGGTGTTCCTGCAGAGGACAGCTTTGGATATGTGGCCGTCGACTCTGAAAGTGGCGTTAGCGATCCATCTACAGTCAATATCGTTAATGAAATGCTAGATGGTAATGTTGCTGAAAATGGGCCAAGTCTGTCTGTGGTCGGTGATAGCGTGACTGAGGGTGACAATGTCACTTTTTCGGTTGTTCTAGATGAAGTCACCAGTACTGCTGTTAAGTACCAAGTTGATATGCTTGCTCAAGGTTCTTCAGTTGATAAGAATGACGTAAATCTATCAAATGCAACCTACACAAATGGTGTTGTTTTCTTAGGTGGTTACTTGATTGTTCCTGCAGGTATAAGTAGCTTCGAAATATCGATTCCGACTATTGATGACTTGGTTGTGGAAAGCAGCGAAACGATCGTTCTTGAGCTCGGCGGTGAAACGGGGACGGCAACAGTTCTTGATAATGATAGTTCAGAACTTAGCGTAGTAGATGCCGGCGATGTCATTGAAGGAACTGACGCAATATTTACCGTTTTACTCTCTAACCCTGTTCAAGAGGCCGTTGTCGTCAATCTGAAGTCAACAACAAATGATAGCTATACTGCGGAAGATGTTGATCTAGGCACTATGGTAGTGACCTATGTGGATACTCATGGTCAAACTCAAACATTAGATATAGCGCCTAATGGAGACGTTACTATACCTCCAGGTGTCGCTGAAATTAAAGTCGCAGTCTCGACCAAACTAGATAATGTCCATGAAGGTGATGAGAGCTTTGGTCTGACGGTTACGGAAATCGGTAGTGTCACCAGTAATGGTATTGCAACTGGTAACGCAAATATTGTGGATTCTGATCCTGCACCTTTAGTTAGTATTAGTGCCGATCAAAACAGCGTAAATGAAGGTGAAACGGCAGGCTTTACGCTGACACTTGATAAAGTTGCAGATGAGAGCGTTACGGTTCATGTCGAATATAGTGGCGTGGCCCAAGATGGAAAAGATTTTGTTGGCGTTCTTAGTGTTGAAGTTCCTGCGGGTCAATCTTCAGCTGCTCTTGACTTACTGACGCTCACCGATGGTATTTATGAGGGCGCAGAATCTTTCACAGTAACCATTAAAGAGGTGGATGGCGCTGATGCGAGCATTGCTTCAAATAACAGCGCAAGTGTTGTGATCGTTGATGCCCAAAGTGCACCGAAAGTGACTATTAGCTCAGATCAATCCTCAGTTGATGAAGGTAGTGATGCAAAATTTATCGTCAACATTGACCAAAAAGCAGATGAAGATGTGCTGGTAACATTCACAATCGGCGGGAATGTTGATGACAAAGATTATATTGCTCCAAGTACGTACACAGTCACGATTCCAGCGGGTAAAACGTCGGCACCGATTGATATAAAAACTCTCGATGATGGTATTTACGAAGATCTTGAAAACCTAACTGTGACTCTAATTGGTACGGTTGGTGCAGATTCGACGCTTGCAAGTGACTCGAATGAAGCAACAGTCTCTATTATAGATGCTCAGCACGCTCCAGAGTTTATTTCTGGCGGCGATAGTGCTGGTGACAAACCAAATGATGATGTTTACGACTTCGGGTCAGTTAACGAAAACACGGTGAGTGGGTCCATTATTGGTACGGTCGTTGCTGAAGATCACGATAATGACGTGCTTGTATACCGCTTTGCAGATGGCTCGACCACTAATGGTATTTTTGATATCGACCCGACAAGCGGAGAGATTTCATTGAACAAGACAATCGATGATGTTGACTTGGGCGATTATACGCTTCAGGTTGAGGTTATCGATGGAACTGGCGGGATTGATACTGCCGAGGTCAATGTTTCTCTGGTAAATGTGAATGATGCACCTGAATCTTCGCCTTCCGCGGTTGAGATGAGTGAAGATACCCAAGTGATACTTGATTGGTCATCATTCGGTATTAGCGATGTGGACTCTAACGTATCAGAGCTCTCCGTCCAAATCACAACGCTTCCTAGCGATGGGTCATTAGAGTATAAAGATTCGCAGGGCGATTGGCAGTCTGTCCAAATCGATCAAGTGCTTGATAAATCGCTCTTTGATGAAAACAGTGTTCGTTTTGTACCTGAATTAAATGAGTCTGGCAGTGACAGTTTCGGCGGAAATCAAGTCGGAGATCAGGAGTCTAGTTACGCTCAAATTGGCTTTAAACCAACAGATGGACAGAGTACCGGTCAAGAGTCAACACTGACAATAGACGTAAATCCTATCGCTGATAAACCGAACTTAATCGCAGTGACGCACGAGAACTCATTACCCCAACAAGAGTTTAACGTTACAACATGGAGCAATGTTCAAGTTGGTTCTAGTAATGGCATGGGGGTCAACGGCGAGACTCTAATTGCAGCGATCAACGCTCTTGATGCAGCAGATGGAACTCAATTGAGTTGGTCAAATGTGGAAGATTTAGGGACTCATGCAACCTTGGCAAATGAGGCCGTTCTAGTCACATCTCTTGTTTATCTCGAAGCTGGAGCGAGTTACGACTTTGTCGGTCAAGCCGATGATAGCCTTGCAATCAAGTTGGGTGGTACGTTACTTGATCAAGCTCGTTGGGGTAGCGACAGTGGTGATATTAAGGGTGCTATCTTTACCCCTTCGGTATCTGGCTTTTATCCAATTGAAATTTATCACCATAACCAAAGTGGTCCGGGTAACTTTAATGTGGATGTATCCATTAATGGACAAGCACCTGTCAATCTGAGCAACAGCAGTCTTTACGTAGTTAGTGATGAAAGTGCACTAGAAGCAACTGATATCAGAACGTCTGAACTACAAGAAGTTAATGGTGTTGCGTTTTACGAAACATATCAGCTGAACGAAGGGTTACAAGATACAGCGATACCGCTCTCTGAAATTAAAACAAGCTTAAATGATAAAGATGGCTCTGAATCACTTAAAGTCACGCTAACTGGCTTACCTGTAGGTGCGATCCTTTCAGATGGAAACAGTTCTATTACTGTAGCAACCATTGATGAAGAACTGGACGTGACAAGTTGGGCATTAGATACACTTACTGTGACTCCACCAGCTGGCTCCCATGATGACTTCACAATCAATTTGAAGGCAACGAGTACAGAACGCGCGAATGGTGATTCAGCAGAATCTAACTTGGCGATCAATGTTGTAGTACATGAGAACTTACCGACGGAAACGGAAAGTGATATTGGGAAGACCAACGAAGATAATTCGCTACAGGGTAACGTATTGCGTAATGACTCTGATGACGACAACCTTCTGATGGTTGATCACATTACTATTAATGGCACTGACTATGCGGTAGGTGAAAACGTATCTTTGACCAGTGGCACTTTATTAGTAAACCAAGATGGTAGTTACGTATTTGAACCTACCGAGCACTGGTCAGGTGATGTTCCATTAATTAATTACACCACAAATACTGGCGCAACAAATACGCTTGATATCAACGTTGTCGCAGTTGCAGATGCCCCTGCGATCACGATTAATGTTGGAGAGTTAGTAAAAAGAGATGCTGTTGATCCTAATCACAACTTAGCCACTTCTGCGATAGATAAAACGCCTACAGAGAATGAACTCGTCGCTGCTGATCTTGGTTTGGATGATGTCGTGCAAAAAAATCACTCATACGCCGGAGTGATGCTAGGTGACAACAACGATAGAAGTGATACCGATAGCTTATTCGTTGGGACTGATTACAATGACACTTTCTATGGTGGCGGCGGTGATGACGTATTTATTGGCGGTGGTAATAACGACTCTTTCTATGGTGATGATGCGTCCACTATTACAGATTATGATGGCCAAGATACGGTTTACTTAACTGGAAACTTCAGTGACTACAAAATGACCTTCAAAGACGATCATGGAGGTCAAGTTCCATATTGGATTTTGCTAGATAATCGTTCTATCGATTCGGTAAACGACCACACAGGTAGTGATGATCGTGGTGATCACTTATATGAAATTGAACGAATTGTTTTTGCAGACAAAGTCGTTGAATTGAAGCCCGACGGCACCTATGAAGTGCTTCAAGAGCGTTGGATTCCCGTTGATATTAATGTTGATTTGGTTGATGTCGATGGAAGTGAAAGCTTGGCGCAAACTGTTTTTGTGGAAGGTTTGCCGGATGGTGTAGAGCTGTATATCGATGGACATGCCGTTAATCAGGACGCAAACGGTAGTTATCTTGTCACCCTGGATGCTAACGGTAAGGTCTCTTTAGATATCAGAGTGCCGTTTGATTATGAAGGTAGTCTAGAGTTCCCACTAAGCGTTACCGCGACGTCGGTTGAAGAAGCAAATAATGATGCCGCTTCAACAACAGAGTCTGTTGCGCTTACAGCTCGTGACTATGTTCTAGAGTCGGGTTCACATGGGAACGATCAGATAACGGGCAGTGACGATCACGATATTATTGTTGGCGATGTCCAAGGATTGGAGATTATTGCGGGTCAGGACTACAACATCGCCTTTGTTTTGGATACTTCGGGGAGCATGGGTAACTGGGTAGGAACTGCGAAGCAAGAAGTGCTAGATGTGTTTGATGAACTGTTAAGTGCTGCAAATCAGGGTGAGAAGCCTGGAACAGTGAATATTCACCTCAGTGAGTTTGCTTCAAGTGCGTCAGCAGTTATTTCCGTTGACTTGAGTTCTCCAACAGCAAGAGATGAGTTTGTAAAAGAACTGAATAGTGCTATAGGTGATGAGGGTGACGGCGGCACAAACTATGAGGCGGGTTTACAGTCAGCTGTTGAATGGTTTAGCAGTCAACCTAACCCTAATGGCCAAAATATCACGTACTTTGTTACTGATGGTCAACCAAATAGAGCAACGCATCTCTACCATTTAGCGCAGAATGAATTCTCGAAAGTGATTTTGGATGTCGATGATTCTGGCAAGCTTGTTACCCTGCAAGATATAGTTAGTAGCAATAATTATTCATACGGACAGACGGTTACCTACAAAGGTGATGTCGTTATAGATAGTTACGGTCAAGTATATTCACCGCTAACAGGCAGAACCCTTGGTGATATCGACAGATATAATGGCTCTATCCGTTACTACGATGAAGGTGGCAGCTCAACACAAGCTCAACATATGTATCAAGTGTTAGCAGCATTGTCTTCAGTAGAGTCGATAGGTCTTGGTAGTGGTGTTGATGAACAAACACTTAAGCAGTATGACACTGATGGTGTGGTAGAGTCAGATATCGATGTTACTAAACTTGCTGAAACGATATTGGGTCAAGATGTGCCCCTAAAACAAGGCTCAGACACTATTCAGGGTGGAGAAGGTGACGATATCTTGCTGGGTGATTTAATTGAATTTGGCGGTAATGAGCAAGGTTTGAGTGCGATTCAATCACATGTGGCACAGCAAACGGGTCAAGATGTTTCTACCATTGATGGTGAAGACATCCATGAATACGTTAAAAATAACTTAGAAGAATTCAACCAATCTCACCAAGGTGATAAGTCGGATAACTTATCTGGTGGTGCTGGCAACGATTTACTGTTTGGTCAGGGTGGTAACGACATACTCGTTGGCGGTGAAGGTGATGACATTCTGATTGGTGGTTTAGGTAATGATATCTTAACGGGAGATGAGGGCTCTGACATCTTTAAGTGGAGTGAAGTGACCAACGAGGTTGATACGGTTACTGATTTCAACAAAGATGAGGATACTTTAGACTTCTCCGATCTGTTTGATGACTTATCAAAAGATGAAGTTGGTGAGCTTCTTACTGATCTTCAGTCCGGTGATCATACTGGTGATGTCGGAGAGTATCACGTAGAAGTGGCACCAGATGGCGGCTCGGAAGCGAACTTGAGTATTACGAAAGGTGGCTCGACATTGGACATCCATTTTGATGGTGCAAGTGTCGATGATGTGACTCAAAGTCTGATTGCAAGTTTAGAAGCGCAATACAAAGACATGTAGCATGTCTAGCCACAGGTGAAATTGAAAATCAAAAAAGGTCTAGCATTTTGCTAGACCTTTTACTTTTAAACTCCGTTCATTGCGACGTTAGCTCTTAGGAAGTGTCGTGAAAACGGTCCACTCTTTCTTCACTTCACCTTTGTGGCCAATCACTGTTGCGGTTACTCGACGGTTTAGCGCGTGACTCACTTGGTCGGTGCCTTGAGTTGCAAGCACTGTGTCTCCATAACCGACAATGGTGACTCTATCTCCACTAATACCATTCATCATGAGTTCTTTTCTAACGTTCTCAGCGCGGCGTTTAGATAAGTCAAGATTGTGTTCTGCAGTACCAGTACGACTGGCATAGCCCTGAATCTCTATCGATGTATTTGGATACTCCTTCAAGAAGTCGGATAGTTCTCGAATTTGCTCCGTAAAGATAGGATTGATCACATCGGAATCATTCGCGAACAGAACTCGAATTTGCATTTCTTGCGAGGAGTCGACATACGAACCGCAGCCATCGTTATCTATCTCGGCACCTAAAGGAGTACCCGGACATAAATCGCGCTCATTAATGACTCCATCAGAATCATCATCAAGATGATCTGCCCACTGATCGGCAATTGGCGTATCAATATAATCATATTCATCGCCTTTATCGGATGAACTGCATGCCGAAATCATCAATGAGAGTGCAATAATAGTTATGTATTTCATAATTAATACTCCACTTCTTCTAGCCATTCTTTAGGCATTTCAACCCTTAATGCACTCAACAGTTGACCTGTTGCGTTCATCACTCGATATTTGGCGTACTGCTCTGCGTATTTAGAATCTAAGTAGTCTTTACGTGCCTCAAAGAGTTCGTTTTCAGTATTCAATAGATCAAGCAGCGTTCGCTTACCAATGCGATATTGTTTTTCATACGCAATAACGGTTTCAGATGCTGAGTCTACATGATCTGACAGGAACTCTTTTTGCTGTAGGGTCAAATCCAGTGCGCTCCATGAAAGCCTTAACCCTTCTTCAACATTGCGATAAGCACCTTCACGTAAGTCTTTCGCTTTGTTTAACTGATAGGCGAAGTTTTCTGAGTTTGCAGCGTCACTGCCGCCATTAAATAGGTTGTAGCGTAGACGCAGCATGGCAAGTGTTTCATCACTGCGGCCTTTTAAGCCATCAGCGTCGTCACGCCATGTTTGTGAAGCTTCAATGGAAATGGTTGGGTAATTAACACCTTTAGATTGTTTGTATTGAAACTTAGCAGAGTCCACATCTGCGAGCGCGACTTGAATGACAGGGTGCAGCTCAAATGCCAAACCTACCGCTTCATCAATGGTGTATGGAATGAAATTCTGATCCGCTCTTGGAAAGATCAACCCTTGCGGGGTTTGACCCACTAAACGAGTGAACATAGTGTGAGAGTCGTACAAATTATTTTGAGCAGCTGCCAAATTACCGTGTGCTTTTGCCAAACGTGCTTCTACCTGTGTTAAGTCAGCGGTAGAGCCGATACCTGAGTTGACTCGTTTTTTAATGTCTTCGTAAATATCTTTGTGAACCGCCAAGTTATTTTCAGAAAGCTTGAGTATTTCGTAAGCTTTTACTGCGTCTAAATACACTTTGGTGACTTCAAGCGCTTTATCTGATGCATCGGCCAAAAGTTGAAATCTAACTGACTCTGCATCGGCTGCGGTACGATCGATATCATTTAAGGTTGCACTGCCATCCCATATGAGCTGAGTTAGTGTTACCGAAGCTTCCTTTCGAGTGTAATCTGTATCCCCACGTCCCACCTCGTCAGAAGGGTCTAATCCCTCGTAACCAATGCCCGCATCTAAATCAATAGAAGGTAAGTAGGCGCCCGAAGAGGCTTCATTTACGTATTTTCGACTGGTGAACTCGTTAAATGCGCTCTTAATGTCAGGATTGTTTTTTAACGTCAATGCCACGGCTTGCTCTAAAGTTTGACCGAAAACGGGTAAAGACACTATTAAACTACAGCAGCAAGCAATATTTAGTCGGTTCCATTTCACGGTATTTCTCCTAAAAATTCGTGTTGCTTTTTGCTATTTCATCTCATAACTGAGACGAAACATCATAAATAACAGTGCTTGAGTAAGGGATTTATCAACCTACTGTTAAAACAAAGCTTTTGTTTCAAAAACCCAAGATTTCGCCTTTTAAAACCTTAGCACATATGTCGAATGTTGCTTAGCAACATAGCAAGTTTAGCTCGGAGAAAAGCTTGAATTCTTAATATCATAGCGTTTCACGGCCTGTGTCACTCTGCGCTTTTTTGTAACTCTGCCCCTAGAGTTATCAAACGTCCTACAAGCTACACATACAACGAAAATATGATGATTTTGACTAAACTATAGACGTAAATGTAGAGGTGACAAACTTTTGACTTGGTTTGAAGTGGGGCGAGGTAGATATGGATCGAGTAACTTTGAGCTCATTGATGGGCAACATCGTGGTTATCGGGCTGGATGGGGAAATTAGGACCCTAGAAGAGGGACAACTACCTCAACCAGGAGAGTTAATAATTGATGAGGTATCAGATACTTCTGAGCTTGTGATCGAGCAGGTGACACCACAAGGAAGTTCGATAAATGTAACTGATGATATCACAGCGTTAATTGAAGCAATTGCTAGTGGGGAAGACCCGACTGAGCTGGGTGAAGAGTTTGAGCCTGCTGCAGGTGAAGGAAACGGGTCTAGCCCACAGAATACGGGAGCTATAGATCGCACAGGTGCTGAATTACTCGCTAGTACCAATTTTGAGACAGTGGGAACTGACGGAACAGGATTTTCAAGTACTCAGGTAGAGACGCTACTCGATATTTTCCAAATACAACCACCAGAACCAACAGCAATATCAGTTCCTGCAACAGTAATTGTTCAAGAGATTTCTAGCCCAACTGTCAATGAGGGCGATCTGGTTTCCTTCGACGTCACACTTAACCAACCAACAGAAGACAATATCAATATCACTTTTTCTCTGTTCGATCAGACTGCGACTGGTGGATCTACTGACAAGAGCGGAAGTGACTACGTCAACGAGAGTGTTCTCATAACATTTTCCGATGGCACAACAGAAGAAATCTCAGTTGATGATAATGGTACTTTTACAGTCTCGGTCCCATTAGGTGAAAGTGGGTTTACGGTTTCTCTCGACTCTATAGATGACTCTATATTCGAAGGCCCAGAAACGTTTACACTTTCTGGCACAACAGAAGAACAAAATACACCTGAAACCGGGGTGGCAACCATTGTTGATGATGGTAGTGGGCCAGGTTTAAGTCCTGATGATGATCGCCCAACGGTAACGATGAGTGATGCAGGGACGATTAATGAAGGTGAGTTAGCTAGTTTTAAAGTGTCGTTATCTAATCCATCAGCTACAGATGTTGAGGTCGAACTAAGTCTCAACCTCGGTGATACCGAAGCGGGTGACTTAGGCACCTTGGAATACAACACGGGAAGTGGTTGGGTCACGGTGCCAAACGATGGTGTGGTGACCGTGCCAGCTGGGCAAACTGAGTTTGATGTACGCATTGCTTCTATTGATGACGCGGTGTACGAAGGTCCAGAAGATTTCAGTGTGACGGTGACTGGTATTGGCGCAGTACAAGGCAGTGATACGGGCACGGCGACGATAATGGATGACGGCCGTGGCCCCGGACCTGATCCCGATGATGACCGCCCAAGTGTGACTATTACCGACGCTGGCACCATTAATGAAGGTGAAACAGCTAACTTCAAAGTTACGTTATCGAATGCCTCTGAAGCGGAAACGCAAGTAGAGTTGGGTCTTAATCTCGGCGACACCGAAGCCGGTGACTTAGGTATCTTAGAATACAACACGGGAAGTGGTTGGGTTACGGTACCAAACGATGGCGTGGTGACGGTGCCTGCCGGGCAAACCGAATTTGATGTTCGTATTGCTTCCATTGATGACGCCGTTTATGAGGGCCCTGAAGATTTCAGTGTCACGGTAACCGGCATTGGTGCGGTGCAAGGCAGCGATACGGGTACAGCAACGATTGTGGATGACGGCAGTGGCCCTGGACCTGATCCCGATGATGACCGCCCAAGTGTGACTATTACCGATGCTGGCATTATTAATGAAGGTGATACGGCGAACTTCAAAGTGACGCTGTCGAATGCCTCCGAGTCCACTGTTCAAGTCGAGCTAGGCCTCAACTTGAGTGATACCGAAGTCGGTGACTTAGGCACCTTGGAATACAACACGGGAAGTGGTTGGGTCACGGTGCCAAACGATGGTGTGGTGACGGTGCCTGCCGGGCAAACTGAGTTTGATGTGCGCATTGCTTCTATTGACGATGCGGTGTACGAAGGTCCAGAAGATTTCAGTGTAACGGTAACGGGCGTTGGTGCGGTACAAGGCAGTGATACGGGCACGGCAACGATTGTGGATGACAGCAGTGGCCCAGGTCCCGATCCAGACGATGACCGTCCAAGCGTGGCTATTACCGACGCTGGCACCATTAATGAGGGTGAGACTGCGAACTTCAAAGTCACCTTATCGAATGCCTCCGAATCGAGTGTTCAAGTTGAACTTGGCCTCAACTTAGGCGATACCGAAGCGGGTGACTTAGGCACCTTAGAATACAACACGGGCTCCGGTTGGGTTGCGGTGCCAAACGATGGCGTGGTGACGGTGTCTGCCGGGCAAACTGAGTTTGATGTGCGCATTGCTTCTATTGACGATGCCGTTTATGAAGGTCCAGAAGATTTCAGTGTGACGGTGACTGGCATCGGGGCGGTGCAAGGCAGCGATACGGGTACAGCAACGATTGTGGACGACGGCAGTGGCCCGGGGCCTGATCCCGATGATGACCGCCCAAGTGTGACTATTACCGACGCTGGCACCATTAATGAAGGTGATACGGCGAACTTCAAAGTGACGCTGTCGAATGCCTCCGAGTCCACTGTTCAAGTCGAGCTAGGCCTCAACTTGGGCGATACCGAAGTCGGTGACTTGGGCACTTTAGAATACAACACGGGAAGTGGTTGGGTTGCAGTGCCAAATGATGGCGTGGTGACGGTGCCAGCCGGGCAAACCGAATTTGATGTGCGTATTGCTTCTGTTGATGACGCCGTTTATGAAGGCCCTGAAGATTTCAGTGTCACGGTAACCGGCATTGGGGCAGTGCAAGGCAGTGATACGGGTACAGCAACGATTGTGGATGACGGCAGTGGCCCGGGCCCTGATCCAGACGACGACCGTCCAAGTGTGACTATTACCGACGCTGGCACCATTAATGAAGGTGATACGGCGAACTTTAAAGTCACATTATCGAATGCCTCAGAGTCGAGTGTTCAAGTTGAACTCGGCCTCAACTTAGGTGACACCGAAGTCGGAGACTTAGGTACCTTAGAATACAACACGGGCTCCGGTTGGGTTGCGGTGCCAAACGATGGCGTGGTGACGGTGCCTGCCGGGCAGACTGAGTTTGATGTGCGTATCGCTTCCATTGATGATGCGGTGTACGAAGGTCCGGAAGATTTCAGTGTTACGGTAACGGGCATTGGCGCAGTACAAGGCAGTGATACGGGCACGGCGACGATTGTGGATGACGGCAGTGGTCCAGGTCCCGATCCAGATGATGACCGTCCGAATGTCTACATCGTTGAAGATAGCGTGGGTGTTAACGAAGGTACCGATGCTGTGTATACCGTTAGATTGTCGGCGGCGGCCGATATCGATGTGACCGTCAGGTTGAACACCTCAACCGACGGCAGCAACACGGCGGAAGCGGACGATATAGGTAGCTTTGTGGTGACCCTTGCTGATGGTGTGACAGTGGTGAATGCCAACAGTGACGGTACGTATACCATTCCCGCCGGTGAGAACGAGCTGAAAGTCACTGTGCCAACCACAGGTGATGGCGTCTACGAAGGGGATGAAACCTTCACTGTGGCGGTACAAGGTGACACGGGCGTCCTAGGCAGTGACAGTGCGCTGGGCATTATTTACGACGGTGGTAACGGCCCTGGTCCCGATCCAGACGATGACCGTCCAAGTGTCTATATTGTCGAAGATAGCGTGGGCGTGAATGAAGGTACTGAGGCTGTGTATACCGTCCGGTTGTCGGAGGCTGCCGATATTGACGTGACGGTAAGGTTGAGCACATCAACAGGAGGAAATAATACGGCAGAGCCTGGCGACATTGGTGCTATTAAGCTGACATTATCTGATGGAGTAACTGTGGTGACCGCCAACAGTGATGGCACGTATACTATCCCAGCAGGTGAAACCGATCTCAAACTGTTTGTCCCAACTACGGACGACGATGTGTATGAAGGAGATGAAACCTTCACGGTTGCAGTGCAAGGTGCAACTGGAGTACTTGGTACTGACACTGCGTTGGGCATTATTTACGACGGCGGTAACGGCCCTGGTCCTGACCCGGATGATGATCGCCCGACCGTATCTATCTCAGATGCGGGTATCGTAGATGAGGGTGATATCGCGACGTTTACCGTGTCATTGAGTAATGCTTCGGAAGGTACAGTCCAGGTGCAGTTGACCTTAAACCCAGACGAAACAGAAGTGGATGATCTTGGCTCGCTAGAATATAACACCGGAGCAGGTTGGGTTGCTGTGCCTGTCGATGGCATCGTAACAGTGCCAGCAATGCTTACCGAATTTGATGTGCGCATTGCGACCATTGATGATGAAGTTTATGAAGGTCCGGAAGACTTCAGCGTGACCGTGACTGGTTTGGGCGCAGTTCAGGGCACCGATACTGGTTTGGCGACCATTGTGGATGATGGCACTAAAACGGACGACGATCGACCAACTGTGTCTATCTCGGACGCGGGTACCATTGATGAAGGTAGTTTCGCTACATTTACCGTGTCATTGAGTAATGCCTCAGAAGCAGCGCTCCAGGTTCAGTTAACGCTGAATCTGGATGAAACAGAAGTAGGTGACCTTGGCACTCTAGAGTACAACACCGGTTCAGGTTGGGTAAGTGTACCTGTAAGTGGCATCGTGACGGTGCCGGCAGGTATGACGGAATTTGATCTACGCATCAAATCAATTGATGACGGTGTGTACGAAGGCCCTGAAGATTTCAGCGTTACAGCAACTGGCTTGGGAGCAGTTCAGGGCAGCGATACTGGTCTGGCGACCATCGTGGATAACTCACCACCTACAGCCCGTGATTTCATCATTTCGCTCGATGTTCAAAATGGTATTTTCCCGGTTCAGGATGTTGAGTTTGATGGATTAACGACGTCTGGGGAACAGCGTGTTGAAGATCTCGAAGATGACGCAGTTACTGCAAATGATGATGATATTTTAATTCAGGTCGTTAGCCTTCCTGAACACGGTGAACTGTATTATGTGGATGGAAATGGACAGGAAGTCATTATAGACGAAACTACACAGTTCCCTGAAAATACAGAGGTTAAGTATCGTCTGACTGAAGATTTCTTTGAGGAGCAGAGCTTTGACTCAGCCGATCTTCTTGAAGATCAAGGGAAAGATATCTTGGTTGGTTCTTACACTCCTCCTAACTCGAACTTAACGTTCACTGGAGGCCAGATCATCACCATTGGCAACAGCATCATCTTTGATTCCGACGCTCAGATTTCAGTCGATTTTGCGAATCAACAGGTCGGGTTGGTTGTCGTTTCGCCAAATGAAACGGGTCAGGGTGATGAAATCAGTACTGGTGAATATATTACGTTAGAACTGGATGAGGATTTATCAGCTAACGAAGCGAAACTGAACTTAGCCAGTCTGAATGACCGCTTCAACAGTAGTGGTGCATGGTTAACGGCATACATCTTCCTAAATGGTGCACTTGTTGATGTTCAGCAGTTTTACTCAACGGATATTACTTATACCAGCAACCACGAAGGTTCTATTACCGTTGCGTTAGCAAATGGCAGCTTTGATGAAATTCGACTTACTCCAGAAACCGATAGCGCGAGTGATAAAGCGGGCTTTACCTTGGTGGGAACTGAAATCACCAGTTTTACTGACGTGAACGATGACTTTACCTACCAAGCTATTGACACTGATGGTGCGGTAAGTAACGAAGCTACGGTAGCGGTTGATTTCGAGAACGTCACGGTAGACGCTGTCACGGCGCTTGGTTATCAAACCATGGCCTTAAATTCGGATCTGAATCTGGTTATGGGGACAGATGGCGATGATATTCTGGTTGGTACTGAAGGCAATGACCTGATCATCGGTGGTTTAGGTAATGATATCTTGACTGGCGGTGAAGGTGATGACGTATTCAAATGGACAGAAATGCAATCCGCAACTGATACCGTGACAGATTTCAGTGACGGGGATCAGCTTGATTTTACCGATGTATTTGACGATATGAGTGGTACGGATATCTCCGCCTTGCTTGATGATCTTGGTTCGGGTGACTATCGCGGCAGTGTGGATGACATTTCCGTTGAAGTGACTGAAAGTGGAGGTAACTCGACGTTGACCATCAACAAAGATGGACAACAGCTAGAGGTTAACTTTGATGGTGCCTCTGCAGCCGATATTGCCAATAGTCTGATTTCTAATCTCGATCAATTACGAGAATAGATGGCCAAAAATAAAAAAACGGAGCGTTTTTTCGCTCCGTTTTTTATTTAATAATACGGTAAACTAACACTGTGATTACAGAACTTTACATGCAAAACCTTTCAGGTAGAAACCTTCCGGGTATGCTGTATCGGTTGGGTGGTCAGCAGCTTGTTCAAAGCGCTCCACAAACTTTACTTGGCGGTTAGCATCTAAGGCTGCGTCAGCAATGATTTTCTGGAACAAAACTTGATCCATCAAGCCAGAGCACGAGTAGGTCAGTAGCGTACCTCCAGGTTTTAGGATTTGCATTGCTAGCATGTTGATGTCTTTGTAACCACGACATGCGCCGTTTAGTTGGGCTTTGCTGTCTGCAAACTTAGGTGGATCCATGATAACCACATCGAACTGAGTTCCTTGGTCACGATACTCGCGAAGCAGTTTAAACACGTCTGCGTTTAGGAACACGGCGCGCTTCTTCGAGATATCAAATTCATTCAGTTCTGCGTTGAACTTCGCAGTGTCTAGAGCAGGTTGTGATACGTCAGCGTTTATCACACGCTTTGCATCACCTTTCAGAGCGTAAAGTCCGAAGCCACCTGTGTAAGAGAAGCAGTTAAGAACTTCCTTGCCTTTCACATATTTCATCGCTTGCTGGCGGCTATCACGTTGATCTAGGTAGAAACCTGTTTTGTGCCCGCCAACGATATCTACACTAATCTTTACGCCATTTTCTTCGATGACGACCGATTTAGGTGGCTCTTCGCCGTGCAGTACACCAGTGGCTTCTTTCAAACCCTCTTTCTTACGTACCGCGACGTCAGAACGCTCGTACACATTACAATCAGGGAAGCACTCAACTAGAGCATCAACAATGGCCTGTTTATTGTGTTCTGCGCCAGCACTGAGAAGTTGACACACAAAGAAGTTTTGGTAACGGTCAATCGTAACGCCTGGCATACCATCAGACTCTGCCGCGATAAGGCGGTAACCCGTAAGGCCATCACGTTCGATAATGTCTTCACGAAGAAGTTGTGCGTCTTTTAATCGTTTTACGAAAAACGCTGTGTCGATTTCTTCTTTATCAAAACTCCAAATACGAGCACGAATTTGTGAAGCCGGCGAATATGCCGCTTTAGCTAGCCATTTACCGTCGTGAGTGAATACATCAACCGTTTCGCCAAGAGCGGGTTCGCCCTCAACTTTGTTGATGCCTCGAGAGAAGATCCAAGGGTGCTTGCGCTTGACCGATTTCTCACGACCTTTTACCAAATAGATAGCAGCTGTCATTTCATTAGCTCTTGTTGAATTTTGAAAGGGGCGTATTGTCCGGGATGTGAATGGTAAAAGCAATATCCCTCGGCAATCCAGTACATTGTAGTGACTTTTAAATACAAAAAAGGGTCACTAAAGTAACCCTTTTATTTGAACTGGTCGTAACAGATTACGTTGCTACGCTTTAAGTCCAGTAAGGAGCGACTCCATGGTGTCGCTTTGCTTACGCAGTTGATCCACGTTTTGTGAAGTCGTGCTGATCATATTGCACACGTTATCTGCTTGAACTCGAATCTCTTCAACGCTTGAGGCGATATTGTCCGCGACTACACCTTGTTCTTCAGCCGCTGTTGCAATTTGAATGCTACTGTCGGATATAGTTTGATTTTTATCTGCCAAAGAGCCGATTTCGTGATTCACTTCCGTCATGAGGTTTTGTCCCTCATTTGCATTGTTGACAGTCACTTCCATCAGTTTAGTAAGTGATTGACTGTTACGCTGTAATGATTCGATCATCGCTTGGATTTCAACCGTCGCTTGCTGAGTGCGTCCCGCAAGAGCGCGAACCTCATCCGCAACGACCGCAAATCCACGACCTTGCTCACCAGCGCGTGCTGCTTCAATGGCTGCGTTCAATGCAAGTAGGTTAGTTTGCTCGGAAATCCCATTAATGGTTGTCACGACTTCATCAATTTGTGCGGCATTGGCATCTAACTCCGCTACTGCCTGAGACGCAGATTGAATCTCATTAGAGAGGTTCGAAATCGAGTGAAGCGTATTCTCTACTTTTACTTGTCCAGACTGAGCCACGCTGCGCGCATCATCGGTTTGTGCGCTTGAATCGTGAGCTAATGTCGCGACTTCTCGAATCGTTGATGCCATCTGTTCCGTTGCACTCGCAAGAGAGTTGAGGTGCTCTTGTTGCGTCGCAGAAATATCTGAACTGTGATGAATTGATTGATTCAGGTCTGAGCTAATTTGTTGCATTAACGCCACAGACTCTTGAATCGACAGCACCATTTGTTGCTCTCGTTCTGCAACTTTGTCTATCGTAATAGCAATTTCACTAAACTCGTCGCGAACTGGGAAGAAGTTCATTCTCGCGGTTAGGTCACCATCCGCTAGGGTGTTTAATGCTTTATTCATCGTGAACATTGCGCCGCCGATAAACGTCATGATGTAGTAAACGCCAAGCGCGAGAATAAACAAGCTCACACAGATGATGCTCACTTGAGTCGTTGATAGGGCAGACCATAAAGAAAGTTCATGGTTTGCAACCAAGCTGTACGCACCATTTAAAACTGACACGGATTGCGGCCCTGAGCCAATAGAAACGGTTTCTGAACCAGCTATGAGGCTTGCCACTTGAGATTGAGAAAGGTTGCCTGCCTCTATCAGACCTTTCATAAGCATGAGCTCTTCTTGGTACATACTTGAGATCAACGTATTAGCCGCGCTATTAAGGACGAGAGTGAGAATGACTAAAGCAAGAAGAGGGAGAACGAAGAGCAAATAGAACTTTTCTTGAATCTTTAAGTGAATGAGATACTTATCAATCCAGCGGAATGGAATTTCTTTCATAATTATAATAACCGTGCAAAAACCCACTATCCTTAGTGGGGTGAATAGACGAAAAGAATATATCACTCAGTAAAAAGAAGCGGTACAAAGATGAACGTAAAGTGTGAGAGATTTATAGTAAAAGGTCACGTTCAAGGCGTCGGCTTTCGTTACCATACTTCCCATCAAGGATTGAAACTGGGTTTGACGGGTTACGCGAAGAACCTAAACGATGGTGATGTTGAAGTGATGGCGTGTGGAACAGATGCACAAATAGCTGCGTTTTCCGAGTGGTTGAAAGAAGGCCCGCGAACGGCAACAGTAGAGAGTGTGATACAGGAGTCTGCGTCATATAAGCCGTTGCGCGGTTTTAAGATTTTGTAAATTCTACAAGCATTTAGCTGGCTTTGGTAGGCCGGCTAATTTAGTCGCTTGTTTGGCTGGCCCCTTTTTAAACAGCTTGAATAGATACTTACTGTTACCTTTTTCTGGGCCGTGCGCTTTTTCCATTGCTTTGACAAGCATACGCACAGCAGGGGAAGTATTAAACTCTTCATAAAAATCTCGCACAAAGTGCACAACTTCCAAATGAGCATCCGTAAGCTCGATGTCTTCTTCTTTTGCTAAAAGCTCAATCATACCTTCTTCCCATTGAGTATGATCCAGTAAGTAGCCTTGAGCATCAGTTTCAATTTCTTTGCCGTTGTAAACGAACATAACGTTTTATCCGCTAAGTGAACATGGATGTTTATAGATTAGCGACAGGTGAGGATGTTCTCAACAAAAGAATCTCGAAGTAGTGCCGAGCGAAGCAAAAGCGTACAAAATGGTGAGTGCTTTTTGACTAAGCGAGGTGCTTTGATATAAATGCTCTTTTATTCAAATAAATAGGAAACTATTCAGTTTGTTAGAAATTTTTAGGGGTTAGTACCAATAAAATTGCATGGATATCCAGGCTTATTCATTTTTGTTTTGTTTTTTTCTTGGCTACTTGTCTGAATATGGAATTTTATCTGTGAATGAATAGCTTACGACGTTGTGTTTGCTCTTATAGACCGATATTCTCTTGGTTGATAAGCAACCTACATTCTGGTTGTAAACAATAACGATGACAAGGAGTTAGTCATGTCGAAACAACGTTACATTGAAATAAATGACAACGTAAAATCCATTTGGTCTATTGAGCGTATTTGGGAGCTCGCGGAGCCCCTACCTGTAGAAGAAATTGCTATTGATGATATCAAAGGCCCTAATGAAGTGACCTGGTTTAGTGATGATGGACCACAGCCAACCTGTCGTGAGATCGCGAAGCATTGCCAACGCATCAACAATGCCGATTTGTCGTATCCCGTAATTTTAACCAATGATTACCGCGTTTTTGATGGTATGCATCGAATCGCCAAGCAAATCATGTTGGGTGAAGATACGATTAAAGTGAGACGTTTTAGAGAAAACCCTGAGGCTGATGAAGTTATCGAGTTAGCAGTCGAACAGGCGTAATGTACTTAACCACTGACAAAGAAAAAGCCCGAAGGAATTACCTTCGGGCTTTTAGTATTCACCTTAGAGCGAACGATTAATCGTCGTTCATAATACCTAGAATGCTTAGTAGGCTGATGAAGATGTTGTAGATTGATACATACAAAGTCACTGTCGCAGAGATGTAGTTTGTTTCACCGCCACGAATAATGCTTTGTGTTGTCATCAGGATCGCCATCGTAGAGAAAATGATAAACAAGCTGCTCAACGCCAAGTGTAAAATGGTTGATTGAATAAAGAAGCTTGCAATCATACCCACAACAAGCACAACAAACAGCGATAGCATCAAGCCGCCCATCATAGATAGGTCACGTTTTGTTGTTAGTGCATAAGCTGATGCCGCCATGAAAGATAGCGCCGTACCACCTAGAGCGGTTAATACGATATCGCCCATCCCAGCACCGATGTACATGTTTAAGATTGGACCAATAGTGTAGCCTAAGAAACCAGTGAATAAGAACGTAAACACAAGGCCAAGGCTGTTGTTACGGTTTTTCTCTGTTAAGAATAACAGGCCGTAGAAACCAACCAACATTAGGATGATTCCTGGATGTGGCAGGTTAAATGCCATTGCTACGCCAGCAACGGCTGCCGACCATAAAAGCGTCATTGAAAGTAGTGCGTAAGTATTACGCAACACTTTGTTTGTTTGTAGAGCACTTTCTTGTGTTGAAGTGCGGGTAAACATTGGACTGTTCATAATCTTCCTCGATAAGAGACTTTCTTTTAAGTACATTTATGGGATTGAAAGTTCAAAAAATCAAGCCCTAACCATGCGTAACTTAGATAAAATAATAATAGAAATAAGATGTTATGTATTTGACAACTTGTAACACAATATTACTGCAGAGCAAAGTCATAGCAATTGTCACACAGAATTTTGAATTTAGTAACAAAAAGCACTGAYTTCAWTGAAATCAGTGCTTTTATTATGCCAATTGCAAAAGATCTTAGTGATGTAAGATTTGCGCTAGGAAATTTTGAGTTCGATCTGATTGAGGGTTTTCAAAGAAATCAACGGGGTTGTTCTCTTCGATGATCTCTCCTGCGTCCATAAATATCACACGATCGGCAACCTCTTTCGCAAACCCCATTTCATGTGTCACACAGAGCATGGTCATGCCTTCCTCGGCGAGCTCGACCATTACATCCAACACTTCGCGAACCATCTCCGGATCAAGCGCTGATGTTGGTTCATCAAAAAGCATAACTTTAGGGTTCATACACAATGAACGGGCAATCGCCACGCGTTGTTGCTGACCACCAGACAACTGGCCAGGATATTTCTCTGCTTGGTCCGGAATTTTAACGCGTTCCAGATATTTCATCGCGACCGCTTCTGCCTCATCTTTAGGCATCTTCTTCACCCAAATAGGCGCGAGCGTACAGTTTTCCAGTACGGTTAAATGAGGGAAGAGATTAAAGTGCTGAAAGCACATGCCCACTTCACGGCGCACAGCTTCAATATTTTTCAAATCTTCAGTTAACTCCGTACCGGAAACATAGATGCTACCAGCTTGGTGCTCTTCGAGGCGGTTAATACAGCGAATCATCGTTGATTTTCCTGACCCTGATGGGCCACAGATTACGATTTTTTCCCCGCGCTTAACATCGAGGTTAATATTCTTTAGTACGTGAAACTCACCATACCATTTATTCATATCCTTCAATTGGATCATATAGTCTTGTTGTTGCGTCATAATACGTCCTTGAGCTTGATGAGTTATCGTTTGTGACCGGTATGAAGTTTGTTTTCAAGCCATATCGAATAACGCGACATGCCAAAACAAAATACCCAAAACACTAACGCGACAAATACATAACTTTCAGTAGCAAAGCCTAGCCAGTCAGGGTCGGTGTTTGCTGCTTGTCCTATACCTAGTACGTCAAACATACCAATGATAAGAACCAAACTGGTGTCTTTAAACAATCCGATAAACGTGTTCACGATAGAAGGGATCGTAATCTTCAGCGCTTGTGGCAAGATAATAAGCCCTGTTTTTTTCCAGTAACTTAACCCAAGTGCGTCGGCAGCCTCATATTGGCCTTTTGGAATCGCTTGTAAGCCGCCCCGTACCACTTCGGCCATGTACGCCGAGGCAAACATCACCACACCAATAAGCGCGCGAATAAGTTTGTCTGTCTCTGACCCTTCGGACATAAACAAAGGCAACATAACGGAAGCCATGAACAGAACGGTAATCAGTGGCACACCACGCCAAACTTCAATATAGACGGTACAAATACTGCGAATGATGGGCATCTCTGAACGTCTACCGAGCGCGAGTACCACACCAATAGGTAATGAAACGACAATACCCACTAGCGCAATAATGAGCGTAACGAGTAATCCACCCCATTTGTGTGTATCGACCACTTCTAGCCCAAATATCCCACCGTATAACAGCCCAGCGATAATGAATGGGTAGATGTTTACGAAGAAAAGCCAAATCCAAATCCGTTTCGGTGTCTTTTCATACGCTAGCAACACAGTAAATATAGCCAATGTGATATAGAAAAGGCGAGGGCGCCACAGTTCAGACTCAGGATAGAAACCGTACATGAACTGCTCCCAGCGCACGCTGATAAATACCCAGCAAGCACCTTCTCGGCTGCAATCGTCACGCGTCGAACCAATCCAGTCCGCGTTGATAAACGCCCAATCAACGATATGCCAAATTGCACTAAAGACAAGATAAGCAAGAATTACGGTAACAATGGAATTGACAGGTCCATTAAATAGGTTTTTCCGCATCCAACCAACAAAGCCGACGGTATTGGCTGGTGGTGGGAGATCCGGTTGAAATTGATGAGTACTCATATTATCTCTCCACCAGTGCGACTTTACGGTTATACAAGTTCATTAATGCAGACGTAATCAAACTTAAGGTTAAGTACACGCCCATCGTCATCGCAATGATCTCAATCGCTTGCCCAGTTTGGTTCAGGGTAGTACCAGCAAAGACAGAGACAAGATCTGGATAACCAATCGCCATCGCTAACGATGAGTTTTTGGTGAGGTTGAGATATTGACTGGTTAAAGGTGGAATAATAATTCGTAACGCCTGCGGAATGACAACAAGCTTTAAAGTTTTCGCGCGTGGTAAGCCCAGCGACATCGCCGCTTCCGTTTGACCATGGCTAACCGCATTAATACCAGAACGTACAATTTCGGCAATGAAGGAGGCGGTATAAACGCTCAATGCCAAAAGTAGTGCGGCAAGTTCAGGAATAATGCTAATACCACCTTGGAAGTTAAACCCTTTCAGTTCAGGATAATTTAGTGAAATTGGCATACCAGCAAGGAAGTAGACAATCAGCGGAAGGCCAACGACTAAGCCTAAAGCTATTCTTCCCATTGGCGTTTGTTGCCCAGTTAGGCGTTGCTTGTTATTCGCCCATACATTAATCAACAAGCTGGCGATCACCCCGAAGATTAATGCAGCAATAACAAAGCCACTGCCTGGCTCCATTTCTGGTGCTGGAAAATATAAACCACGAACATTCAAGAAGATGGCTTCGCCAAGGCTCAAGCTTTGACGCGGTGAGGGTAATGCTTGAAGAACAGCGAAATACCAGAAAAATATTTGTAGAAGAAGTGGGATATTTCGGAACGTTTCGATATAAACAGCAGCCAAGCGACTCACTAACCAGTTAGAAGAAAGGCGAGCGACCCCCATGGTAAAACCAATCACGGTAGCCAGAATAATACCTAATACGGAGACCAGCGCTGTATTAAGAAGGCCAATAATAAACGTTCTGCCGTAAGAGTACGTTTCATCGTATTCAATTAGCGTCAGCCCGATACCAAACCCGGCTTCTTGATTTAAAAAACCGAAACCCGTAGCGATCCCACGAGCATCTAAGTTGTTCAGTGCGTTATTTATAATCGTGTAAAAGAAAAATACCAGTGCAGCTATGGCAATGATCTGGAAAATAGCAGAACGAAAGGCGGGATTATAAATCAAGCTCTTGCTTCCGCTCGGTTTGGACATCGTACTTGGCGATGCATCTTTTGTCGGTTTCATACAGCGATAACCTCAAACCTTAGTTATAGATATCTGCCTGTATAAATAGTCACGTCCTTGCTGGTCGAAGCATGTTTTCACCAGAGCTAAACGGCGATATTCGAGTTGAAATAGCCTATCTAAGCGAATACTTCTTGCCATTCAATGAGCGGTCCTTACTCATACAGATGGATAAAATCAAGAAAAAGGGCGGCATGAACCGCCCTGATTAACTCGTTCTATCGGATTGGTGGCGCGTACATAAAGCCGCCTGCATTCCATAGCGCATTAACGCCACGAGAAATTTCTAACGGCGAACCAGTACCGACTGTGCGTTCGAAGCTTTCACCATAGTTACCGACTTGCTTGATAACTTGGTAGCCCCAATCATCACGAATACCCAAACCTTTGCCTTTCGGACCGTCAACACCAAGAATACGTTTGATGTTTGGATCTTTCGATTTCAGCATTTCATCCGCATTTTTCGAACTAATACCATACTCTTCGGCGTTAATCATTGCTGATAATGTCCACTTCGCAATGTTGAACCATTGGTCATCACCTTGACGAACGACGGGACCTAGTGGTTCTTTGGAAATGATTTCCGGAAGAACGGCTGCAGAAGAGGGATCTTTCAGGTTTAGACGCAATGCATAAAGACCAGATTGGTCAGTCGTTAACACATCACAACGTCCTGCATCGAAACCTTTTGACGTTTGGGCTGCTGTATCAAATACGACTGGCTTATATGACATACCGCTGTTACGGAAGTAGTCAGCAAGGTTCAGCTCAGTTGTTGTACCGGACTGTACGCAAACTGATGCACCATCAAGCTCTTTTGCGCTTGAGATGCCAAGATCTTTCTTCACCATGAAGCCCTGGCCATCGTAGTAGTTTACCCCTACGAAGTTGAGGCCAAGTGCAGTATCACGATGCAGTGTCCAGGTGGTGTTACGAGAAAGCACATCAATCTCACCTGATTGAAGCGCAGTGAAACGTTCTTTCGCGGTTAGGGGTACATATTTAACTTTCGTTTTATCCCCAAGAACGGCTGCAGCCAGTGCTTGGCAATATTCTACGTCGATACCTTCCCATTCACCTTTTGAGTTAGGGTTAGAGAAACCAGGTAGACCGGTACTTACGCCACAAGTAAGAAAACCTTGTTTTGTGACTTTGTCCAGAGTAGTGTCTGCTGCTTGAGCTGATGTTGCCATCATCGCAGTAGAAGCCGCTACGACGGAAGCAAGAACTGTGAGTTTATTTGCCATTTGTATCCTTCCTGTATGATCCATGTTTAATCAGGAGTGACCTGAAATAACGTGTCCAATTCGTTAGAGTTATCGTCCTACGTGATTGATTTTCGAAGAAACGGTATTCGATAGATCAACCAGTTATAAGCGTAGGAAAGGATCTGTTAATTCTCAAATATATAATTTAAATGAAGTTTTGAGAGAACTTACAAAGCGCCTTGAGATTTAGAATGACGAAATGTTAATTGTTTGTAAATAGTGCAAATCATGGACAATTTGGTGCATCAGAACAATCAATAGAAGAGTGAACAATACAAGAGAATAAAAAGTTGTTATTAAAACTGTCATTAGCTGAGCTTGGTGAAGTTCAGTAAAAATTCGAACAAAAATTATTTGTGATACCGAAACAGGGTGATGAGCTTGCCCCATTTTTGGTAGCATGGTCTGCAACAGCTAATTAGAGTAATCATGGATTGAAATGCGATATTTTCCTCTGTTCTTAGATTTAATCAATAAACCCGTTCTTGTCGTGGGCGGCGGTGAAGTGGCAAGCAGAAAGGTGGAAGCTTTGCTAAAAGCAGGAGCGGATGTCACTATCGTTTCTCCAACGTTGGTCGATTTTCTGTCTAAGCTTGCTGCAGAGCATCAAGTGCGTTGGGTGCAACGTTTCTATTCAAGTGACATTGTCACTAAAAGCTTTGTTCAAGTGTGGGCCACGACAGATAATCCTGAGCTAAATCACCAAGTGTATAAAGATGCGAAAGAATTAGGCATCCTAGTGAACGTTGTGGATGATAAGCCTTATTGTGACTTCATTACGCCCTCTATGATCAATCGTGGCCGCATACAAATTGCTATTTCTAGTGGCGGCGCCTCACCAGTTTTAATTCGAAACATCCGTGAAAAGCTTGAATCGATACTGCCACAAAACATGGGGTTGATGGCGGACTTTGCTAACTCAAAGCGTAATTCGATTAAAGAAGCACTACCTAGCGTCGATTTACGTCGTAAGTTTTGGGAGCAATTCTTCTCGAATCCTGAGGTTGAAAACGCGCGAGATAATAGAGAGTTAGAAACGATTTACCAAGCGACCATGGCAACACCTTTGGATGAAAAAGGAAGTTGTACTTGGATACAGGTAGGGAAAGACGTTGAGATGTTGCCAATTAAGGCCGTGCGCTACATGCAACAAGCCGAGCTAGCACTTTACTCAACTCGATGCGAAGCGAACGTGTTAGAGCTAATACGAAGAGATGCAGAGCGAGAAGCTTTCTCGAGCGCAGCTGAACTCTCTGATATGTTGACCAAGGCTAAATCTGAAAAGCTTCGAGTTTGCGTGTTTATCCCTAAAGGGACGAGCGAGTTCTTATTGCTGCAAGGGCAGGACTTGGTGATATAACCACGTTAAAAAGTGGGCACTTGGCTTGCTCGATTAAAAGGCCAACAAAAACGCCAGCGAACTATGCGCTGGCGTTTTTAAACTAAGTTACTTCTCAGACAGATTAATCACGGAAGTTGTTAAACTGGAATGGTATGCCCATCTCTGCTTCACGAATCGCTGCCATTGTCGCTTGCAGGTCATCACGTTTCTTACCAGTAACACGTACCTTGTCGCCTTGAATAGAGGCTTGTACTTTTAGCTTTGCGTCTTTGATAAGTTTCACTACTTTTTTGGCTGTTGGTGTATCGATACCTTGGCGGAAAAGCAGAGTTTGGTTCCAGTTCTTACCAGTTACATCTGGGTCCTGTGCATCCATTGCGTTTGCATCAATATTACGCTTTGCCAAGTGGCCACGTAAAATATCGCGCATTTGCTTAAGTTGGAAGTCACCTTCCGCAGACATTTTTACGTTTTCTTCTACTAGCTCAAAGCTCGCATTAACGTTGCGGAAATCGAAACGAGTAGACAATTCACGGTTAGCATTATCAACGGCGTTACGTAGTTCAACCGTATCGATTTCAGAAACAATATCAAACGATGGCATGAAGATTCCTTGATTATTTTGTTATAGGGACTTTCGGGATTTAACGGCGTTTGCCAGCATATCTAGCATTGTAGCAGTATCTTCCCAGCCTAGGCATGGGTCTGTAATAGATTGACCATACGTTAGGTTGTTGATGTCAGTCATTGGCTGATTGCCTTCAAGAATAAAGCTTTCAGCCATGATACCCGCAATACGAGTACTGCCTGACTTAATTTGGTTACAAATGTCTTGAGCAACGTCGATTTGTTTTCTGTGCTGCTTCTGACAGTTTGCGTGGCTGAAATCCACAACCAAACGTTGTGGCAAGCCAAACTCGGCTAGAGCATCACACGCTTGTTTTACTGACGCTTCATCAAAGTTAGGGCCTTTCTCTCCGCCGCGTAAAATAATATGACCATATGGGTTACCACTTGTACGGTAAACCGTCATGCGGCCATTCTTATCTGGAGAGTAGAAGTAATGAGAGGCTTTCGATGCGCGAATTGCATCAATTGCAATTTTTACGTTGCCATTTGTGCCATTTTTGAAACCAACTGGGCAAGACAGCGCCGATGCCATTTCACGGTGAATTTGCGATTCTGTTGTACGAGCACCGATCGCGCCCCACGTGATCAAATCCGCGATGTATTGACCAGTAATCATATCAAGAAACTCAGTAGCAGTCGCAAGACCAAGCTTGTTGATATCCAGTAGTAGTTTACGTGCTTTATGGAGGCCAGCTTCAAGCGCGTAAGAGCCATCTAGGTTAGGGTCGGTAATTAAACCTTTCCAACCAACTACTGTGCGAGGCTTTTCAAAGTAAGTACGCATCACGATAAACAGTTCGTCTTTGTACTTGTCTTGTATTTCACTCAGGCGAGTGGCGTAATCAATGGCAGCTTCAGTGTCGTGAACAGAACACGGACCTACAATCGCAAGAAGGCGATCGTCTTCACCCGATAAAATGTTTTCAATCTGACGACGAGATTGAGCGATACGGTCTGCAACATCATCCGTAATAGGATGTACACTACCTAGCTCTGCTGGGGTAGGCATTGGACCCAAAGGTTGGGTTCTCAATTCATCTGTTTTTATAGGCATGTTATAGCTTTATTCTCTATTGCGAAGGGGTAAAGATAACGGAATTACAGGCAGGAATAAACCGTTTCACGGGAATCTTCGCCAGGAAATACCGAATTGTATACAAAGGTGTAGGTATTCATTTAAATGACTTATGTATAAATGACAAAACTTGATCATTAAATCAATATATATACATTTGAATTTATAACCATTTCATCTAACTCACCGTTAGGCAATAAAGATAACTGCGGCAAACCTCATGTTTATCTGTGTGACAATGTCACTAAATTAGTGGCTAAATAACTCGTGAGATCGAGCTTTTGTTAACATTTCTTTGACATCTATTTCTTTCGTTGATTAACTGGTCTGACTAGATTGGTAAGGAGACCAAAATGTTATCAGCTGTACGTCGTGCAAATTTGTACCTAAATCTATTTGGCTTTTCTAAAGTGCCTCTGATTTGGCTTTGTCATCCTAAGATCATTTCGATAGATAGCGAGCACGTTGAGGTTCGAATTCCTTTGCGGAGAAGAACAAAGAACCATTTGAATAGCATGTATTTCGGCGCTTTGGCTGTTGGGGCGGATGTAGCTGGTGGTTTTCTTGCTATGAGCAAGGCGCAAGAAAAAGGAGAAGCGATCTCTTTAGCATTTAAAGGCGTCAAAGCCGAGTTTTTAAAACGTCCGGAAGCGGATGTACACTTTGTGTGTAACGGTGGTCATGTCATTGATGAGATGCTCGATCATACGTTGGCAACGGGTGAACGAGTGAATCGCGATGTAAAAATCGTCGCGTTGTGCCCTAGCTTACATGGTGACGAACCTATGGCAGAATTCTCGTTGACTCTTTCGATAAAAAAAGCAGCCCAACAAAGAAAAGAGGCTGCTTAGTGATTTGCTGTTTTTAAAAAATATCGCTTTAATTGAGTTCAATCTGCTCAATCGAGACGATTTTGGAGCGGTTTAAGACCACTTTCCAACGGTAATAAACAGGCTCATCGGTGTGGTTGTCCTCTTTGACAATCACATTGAGCAAATGACGTTTCTCTACCGACTCTTTGGTCACTTGCCCTTCATTTAAACGGTAAACTCGGTTTGAGCTTTTATCCATCAAGCGGATGATAGGGCGCAAACTGATGTTCAGTGTTTCTCTTGTTTGCTCATAACCACTCAAGAATAGAGAGGTCGCCATTTCGGTTTTCTCGTGATAATGAAGTATCTGCTCTTCGCGCTGCACGACGCGCTTCTTACGTATTCTTTGAATCTTATCTGGCAAGCTACTTAACGTACGATAATCGAGCCACTCTAATTTTCTGCCGACCACTTTTTTCGTTGTTGGATCAACATACTTCTTACGCCACTTTGGCTTACCTTTACGGATCCATCGCCACATTGCATCGCGCAAATCATCTTTAAAGATTTCTCGTAGAGCATAAATAAATGACATCGCGATAATGAAGGACGCGGAAATTTCCCCAAGATAATCGCGAGCGAGAATCACGGTTGAGGTCACGACAACCATCACCAAGCCAGTAGCAATACCTTTGATAGCACGCTTGATGTTATTACCCATTGATATGGTTTCTTCACGAAGCACGATAGGGTGTTCAATCAAGCGTCTTAGCAAGCGCATTTTGTTAGATAGGCGAGTTACGTCTTCAACGACTCTTGGAGAGTTGTACTTGTTGAGTTTTCGATGGGCTTGCTCTTTTTCACAGAGCGTGATCAAGCGTTTCTTAATCGTGCCATAATCACCTTCACGTGGGAGATGAGCCACTAGAGATAAAAACTTTTGCTCGGTATACCAAGACAGGTAGTTATCGATGTTAACGTAGTACCGTTTTAAGTTCTCTTCATAAGGAATAGAACGTCGCAAGCGCTTTAAGATCTCAAGTGTGAGCTCGATAACTTCGTCAACTTCATCTTCCGTTACGGAGTTGTTCTGATGCTTGTTTAAACTTGCCACCGCTTTGTCTAGCGCGATAACGTATTGGTAAGCGAACAAGCTCAAACTTACTCGGTATTGCTGATTCGACAGGCGTCCACGCTTGGCAAGTCGACTGTGTACTAGCGGTAGAAGGATTTCAGTACTGTAATAAGAGCGTTGCTGTGTGATTGAAGTGTAATAAAATTCGGATTCACTGATGATATCGGCGTTTAAACCAAGCTCACCAGGTATAAAAAAGTAAATATCTAGGTCGACACTTTTGCTCTTTGCGAGTGCATGACTGATTTTTAATGTTATTGAGTCTTGTTTATCGACGGTGACCAAAGAAAGCTCCTGACTTTGTTAAAGCATTCTTAACTTATGCGTACTGTTGAGCAGGTAAGCATAAAAGTGCTAAAAGAGTGACTGGGGCATATAGCTGAACGACAACAGCATAACAGAGCACTATGCTTTTCTCTCTGATTTTCTTGTTAGTTTAGGTATAATTCCACGTAAATTTAAAAAGAGACAAAATCAATGATTAAAATTGGTCAAATTAACAGCTTAGAAGTCATTAAAAAGGCTGATTTTGGCGTATTTCTGGATGGTGATGATTACGGTTCTGTTCTACTGCCTAATAAGTATGTACCAGAGGGTACTGAAATTGGTGATCATGTAGACGTATTTTTGTACTTCGATTCAGAAAGCCAGCTTGCTGCGACCATTGAAAGACCTATTGCCCAAGTGGATGAATGGGGCTTAATGAAGATTGAGGGCGTCAACGCGACAGGTGCTTTTGCAAATTGGGGCATCAAAGAGAAGGATTTGCTTATTCCTTTTAGTGAGCAACGCACTCGCTTCTCTGCGGGACAAACTATTCTTGTCTATGTTTACACTGACAAAGCGTCAGGCCGCATTGTTGGCACGACTAAGTTCAACAAATGGTTAGACAAAACTCCGGCGAATTATGAAGTTAACGAACAAGTTGATTTGATCATCGCAGAGCGTAGTCAACTTGGTTATAAAGCTATCGTTAACGGTAAGCATTGGGGCATGATTTTCCCATCAGATGTCTTTGGTAAGCTTTACATCGGTAAGAAACTGAAAGGCTTTATTAAGCAAATTCGTGAAGATGGTAAAATCGATCTCGCGCTACAAAAAGTCGGCGTGGCAAAAATGGACGATCTTTCTAGCAAGATTCTTGATTTGTTAGAGAAGAAAGGAGGC
This sequence comes from Vibrio sp. T13N, assembly GCF_032970445.1. NCBI lineage: Bacteria > Pseudomonadati > Pseudomonadota > Gammaproteobacteria > Vibrionales > Vibrionaceae > Vibrio > Vibrio sp. T13N. The sequence continues at coordinate 131,156 of NZ_JAWJYE010000009.1, forward strand.
TTTTTACCTTTGAACGATAAGTCTTCTCCTGAAGCGATTTTTGACGCTTTCCGTACAAGTAAAGGTACTTACAAAAAGACCATTGGTGGATTGTACAAGCAGGGCAAGATTGTTATCGAGAAAGACGGCATTCGTCTGGCGTAGCCCAAGCTCACGTATAGCGGATCTGCAGCCAAAAAAACGGCCCAAACTTTTCCTTTTTTTGGGCCTAGGGGAAACGGCTCCGCAGAGCCTGCGCTAAACTTTTCCAACAATAATTTTGTTGGTGAACATAGAGAGAAATGCCATATCAAAGCATTACTTTGATACAACTAGTTTAGTACAGCGTATCCGGATCGCTAGCGAGCCAGTTGCTTTCATACTTACGAATTAAAAAGCCATCGCAAATACGATGGCTTTTCATTTATTTATGATTTGCTACTTCTTTAAAATAAGTTCTTATCTCGTACTAATTCGCGAGGAAGACCATTCTTTATTCTGTTGCTTACCCATTTCCCAAGGCCAATGACTGCGCCTTGATAGGTGACAAGCACTTCGCCTTTACCTGTTTTCATTCCCTCAGGAATCGTTTGTGGGCGAACATCACGTCCCATGTACCATTCGCGCGCTTCTTCAATACTGAGTTCAATGGCGTTTGCCTCAGAGCCTGTCGCTAATGCCGTTGCCACCTGATGCTGCCAACGGTAGCCATTTTTATGGGCTTCCGCGATCTTGATACCCATACGGGAGAAGCGTAATTCGCCGATCATTGGCTCTAAAGAATTAGGGAACAACCAGACATCTTTATCGCGAAGCCATACAGAACTGTCATTCGGAAGTTCAATACCTAACGCACTTTGCAGCTGTTGGGCAATTTCAACCGATTCTTTTTTCGATGCTTTGGTAAACGGGAACTTGCCCATGCGCTTTTTGACCTTTGGTGGTTCAACAGCAGCCAGTTTACGAATTCTTGCAACAAAGAACCCTTCGCAGTCGTAGACCTGTGGAAAGATATGCAAAAAACCTTCTTCAGTTAGAGCAGCATTTGCGTTTTCAAACAAGGTCTCAAGGCTTTCAAACTCAACGGCATCACCAAAGGTTTCTTTCAAGTGATGACAAACTTGTTGGTTTTCTTCGGTACTGAGTGTGCACGTTGAGTAAACCATCACACCACCGGGCTTTAGTGCATGGAAGGCGCTTTCAATAAGATCTTTCTGTGTGTCAGCGATGTCGAGCACGGAAGCTTGCGTCCAGTTTTTCATTGCATCTTCGTCTTTGCGAACGGTGCCTTCTCCGGAGCAGGGCGCGTCGAGCAGAACCGCATCAAATTGTTCTGGTAGCCAACCGCCAAAAACGCGCCCATCGAAGTTACTTAGTGCGGCGTTACGTACACCACAACGTTCCACGTTGGCATGCAGCACTTTTACACGACTTGCGGCGTATTCATTAGCCACGAGAACGCCTTCATTGTTCATTAAAGCCGCGATTTGAGTGGTCTTTGATCCTGGTGCAGCTGCTGTATCTAACACGGCATCGTAAGATTCGTCATTCATAAACAGCGCAGATACTGGCATCATTGAACTGGCTTCTTGAATGTAGAATAAGCCTGACATGTGCTCTGCAGTGTTGCCTAATGGTACAACTGACTCGTCCGCTTCAATCCAAAACCCTGTGTCACACCAAGGCACAGGAGAAAGCTTCCAGCCTTTTGCGTCTGCACGTTCTAGAAACGCTTCAACACTGATCTTCAACGTATTAACACGAATACTTTTGCGCAGTGGCTTTTGGCACGATGCGATAAAGTCTTCCATGTTGAGGTGAGCAGGAAGGATAGTTTGGATTTTTTCCAGAAACGCGTCTGGGATGTAAACATTAGGATGCAATGTGGGATCTCGTTTGCAGAATTTGTGGCAAATAATATACGAAAGCGAAGCAGAAACGAATAGTGACAAGGGCCGAGCAATAAAAAAGAGCAGCGATTGCTGCTCTTTTAAGGTAATCAAACTTCAATTGTATGTGAATTGAGCTTTATTCTACGGCTTAGGAATTGCAGTACGCCATTGAGTCCAGCCTTCTTCAGCTTGTGGATATAAAAAGAAAGATTGCCCACTTTTTGCCGCTGGTGGAATAGTCGATTGCTCTGGCGTTGAAAACGCAATTCCTCCGCGAACTAAACTATCAAATGTGCCCGCTTTGATGTTCGCGCCGGTAAGCCCGATGGAGACATCGACTCCTGAAACATTCCAAAACACACTGTTTTGACGAACGAGGTAAGCATATTCAGGCTGTATCTTGATGGTCGTGACGACGCGATCGGCAAATTCTCCTAGGCTCACGTCGGTTACTTGGCCGACTTCCATCTGGCGGTAAAGAATAGGCGTTCCGACTTGTACTGAGCCTCGTTGTTCACTTTGTAAAGTAAACATCATGCCCTGAACACGTTCTGAACCGTTTTCCAACTGAAAATCAAATTTAGCTTTACCTTTACCTGGCTCAACACTGATGGATTTCGACACCAATGCGCCAAGGTTTTTCACGCCCCCTAAGCCAATCTCTGGCTCAGTTAGCCAAAAATGTGAGCCTTCAACCGCAATGTTTTCTACGTATTCAGGTAGAATTCTTGCGGTAATTTCAACCATATTGCGACGAAAATTCGGTACAACCAGTGTGACTTCACCAACTTTGACGCCTTGATACTCAATCGGCATTCCTTTAGCAATCTCTTGCGAGCCGTCGGTTTCTAAAGCAATGACGCGTCCAAACTTGCGAGCGGTTTTTTGATCTGTATATAACTTCCAGTTGTCTCCAATTTTGTTTTCAACGCCAGGAACAGAGTCAAAAGCGATGCCACCTTCGATTAACGATTTTAAAGGGTGAGCTTTTACACTCACACCGGCTAGCGATGCATCTATCTCTATCCCTGAACGGTTCCAAAAGACGGTTTGCGGTGTTACGAGGTAAGCAAAGCGGTTTTCGATGGTTGCTTTAATTAACACACCGCCATCAACCAATTGGAAATCGGAGACGTTACCAACAGGAAGATTACGATAGAGTAGAGGGCTGCCTTTGGAAATCGGCGGCAATTCAGAAGCAAACAGTGTGAGTGCTCTAGAGCCACTTTGGTTGTACTGTGCTAGTTCTGCCAATGATTCGTTTTGGAACAGTTGATACTCCTTTTGAATATCTTGCTTGCCTTCGCTTACAAAGCTAATGGACCCAGTTAACAACTGTTTTGCCGGAGGAACGGTAACGCTGAGGCCCGATTCCGTTAACTCTGCAGAGGCACTTCCGGTTACATAAAAACGGTTGTTTGATTTGATCAGGTGTTTGTATTCATGATCAATCAATACATCCATAAATACTTCATGTTGCGATTTTTTACCTTCTTCAACTAAGCCTACGTTGATAATTGAACCGACAACGATGCCTTTGTAAAGCACGTTGGCACCGCTATCTAGGCCAAACGAGTTGTCAGACACTAAACGAATAGCGATGGACTTTTCTTGCTGTTGGTTAAAAACGTTTTTACGAATGGCAGTAAAGCGGCGAGAGCGATCACCGGCACCTGGCACAATGGTTAAGAAGTTTCCTCTCACGAGATTGGCAATGTTTTCAACACCAGAGAGGGACACTTTTGCTTCTTCTAAGACGAATCGGGTACCTGTCGTCAGCATGTCACTGAAAGCTGGTTGAATTGCCGCTGACGCTAATATCACTTCTCGCCCTTCGGATAGGCTTAAGTCTGTAACTTGGCCAATCTCGATTCCGCGATACATAATGGGTGCGCCTTCGCCACTGATTTTACTGTCATCAGGGAGGACGATTTTAACAGCGATACCTCGACCTGCGGTTTTCAAATCTTTATACAGACGGAATTCAGTGTTCTCTTCTACAGGCTCACCGTCATCCGGAGAGTCGACGGCGATCGCGCCTCCGAGTAGAGCACTCATACTTTCTAGCCTTACATCGACGCCTTCAAAACCGATGCTGGCACCGATTCCACTTACGTTCCAGAACCGACTGCGGTTGTTAATGATATGTCGGTATTGATCCTGGATGTTGGCTTGAATCGTGATAGATTTTGCGTCTTCATCCAGCTGGTAGCTGTAGACTTCACCGATTGGAATTTTCTTATAAACAATTTGAGATCCAATCGACACACCACCTAAATCGCGGCTTTTGAGTTTAATGTTCAAACCTTGTGAAACGCGCAAATCTGTTGGTGCAGAGTCTAACGCATGGAACGTTGTTTCAAACTCTTGACCATCTCCAGGTTGAATCGATATGTAATTACCCGACACGAGCGCATCGAGCCCAGAAACTCCCGTTAGGCTTGCTGTTGGTTTTACCAGCCAAAAGCGAGTTTTATCGTTCAGCAATTTTGCCGCTTCAGGGTAGATATCGGCATCAACATAAATACTGCCGAGATCTTCAGTGAGGTTAATGTCTCTCACCATACCGACTTCTAGCCCTTGGTAACGGATAGTGGTTCGCCCGGCGACCAAGCCAGCAGCGTCAGAAAAATAGATTTGCACCCGTTGTCCGGCATCGTGTATCGACTTCACCACAAGCCAGCCAGCTAAGACCATAGTCAAAATTGGCAAAAGCCAAAGAGGAGATATGCCTTTGCTCCGCTTTACATCTGGTACGTATGACGTTTGAGAACTGTTCTGATCACTCATTCATTGACTCTTTTTCTGATTGTGTTGGGCCTGTTTGGTCCCAGATTAGCCTTGGATCAATACTTTCCGCTGCAAGCATGGTCAATACCACGACAACACCAAAGGCCACGGCGCCATATCCTGGTGTGAAATCAAGTATCTGACCACGATCGACTAAGGTCATCATGATAGAAATAACAAACAAGTCCATCACAGACCATTTACCGATCCATTTAACAACAAAGTAAACCATCATTCGTTGTCTCTTAAACACCGAACGTTTGAATTGAATGCAAAGCATGATGTAGGCAAGGCCAAGTATTTTTACAACTGGCACAACAATACTGGCCACAAAAATGATCACTGCGATGCCATACATACCGCTTTTTACCAACCCAGCTACGCCTGAGAAAATGGTATCTTCCAAACGTTTGCCATTGGTCAGCAAGATGGAAATAGGAATCAAGTTGGCTGGGAAAATCGCTATCGTTGCCGCAATGAGGTAAGCCCATGTCTTCTGAATGGAGTTGGGCTTGCGATGATATAACTCGTGGTGACAACGCCGACAATGGTCACCTTCAGGTTGAGACAAGTGGCACTCATGGCAATGCACGTCTTTGTGTTCAAAGGAATATAGACGTTCTGGCTTCCAGGCTTCCCAGTAACGACGCACACTGATTCGAGAAACTAACAAAACGGTAAATATCTGCAAAAGAACCAGACCAATTAACCCTGGGCCTACAAAAATGTCGGAATAATCTTGGAGTTTGAAGCAGGAAATGGCGATGCTAACTAAGAACACATCCAGCATTACCCAATGTTTCAAATGTTGAATTAGCCACAGTGAAACACGAAGCCCTCGAAACCACCGTTGATGCAGCGAGATATGTGCCGTAACCACTGAAACACAAACCGTCAGCGGCGCTAGAGAGCTACAAAATAGAATAAGCAGTGAGAGAAGAACAAAGCCTTCTTCCATCAATGTGATCATCCCTGAAGGTAGGGTTGCCGGAATCATCACACCAAAGAGTCGGATACTAATAAAGTTAAAAAAGTGTGATGGAATAAATAGCAGAATACAGGTTATCGCGACGGCTAGATTACCTGAGAGGCTAGGGCTACCGCCTCGATACAACTGTGTGCCACAACGAGGACAGTGTGCATTTTTTCCATTGGGTAAGTCGACGATATCGACAGGCAATTCGCAACCTTGGCACAAGCGCACATTATTTGGCTGCATGGCGTGCTTAGACAGAGAGGTCATAACGACCTCTCTAACTTGAACGATTTAAGCGTGGGACTGTATGCCCCCATATAAGGTTTGATATAAGCCTTCTTGCTCAACTAACTCACCATGAGTACCTGTTTGCGTCACTTTTCCATCTTCAAGCACGTAGATCAAATCGGCTTGTTTTACGGCTGATAGACGGTGCGCAACGATTAATGTTGTTCTACCACGTAAGAATTCAGTCAATGCTTTGTGCAATGCCGCTTCAGTAGCGGTATCAAGCGCAGACGTGGCTTCGTCTAAAATAACAAATTGAGGATTACTCAGCACCATTCTTGCGATGGCAAGGCGTTGTCGTTGACCACCTGACAAACGAATGCCGTTACGGCCGACTTGAGTATCCAAACCGTGGTTCAGTTGAGAAATAACATCTTGCAGCTGGGCTACTTCAAGAGCTCGCCAAAGTGACATTTCGTCAAAATTCCCACCGAGTGTTAGATTATGCCTCAAGGTGTCGTTAAATAGTATAGGTTGCTGTAATACCACGGCAATTTTGTCGCGAATTACTTCAAAACCAATATCTTCTGTTAATTCATCATTAAAGCGAATGCTACCGGAGTTTTGACGATAAACCCCAATAAGTAGTTGTATTAAGGTCGACTTACCGCCTCCGCTCGCACCAACTAGCGCCACTTTCTTTCCTGCCGGTATATGTAAAGAAAGGTTATCTAGAACTTTGTTTTCATTATTATAAGAGAAGTCTACGTTTTCTACTTTAACATCGACTTCTCTGTCTTCTTTGAAAGGATTTACCTTAGGTACTGGTCTTTGTTCTTCTTCTAATACTAATAAGTCGTTGATGCGTTTTAACGCAGCTTTCGCGCTGTACCAAGAAAACTGAATGCCGAGCAGCTCTTGAACAGGAGACAACATAAACCATAGGTAACCAAAAACAGCAAAGATTTGACCAATAGTGAGGTCACTAAACATAACCATCAGCATGGCGACGGCTCTGAATAACTCAAAACCGATTAAGAAGAGTAGGAAAGAGACGCGACCTGCTGCCTCTGATTGCCACGCATACTTGTCTGCATCCACACGAACTTGGTTCGCACTGTCTTTGAGTTGCTGGAGAAATTCTCGCTCTTTATTGGCTGCGCGCAGCTGGTAAATGCCATCTAATGTTTCAACTAAACGATTTTGGAAAATTTCAAAAGAATGATTTTCCTTCCGTTTCAGATGTTTAACCATACTTCCTAGTTTACGTGAGAAGTAAATGACAATAGGGTTAACTAGCAGAATAAATAGACCAAGTCGCCAGTCGAGCCAAAGCAGAACGATGGCAGTACCAATGACCGTTAAAAAACTGATAACGAATTTTGCTAACGTAGAACCAATAAATTTATCAATGGTCTCAATGTCAGTGATAAGGTGGGCGTTGATGCCTCCGCTGCCTTTGGTTTCGTATTGGCGGATGCTGATACGACCAAGCTTGTCGATCATTTTACTGCGCATCTCAAACGTGATCGTTTTAGAAACAAGTGTAAATTGTCGGCTTTGAAGGATATTTAACCCCTGACTTGCAGCTCGCATCAGGACGACCAAGAAAAGGGTGAAAAATATATAACCCGTCGGAGTGTGCCACGCTTCAGGGAGAATGGCATTCATAGCAGCTAAGCCTTTTGCTGGTTGGTCCAATAAAACCTCATCAACCATCAACGGCATGAGAAGGGGGATTGGAACACTAATCAAGGTTGCAAGCACCGCTATCAAGTTCGCTATGATCAGCTTGGACTTGTGCTTTTTTACTTGTGTTATCAACCAAGAACGGCTAATAGTGTCATTTTTCAGAAGCATTGTAATTGAGAATAAGTCCTATTATAAAGTAGGGCTGCATTTTAGCGCCATACAGTGAGAATGGAAGCTTTTATAGTAAGTAGGAAGTTAATATGAACATAGAACAATACCATAGACTAACCAAACAAGCCGTTGCTCTAATTGAGTCTGAGCCAGACTTTATTGCTAACCTAGCAAACTTGAGCTCACTGCTTTTCATGGAATTGGACGATCTTAACTGGGCTGGCTTTTACCTAGCAAAAGGTGAAGAGCTCGTTCTTGGTCCGTTCCAAGGAAAACCAGCTTGTGTCCGCATTCCTATGGGGCGCGGTGTCTGTGGTACTGCTGCAAAAACTAACACCATACAAAGAGTATACGACGTTCATGAATTTGAGGGACATATAGCGTGCGATGCAGCGAGCAATTCAGAAATTGTGATTCCATTTTCTATTAATGGAAAGGTGGTTGGTGTCCTTGATATTGACAGCCCAAGTATTGGTCGATTCAATGAAACAGACGAAGAAGGTCTCACTCATTTCATGGCTGAAGTAGAAAAGCTGCTTAATTCACACGCGAACGACGCATAAATTAGCCTTCGAGTGTGGTTTTTCCTTGGCATGTCACTATAATACGAGAATATTTTTTCTTAATGCTCGCGGAAATCCGCTCAAATCAGGACCCCTCATGACTGAAAAGTTAAAAAACAGCAAAGAAGTTATTGCATATATTGCTGAATGTTTCCCTAAGTGCTTTACTTTAGAAGGTGAAGCAAAACCTCTGAAAATTGGTATTTTTCAAGATCTTGCGGAACGTCTAAGTGAAGACGAAAAAGTAAGCAAAACACAGCTTCGTGCAGCGTTAAGACAGTACACTTCATCATGGCGTTACCTACATGGCGTAAAACCAGGTGCAGTACGTGTAGACCTAGACGGCAACCCTTGTGGTGAGCTAGAAGAAGAGCACGTTGAACACGCGAAAGCGACACTTGCAGAAAGCAAGGCAAAAGTTCAAGCTCGTCGTAAAGAACAAGCACAAAAAGCTCGTGAAGAGGGTAAGGCGAAAGCGAAACCAGCGGCTAAAAAGCCTCAACAGCCTCGTCGTACTAACAAACCAAAAGTACAAAAAACAACTAAGCCTGTAGAAACGCGCGCTCTAAATGCTGACGAAATCACAGTAGGTAACGCAGTTAACGTGAACATGGGCAAAGGAAACATGGCAGCGACCATTGTTGAGATCAATAAGGATGATGTACGTGTTCAACTTGCTAACGGCCTACAAATGGTTGTGAAAGCGGAGCACTTGCGCGCATAAAGGAGATACTCCTACGCATGAATTGCCGTTCAAAAGTGACACTGATTGCTGCTAGCTTATGGCTAGCAGCATCAGCTCAGGCTCTCGAAGCCAAACTACATAAAGATGACTTGCCGGTTCTCGCTCCTGAAGTTCAGCACGAAACAGCTAGCAAACGAGTCACCTCTCGATTTACCCGCTCTCATTATAAGCATTTCAGCCTCAATGATGATTTCTCCAAAGCGATCTTTGAACGCTATGTAGAATTGCTTGATTATAATAGAAATATTTTTACTCAAGCGGACATCGACTCTTTTAAAGACTGGTCAATTGAGCTTGATGATCAGCTAAAAGCTGGTAACAACCAAATTGCTTTTGATGTTTATAACCTCTCAATGCAAAAGCGTTTCGAGCGTTTTGCTTATGCGTTAACGCTACTCGACGAAGAGATCAAGTTTGATACTGATGACGAGATAGAGTTAGACCGTTCTGAAGCTGCATGGCCAAAAGACGAAGCGGAGCTCAACGAGTTATGGCGTAAGCGCGTGAAATATGACGCGTTAAATCTGAAGCTGACTGGCAAAGAATGGCCAGAGATTAAAGAGGTTTTAGAGAAGCGTTATAACAACGCGATGAAGCGGATCACACAGACTAATAACGAAGATGCATTCCAGTTATATATGAATGCCTTCGCCCGACAAGTCGACCCTCATACTAGCTACCTTTCTCCACGTAATGCTGAGCAATTCCAATCGGAAATGAACCTATCTCTGGAAGGCATTGGTGCTGTTCTGCAAATGACAGACGATTACACAGTAATTCGTTCACTTGTTGTTGGCGGCCCAGCGTCGAAGAGCAAGCAACTTGGCGAAGGGGATCGAATCATCGGTGTTGGACAAGACGGTGAAGAGATTGTCGACGTGATCGGTTGGCGTCTGGATGATGTAGTTCAATTAATCAAAGGCCCAAAAGGCACAAAGGTTAATCTACAGATCTTGCCAGAAGGTAACGATGCGAAGAGTTACATTGTCACAATTGTTCGTGACAAAGTTCGCCTAGAAGATCGCGCAGTTAAGTCGGAGATCATCGAAAAAGATGGTAAGAAGATTGGTATTTTAGAAGTGCCAAGTTTCTACGTCGGTTTGTCGAAAGATACCGATAAACTGCTTGCTGAGTTAAAAACCAAAAACGTTGACGGCGTAATCGTTGATCTACGTAACAACGGTGGTGGTGCATTAACGGAAGCGACAGCATTAACAGGGTTATTCATTAAAGAAGGTCCTGTTGTTCAAGTTCGTGACAGCTATGGTCGTATTAAGGTGAACTCTGATACTGACGGAAAAGTGAGCTACGATGGTCCGCTGACGGTGTTGATTAACCGCTACAGTGCTTCAGCGTCTGAAATTTTCGCCGCAGCAATGCAAGATTATAATCGTGCCATTATTTTAGGTGAAAATTCTTTCGGCAAAGGTACAGTTCAACAGCATCGTTCACTGAATCATATCTACGATCTTTTCGATAAAGAGCTAGGCTACGTTCAGTACACGATTCAGAAGTTCTACCGTATTGACGGTGGAAGTACGCAAAATCGTGGTGTTGCACCCGATATTTCGTACCCAACACCAATTGAAGCTTCTGAAACGGGTGAAAGTGTAGAAGACAATGCACTACCTTGGGATCAGATTGATAAAGCAAAATATCAAACCTTCCCAAGCAACGAAGCACTAGTTGAAAAACTCACCGCTCTTCATAACAAGCGTATTTCTGATGAGATGGAATTCCGTTTCATCAATGAAGACATAGAGAAGTATCGTAAAGAAAAAGACGATAATATGTTGTCTTTGAACGAGAAAGTTCGTAAGGCAGAATCGGATAAAGCGGAAGCCCTTCGATTGCAACGCATCAATGAGCGTCAAGCTGCTTTAGGTAAGGAAGCATTCAAAACATTGGATGATATACCTAAAGATTATGAAGCGCCTGATGTTTATTTAGATGAGTCTGTTGCGATTATGGTTGATCTGCTTAAGCAGACAAATCAGTCATAATAACTGGCAATTCAAAGTAAAAAGAGTGAGTCTTTCAGGCTCACTCTTTTTTTATGTCTTTTCATCTTTGTTTGTATTGAGTATCAAGTAAGATATTCGCTTATTTTTTCCCAATAATTTACGTGATCTACATCTAAAATTTCGCGAAAGTGAGGACTACTGCCTAAGCTAAAAGAAAACGATAAGGATGCCGATATGAAATGGTTCTTTATTTTACTTAGCTTTTGCTGCTTTAGTGTGTTTAGCGGAGAAAACACCAGAGAAGATGAATTAAGTCACTTTGACACGCCGTTTCTCATCGGAGACTGGTATTTAATGAACCCAAACCCCGAAGAGTCGGCTGAAAATTTTCGTGCGATAAAACTGTCACTGGGTTCCGACTACAGCTTTTCTATTGATATTCAAAAGAAAGATTATTCTGTCGATCATTGGGAAGGATTGTATAACGCCAATGAAGACACCATCGTTCTTGGCTTAAACACAGATGAGCCGCAAATTTATGCCTATCGCAATAATCACAATACACTTGATCTTAATGGTGTGACTTTTACTAAAGGGTTGTCTAACTCGCTAGCGGGCATATGGTCTAGCTCTTATGTATCCGGAGATGGCCTTGTGGCAAACAACATCAACCATATGGATTTGATACTTCAACCTGACTTCGTGTTTATGTTTCGGGTATCCAACGAAGAAGGGGATGAGTCAATCAAGCAAGGTGTTTTCTACACAGAAGATGAATATTTAGTCTTGCTCTATGAAAATGGCGAGCACGGGACCACCTATAAGCTCAACAAAAATGAATTAACGATTGAAGATTCAAATGGCGATATGTACGCGGTACTTAATCGGGTAACGCCTTGATAGCTTATCTTGCTACGACAAATTACGCGAGCATACGGTAAATTGTCAATGTTGTTTAAATGTTAATCAAAAAACGGAGCTAGAGCACTAAAAGCTCCGTTTTTTGATGGAAAGACTTGTATTCTGATACCACAACCCCTACAAATAGCTTATATAGTGATACCAGAACTGCATTTTTGATCATGCAGTCTGGTATTTTTGTTGTTCGACATACAAGGATTTATGCTCATGTCCCAAGCTCCCCAGGCCAAATATCGTAAAGATTATCAAGAGCCATCTCACGCGATTACCGATATCGATCTTACGTTTGATCTTTATGACAATGACACCATCGTTACGGCGATATCAAAGGTTGCTCAAAAAGGCGATACAACAACGCTAGAACTCGATGGCGAGGGGCTTGAGCTGCGCGCTGTAAAAGTAAACGGTGAGGATTGGGCTCATCACGAAGTGAAAGAATCATCGCTTGTACTGACCGATCTTCCATCCGAGTTTGAACTTGAAATCGTCACCAAAATTGATCCTGAAGCGAATACAGCACTCGAAGGTTTGTACAAATCAGGCGGCGCATTTTGTACTCAGTGTGAGGCCGAGGGCTTCCGTCGTATTACTTATTACTTAGATCGTCCTGATGTTCTGGCAAAATACACGACAAAAGTGATCGCAGATAAAGCCGCTTATCCATATTTGCTGAGCAATGGTAACCGAATTGCAGAAGGCGAGGCAGAGAACGGTCGTCATTGGGTTCAATGGCAGGACCCGCATCCAAAGCCAGCTTACTTGTTTGCTCTTGTCGCAGGGGACTTTGACGTACTGCGTGACAAATACACAACGATGTCAGGTCGCAGTGTTGATTTAGAAATCTTTGTTGATAAAGGTAACTTAGATCGTGCAGGCCATGCGATGACATCGCTGATCAACTCGATGAAGTGGGATGAAGAACGCTTTGGCCTTGAATACGATCTGGATATTTACATGATCGTTGCCGTTGATTTCTTCAATATGGGCGCAATGGAAAACAAAGGCCTAAACATCTTTAACTCAAAGTATGTTCTGGCGAATGACCAAACGGCGACCGATCGTGACTACTTAGGTATCGAAGCTGTAATCGGTCATGAGTACTTCCACAACTGGACTGGCAACCGTGTCACTTGTCGTGACTGGTTCCAATTAAGTCTAAAAGAAGGCTTAACCGTGTTCCGTGACCAAGAATTCTCTTCTGACTTAGGCTCTCGCGCAGATAACCGTATCGATAACGTACGTATCATCCGTGGACCTCAGTTTGCAGAAGATGCAAGTCCAATGTCACATCCAATTCGTCCTGACAAAGTCATTGAGATGAACAACTTCTACACGCTAACAGTGTATGAAAAGGGCAGCGAAGTTATTCGCATGTACCATACACTCCTTGGCGAAGAGGGCTTCCAAAAAGGGATGAAACTTTACTTTGAACGTCACGATGGTACTGCTGCGACATGCGAAGACTTTGTTTCTGCAATGGAAGATGCCACCGGTGTCGATTTAAAACAATTCCGTCTATGGTACAGCCAATCTGGTACACCGACGCTGCGCGTAAATAGCGAATACAATGCCAATGCAAAAACTTACGCGCTAACGGTAGAGCAATTTACGGAGCCAACGCAAGACCAGGCTGAAAAGCAAGCGTTGCACATTCCGTTTGATATCGAGCTGTACGATTCGAAAGGTCAAGTTATCCCATTGCTGATTAACGGTGAATCTGTTCATAACGTATTAGATATTAAACAAGATAAGCAAACGTTCGTATTCGAAAATGTCGAAGAACAACCTGTGCCATCTTTGTTGCGTGAATTTTCGGCACCAGTAAAACTAGAATACGACTACAGTGATGATGAATTAGTCTTCTTGATGAAACACGCGACGAATGACTTTGCTCGTTGGGATGCAAGCCAAATGCTATTGGCTAAGTACATTCGTCAGAACGTGAAAAACGTTCAAGCCGGACAAGAAGTATCGCTTTCTGAAGGCGTGATAGATGCGTTCCGTGGTGTGCTATTGGATGAGACGCTTGAGCCAGCTTTCATTGCTCAAGTTTTCTCTTTGCCTTCAATTAATGAGATTACTGGCTGGTACCAGCAAATTGACATCGATGCCGTAGACAAAGTGCTAAACAGCATTACAGTGTCACTTTCTCAAGAGTTAGAAGATGAGCTAAGTGCAACTTATCATACACTGAAGCAAACAGAGTACACGATCGATCATGCTGCGATTGGCAAGCGTGCATTACGTAACCGTTGTCTGCAATACCTAGCACATACGGAAAAAGGTAATGATTTAGTGAAAGCACAATACGCATCTGCAAATAACATGACAGATACGATTGCAGCGATGAGTGCGGCAAATAGTGCACAGCTTGAGTGTCGTGAAGTTCTAATGGCAGATTATAGCGATAAATGGAAGCACGATGGTTTGGTTATGGACAAGTGGTTTGCACTTCAAGGTAGCAATCCTGCAGAGGATGCACTTGAAAAAGTGAAAGCTACCATGAACCACGAAGCATTTAGTTTGAAGAACCCGAACCGTACGCGCAGTTTGATTGGTTCGTTCTTAAGTGCCAACCCTGTGCGTTTTCATGATAAATCCGGTGCAGGTTACCAATTTGCAGGAGAAATCCTTCGCCAACTTAATGATTCGAACCCACAAGTTGCATCTAGAATGATTGATCCTTTGCTTAAGTTCCGTAAATACGATGAAGGTCGCCAAGCTTTGATCAAAGCAGAACTTGAAAAGCTCAAAGCAATGGATAATCTTGCTAAAGACTTATTCGAAAAAGTTACTAAAGCACTAGACGAATAGTAAACAACACAATAGGGTGGTCATTAAGGCCACCTTATTGTTTATGTCACTTAGTTTTTACTTCATGAACTATTACTACTTCAACCTCAACATTTCATATCAAACGTTTTTATCCCATTATTCTGGCGCGGCAAGTGTTGTTCAAGTCGTCACACATAACGGTTTACGTTTGCAGTTACCCGCCGCACGATTCAGACCATTTCTTAGTCAATTAGGCATTAAAGGCCAGTTTAGACTAACAACTGACCAAAATAATAAGTTTCTTAAGTTAGAAACTCTGTGATGTATTGTATTTGCAGAGAGTTAAATAGGAATCTTAGTCACAGAATCGGACATTTCACCTCTTACCACCACGATTRGTTGTTAAACATTTGTAATTATGCTTTTACAATGGGCACATGCATTACCTATGCTTAGTTTCTAAGGTAACAACCTAGCTACTAAGTCCCCCTACAAAACAACAATTCTAATGTGGAGTGTGAATATGACCGCGCGTGAAAATGTAGTGCCGGTTCTGCTTGAAAAAGTTTACCAACTGATTCAAGACAAACTCGAGCTTTCTCACCAAACGCTTGTAACTAAACTTGCTCAACACTTATTCAGTAACATTGCTGATGATGACCTGATTCAGCGAAACGAATCCGATCTTTATGGTGCTGTCGTCAGCCTTTGGCACCATATCAATGAAAAAAAACCAGAAGAGATTTCGGTACGAGTATTTAACCCGACCGTAAGTCGTCAAGGCTGGCAATCCACACACACAATCGTAGAAATTGTTGTTCCAGATAGTCCATTCTTAGTGGACTCAGTCAAAATGGCTTTAGCGCGTTTGGACCTTGTTTGCCACCTAATGTTAAACAACCCAACACAGATACAGCGTGATAAAAAAGGCCAAGTTACCGACGTAAACGGTGAGGGTGGTGTTCTTCAATCACTGTTCCATATCGAGGTAGACCGCCTTACTAGTAAAGAAGAGATGCAAGCGCTTAAAGAAGAGCTGTTAAAAATTCTATCTGACACTCGTTTAGTCGTTGATGACTGGAAGCAAATGGTTGATAAGCTTAAGCTTGTGACTGATGAACTTGAGAAAAATAAAGATCGTGTTTCTATCCAAACGGATCGTATGGACGAAACGATCGCATTTCTTCGTTGGCTAGAAGATCATAATTTTACCTTTATGGGTTACAAAGATTATGACTTAGAAGAAGTCAATGGTGATACCGAGCTTGTTCCTGCTAAAGAAAAAGGACTTGGTCTATTTGCTGATGACAAGCGTGTGCGTAGCGTCAAGCTATCTGAGCTTTCAGATTCAGCGCGGTTAGAAGCGAAAAAGCCATACGCTCTGATCATCACAAAAGGTAACAAAGCATCTCGTATTCACCGTCCAGCTTATACTGATTACATCGGTATTAAGAAGTTTGATGAAAACGGTAAAGTAATAGGTGAGCATCGCTTTACTGGTCTATATACCTCTGCCGTGTATAACCAAGCGGTACAAAGCATCCCTCTGATCCGTGAAAAAGTGGACCGTATCCTTGAAGCGAGCGGATATCGTCACGGATCGTATTCATACAAAGCATTGCACAATATCTTAGAAAACTACCCACGCGATGAACTACTTCAAGCAAATGAAGAAGAGCTGCTTGAGGTGGGTATGGGTGTTGTACAAATGCAAGATCGTGACCTACTGCGTTTATTTGTTCGTAAGGACCCATTTGGTCGTTTCTTTAGCTGCATGGTTTATGTCACTAAAGATCGTTACAACACAGAGTTACGTCGTCAAACTCAACGCATTCTTAAGCAGTACTTTGGTTGCGAGCAAGAGGTTGAATTTACAACGTTCTTCTCAGAAAGCCCACTAGCGAGAACACATTACATTGTTCGTGTAGACAATAACAACATTGACGTAGACGTGAAAAAGATCGAGCAAAACCTAATGGAAGTTTCTACCTCTTGGGATGACAGACTAAAAGAATCCATCATTGCTAACTTTGGTGAAAGCAAAGGCCTTCCTCTTTCAAAAGAATATATGAGTGCGTTCCCTCGCTCATACAAAGAGGACATGATGCCAGGTTCTGCGGTTGCAGATATTGAACGCTTAGAAGCGTTAAGTGATGATAATAAACTTGGCATGTTGTTCTACCGACCTCAAGAAGAGGGGGCGGATTCAAAAGCTGTTCGCTTGAAGTTATACCATCGCGATGAGCCAATCCATCTTTCTGACGTAATGCCAATGCTTGAAAACCTTGGCTTACGAGTGATCGGTGAATCACCGTATGAGATCGAGAAAAACAACGGACAGACATTCTGGATCCTTGATTTCTCTATGCTGCATAAGAGCGAGAAAACGGTTGATCTTCGTGAGGCTCGTGATCGTTTCCAACAAGCATTTGCCGCAATTTGGGCGGGCAACCTTGAAAGTGATGGTTTTAACCGATTGGTACTAGGTGCGTCGCTATCTGGGCGTGAGATTTCCATTCTTCGTGCTTATGCTCGATACATGCGCCAAGTCGGTTTCCCATTCAGTCAACAATACATCGAAGACACGCTAAGCCACTACCCAGACTTAGCAACAGGTCTAGTCAAGCTGTTCACCAAGCGATTCGATCCGAAACACAAAGGCAGTGAAAAAGGCCAAAACGATCTGATTAAAAAGCTAACAGAGCAGTTGGATCGTGTAGAGAGCTTGGATGATGATCGTATTATTCGTCGTTACATCGACATGATCATGGCGACACTTCGTACTAACTACTATCAATTAGACGAAAGCAAGCAACCTAAGCCTTGGTTATCTTTGAAAATGAAACCGAGCGATATTCCAGAGATTCCGCAGCCTGTACCCGCGTTCGAGATCTTTGTGTACGCACCAGATATTGAGGGTGTTCACCTTCGTGGCGGAAAAGTGGCTCGTGGTGGTTTACGTTGGTCAGACCGTCAAGAAGATTTCCGTACAGAGATTCTTGGTCTCGTAAAAGCTCAGCAAGTTAAGAACACCGTTATCGTACCTGTGGGTGCAAAAGGCGGCTTTGTTTGTAAACGCCAGCCATCTCTCACAACCCGTGATGAGATCTTTGCTGAAGGCCAACGTTGTTACAAACGATTTATTCGTGCGCTACTTGATGTATCGGATAACATCATTGAAGGTGAAGTTGTGCCACCACAGAACGTTGTGCGCCATGACGAAGATGACCCATACCTAGTAGTGGCGGCAGATAAAGGCACAGCAACATTCTCAGACCTAGCGAACTCTGTTTCTGCAGAGTACAACTTCTGGTTAGGTGACGCATTCGCTTCAGGTGGTTCTAATGGTTACGACCACAAAGCGATGGGTATCACTGCAAAAGGTGGTTGGGAATCTGTTAAGCGTCACTTCCGTGAAATGGGCATCAACTGCCAGACTACTGATTTTACCGCAATCGGCGTAGGTGATATGGCAGGTGACGTGTTCGGTAACGGTATGCTGTTATCGAAGCATATTCGATTGCAAGCTGCCTTTAACCACATGCACATCTTTATTGATCCAAATCCAGATTCAGCCACCAGCTGGGAAGAGCGTAACCGCTTGTTTAATCTGCCAAGATCAAGCTGGGAAGATTACAATAAAGATTTGATCTCTCAAGGTGGTGGTATCTTCTCTCGTCGATCAAAATCGATCCAGCTAACGCCAGAAATTCAGAAAATGTTAGGGACAAAGAAAGCATCTTTAGCGCCTAACGATCTGATTAAGATGATCTTGAAAATGAAAGTCGATCTGCTTTGGAATGGTGGTATCGGCACTTACGTTAAAGCCTCGACAGAAACTCATACGGATGTTGGTGACCGTGCTAACGACATGCTACGCATTGACGGCCGTGACTTGAGAGCAAAAGTGGTTGGCGAAGGCGGTAACTTAGGTATGACTCAGCTTGGTCGTATTGAATACGCACTGACTGGCGGCCGAGTGAACACAGACTTCGTTGATAACGTGGGTGGCGTTGACTGTTCGGATAATGAAGTCAACATCAAGATCTTCCTTAATGGACTGGTTTCAAATGGCGATCTTACGGTTAAGCAACGTAACCAAATTCTAGAGTCTATGGAAGACGAAGTGGGTGAAATTGTCTTGGATGATGCTTACCGTCAGTCGGAGTCGATCTCCGTGACTGAACAGCAAGGTGTTGGCATTGTTAAGGAACAAATTCGATTCATCCATACCATGGAAAAAGCAGGGTACTTGGATCGTGCTCTCGAATACATCCCTGATGATGAAACGCTAATCGAGCGTGAGAAACAGGGGCTAGGTCTGACTCGCCCTGAGCTATCAGTGTTAGTTGCCTACGGTAAAATGGTACTTAAACAGCAACTTGTTACGGATGAAATCGCGAATGATGAATTCCATGCGAAACAGCTTGTTGAATATTTCCCAAGTGCGTTACGACGTAACTATAAAGATCAAATGGTGAATCACCCACTGCGAGCTGAAATTATCGCTACAGCATTGGCTAACCAGATGGTTAATGAAATGGGCTGTAACTTCGTCACTCGTTTGCAAGAAGAAACCGGTGCAAGTGTTGTCGATATTGCTAACGCATACAGTGCGGCTCGTGAAATTTTCGATCTAGAAGCAATTCTTAAGCAGACTCGTGAACTCGATAATATAGCCACTGCTCAAGCTCAGTACGAAATCATGTTTTATGTTCGTCGAGCACTACGTCGAATTGCACGTTGGTTGCTTCGCAACCGCAGTGGTAAATGCACAGTTGGTGAGCTGATTGCTATCTACAAGCAAGATGTCAATGTTATCACTGAAACCTTAGACACTATGCTGGTTGAGTCTGAAGTAGAAGAACACAATGAACTTGCTCAAGGGTGGATTGAGAAAGGGGTAGAAGAGAAACTTGCACATCAAGTCGCTCGTTTATCCAGCCTACAATCTGCACTGGATATCTCATCAGTGGCGAGTGAAACAGGTAAAACGGTTGAGCAAGCATCGAAGCTCTACTTTAACTTGGGTGACCGTTTGTCGTTACACTGGTTCTTGAAGCAAATTAACAGCCAAGCCGTTGATAATAACTGGCAGGCACTGGCAAGAGCTGCATTCCGAGAAGATCTGGACTGGCAACAACGTCAACTTACGGCTCAGGTATTAAATTGCGGCTGTGCAACGGAAGAGCTAGACGTGATGAAAGCGTTAGAAGATTGGATGGAAACTAACGAGCAATCACTGCACCGTTGGGAAAGCATCTTGAATGAGTTCAAAGTTGGCTCTGTCCACGAATTTGCTAAGTTTTCTGTAGCACTTCGAGAATTAGTACTCTTGAATCTCAACTGTTCGTCGAAAGAGTAGATGAGTTAGTCAAATTGTAAGTAAAAGCCTCGTTATTTAGCGAGGCTTTTTTGTTGCTCATCGTTTCTATTATAGCGCCGAGTGAGTTACAGCGTAACGGTGCGGGGAAGTTAAAATAGGCTGAAATCGATTGCTTTAGGGTGGTTAGTTATAAATTTTATTGTTGAAATCTTACTCTAATTGTTTGTTTTATATTTGAAAATATTAGAAAGATATAGGTTTTTACTTAATACATTCATTTTCATTGAATTACGATGAAAAACAGTAAATAATATTGTCCCGTTTATACGGGGCTTTTTTCTTTCGGAGGCACAATGCTTTACCGTCTAGCCAGAACTGGCTTTTTCCAACTCGATGCCGAGAAGGCACACGATCTTGCAATCAAGAACTTCCAACGCTTTAACGGCACACCACTTGATCTCTTTTACCGCCAACAATTACCAACTCGTCCAGTTGAGTGTATGGGACTAACATTCCGTAACCCAGTAGGTCTTGCGGCTGGCTTAGATAAAAACGGTGAATGCATTGAAGCATTTGATGCCATGGGCTTTGGCTTTGTCGAAGTTGGCACAGTAACACCTCGTCCGCAACCAGGGAATGATAAACCACGCTTATTTCGCTTAGTCGAAGCTGAAGGGATCATCAATCGCATGGGCTTTAACAACCTAGGCGTTGATAATTTGGTCGAGAATGTAAAGCAAGCAAAATTCAACTGTGTTCTCGGAATTAATATTGGTAAAAACAAAGACACACCAATTGAGAAAGGGGCAGAGGACTACCTGATTTGTATGGAGAAAGTGTATGAGTACGCAGGCTACATTGCGGTTAATATCTCATCACCAAACACTCCGGGTCTTCGTTCACTTCAATATGGTGAAGCGCTTGATGAACTACTTTCTGAATTAAAAGCGAAAYAAGCAGAACTGTCAGAGAAGTACAACAAATACGTCCCGCTAGCATTAAAAATTGCTCCTGATTTGAGTGACGAAGAAATCTGCCAAATCTGCGATTCTTTATTGAAAAACAATATAGATGGTGTGATCGCGACTAATACAACTCTGGATCGCACGATCGTAGAAGGAATGAAACACGCCAATGAGGCAGGTGGTTTAAGTGGTCGCCCTGTGCAATCACGCTCTACGGAAGTCGTACGTAAGCTTCATGAAGAGCTAGGAGACAAACTTCCAATTATCGGTGTTGGTGGTGTGGATTCCTATGTTGCAGCCAAAGAAAAGCTGATGGCAGGCGCTAAACTTGTTCAAGTCTACACTGGCTTTATTTACCACGGCCCAAGCCTAGTACGTGATATTGTTAAGAATCTTTAACATATACATCAAAAACCACTGAAAAATCAGTAGCTATTACATAAAAAAGAGGACTTTGTTTCCTCTTTTTTTTTATCCGTTCGTTTGTAAAATTTAAAAATCACGAGTAGGTAATTAAGCGTCTTACCTCTTTACCACTGATTTAACTAGTCAAGAGAGAACGGAATAATGCTTAAACCCAGCGACAAATGGAATTGGTATTTTGACGAGCAAAAAGCTTGCTTAATGCTGGATCTGGGGGAGGAAATGATTTTCCAAACCAATTTATCCCGAAAATTGTTGGTTAACTGTGCCTTCTCAAGCAATGAATTTACCGTTGATGACGCCAGTGCATTCCAAACGTTTAATGAACGTATTCGATGCCTCGACATCAGTGAATACCGCCAAGCTGAGTTAACACTGTATTGTGTTGCGGCAAAGCGCTTTCATAAACCTGTACAGCCTAAAAGTTGGTTCTTTGACGCACAGTCCTCTGGTTACGAGCCTGAAGAAGGGGACATGGTCTTTCTAACAAATCAATATTCTGATGGTATGTTCATCGTGTTAGAACCAGGCGAGACGTCGAGCTTATGTGCTTATGTTAACCAAGAAGCGTTTGTGCTTGATGGCAATAAGGCGCTTCAGTTTGGGCAGCCGATTAAAGTAATGCATGACCGCATGGCTTGTGCAAATCACCTCTTTGCAATAACTCCTATGGCAATGGTGGGGTAAACCTGTTTAATTTTTTCTTTATTTCGTTCCTTTGTTTGCATTAGTCGACCTCGTTAGGTCGATTTTTTTTGTCCTTTCCTTTGATACTGGAGCCCCATCAGCCATGAAACTGTATGTTTTCTATGCATGCAAACATGAAGCTGGTCACTTTTATTTTACTTATTTCAATCTGATGACTCCCTTAACTAGGCAACCTAGCGCTTAAAATGACCCCATTTATTCCCCTATAAGGAAAAAATGTAAGTAACTTACATCAATAACCGCGCCCTGGTATATACCAAGATTAATGTAAATAAGTATTCACTTCTTGCCAAGGGAACAAAATTTCGTTCGTGAATAAAAAACACTCAAATTAAAGATGTTGAAAGTTTCAGATCATTTTGTTGGTGATGATTTGAACTAACAGGTGGGGAAATTCCTTTAAAAACGAGGCATTGATCGTAAAGTCAGGTATAATTGAAGCCATTTTTTATCAGCGAAAGAACACTATGAATCAATATCTCGCGGTAACTTCAAATGGCATGGAAAATTTGCTTGTTGAAGAACTGACTAAACTAGGCATTGAAAATGCGAAACCAGTACAGGCAGGCGTAAAATTTAAAGCGACAAACGAACAGGTTTATCGCTGTTGTTTGTGGAGCCGTTTAGCGTCTCGATTTGTACGTGTTTTATCTGAGTTCACGTGTAACAACGACATGGACTTGTATTTATCTACATCTGCTATTAACTGGGTTAACCAATTTCATAGCTCTAAACGTTTTGTTGTGGACTTTAACGGCACAAACCGTGAGATCAGAAATAGCCAGTACGGTGCGATGAAAGTCAAAGATGGCATCGTAGATTGCTTTGAAAATAAAGGATTGCCGCGTCCCAACATCAGTAAAGAACGCCCAGATGTTCGTATCCACGTTCGTTTGCATAAAGATAAAGCGTTGCTTGGGATCGATATGGTAGGCAGTGGTTTGCATCAACGTGGCTACCGACCAGAATCGGGTCGTGCCCCGTTACGTGAAACGCTTGCTTCTGCGATTATCATGCGTTGTGGCTGGGATGGGCATCAACCATTACTCGATCCAATGTGCGGTTCTGGTACTTTGCTTATTGAAGCTGCGATGATGGCTGCCAACATGGCCCCTGGCGTTAAGCGAAAGCAATGGGGTTTCGAAGTGTTGGAAGACTTTGAACCAGAGACTTGGGCAGAGATTAAATCAGAGGCTAATGTTCGAGCTAGACGAGGTGTCAAGAAAGTTGACGCTAAGTTTTTTGGCTTCGATAACGACCCTAAAGTATTAAAAGTTGCTCAAGAAAACGCGCGCAGAGCAGGCGTTGAAGAATTGATTGAGTTCGCACAAGGTGATGCTGCAACCATTACTCGTCCTGCAGGATTCGAACACGGTGTTATCGTTTCAAACCCACCTTACGGTGAACGTCTAGGAACTGAGCCGGGGCTAATTGCTCTCTACACCGCATTTGGTGGACAGCTAAAATCTGAGTTTGGTGGATGCAAAGCCTCTATCTTCTCGAGTTCAGACGAGCTGCTGAGCTGTCTTCGTATGCGTGCTGATAAACAATTTAAATTGAATAATGGTGCGTTACCTTGTCACCAAAAGAACTACAGTATTGCAGAGCGCAGTGCTGATGAAGTGAAGGGTTCTGATACAAATGTTCAAATCGCACCAGACTTTTCAAATCGTTTAAAGAAAAACATTGGCAAGATTGGCAAGTGGGCTCGTAAAGAGAAACTTGATTGCTACCGAATCTATGACGCTGACCTTCCTGAATACAATGTGGCGATAGACGTATACGGCGATCAAATCGTAATTCAAGAGTATGCTGCGCCAAAAAACATTCCAGAAGAAAAAGCAAAACGTCGCCTAACGGATATTATTCGTGCAACGATTCAGGTGACAGGTGTAGAGGCGAACAAAGTTGTACTTAAAGTTCGTGAAAAGCAGAAGGGTCGCAGCCAATACCAAAAATTAGGTCAGGTATCAGAGACGCTTGAAGTAAACGAGTACGGCGTGAAGCTGATCGTAAACCTTCATGACTACCTAGACACTGGCTTGTTCTTGGATCATAAGATCACTCGTCGTCGCTTAGGTGAAATGGCGCAAGGTAAAGATTTCTTAAACTTGTTTGCATATACTGGGAGTGCGACGGTTCACGCAGCGGTTGGTGGCGCTCGTTCCACAACGACTATTGATATGTCAAATACCTACTTGAACTGGGCGAAAGACAATATGCAGCTTAACGGCTGTGTAGGACGTCAGCATCGCTATGAACAAGCAGACTGCTTGCAATGGCTAGAAAACGCGAAAGGTGAGTACGACTTGATCTTTATTGATCCACCTACGTTCTCTAACTCTAAGCGTATGGAAACATCATTCGATGTACAACGTGATCACATTAAACTGATGAAGAATCTTAAACGTTTACTAAGAAGTGAAGGCACTATCGTATTCTCGAATAACAAGCGCCACTTCAAGATGGATGAAGAGTCGCTGGCTGAACTTGGTTTGAAGGCTCAGAATATTTCTTCTCAAACGTTACCATTAGATTTTGCGCGTAATAAACAGATTCATAACTGTTGGCTAGTAACGCACGCGTAGTATAAACAAAAGGATTAATACGTGCTGATATTGTATAGCACGGAGGGATGCCATCTTTGTGAGATGGCATTTGCTCTAGTAGACCAAATTGGTTTGGCCGAGCAAACAGATATCATTGATATTGCGTTCGATGATGCACTGTTTTCTCGTTACGGCGTCACAATACCCGTATTAAAGTATCAAGATTCTGAGTTGAACTGGCCGTTTGACTTAGAACAACTCACACATTGGTTGGATAATAATGGCATTACTTACCATTCATAACGCACAACTTGCATTTGGTGACCACCCATTACTGGACAAAGCGGAGTTCGCTCTTCAAGAAAACGAACGCGTATGTTTAGTGGGTCGCAACGGAGCAGGTAAGTCCACGTTAATGAAAGTGCTTGCCGGCGACATTTTGTTGGACGACGGCAAGATTCAAATCACTCAAGACGTCGTTGTTTCTCGACTTGAACAAGATCCACCGCGTAATCAAGAGGGTACGGTTTACGAATACGTATCTGGCGGTTTGGCTGAAATCGGCGAACAACTGAAGATCTATCACGATCTTCTCGATCTTGTTGCTCAAGACCCGAGTGAGAAAAACATCAACCGTTTAGCCAAGGTTCAAGAGCAGCTTGACCATTCTAATGCTTGGCGTTTTGATGACCGTGTTAAGAACGTACTTGGTGCTTTAAAACTAAGTCCAGAAACTAAACTGACCGATTTATCCGGTGGTTGGCAACGTAAAGCCGCTTTAGCTCGCGCGCTGGTTTGTGACCCTGATGTATTACTTCTTGATGAGCCAACAAACCATCTTGATGTAACAACTATCGAATGGTTAGAGAACTTCTTAAAAGACTTCAAAGGCTCGATCATCTTTATTTCTCACGACCGTGCGTTCATCAAATCAATGGCAACACGCATTGTTGATTTAGATCGCGGGCAATTAGCTTCTTTCCCTGGTGATTACGACAACTACCTAGAAGAAAAAGAAGAGATGCTCCGCGTTGAAGAAATGCAGAATGCTGAATTCGACAAAAAACTTGCTCAAGAGGAAGTTTGGATTCGGCAGGGCATTAAAGCACGCCGAACTCGAAATGAAGGTCGTGTACGCGCATTGAAGAAACTGCGTGAAGAGCGTCGCGATCGCCGGGATGTCCAAGGCAAAGTTAACCTTAATATCGATGATGCTTCACGTTCAGGGAAAATTGTATTTGAAGCAGAAAACATATCTTTTGCTTACGAAGGCAAGACAATCGTCGACAACTTTAGCTTTAACATTATGCGCGGTGACCGTATTGCACTTATCGGACCAAATGGCTGCGGTAAGAGTACGGTACTTAAATTGCTATTAGGGCAATTGGAATCGCAGTCTGGTCGTTTACACTGCGGAACAAAATTAGAAGTCGCGTACTTTGATCAGTACCGAGAGATTTTGGATCCAGAAAAGACAGTGATCGATAACTTAGCGGATGGGAAACAAGAAGTAATGGTTGGGGGACGTCAGCGTCATGCGCTGAGTTATCTTCAAGACTTCTTATTTGCACCTAAGCGCGCAAGAACTCCGGTTAAGGCGCTCTCTGGTGGTGAGAAAAACCGATTACTGCTAGCTCGTATCTTGTTGAAACCAAACAACTTACTTATTCTTGATGAACCAACCAACGATTTGGATATCGAAACGTTGGAACTTTTAGAAGAAATGCTTGCCAACTATCAGGGCACGTTGCTTTTAGTTAGCCACGACCGAGAGTTTGTTGATAATACCGTTACCACAAGCTGGATCTTCGAAGGAAACGGAGTGATTGAAGAGTTTGTTGGTGGTTATCACGATGCAAGACAGCAGCGTGAACAGGTATTGGCGGTTCGTCAAGCGGTTGAAAAGCCACCGAAAAAAGAAAAAGTGGTTGAGGAAACTCCCAAAACAACTCAACCTAAGAACAACTCGAAGAAGTTATCGTATAAGCTGCAAAGAGAATTAGAAGCTCTACCAGCTAAACTAGAACAATTAGAGTCGGATATCGAGGGCCTTCAGGAGCAAGTGAACGATCCAGAGTTCTTTGCTAAACCTGTAGAGCAAACTCAGCCGGTATTGGAACAGCTTGCTGCACTAGAGCAGGAGTTGGAAATCGCATTCGAGAGATGGGAAGAACTCGAAGCAATGCAACAGGATAGTTAAGAATTCAATGAATTGTAGTAATAAATTCAAATTGACCGCCATTGCGATGATGGTTGGTACCACAATGAACGCACAGGCGGCATTGTATCAAGTGGTTGAGGTTTCACCTCAGGATCATGGTTCAAACGGTGACTACCAAACGGCTTACGGCGTTGCAATTCAGCAAGGTGATGCGGGTACAGATCCTTCAACAGGTTCCCCTTTCGCTTTGGGCTGTTTTGATGCAGCAGCAAACTGTACACTAGACCAATTTAAGCTTGCGATGGAAACTCGCACAACACCGATTTCAGCGACACAAGCCGTGGATGGGAACAGCTATCGTGAGGAAATTCCATTTGGATTGGACGCGGGCTTTTATTACATCCAAGAACTCAAAGATTTTGAACGTTACTGTTATAACCAGCTTCGCTATTCCACTTGTGACTCTTGGGCTTCTGTAAACTGGACCCCATGGAACAAAGAGCGTAGTAAAGACTTTACTTCTAATGCGTTAGCATTTGTAGAAGGCGATTCTGCTGCTTATAAAAATGAATATAACAATGTTATCAATCAGCTTACCGAAGATGGTGCCGCTGTCGGTAATCAAAGTAAAGTCAGCAGTGAAAACCAGTCGACACTGGAAACAAGAAATACAGTCGTAGCACCTATTGAACCAAATTTTGTTACAGGTGATAACGACGCAAGCGTTGTGCAAAGCCACGCTTGGAAAACCGATGGCACTTTTACCGTTGGTAGTGTATCTCGAACGGCAAGCAATACCAATGGCGCTCACCACACATCGAAAGCAGCTATTTGGGATCAAAGTGGAACCGTCAGTGAGTTGGCTTGGCCAAGTGGCACATCTAAAGATGGAGAAAGACTGGCTCAAGGAAGCATGCGTGACCTTGTCACAGATGGAACAACGGTTTACGGCGTGGGTTACAACACATACAGTGATGATAACTATCTGAATGCTACTGTTTTTGTCGGAACCCTAGAGGCAGAAGGTAGCGTTGAAAACGCAACTTGGAAAAACAAAGTTGTTGTAGGAGCGAGACAGCGTGAGGGCGATGATACGGTTCATACAAACTCACGATTAACCGATGTTAACTCAAATTTTGTTGCTATTGGTGAAGCAAAACGTTCAGGCGGATACTTAATGCCAACGGGCTCTGCTCCGAATCGTCTCTTTATCGTAGATGATGTTCGTAAGGATTCTATTAACGCTTTTTACCCAAGTACCGGAATTTTCTTCAGCGGTGCGGGCGGTAAGATGGGCGGGATCAACTCTTACAATGAAATTGTCGGACAACTTGATGCGGAAACGACTCGTGAAGACGATGGCAAGCCACGTCGTAAGCGCGGTTTTATCTACCCATATAGTGTAGGTGGTGAGACTAGTGAACGTGCTTCAACACTATTTAATGGAAAAGCTTGGTTCCTAGATAGTTTGACTAATGGCGGTGACTACACTGAACAAAACAACCAGTTCCGTATTATCGATGCAACCGATATCAACGATGCAGGTGTGATTTCTGGTACCGCGATGAAATGTGCTGGCGGTTACAGTACAACAGCAAACAATGCGACATGTAGTTCTGATGAACAAATCGTAGCTGTAAAATTGGTGCCTATTGCAGGTGCGACTGAGAAGGACATTGTGTCTCGAAGCGTTGACTCAACGACAACAGAGCGTCAAGGTGCAGGCCTTGGTTGGTTAGCTTTGACCATGCTTGGATTGTTTGGGTTCCGTAGAAAATAGTCAAAAATCGTCAGTAATTTTTAAATCAAGCAGAGGCTCACACATTTGAGCCTCTGCTTTTTTTATGCCTTGAGAAATCACTCAACTTGATCGATTCTTATAAGTGGAGTCATAAAAACTCCATCAAAGTTTCACAATAACAGCTGTACGTTAGTAAATGGACCTGTATGAGGAATTAACTATGAAGAGACAAAAGCGTGATCGCCTAGAACGAGCTCAATCTCAAGGCTATAAAGCTGGGTTGAATGGAAGGTCTCAAGAGGCTTGCCCATATCAACAAGTTGATGCTCGGTCGTATTGGTTAGGTGGTTGGCGTGATGCCAGAGATGAAAGACAATCTGGTCTCTACAAATAAACTCTCCACATACAAAAAGAAGGATTCGAAAGGGCTCTACGGAGCCTTTTCTACATTTATAGACTAGGCAAACAAAAAGGCCCCTAAATAGGAGCCTTTATAAATCGATTAAAGTCGTGATTAGAAGTTTGAAGTGTCTTGGAACAAACCAACTTTCAAATCTTTCGCAACGTAGATTTCTTTGCCATCTACGCATACACGACCGTCAGCCAAACCCATTACCAGTTTACGGTTTACGACGCGTTTCATGTGGATTTCGTAGGTTACTTTTTTCGCCGTCGGTAGGATTTGGCCTGTAAACTTCACTTCACCAACACCTAGAGCGCGACCTTTACCTTTACCGCCAACCCAGCCAAGGAAGAAGCCAACAAGTTGCCACATCGCGTCAAGGCCAAGACAGCCAGGCATTACCGGGTCACCAGGGAAGTGGCAGTCAAAGAACCACAAATCTGGAGTAATATCCAATTCTGCCAAGATCAAACCTTTACCAAAATCGCCCTCTGTCTCAGACATTTTAGTAATACGATCCATCATTAGCATGTTTGGCGCAGGAAGCTGAGGGTAACCAGGCCCAAACAGTTCCCCTTGGCTAGAAGCAAGTAGATCGTCACGGTTATAAGAATCACGTTTGTTTTGCATTATCAATTACTCCAATTTTTGATAGCTGCATCTTAGTGAACACGTGTACGCTAAACAACTCCGATCAGTACTAGACAAACCAGTTTTTGATGCGCTGCACAATTCCTTCTGGATGCTCATGTCTTTCAAAGTTTTCAATACGTTCCGCTATTTTGCCAATAATGCTATCGTCTTCGCCTCTAAAAGGTTTATTCATAACAATCGGAATAGCTTCATCTACCGTAGAGACGGACCAAATATGGAACTCACCATTTTTAATGCTTTCTATTACATCTTTATGTAATGCAAGGTGTTTAAGGTTTGATTTCGGCATGACAACGCCTTGATTTCCCGTAAAACCCTGATGTTTACAAACCTGATAAAAACCTTCAATTTTCTCGTTCAAGCCACCGACTGCTTGCACTCGACCAAACTGATCGACGGCTCCTGTAACCGCAACTTGTTGATTAATTGGAGATTCAGATAACGCACTCACCAAGCAACAAAGTTCTGCGAGAGATGCGCTGTCACCGTCAACTTCGCTATAAGACTGTTCAAATACGATCGAGGCAGAGTAAGGCAGAGGTTCATCCAGTTTTAGAGCAGAGCTTAAGAAAGCTTGCATAATCATCATGCCTTTCGCATGTAGATTGCCGCCAAGTTCAGCTTTGCGCTCAACATCGGAAACATCGCCATCACCAAAGTGAATTACACACGATATTCTAGCAGGCTCACCATAGCTGACAGGGTGTCCAGCCATATCGATGACGGTTAGGCCATTGATTTGACCAACTTGTTCCCCAGTTGTCTCAATAATGACTTGTCCATCTAAAATATCGTACACGGCACGCTGAGGAAGATAGGATTCGCGATAATACTTGTCGTCAATCGCTTTATCTAATGACTCGTAATCTAATGTTTGGCCATCACTGAACTGGCTGGCAAGTGTTAGAAGTTGAGAATGCCACATTACACCTAACGGCAAATAATGTTGATCTTCAGTAAATCTCATACCAGCTAGCAACAGTCTTCTAAAGCCACATTCCGTTAAGTGAGGCAGCTGATATTGAGAACATATCCAGTTCACCAAACCAAAGTAATCTGTCAAATTCTGCTCTGACAAATGAATATCTTCTTCAACTTCGGTATACATGGCAAAGCCTGAACAAAAGTCCTCGTCGATATATTCTAGCTCTGCTAACTGACTTCTTTCCCCAGTTACAATCAGTTTTACATCATAAGCTTTAGATGGCGGTACTGAAGTAGGTAAGCGAGTAGGGCTTAGGTTCAGTGGCTCGATAAGGTTTTGTTGAATTGCAGACTTTATATTCGGCCAAAGTCCCGGGTTAGCCAGAATGAGATTAGCAGGTACAATCAAATAACCGTCGTCAGCTTGTGAAATCAAGCCAGGTTGGAAGGCAATATCACCACTTACATCAACACTGTAACGGTCAAATAAACGTTTGGCATCAAGTGATTCCGACAAAACAATCGCAGCGTTAGAATGACTCTGAAGAGCTTTACTGATGAACTCTCTATAGACAGAATTATCGACGCAGTTAATGAGTAGCACGCGTGTCAATCCCGACATTTTGGAAAAGCGAGATATCGTTGCCGACATCCTCGGTTGAAGATCAGTAAAAGACTTCTTTGGTAACGAAGGTGCAGACTTTAAAAGTGCTTCGTACTGCTCAAGTGAAGGTGTTACGTCTTGCCAATTAAGTTGGTTCATTAAAATTCATCGTAATTCAATCTTGCCGACATTATAACGAAATGGACTATAACACCCTAGCACCAATTTGGTTCGCTCACGGCATTCAACACTCAATGAACAATACTTAGACAAATGAGTGATCAACATCGATACTTCTAAGAGTTTTATTTGCCCAAGTAAATTATCTGGGTTACGCTGTCACTAGGTTATGTTTATGGGTCGGAATAAATGAAATATCAGCAGCTTGAGAATCTAGAGTGTGGGTGGAAATGGAAGTATCTCATCAAGAAATGGAAAGATGGTGAAGCGATTACCCGACATATTGATACAAGTGAAGCAGATGCCGCGGTTGCAGAGCTAAAACGCCTTGAACACGAACCTACGCTTGTATTAGCTTGGATAGAAAACCACATGTCAGAAGAGTTGGACAACAAACTCAAGCAGGCTATCCGAGCGAAAAGGAAGCGTCATTTCAATGCAGAGCAAGTCCATACAAAGAAAAAGTCCATTGACTTAGATTATCGAGTTTGGGAAAAGCTTTCTAGCAGAGCAACCGAGCTCGGTTGTACATTATCTGACGCAATTGAATATCTACTTTCTGAAGCATCGAGAAGTGAAAAAGCGAGTCAAAAAGTTACCTCGATCAAAGAGGATTTGAGTAAATTGCTATCTAGCTAGGATAGGGAGTGCCAAATGTTATATGTAATCTTAATTGCTGCCATCGTAATCTTTTGGTTGATCGCAGTTGATAGACCAGTGCTAAAAGTAAAGTTTGATAACGGCCATATCAGTAACGTAAAAGGGCATCTACCACCTTCTTTCAAACATAACTTACAAGATATTAGTGAACATAATCCGTTTAGTGGTGAAATGAAGGTATATAGCCAACGAACTGGCATGCGTTTGAGCTTTTCCAAGGACGTTCCCAAAAAAATCCAACAGCGGATTCGCAACGTTTTTCCGCATCAAGGTTTCAAAGCGAGCAAAGGCAAGAAGCGAGCTTAATTACATACCAGTTACTTAATCGTGTTAAATGGGACGCAATATAGCGTCCCATTTTCGTATCTATAGAAAAATTATTTATCATTGATCAATCAATAAGATAAACGGACTTAAACTATGCGATACGTTGTAACTTTAATGGTCTTTCTCTTTGTAAGTGCTTCAGCTTTGTCTGACGACTCGGAAACGAATCCATTGGCTAAAAAGATTAAAACTAAGATTCAAAGGAAAGCAGACAATAAATTTGATGACTACCAAGGTTATTGTGATGTCATGATAGAGATGGAACACAAAGGTAAAAAAGCAGTAATAAAAAGAGTAACCAGTAGTGGTGACAAAAAAGTTTGTCGGTATGTGAAATCCAACTTGAGGAAAGGAAAACGCTATCGTTATAAATATCCAGAAAAGTATATTCGGCTTCATATAGCCACAGGTTCGTGATTGCAATGTTAATTAGAAGCATCTGGCAGCAAGAGCGCAAAGCTTTCAGACTCGATGAACTAGATGAAAATGAAGTGGCTCTCGTGTAATTGGTTGGGAATGCAGGCTACAGGTGAGCCATAAACCAATCATCTCGCAATAATAATCCGCAGATAAAAGCAGTATGGGAAGGAATAGCAAAAAAGTATAACGGACTTGGATTATCAAGCATTTCAATGGTTTGTGCCGGATTGGCTTTAGTGATTGCAAGTCCACAGGAATCACTATTACAGTGCGCATTATATGTGAAAGGGTTAATATAGGTTAGACGGGTGCGCCTGCTTGTAAGGCATTGATTAAGCGGGGGTTATTGTACTTATCATCTATCAAACCGAACACCAAATTTTGATCATCTAGTTCCAGTAAGTCAGCGATTTTAAAGGCTATTTCCCAATCCATAGAACAGCTACCCGCGCGCCAGTGGGCTACGCGACTACGACCAACGCCAAGTTTCTGAGCTAGTTTGTAGTCTGAGCCCAGTTCGTACTTAGCTTTTACTCTGTCTAAAAGTATGTTTGTGTAGTTCATTTAGTAACTGTTTAAAAAAGAAACAAGATTGTTAAATTGTAGAGCATCTTACGTGCTATTTCAGTAGTTTAACTCGTTTGTACGTTTAAAATAATTCGTTTACGGTTGCCATGTTCAAAAAAGAGACAGCTTGCGGAGGCTATGAACATGGAACGTATAATCTCAAACCCAATTCACTTACCTTGCCCTGATATGGCAGGGTGTGCAAATCCAGACCCAATTAAAACGGCTAAATCACTGCGTAAAATCGCAGAATTACGCGAGAAGTTCGCCGAGCAATTCCCTAAGAAGAAACAGACCTACATTCCTACACGTTTTCGTCAGGGGGTTGTAGCATGAATTTGAGTATCTGGAAATCGCGCCGCAATCAGCGCCAACTTGTTGCATCACAAGACAACGGAACTCATATCTACTTCGATAGTTTTGAGCTTGAAGCCGTTGAAGCCTCACTTTGGCTTTACCAAGGGATGACGCTTGTCGCTTGCATCAAAGCACAAAACGACACCTTAGCCGATATTACGACTACCGCTCATCGTATGGCGACACTTGGCGCGCAAAACAACGGCCAACCACTACACGAAATCCGCAAGCAAGATGAAGCGCCCCAAGTGGGCGCGGATTCTTCCCTTTAATCAGGGGGATGCATGGATTTCGACACCAAAGCCATAGAAATCAAGATGGCGGGCAAGACGTTCGCCAATGATGCCATTCATCAAAGTGCCTTTTCACGCCGATTCTTCCCACGCTTACCCGCGATAGTTCGCAACGATGTGCGCCGTAAAGTAGAGGCGCGCACACAGCGCAAAAACGCCACACGTGAAAACGTCATTAAAACCGCCAATGACGCGGTGAAATTTGGCTTGAAATGCTCACACCATATCGAGAATCGTTACTCGTTTGTTGACAGTCGAAAGGGCGCGCATAGCGAGCCATTGACGCACAATATCTTGATGCGTGACGACGCGCTGACTAAGTTCGCGGAGAAGTACGCCGACCAATGCGCCGAGGTTTTATCAAGCCTAAATGCCGAGGGTTACACCTCTTTTGTTGAGGCGTTGGCCGCGGTTTATTCTGAGCAAAAATTGCTACTTAAGACCATTCACATCAAGCCGCCATACGTGAATTTCAAAGTGAAAGACGTTGAAGTGTTAGAGCAAATGCTAACAGCCGCGGTACTCAAAATGCAGTCTGAAAAGTGGGTTGAACGTCGTTTGCTGCGTCTGCGTGGTGACTACATCGAGTACGCCCAAATCACCATGAGCCGTGTGGGTGACAAAGGCCATCAAAGCAAATACGTGTCAGAGATTTCCTTTAGTAACTGGAAGCGCAAGCAACGTGAATCCGAGAAATACATGAAGTCGATGAGCGTGTACAACGAGGAAACAGGCGAGCACTTTCCATTGGAGGAAGTGGCAAAGCGCACCATTGCTAACCCTGAGAACCGCCGCATTGAAATGATGGTTCGCTCACGAGGCTTTGAAGAACTGGCCGACGAACTGGAATACACCGCGCTTTTCATTACGTGGACACTGCCGAGCCGTTATCACCGCAATTCACCGAAGTGGGACGGTTCAAGCGTCAAAGACGGACACGCCGAGTTAATGCGCCAATGGTCACTTGCTCGCGCTAAGTTGGCCAAGTTAGAGATTGAATACTTTGGCTTTCGTGTGGCCGAGCCACACAAAGACGCAACCAGTCACGCGCACTATTTCTTGTTTTGCTCTCACAAAGACAAAGCCAACATCATTCGTATTCTACGCGGTGAGGCGATTGCGCCAGACCGTGAGGAATTAGGCGACGACATCACGCCACGCTTTGACGTAAAAGAAGCCGACCCAAGCAAGGGCGGCGCAACGGCATACATTGCCAAGTACGTCTCGAAGAACATCAACGGTAAACACATGCCAGACACCGAAGCTGAAGAAAGCGCATTTAAAGTGCGCGCTTGGGCGTCGGTGCATCGCATTCGCCAGTTTCAGCAATTTGGTGGTGAGCCTGTTTCTTTGTGGCGCAGTTTACGCCGAGCGACAGCCGAACAAACCCAAAAAGATGAGCAGCTAGAAGAACTGAGACAAGCGGCAGACTCATCAAAATGGGCGCTGTTTTGTCAGTTAGCTAAGGGCGCGAAGTTGGCTTACAAAGAAAACAAAAACGACTACGGCGAACCAATCAAAAAAATCATTGGTTTTGAGTGGTGCGGTCAAGTCATCGAAACCGCTAGCGAGTGCTATTCACTCGTGCAAACGAAAGACGTAAAGCGTCTTTTAAAAAGTCGCGGAGCGACGTCTTGGAGCACTGAAAATAACTGTAACTCCCCACTCATTACGGAGTTGAAGAAGCTCACCGGATGGAGCTTTGAGGGAGTGAAATGCCTATTAGAGCCGTTGGCGAATGGGGCGACGGTTTCCATCGACCAATATTGTTCAATCAAATTACAAAACAACACATTACGACTGATTTAACCCGTTTGGGATATTGCTTGCGACAACGATTTCAGCAACTAGGTAAGGACAACCCAATGAGCACCATCGACAAAATCACCCAAGAAATGGAAGCCGAAGTGAAGCGCAGCAAAGGCGGCGTGTTTTGGCGTCTATTGCTGGTCTGGATGAAAGAAGTCAACAAACAGATTCAGAAAAAACCGAACACCGATGAAGAACTAGCCGAGGCTTAAACAATGGAAATGCTATCTCTTAAAGAATGTCAGCAAGCAATGGCCGCGCTCGATGCGGCCGACAAACTCAACGCCAGTGTGGAAAAGGAGTTGAGCCAATTTAAAGAAATGGACACCAACGCGATTATCAAACGTGCAAGCAAGATGCTCATGACGGGTAATTTTTCGCTTGAAGCGTTTGGTTTGAATCCGACGTTGTTCGACCAAATCGAGCAGCTCACCAAGCTCAATAACAAGGTGCGTGAAAAGTATCGTGGTTGTGTCAAAGGCAACATGCAGCAATTGGAAACAGTCGAGGCGGCCGCTGATGAGTAAACATCCCAACCCAATTCGCGGGCACGTATCGTGCCCCGTTTGCCAAAGTCCCTCAACCGTGCATCGCGTCGGTGAGGGCAAGCTCATTGCTGAGGGCGAGCCAACCAAAAACGGGCGCAACTTAGGACTGCTGTATTACAAGTGTCCGAGCTGTGGCAACAGCCCAATGAGCAAGAGCATTAACGCTTTTGTGGAATCCAACATGGTTGAATCGGTTGAACAACTGGAAATGAGTGACGCGGTCACAATTGACGCCGAATTGCCAACGGTTGAGCCAGTGGTCGAAACCGTTGCAAACACTGATATGCCTAGCATTGCGGCTGATGAACCAGTGGAAGCGCCAAGCGTTGAAAGCGAGCACGCAACCGAACAGGAACCCGCACCAACGCCCGTTAAAAAACCGCCGTTTCCGGTTAAAAAAGTCTTAGCGGGGATAGCCTTTGTCGCCTTGCTGATTTGGGCAATTCGTCAACTGATGCCAACCAAGAAACCAACCGAACCAGACACCGAACAGGGAGAGCCAATCAATGCAGGATGAAATCGAAAACCAACCAGAATTAGATGATTGGGGCGACTTTTCCGCGGTTATCAGTGGGCTGGAACAAACCGAAGTCAGCGAACTAACCGACTTACCAACCGAAGCGGCCAACGACGACAACCACCAACCCGCGGGTGAAATGTTCGAGGGGGCATTGTCGGTGCTGTTCACCATTGCCGAACAAGCGACGTCGATTATTTCCGGTGTGGATTTTGAGTTTGACGAAAAAGGCAAAGCGGCGGTGATTGATGCGGCGTTGCCCGTGTTGGAAAAACACAGTGATAGCGTGTCATCGCTGTTTGGGGATTACATGCAAGAAGCCGTGCTCGGTTTGGCGGTGTTGTCGCTGGTCTACAGTGCCAAGAAAACCATGGCATATCAAAAAGAGCTGTTAGCGATAGAGGAGGAAAAACAGCGTGAGCAAAAAGAAAAAGACGCCGCTTAAATTCCCCAATCCGGTCAACTCTAACCCGTCACACGATGCCGAGCATGTCATCTACGTGGCGGGCACGGGCGGGGGTAAAACCTCTGCCGTTAAACACTTGGGGTTAGTGCCAAAAGCCGCGCAAGCGGTTTTTTTTGACCCTTACCGCAACTATGCGGGGGCGAAGTTCCGCGGCCAACAATGCCTTGAAACCAGTTCTCGCGTGGCGTTCGTCAAAGCCTTGGTGATGGCACGTAAACGCGGCAAGTCGTTCAAGTTGGCTTATATCCCAAAAGATGGGGCTTGCTCGGAGGAATTAGAGTTCTTCAGTGCGGCGGTGTGGGCGGTGGGTAATGGCGACGCCAAACAACTGCATGTGATCATCGAAGAGCTCGCAAGCTGCGTGGAGACGTCCGGCAAACTCAAAGGCAAAGCGGGCGAATTGTGGCGCGGTGGGCGTCAATATGGGCTTGTGCTGCATTCGATTTTCCAACGCGGGCAGGAAGTGCCTAAGACCGTGACCGAGCAATCGCCAGTATGGTGGATTGGTGCGGTCAACTCGATGGCCGATGCACGATGGCTCGCCGATAAAAAGGGCTTGTGCGTCGATACCTTGGCGGGCTTGAAGTCAGCCAAAAACAACAAAGCCGCAATTGGTAAGCCGATTGCCGAATATCTATTGGTTCGGGATGGTATCGGCAATATGGAAAAGTCCTCATTTAACTGTCTGACGGGCACCATTCACCGTTAATTTCAACGCTCATTCAACCTATAGGTTAACCACTTAACCTATAGGTTGCGCCCGCTTTCGCTTCCTCTCAAATCCCTGTTTCATGAAATCACTTTTTAACCGTGTACAACCGAAAGGGACAACATGAAACAGCAACACAAAAACCTATTGATGGCACTGATTATCACGTTAATCGTGATTGCCGCTATCAACAACATCAGCGTGCTCAACCCAGTGCGTGAAACTCTTAACGGCGAAAATGGGTGGTTCTAATGGAAGCACTAAAACAACCTTTTAACCCGCGTCCACGTGAGCTTGACCCTGTTGAGGGTGTGAACTGGGGCAACCAAGCCACCTTGCGCTTGGTATCGGGTCCAACCTACCAAAACATTGAATTGGTCACGGACATTCTCGATGCGGCAGACATTGAGCGCATCACGGTGAAAGTGAACGGCCGTGAAATCGTCAACGTGACGGGTCAAGACCTTATCGACTTGCAAGAGCACAAGAAAGAATACGTGCAAGCGGGTCGCTACGTGCTGAACTTCTCCGATATGTCGATGCGTACCAAGCTGGGTATCCGTACAGGCGAGCTAGTCACGCTGCAAGGCGAAATCTGGTTTATGTACATCCAGCTAAAAGCCAAAGCGGGTGCCGCGGCACCAATGATTCGTGCTCGTGCTCATACCACGGCGGCGCAAAGCCAACGTATCTACATGCCGCGCATCTATTCCCAAACGTGGTACGCCGCATCGAGTGGTCGCACGCCGTTTGATTTTGCCGAGCGTAGCGCGGCGCTGTCTATCAAGCGCTTGCATCTGAAAGACAACACGATTGAACGCGTTCGCGTCCTGCGTGATGAACGTGAAGAGCTCAACGTCAACAAGACCGATAACGCTTACGACTTAGCCGCGGCGGGTCGTGAGCAGAATGCGGGCTTCTTCTCGATGGACTTTACGCGTTGCGGTTTTGGCAGCGAAGCGCGTTTACCAACGGCGGCCATGAAACAACTGGCGTTTGAAGTGGAAAAAACGGCACCGGGTAGCATTCCGGTTCTGATTGAAGCCATCGAACAAGTGGCGGTGCCTACCGCGCAGTAAGGGGGCGTTATGGCGCAAGAGCAAAGCATGTGGGGTTCCATTTGGGACGGCGTCTTAGAAACGGGCGGCGAACTGATGACCGACGTTACCGACTTAGGCAAGGACTGGCTTGGCGTGAAGATTGAAAACGAAGCCGACCGCGTCCAGTCGAGTAACCCAGATGAACAGCGAAAGCACAATAACGACTACCAACAACCCACGGGTGAGCCTGTGTACACCTCCGCGTTTGCGGGGGTGACCACCACACACCTGATGATGGGGATGCTGTTCGTATTGTTGTTATTGGCGATGTTCTACGTCGCTAAGGGGAAGAAGTAATGCCGTTTATTCCATACCTGATTGCAGGTGCGGTGGGCGTATGGGCGGGCATCAAAGTCTCGGGCGGTTTTGACCGCATCGGATGGGTGCTCGGTCTGCTTCTGGTGTGTTATGTCCTGTACAAGAAAGGATTCAAATTATGATTGGTGGGCTTTTAGGGAATTCCGGCTCGATGCCAATTAGCGCCAACGGTGGACCCGCGGTCAGCGGTGCCGATGGTGAATCAAGTGGCAGCCTCTCGGTAGGCAATATCAATATGGGCGGGGGCAATTCCACCACGTTGATGATTCTTGTGGTGATTGTGATTGCGGCGGTGTTGCTATGGAAAAAGAAGTAATTGAAGTCGTGACGCAATCGAAACGTGCGCTTGGTGAACTCAAGCCCGCGTTTCGCGCTTGCCCTGATGCGTATATCGAATTGTGCAAAGCGGTCAAGGATGGCCGCGTGAGTTTGTATCGCCTTATCAGTGCAGAAAATGATCTCATCATTGCGGGTGAGCGTGATGGGGATAACTACTTTTTGTGGGGCGTTGCGGGTCGCGGTCTGCGTTCGGGGATTATCCAGTTATGCAAAGTGGTGAAAGCGGCGGGCATGTCATCCATGACCGCCGACACCGCCTTTGATGGCGTTGCCCGTTTGGTGCGTTCAATTGGTGTGACCGCCAAACAAGACGGTGACTTTATTCGTTTGGATTTGGGAGTGCAGTAGATGGGTAGTTCTAAATCAAAATCGAGTAATACCAGTAACACCACTAACGTCAGCGGTCAGAATGCCATTAGTGGCGATAACCTTGGTGTGGCGATTTCGGGTGTGAATAACTCGACCATCAACACCACCATGACCGACCACGGCGCAGTGAATGCCGCCATGGAACTTGGCGAACAGGCCTTTGAGTTTGGCGGGGAAATGCTCAACAGCAATGAGCGCATTTCGCTTGAAGCGATGGACACCACGCACGACATTGCCGAAACCGCCATTGATGAAGTGGCCGATTTCGCGGGCGATTCCTTGGCAACGTACGCCTCAACCAACAGTGAAAACCTCGATATGTTGGCGGGATTGGCGGGCAGCCAAGCGGCACAAAACTCGAAGAATCTGCAAGCCATGATGGACTTGGCGAAATTCAAACAGGACGGCGGGCAAGTCGAAACAAGCAAGATGATGGTCGTTCTCGCGATTGTACTTGTGTTGGTGCTTGGCTACGTAATGGTGAAGAAACGATGAACACGCAACTAATCGCGGGGCAAGCCATCCCGCTGACACCTGATGGTAACTGGCTGTATCTGAAAGCGGCGCAAGCTGAGATTGAAATCTATCGTGAATCGTCCGGTGAGCGCGTCACGCTTGGTAAGTCGTCAGTGTTTAACGTGGGCGAGGGTAAACACCTTGGGCGTTTGCTTATCTCAAGCCGTACCGACAACCAGATTGAAATCCAGTTTGGTTTTGGAACGTTTACGCCGCCTGTTGAGGGTCAAAGCGTCGTGGTTCAAGCACTGCCGAACGTGGTGATTGAACAACAACCCGCGGTAGAAATCGCGCCTAATCAACAACTGGCAGTAAATCAGCTTCCCGCGGTTGAGTTGGCCGCCAATCAACAGTTGGGGGTGACAGCCTTACCGCCTGTTGAATTCAAAGCGCCGCAACCCGTGAATGTTCAATCATTGCCATCTGTGGAAGTATCCGCACTGCCCGCGGTCACGCTCGAAGCCGCGCAAGTGGTGAAAGTCGATGAACAAGTCAGTGGAAACCTCATCACCGAAGCGGTGAGCGTGTTCCCGCACAACATTGCACACAACGCCACGCGCAAAGCCATCACGATTAAGGCCACAAAAGCTAACACCGCCTCGGTGTTTATTGATGCGTTTGAACTGGAAGCGGGCGAACGCATCACCATTGAAAGCACGGCCGACATGACCTTAACAGGCACGGCGGGTGACACCGTCACGACTATGGAGATTTAACGCATGGGACAAGTACGAGAGAACCTACCCAACGGCGACCCACGCAACAAAATTGAATACTTGGCCGATTGCATCGACGACGCCAAGGCTGCGAGTGCAGAGAGCGCAAGCGACGCACCGCAAAACCTATTGGTAAACCCTGAGTTATCGCATTCCGGTGTTGATTTGGCGATGGGTTCACCGCATCAATTACGTTGGCTCACCAATGCCTACACCTACAAAGACCAAGCCGCCAACCAAATGCACCTTGGGCGCAGCTTTGGCCGTCCGGCTCCCGTAGGTTGGGGCGTCGAAGTCGTGCCGATTGATGGTGTGAGCGATTATCACAGCGTGGCGTACTCAAGCCTTGGCGGTGATATTGAGAAGTTCGACTACACGGCCAAAGCGTCCTATCTACTGGCGACAGGCTCAAACAGTCGAGTATTACATTTCAGTGTGTTCAGCGCGCCTTTTGACCGAGAGTTACGAGCACTCAACGATGAGGGCACTGCATGGGTGCCAGAAAACCAATCGTATAGCTTGTTTTTCCGTGGTGAAAAGAACACCGCCGTGCGTTTTGGTTTGCTTGAACTTGATGCAAACGGCGATTTCGTCGGGTATGTGGCACAAGCGCAGATCCCCGTCGAAGCAGGGTTTAACCAGTTTTCACAAGCATGGTTGCACGGCATCAAACTCCAAGCGGGCGGTTTGTACGCTTACTTTGTGGAGTCAGATACCAGCTTGGGCGAGTTCACTTCAAGTCCAGTCAGTGCGGGCGTGTTTTTAAACCCTGATGAACTCGACACCATTCCAGACCTGACGCCGAGCGATACCGCCACGCGCCGCTTTCGTCTGACGGAGTCGTTTGGCGAATTCAGTAAAGCAGACGTTGAGACGGGCGTTCATCTCAACGTGAGTAAGTTTCTGATGCCGTTTGGCATGGAAAAGCATCTTATCTTTGCGAGCTTAAAAGGCACACCAGGATATTACACCGTGCAGAACTTGCCCGCCGAAGTGGTGAAAACCCGCTATGACCAAGTCAGTGTGCGTGGAGCGGTTGCCGATGCAACCACCGTCATCATGGCGTAC
Organism: Vibrio sp. T13N; assembly: GCF_032970445.1. NCBI lineage: Bacteria > Pseudomonadati > Pseudomonadota > Gammaproteobacteria > Vibrionales > Vibrionaceae > Vibrio > Vibrio sp. T13N. Next base: position 173,589 of record NZ_JAWJYE010000009.1, read on the forward strand.
TACTCGAAAACGCCCGTGCACTTGAATTACTTCAACTCAGTCAACTATCAAGCGGTGTAGTTATGCCGCTGTTTATCTTTGTCATCATACTCTTAGGGATTGGAGCCTTTACTATGACAACCTCAACCACATCAAGCGTTCGCGGGATCCGCATCCATAACCCGCTTAACATTCGCATTGCCGCCAATGCATGGAAAGGCAAGGTGACGCCGTCACGCGATAAAGCCTTTGAAACCTTTAAAGCGCCCGAATGGGGCTTTCGTGCCGGAGCGATTTTGCTGCGTAACTATCAACTACGCCATGAACTGCACACGCTAACCGAAATCATTCACCGCTTTGCGCCACCAAACGAAAACCACACGGCCAACTATGCACGCTTTGTCGCGGGTCGCGTTGGCGTCGGTATGGATGAGCGCATTGATTTAGTGAACAACAAACCGCTGTTGGTCGAAGTGCTTCACGCCATGAGCATCATGGAAGTGGGTCGCCACTACAGCAAACACACGGTGCTGAAAGGCGTCAATCTGGTTTAAGGAGAAACACAACATGTTTGAACGTTCAACATTAAAAGGCTTAACGCTTCTTGGTTCGGTTATCGCTGCGGCAACGGGCTACGGCCATTTATTCAGCGTGGAGATGACCGACACGGGCGTCAATTTCGGCGGTGCGGTTGGCTTGGCCATTCCTGCCGTGATTGGTGCCTATGAATCACTGCCGGACAAGTGGAAACCGAGCAAAAAAAGTAGGGGGCTTGGATGGAAAACGCCTTAATTAACGCCTTATCAGGTCTGGGCTTTTCGTCTGAGTCGCTGGTCATGTTTGTGCTTATCGGTATGAATCTCAAATACCAAATCGCCATCAATAAGCAGCTTACCCAAGGGCTGCAAGATGTGCGAGAAAGTGTTTTGGTTCTAACGGCTACGCGCAACAATGAAAGCTAAGGCTTAAACCCTGCGAACTGGTTCGAAACGTCATTAATGACGATTTACACAGCGAGTAGGGAGCCGATACTTTTGGCGGGTCGATTGACCTCGACAGGCTTCAAACGAATGCCACCAAAGCAGAAGCCTAAAAAAGCCGAACCCTTAGCGATGGGGTTCGGCTTTTTTACATGCACTAACGCAACAACTGCTGTATTGGGTCGGTTGGCACTCGTTGTTTGTTTATGCAAAATGTATCATTATAATCCCTGTGACGTCACTATAAACACAGGAGCGGTTGTGGACTCAACAAAATATCAAGTCTTTATTAGTTCAACATACAAAGATTTAGAAATTGAACGAGAGAGTATAATAAAAGCAATTCTTGAGATGTATCACATACCAATTGGTATGGAGATGTTTAGTGCCGAAGATGAAGAGCAGTGGGAAATTATCCGACGCACTATAGAAGTTAGTGACTATTATATCCTAATTCTTGGTTTGAGATATGGCTCGAAGACCTCCGAAGGAATTAGCTTCACACAGAAAGAATATGAATATGCGTTAGAAAAAAAAATACCTATCCTGGCATTCGTTATGGATGAGGGTGCCGCATTACCTCGAGATAAGAGAGATGATGACTTAACTGATATCAACCGATTCAGAAGTATGGTACTTAAAAACTCAAAAATGTCTCAATTTTGGGAGTCGAAAGATCAGCTTATAAAAAACGTATCAATATCTCTCATGAAGCAAATTATGCAAAAGCCAGGAATAGGATGGGTTCGAGGAGACAAAATTGGTAAAGAAGAGGAGCTGTCTAAAGAGCTAGCCAACTTAAGCAAGGAAAATAGAGTTCTTAGGGAGCAAGTTGCAGAGTTACAATCCAAAGCTTCATCGAAAGAGCCCAATATAGACGTAAAACTATATCCAGCTAATTTGAGTTTAGATATAAGCAGGTTTAAACCATTAAGCATGCCTAAGAAGTTCCACGCTGATGATGCTCCTGATTACTTAAGGCCATTTCTAGACAGTGAAGAAATCAATAGGTTTAACAACTCACTGCCTACCGAAGCTCAACTGCAACAATACAACGAAGAGAAAGAAAAGTATTTCATAGCCCAAAACTTTTCATCTCCACTGGTTATTGATGTATCTAATCTAGGAACTTGCAAGGCAAATAATATCTATGTCGATATCACTTTTCCTGAAGATATCTTTGTTTATAAAAACAATAAGGCCCCAGAACAACCCGAGAGGCCAATGTCGGCTAGCCCGTTAGAAGGGGCTGAGAAACGCTATGAAAACTTCCAAAGGCCTAATCGCTTTATTGGTAGTATTGGTAGGCAACCATTTGGCTTGTCGAATATAGATGAGATCACAAAAGGCATCAAACCAGTAAATGATCGATGGTGGACAAGTTTAAACGGTAATAGATTAACGATTACAATTAATAACTTGCTGCATACTAGACAAATTACCTTCGATGATGAGTATTCTGTAGCGCCGTTAAAACCCGGTTTACACAATGTAGAAGTCCACGTTATATGCGAAGAGTACAACCAAGAAGTTGTTAGTACTTTTACTTTAGATGTGAAGTGATGGTGCTATTTAAATTTTAGTTTACTTGGTATCCATTCGGCGGCTTTCATTCGACGGCCGCCACGAAACGGCAACAGATTTTCCTTAGCGGGATAAACCTTGGGATATTCAAAATGTCCGTACATTTCTACAAACTGACGATGTTCGTCACGCCAAAACACAAAACTTTCCAATTCTTTAGGGCTGAACTCACGACCTGATGGTGTGATTAACACAGCGCGTTGCTCACAAACTCGAAACCCAGACCAACGAATGTCATTGGGCAAATAACCAAGCGATTTAATGAGTAGAAGTTTTTCCGCCATCGGATTCACCGGAACGGTGCCATCTAACCAACGAACAACCGTTGGTTTGGTAACGTGAAAAAACTCGGCGCCTTGTTTAAGGGTTTTAAATTCGCGCCAGAATAGAGTGCAGAATGATTCGTGAAACATGACAACGCTCGCAATTTGATGAACAGACTAAAATTATTTTTTCTTGTTTTTTCGCCTAAACCGAACGCCTCATAATGTGGCGGTAAGGGTGTTGGGCGAGTTTTGTAGATTGCGGGAAACAATCGCCAGTAATAGTACAAACGACTTAAACGTTTAAAACTCACAAAATTAAAATTTACGGCTTGATTATCAGACACTTATGAAAGGCTTAATCAAAGAGTTAGACTTTGTTAACAAAATACCCCTTGGTGCGCATTATATGTGTTATGTTAAATTGAGTATGCTCGTACGCCAAATGTTGCCAATGAGCACTCCTATTCCCCTGTGGATTTGAAATTTAAGGTCTCCATCATAACCATTAAACATAATGGCTATTTACCATAAAATACTTAATATAGATCTTAATAATCTATCGATTGTTAAGATCTATATTAATGCTTTTTCTACTTACAGAAATGGCTGTATAGCTTCAAAGATATCTTGTCTTCGAACTGGTTTGGAAATGAATCCATCCATACCTGCGTCAAGGCATTTATCTCTATCACTTTCTAGCGCATGAGCGGTTAATGCGATGATTGGAGTCTTGAAGCCTTTATCTCGGATAAGCCTTGTTGCAGTAATCCCATCCATTACTGGCATCGAGACATCCATAAGAATCAGGTCGATTAAATCCTCATTTTCCTCTAAGAACGTTAATGCTTCTGCTCCATGACTTGCGATATGAACATTATGACCAAGCTTATTTAAAATGAGCTTTATTACAAACTGATTCGATTCGGTATCTTCTACTACGAGAAGATCCATCGCTTTTGTTGGTTGGTTGTTTTCTATTTTAACTGGACGATTTTGATTGCAACGAGTTAAAACGGGAATCTTAATAGTAAATGTTGAGCCGACATGCTCGTCACTTTTAACGATAATCTTGCCGCGCATCATTTCAACTAAATGCTTGGTTATTGCTAGCCCTAGTCCTGTGCCACCAAAGCGTCTCGTGATGGAACGGTCACCTTGATGAAATGCCGTAAATAGATGTTCTTGCTTGGCTTTAGATATACCAATTCCGGTGTCTGATATTGAAATTACAAGCTCAGTGTCTTGCTCTGATACAGAAACTTTTACTTCTCCTTCATCAGTAAACTTTATTGCATTCCCAATAAGATTAAACAGGATTTGAGATAACCGCGTAGAGTCAATCCAAAACTSTTTGTCGGTAGTTACCATGCAATTGAGTTTAAATTGAAGGCTCTTCTTCTTAGCTATTTGTTTTTGTTGAGAAATAACAAAAGTGACAGTGTCTCTTAAATTAACCCACTGCTCATTGAGTTGAAAGCGACCTGATTCAATTTTTGAGAGGTCAAGGATGTCGCTGATAATCGCGAGAAGTAACTCCGCTGAGCATTCCATTTGGCTCAGGGCATCGATTTGCTCTTCTGATAAGGTGGATTGTTTCAGAATATCGAGCATTCCAAGGACGGAATTTAGAGGGGTTCTAATTTCATGACTCATCATCGCTAAGAATTCTGACTTTGAGCGATTTGCAAGCTCTGCTTCTTCTCTTGCTTTAGCAAGCTGAGTTGTCCGCACTTCAACAATACGTTGTAACTTCTCTTTGGTCTCAATATCGATGACAGCCCTCTCAATTAAAGGCCGAAAGCGTCTTAAGGTTTCCTTATTTTCTATGCTAAAGTGCCCTTTCTTAGCACCAATAAGTAAGATGACCGTTTGTGTTACTTCTGAACGTATGCCCGTTAGGACTACAGAGTTTACATGGCTTTTTATAAAGCTGTTCAGGTTAATAAACTCCGCAAGCCTATCTGGTTCGAACAGCAGAATACATTCGCCATTCAGCGCCCTCTCAGATGCGTTACCGTGTAACCAAGATATGTTATCAAATACACTATTTGTCGATATCAACGTTTTGAAGGGGTACCTCTCATCATCACGAGTTAGAACGATAAAATCATCAAAGTTGATGTACTTCTTAAGGACATTATTTAATCCCGTAAATATCTCGTGCCGGTTTTTTGCTTCACTCATCGCGGATATCGCTGAAAGAATAGCTTTATTCTCATCGGCGAGCAGTCGTTCTCTTTGCCTAGCCTGTTTTAGTTCGACTAACGCTTCTTGCAGCGCTTCCTGTTGGTATATGTCTAAGTATTTATCTTTCATAAGGTTTATGGAATATCGCTGATGAAATCATCAGGTTTCCATGTCCATTCTCACCACCAATAAATCTACCTTGCTCACCAAAAGTAAAAGGGCAAATAAAAGGTAACTGTTCTAGTTCTTGGTTAATTTGTTCACAAACGCTATTCATGTCTTGCATTAAGTGCAACATAGGACCTGCGCAAAAGATGTTTATCACCCCAATTTTTCGAGATTCTTCTAATTTTTGATTAAAGGCTGCATTTACAACTTTAGCAGCGCGTGCAACGAGGTGTTCTCTGCTTCCTTTCATTAAAGTGAGTTCATCACCCTCTTCTATTCGTGTAAATAGCTCAATTCCTCCATCTCGCGTCTCACGAATTGGATGGGACAATTTGTAATATGGACGCTCATAGAGGTGGCCAGCGACACGCCCTAGTGGATAAGCGCTCGAGTTTGTAAATAGCAGGTTGTTTTTGCCTACTTGGTTATCTTGATGGTTTGTCCACTTTCTATAAACATTGAGGGCTGGTTCGTCATCAATTTCTAGTAAGCACCTATCGTTAGTTTTGGTCGCAACCCCTTTGATATTGGTTGGAGTGTGCCCAGCACTAAAAGCAATATCAACAGGCTGTGAGGAGTAAAATAATGTCAGACTTAAACCTGCAGTTTGAGATCCTTGGGCGGTAATAACAGACCATTTTCCCGCGATATGATTATCAGCGGCTGAACCACCAATAATTGGGATCAGCGTACCAAACCTTTCATCTATAGATGCAATGATTGATTCCTCTTGCCCTGGAGTTGCATGAAGCAGTATTAAGTTTGGCACTTCTCCTACGCGGTTAGCGTTCTCAAGAGCCATATCTAAGGCTCTAGTTACACTGTCACCTGAATCATAGTTAGAAATACCAGTGCCATAAGCATGAGGGCCTGAGTCATAAATTGCGAGCGCCGCAATCACTGGGCCCGTATGAAACCCCTGGTCTGTCATTACTGCTTGGCATGAACTGGCGCCATGAAAAGGCACACCGGGAAAATGCTCAAGAAACGCTTCTCGAATTAACTCGAAGTCGTACTCTTCCGTGTAGTAGCACATCACGTAAGACAAGTTCTGTTGTGTCAGTTCGGACCTAAGCGTTTCTATCGCTGAGTCTTCATCTTTAATATAAGTAAAAACTGATTGGCAATGCATACGATTTTATAATTGGGTATCACTCTGCTGTTATACCATTCCAACCAATTTTCTCTAGGTAAGAAGGTGAAAATTTCATTAAGAAGTTGCGATTATCTCGTGACAGATCGTATTTATAATTGAACTACAACAATGTTTTCGCCTTTTTTAAAGGTGATTTTTTTTGATTCAGGCATTGTGTCCCATTCTATTTTCTTATGCTCTCGATCGAGATTGATAAATTCGCCAGATTGATTTGGATCAATTTTTAGAGTGCTACTTTTTATCGTTTCGAGCGAAATTCCCGTTGAGTCACGATTAATTGTGATTATTTCACCTTCAATTGTTACATCGCATCGTTCTTTTTGTGAACAGTCAATGCTAGTAACGCTCTCGTGTGTAAAGGTACGCCAGAAAAATGCGGCTATTAACACACTGAGCATGATTAAGATTTGTGCAAGTCGCGCCTTTGTTAACTTTTGTGCAGGCATAATTACTAATATCCTTGTTACAAACTTCAAACTTTTTAAATAAAAAATGATTTCCAGGGGGCCAGTAAGGTTACTACCCTGTCATTGAATTGTTAATTCAAGTATAGTGTCACGCTGAAAATGCCACTTTTTATTAAAGTCAGCAATGGAAATAAGGTGATGATAACACTTGAATTCTAGAGTTTACTTGGGTGGTGTTACGACGCAAGTCGTGTTGGAAGTAAAAGTGTAGTTAATTAGAAATTGGAAGCATGCAAATGAGCCAAGTAAAGCAGCTTGAACAAAACTACAACTATACAGTCGTTCGCCAATTTACCCTTGTGACCATTTTATGGGGCATAGTTGGTATGGCTGTTGGTGTTTTGATTGCCGCTCAATTAGTTTGGCCACAGCTAAACTTTGATACGCCGTGGTTGACGTACAGTCGCTTACGTCCACTGCATACTAATGCGGTAATTTTTGCGTTTGGTACCAGTGCTCTGTTCGCAACGTCTTATTATGTTGTACAGCGCACATGTCAAACACGTCTTTTTGGTGGCCCACTCGTTGCCTTCACCTTTTGGGGTTGGCAAGCAATCATCCTGGCAGCAGCCATTACTTTGCCTCTCGGTTTAACATCGGGTAAAGAGTATGCTGAGCTAGAATGGCCTATTGATATCGCAATTGCGCTAGTATGGGTATCATATGCGGTGGTGTTCTTCGGCACACTGGTGAAACGAAACACGTCACACATATATGTGGCAAACTGGTTCTTCGGTGCCTTTATTATCACAGTAGCAGTACTTCACATCGTGAACAGCATGGCTATTCCTGTGTCACTCGGTAAATCTTACTCGATTTACTCGGGCGCAGTGGATGCGATGGTTCAGTGGTGGTATGGACACAATGCGGTAGGTTTCCTACTGACCGCTGGTTTCCTAGGTATGATGTACTACTTCGTTCCTAAACAAGCTGAACGTCCTGTTTATTCTTACCGTCTATCTATCGTTCACTTCTGGGCACTTATTTCTCTATATATTTGGGCAGGCCCTCACCACCTTCATTATACAGCGCTACCAGACTGGACTCAGTCTCTAGGTATGGTTATGTCGCTGGTTCTATTTGCTCCTTCTTGGGGTGGTATGATCAACGGTATTATGACGTTATCTGGTGCATGGCATAAGCTTCGTTATGACCCTATCCTACGTTTCCTAATCGTTTCACTGTCGTTCTACGGTATGTCTACCTTTGAAGGCCCGATGATGTCGATTAAGACGGTTAACGCACTTTCTCACTACACAGACTGGACCATTGGTCACGTTCACTCTGGTGCGTTAGGTTGGGTTGCGATGGTTTCTATCGGCTCTGTATATCACTTGGTACCCCGCCTATTTGGCCAAGAGCGTATGTACTCGGTCGGTCTCGTGAATGTGCATTTCTGGCTAGCAACAATCGGTACCGTTCTTTACATCGTTGCGATGTGGATCTCTGGTGTAATGCAAGGTCTGATGTGGCGCGCGGTTAACTCTGACGGTACGCTAACTTACAGCTTTGTTGAGTCTGTAGAAGCGTCTTACCCGTTCTACTTTGTACGTTTCCTAGGTGGATTTATCTTCCTATCTGGTATGTTCCTAATGGCATACAACACGTACAAAACGGTAAGTGCACCAAAAGAAAGCCTAAAAGCTATCCCACATCCGGCATAAGGAGATTTAAGAATGAGTAATAATTCTAATAATCGCCACGAAATCTTAGAACGTAATGTCGGTTTGTTGGCTATTTTTATCGTGTTTGCTATCAGCTGGGGTGCTCTTGTAGAGATCACTCCTCTGATTTTCCAAAAGCAAACGACTGAACCTGTAGAGAATCTGCGTGCTTACACTCCTCTGGAGATGGAAGGTCGTGACATCTACATCCGTGAAGGTTGTAACGTTTGTCACAGCCAGATGGTTCGCCCTTTCCGCTCAGAGACTGAACGTTACGGTCACTACTCTGTTGCTGGTGAGAGTGTTTGGGAACACCCATTCCTTTGGGGCTCTAAGCGTACAGGTCCGGATTTAGCTCGTGTTGGTGGTCGTTATTCTGATGAATGGCACCGCGTTCACCTACTAGATCCTCGTGAGCTTGTGCCTGAGTCAAACATGCCAGGTTTCCCGTGGTTAGCTGAAAACGTTTTAGACGGTAAGCTAACTCAGAAGAAACTTGAGCTATTTCGTGATCAGTTCGGTGTTCCATACACTGATGAAGAGATCGCGAATTCGGCTAAAGAAGTAGAAGGTAAAACAGAGATGGATGCAATCATCGCTTACCTTCAGTCTCTTGGTCATGCAATGAAGTAAGGGGATCATATGGATTTCGGTACAATTCATAGTATTTATACCGTTGTACTCTTCGCTAGTTTTATCGGCATCGTATGGTGGGCATTTAGTAAAAAGCGTAAAGCACGCTTTGAAGAAGATGCCAACTTGGTGTTTGCTGACGAAGAACAAACGACCCCAAATAACCAAGGAGTGAAGAAGTAATGACTACATTCTGGAGTCTCTGGATTATCGTGATTACTGTCGGTACGCTGGTAGGCTGTGCGATTCTCCTAACTTGGTGCGCTAAAGATAAAATGGGCGTCGAGGAAGGGGAAGACATGGGCCACGAGTACGATGGTATTCGCGAGCTAAACAACCCTCTACCAAAGTGGTGGACTTATCTGTTTGTAAGTACATTTGTGTTTGCAGCAGTTTATCTAGCCCTATTTCCAGGTCTAGGTAGCTTCAAGGGCTTTTTAAATTGGCAGAGTTCTGCTCAAACAGTGCGTTCACTGGAAGAGTCAAAAGAAGCCATCGCTAAAGCACAAGAGAACAAGCAACTAAACCAATACGCAAAAGAACTGGATGACGCAGATGCATATTTCGGCGAAGCATTCCGTAAACTTGCGCACAATGATAGTGGTTTGCGCCCAATACCTGAAATTGCGCAAGATCCTGAAGCATTGAAAGTTGGCCAACGTTTGTTTTTGCAAAACTGTTCTCAATGTCACGGCTCTGATGCTCGTGGTCAGAAAGGTTTTCCTAACCTAACTGATGATGCATGGCTATACGGCGGTGAACCAGCTGCAATCGTAACAACCATCATGCATGGCCGTATTGGTCAAATGCCAGCATGGAAAGATGCGCTTGGTGAGCAAGGTGTGCAAGAAGTTGTAAGCTACACACTTAGCCTATCTGGTCGTAAAGTGAATGCTCGTGAAGCAGCGGCAGGTAAAGCACGTTTCGTCGTATGTGCAGCTTGTCACGGTACTGATGGTAAGGGTAACCCTGCAGTCGGTGCACCTGATCTTACAGACCAAGATTGGCTATTTGGCGACTCTCGTGCAGCTGTAACCGAAACCGTAATGAACGGCCGCTCAGGTGTAATGCCCGCGTGGAAAGACATTTTGGGTGAAGATAAAGTTCAGCTCGTTGCCTCTTATGTCTGGAGCTTAAGTAACTCAGAGAGTAAGTAACTGAGATATTAAGTAACATAGCAATAACAGCCCCTTTCATAGGGGCTGTCTTTCCTTTAAATTTAACGCCTTACATTTTTTCATTTAGCTGTTGAGAACTTTTTTATGGTAAAGCCTTGGTATAAACAATTTTGGCCGTGGTTCCTAATCATCCTTCCTCTTACTGTCGTAGTTTGGACTGTGATTACTGTGGTCGTTTTCTCGAACAACTCTGTTTCTTTAGTCGCCGAGGATTACTATAAAAAAGGCAAAGGCATTAACATAGACATTAGTAAAATGAATGTCGCTCGTGACCTAGGTCTTAACGCTGAGATTTCCTCTAAAAATAACAATGTTGTGATTGTTTTCGCTAAAGGGAAGCTATCTCATTACCCTGCTCTAACGGCCACTTTCACTCATCGTACTCTTCCTGATCGTGACTTTACAAAGCTCGTTACGGCGGATGCATCTGGTAATTACCGCCTAACGGCAGAAGAATCTATTCAAGGCCCTTGGTTTGTCGAACTACAACCACATGACCAACAATGGATGATCCAAGGTAAAGTTGAATTTCCAGCCTCGTCAACACCGTTAATGAAGTAAGCATATGTGTGAATCCTGTTATCACTGTGGTGAAGATGTACCAGCCAACACGGATTTTAAAGTTGATATACTCGGTGAATCCCGCAAGATGTGTTGTCCTGGCTGCGAGACGGTTGCTCAAACCATCGTAGACAGCGGCTTAGTATCTTACTATCAATATAGAACTGCGCCTGCGGAAAAAGCAGATTTAGTACCAGAGCAACTCCAAGCTTTAATTCATTATGATAATGAAGATGTACAATCAGAATTTGTGCGAAATCGTGAAAATGTCTCTGAAGTAACTCTTTCTTTAGAAGGCGTGTCATGTGCAGCTTGTGCGTGGTTAATCGAAAAGCAAGTCTCTAATACGGCTGGGTTAGTGTCTATCCGCGTGAATACAACCACTAACCGCGCGTTACTGGCCTGGGATAAAACTCAGGTGCGATTAAGTGAACTCCTATCTGTCATTCATAAACTGGGTTATAAAGCCGCACCATTTGAAGCTGATAAGCAAGAGGCCTCTTATCATCGAATGATGAAGCAATACTTATACAGATTAGGTATTGCTGGTTTAGCTACCATGCAAGTTATGATGCTAGCCGTCGCATTGTATCTAGAAGTTTTTGGTGACCTAGAGCCGGAGTTTAAAAATTACTTTCGTTGGGTAAGTTTGATCTTTGCTACGCCAGTCCTACTCTACTCTGCTCTTCCGTTTTACTTAAATGCGTGGCGAAGCATCAAAGGCCGAACCCTCGGTATGGATGTGCCTGTCTCGATTGCACTTATTTTTGCCTATGTGGCCAGCTTAATAGCAACCGTTACAGAACAGGGCGAAGTCTTCTTCGAATCGATTTCAATGTTCACTTTCTTCCTATTGGTTGGACGATTTTTAGAGATGCGAGCACGTCGCAAAGCTGCTGCGGCGAGTGGTAACCTATTAAAGTTAATCCCAGCGATCGCCACAACGTTGGATGGCGAGCAAATACCAGTGAAAACTCTTAAAGTTGGAGATCGTATTCGCGTCCTTCCTGGCGAACATATCCCAGCTGACGGCAAAGTTATTTCGGGTCGTATTCATATTGATGAATCCATGCTAACGGGTGAATCCGTCCACGTGGTGAAACGAGAAGGCGATGCGGTTTATGCAGGAACATTAAACGGTGATGAGTCATTTGAGCTAGAGGTCATGAGTTCCAAAGCTGACTCAATGATTTCCAATATCGTGCGTTTACAAGATGAAGCTCAACACTCCAAACCTAAAATCGCAGAAATTGCAGACGTTGTTGCTCGTTACTTTGTTGGAGCGATTCTTATTATTTCTGCTGGTACTTGGTTGTACTGGCATCAAACAAAACCAGATGATGCGTTTTGGATCATGCTATCCGTGTTGGTAGCCACCTGTCCATGTGCCCTATCTCTTGCGACTCCAACTGCTCTAACTTGTGCTACCTCTCGTATGGGAAACTTTGGCATTTTGCTTCGTAAAGGTCATGTGTTCGAGACGCTATGTAAGATCAACCACTTAGTTGTAGATAAAACAGGTACTCTGACGAAAGGCGATATTGAGATCTGCGATACAAAAGTGTTGAGTGATCTTCCAAAAGAAGATTGTCTCTCTCTAGCCGCAGCATTAGAAGCTCATGCAAACCATCCTATCGCTCGCTCTTTTGCAAGTTACGCCAATGACGACTTTGTTGTGTATGAAGTGCAAAACGTGATTGGTTCAGGGATTGAGGGGATCTGGAATGGCAAAATCGTTAAGATAGGCAGTGCGGTTTTTGTTCAAGGCAAGGAAAGCGATGAAAGCCATGCGGTCTATCTTTCAGTTGATGGCGAGCATGTCGCTAGCTTTTACTACCGCGACCCTATCCGAAAAGAAAGCAAAGCCTTTGTTCAACGTTTTGCTGACGCTGGAATTAAGACAACGCTGCTAACAGGTGACTCTCTCTCAAACGCTCGACCTGTAGCGAATGAAATTGGTATCGATCACGTCGTTGCGTCAGCAAAACCAGAAGACAAACTCGCGTACCTTAAGAGTCTTGATGAAGACAGTATCACAATGATGGTTGGCGATGGCATCAATGACGCACCTACTCTCGCCGGAGCTCATCTTTCTGTTGCAATGGGCGGTGGTACGGATGTCGCTAAAGCATCTGCAGATATGACGTTACTTGGGGATAATCTCGAAAAGCTACTAGAGGCACGTTTGCTTGCACTGCGTACAAGAAAGATTATTCGAGAAAACTTGGCTTGGTCTTTGGGTTACAACCTGTTAATTTTGCCTTTAGCTGTCGCTGGTTTAGTGGCTCCCTACATTGCAGTAGTTGGCATGTCTGCAAGCTCAATTATCGTTGTATCTAACTCTTTGCGCCTGCTCAAAGAGAAATAAGTAGAGAAAGCAAACATGGAAAGTCTTTATATATTGATTCCCATCGCTATCGTTCTCGTTTGTGTTGCTGTTGCCGTTTTTCTTTGGGCAGTAAGAAGTGATCAGTTTGAAGATCTAGAACGACAAGGACATAACATTCTTCTTGATGAAGAAGACAAATCTAATAGTGATAAAAAATAGCAACCTTTATGACTCCTGACTTTATTGGTGCTTTGATGATCGGCCTCGTCGGGGCCGGTCATTGCATGGGAATGTGTGGTGGTATCGCGTCTCTGCTTACCATGGGCTCTTCTACAAGTAAAAGCTCCCCCCTTATTCCACTCTTCTACAACCTAGGGCGATTGAGCAGCTATGCCGTAATCGGTGCATTAGTAGGCGGAGCAATATCAGGTTTATCTGAGCTAAGTGGATTAACGCATTCTCTTGCTTGGTTAAGGCTGATTGCCGCACTGTTCATGATTCTGGTTGCGCTTTATATTTCTAGATGGTGGCAAGGTTTACTGTTAATAGAAAAGTTAGGACAGCACATTTGGCGCTTTATCTCACCTGCTGGTAAGCGTTTGTTGCCATTAAAGCACCCTCTTCATGCTTTACCATTTGGCTTCATTTGGGGCTGGTTACCATGCGGCTTGGTTTATTCTGCGCTAACTTGGTCGGCGGTTTCAGGCAGCGCAATAAACGGTGGTCTTATTATGCTCGCGTTTGGCCTCGGAACACTTCCGGCAATGCTTATTATTGGATATGGTGCCAACCATTTTCAGAAATTACAAAAGTCGTTAATATTTAGAAATATTTCAGCATTAATCCTTATTGGGTATGGTTCGTACACTGCTGTAGGAGCCATGGAGTTGCTCGGTTTCATATAACGTTAAACTCTATTGAGGTGACATTTTTGCTACCCTTTAGGATTAAGCGATGCTAAAATATTGATGTATATCAAATAGTGAAAGGTTGTTATGATTTCTGAAAAACCTGCAACAAAGCGTATCCAATCAGGCGGTTGCGCCATTCATTGCCAAGATTGTAGCATTAGTCAGCTGTGTATCCCGTTCACTCTGAATGAGGCAGAACTTGATCAGCTTGACCAAATCATCGAACGTAAGAAGCCTATCCAAAAAGGACAAGAGCTTTTTAAGGCTGGTGACGAGCTAAAATCTCTGTACGCTATCCGCTCTGGTACCATCAAGAGCTATACGATCACAGAGCAAGGTGATGAGCAAATCACAGCGTTTCACTTGGCCGGAGACCTAGTTGGTTTCGATGCCATTACAGGTGACTCCCACCCTAGCTTTGCTCAAGCGCTTGAAACGTCGATGGTATGTGAAATCCCATACGAAATTTTAGACGACCTATCAGGTAAAATGCCTAAGCTTCGCCAGCAAATTATGCGTTTGATGAGTAACGAAATTAAAGGTGATCAGGAAATGATTTTGCTTCTTTCTAAAAAGAATGCAGAAGAACGTCTAGCGGCTTTCCTATACAACCTATCAACTCGTTTTTCTCAACGTGGCTTCAGCCCTAGAGAGTTTCGTTTAACGATGACTCGTGGTGATATTGGTAACTATCTTGGTCTTACAGTGGAAACAATCAGTCGCTTGTTGGGTCGTTTCCAGAAATCCGAGATCCTAAGTGTAAAAGGTAAATATATCACTATCTTAGACCACGATGCATTGATGGAACTTGCTGGTGTAACTAAAGAATAATACACCCCAATTATTGATGTAGCTCGAAAATGAGCTACATCATATTTCTCATAAATTCCTTTCGAAAGTCCTCAAAAAGTTACCCAAACTAAGCTACAGTAAAAATGTACGGTGAGTACTCCAAAATACTGATTTAATTTATATTCAGTATCTGGTTTTGCAATAGAAGTGGGCTTAGTTATGAGTATATACAGTAAGATCCTTGTTGTAGCTGACATCAATAATGATGAGCAGCCCGCACTTGCAAGAGCTGTTCAATTAGCTCAAAAAAGTGTATCTAGAAGCCGAATCACTTTCTTTTTATCCATTTACGATTTCTCTTATGACATGACGTCAATGCTATCAGTGGATGAAAGAGATGCTATGCGTCGAGGTGTTATCCATCAACGTGAGCAGTGGATGCGTAAAATTGCTCAACCTTATCTAAACGATGGCTTCGACTTTGATGTATGTGTCGTCTGGCACAACCGTCCTTACGAAGCAATTATCGCTGAGGTCTATGCAGGCAGCCATGACCTAGTCATTAAAGGCACACGTAAGCACGACGTGTTAGAATCTGTGATTTTCACTCCGACCGATTGGCACTTGTTACGTAAATGCCCTATCCCAGTACTTCTGATTAAAAATGCAGATTGGCCAGAACAAGCAAGCATTCTTGCCTCGGTGCACGTAGGCTCTGAAAATCCAACTCATATTGATCTCAACGATGCCATGGTCGAGCGACTAAAAGAAGTCACCACCCGACTGGATGCCAAACCATACCTTGTTAATGCGTATCCCGTTACACCGGCGAACATTACCATTGAACTTCCTGAGTTTGATCCAACGACTTATACCGATGCCGTTCGAGGTCATCACTTAACTGCGATGAAAGCATTACGCCAAAAACACGGCCTTGATGAAGAGCAAACGATTGTTGAGCAAGGCTTACCTGAAGATGTCATTCCAGCAGCAGCAGAGCGCTTGAATGCTGCAATGGTTATTTTAGGCACCACAGGGCGAACCGGGCTTTCTGCTGTCTTTATTGGTAATACAGCTGAGCACGTGATCGATAAAATAAATTGCGATGTATTGGCTCTAAAACCAAAAGGCTACATTAGTCCTCTTGATCCAAACACAGCAACCTAATCTCTTTGTAGCATTGCTATATTGAGCGCTTTCAAACAGACGCTAATAAATCCCCCTAATAAAGGGGGATTTTTGTTTGGGGACAGTTAAAGCGTTGAATACAAAAAAGGAGGTCTAATTGACCTCCTTTTTTACGCGTTAGATGTTCGTAACATCGATGAACATTGATTCATCAATATTCGTCGAAGAAACGACAGCCTCATTAAATTCATACTCTTCGCGGTTACCTTCACGATCTAGCGGTAAGTTAACAAAGTCGAACAATTCGCGGTCTGCTAGTTGGCTTGGGCTTACGTTTTGAATTGATTTAAAAATCGCTTCCACACGCCCTGGCGTCTTCTTATCCCATTCAATCAACATTGCTTTTATAGATTGACGCTGAAGGTTCTCTTGAGAGCCACAAAGGTTACACGGAATAATTGGGAAATCCTTGTGCTCAGCGTATTTGATCAGATCTTTTTCACGACAGTAAGTTAATGGACGAATGACCACGTTACGACCATCATCAGAGCGTAGTTTTGGTGGCATCGCTTTAAGGCGAGAGCCGTGGAACATATTCAAGAACATTGTTTCGACGATGTCATCCATGTGATGACCTAGCGCAAGCTTAGTTGCACCAATCTTCTCTGCAAATGAATACAGCGTACCACGTCGCAGGCGCGAACACAGACCACAAGTGGTTTTGCCTTCTGGCACTTTCTCTTTTACGACTGAATACGTGTCCTTATCTACGATGTAGTAAGGGATATTCAGTGTTTCGAAATACTCAGGCAGAATATGCTCAGGGAAGCCCGGTTGTTTTTGGTCTAAGTTTACTGCAACCACTTCAAATTTGATTGGTGCAGCTTTTTGAAGATTCAACAGGATATCAAGCATCGCGAATGAATCTTTACCACCGCTAATACATGCCATCACAACATCGCCTTCTTCGATCATGTTGTAATCAGTAATGGCATTTCCAACATGTCTTCTCAGGCGTTTCTGAAGCTTGTTGAATTCTAGGGTTTCTTTTCTTGTATCTATTTGGTTCATTGCGGGCTCTCACATCGCCGATAAATCGACTAGGACTTCCTAACATGGGTTTCTTTGGGGCGTGGATTATACGAGCTTTTTACGCAGGATTAAATGCTTGTCTTATTGAGACATTAAGAAAAGGACACGAAAGGTAGCTTAGTTACCGTCACAAATGAAAAAAGAGCCGCAATTGCAGCCCTTTCTAAACTCTCAGTGTTCACTTCTTTGCGTTAGGCAGATAAGGTAGCACTCGCATCGTCGGTTCTGGCAGTGTCATTGTGCCACCTTGCCCTATTTCACTTAGTGCGACTTGAATCTTGCCATTGACAATTGGCTTTTCGGTTCCGTTCGAGAAAATCACTTTATCATTCAGTTGATTTGCAAACTCCATCGTCACACCTTGAACTTCAGGTGTAAACCAACCCGCAAACATACCGCCTAAATCTTCCAGCATCGTCTGCATTTGAGGTAGAAGAGGCTTAAGTTGCTCGTAAGAAACGTTACCCTGTAATGGTTCTTTGGTCATCACGACAAGTGAGTAATCGCAGCGAGTATCTTTTGGAGTATCGACAAAAACCAACGGATTCGCTGACTTTAAGTTTTTATCGACTGGCAGAGGCAACTCTTGTGAAGCAGGGATAACAAACTCTTCATAGTGCTCTTCTTTTTCCATCCAAGCTTTTTCTATTGTACAAATTTGCTTAGTTTTTGCGTCCACAAAGAAGACGCCAACTTTCACGTTGTCATGCCCTTCTTTATTGTTGTTTTTGAGTTGGGTGTATAACTTTGAGTACGTGAACATGTACTCTTGAGCTTGGGTTATTGGCGATACAAGAATTAGCGCCGCACTTCCCAATAGACTTAGGCTTAACTTTTTCATTTTATCCGTTATTTTATTGTGTCCAGTAGGCGTTATTATGACGAATCATAGCGCGAAGATCGTGTACATAAGCAATGCCACGTTCAGAATATGCTAGCAATCCATGAGTTAACTCTGACGCCGTTGCGACCGATAACAGGTCTTTGTTCTTTTCGGCTAGAGAAGCTCTGATTTCACGCAGTTCAGCATACGCTGGGTTTCGATTAACATTCATAAAGTAGCCATGAACCGACTGCTGTACAGAATCGAATTTTTCAACTTCATGAGCTTTGCCTGCGCCACGTTGCGCAGGAACAATTCCACAACCCTTTTTATAACACCATTGGCCGAACAAGTTGTTCGCTTGAGTGGCAAAACGAGAAGTGCCCCACGCAGATTCATTTGCTGCTTGAGTTAGAACCAGCGCTTCTGGTAAGACATTCACTCGCACAAGCATTTCACCCAACCACGCGTGATCGACTTTGTTGTCGCTCAAAGGCAAAGAATACAGAGCCGCTAGTCGCTGAGCGTACTCTTCTTGCTCTTGAGTGATTTGTCCCACCTTTAAAGAAGTAAGAAACGCTCGTTCATGACGAATTCGTTGATTCTCAAGTGCTATTTTAGGCCTTAAAAAATCAAAAAACGCCGCTTTTTTCTCTTTGGTGTCTTTTATTGCGTTGAAGTCAGGGAWATCACCAATGTGTGGCAAATGAGACAAATCGACATGCTTAATTGTCCCGGACAGCACATCAGGATTCTCAACATATTTAAACTGTTGCTCGTAGTGTAAATACGGTCCAATAGAAATGAAAGTGGCGGCTATACAGGTAGCCGCCACTCGTAAACTTATTGATTTTAAAGAATTAGGCATCAAACACCTGTGAGTTACCATCGTGATCATTGTCGTTTTTCTGTGTTGCAACGATCTTGAGCTTAATTCCAAACATTTCGCGGTAGAGTATGCCTTTCAAATGAAAGAAGAATGGCAACACAAAAATCAAGCCAATACCGTAGAACATCGCAGCGATAATAAACATCAACATCACGCCTAAGTAAAGCCCTGCGACGACAAAAATCTTCTTGTTAATAGCGCGAAGTGATAACAATAGCGCCTGCATTGGTGGCACTCTTTTTTCACAAATCAACAAGATAGAGTGACTAAACGCTAAAGAAAGATACAGGGACAGTAGAGGGAAGATCATACCAACTACGCCTTGCAGCATTAGGCTCATCAGCGTTGCTAGGATCACGGGAATCGTAAACTGCAGCCCTTTACCTACATGGCGCAACTTAGTCTTTAGGCCCGCGATATGGCTCATGGCCATCAAGCTGATCCCTGCATAAATTGGGGCACTGATCACCTCATAACTAAAGTTCGCGACATAAATAGAAGACACAATATCGTTAGTGAATGATTCTGGATTCTCAAATGCATCAAGAATAACGGTCAGATCACCCAGCTGTAGTTGTAACGCGATATAGAAAATACCTAACTGGACAAAAAGCAATACAATAATAGCGGGAGAAAAGGATAAAAAGTGCTGGATGGTTGCTCGCCAAGCTTCATTGAAAACAGCCCCAGCTTTAAGCTCGTAGTTGCCAGACAAAGCTCGCTCTACACTCCCCCGATAACACAAAAATTTCTTCACCACCAAAGTGACGGTGTGCTTGAAACTTCTCGCCTTTCAGCCATTTAACCAATGCGACATGTTCATGCTCAAAATCATGC
>NZ_JAWJYE010000010.1:0-167877 GCF_032970445.1 Vibrio sp. T13N
TTGCTGCTTGGCGACCATAGCGTTTTGGACCCACCTGACTTCCATGCCGAACTCAGAAGTGAAACGAAATAGCGCCGATGGTAGTGTGGGGCTTCCCCATGTGAGAGTAGGACATCGCCAGGCTTTAAATTTGAAAAAGCCCACTCGAAAGAGTGGGCTTTTTTACGTTTCTGGGTTCTGAAAATTACCTAAGCACTCAGAACTCAAACATCTATCGTTAAGGTGTAATGTATTTACTTTCCGCTACTTTCCAAAAAGCCTTCACTAAAGGATTCTCTAACTGATTTTTGGTACAGCAGACACCAAGTTCAAACGGCTTAATTGGTAACACTTTTAAGCGATTTATCTTCTCTCTCACCGGGCTATTGTTGATCACGACATCAGGTGCGATACCCACACCGCATCCTAGTGCAACCATACTTACGATGGCTTCATGCCCTGACGTTTGCGCGTAGATATTCGGCTTTATTTTCATTTGTTTGAGCCAAGTATTGGCTCTATCTCTTGCTGTCCCTGCTTCTGGGAGAATGAATGGAATGACTGACCAGTTTGGTCTTTCTTTTTGTAGCTCTTCCGCAAATGAACTCACGCCGACAGGAGCGATGACAGAAAGCGGTATTTCACTGATCGTTTCAAATGCGATTTTGCTTGGCATCTGCTCAGATTTGGCTGAGATGGCAATATCTGCTTCATCTGCTAAAATTTTGTCGATCGCTTGAGCTGGATCGCCGGTTGATAGCTTAAATTCGATAAAAGGATGCTGCAGACGAAAATCAGAGATTAACTCTGGCAGGTGGCTGTAGCTTGCAGTAACCGAACAAAAGAGACGGATTTCGCCTTTCAATTCGTCCTCTGCTCCCTTTAGGTGACTTTGGTACTGCTGCCATTCGCCAAGAATTTTTAAGGCGACAGGAACCAGTTTTTTGCCTTGGCTCGTTAAATCAACGCTGCGATTGTCCCGCAAAAATAATTGTTGGCTAGTTTCTTCCTCTAGCTTTTGTATTTGTCTGCTCAAGGCTGAAGGACTCACATGCATCGCTGCTGCGGTCTTAGCGAAACTTTTACTCTCACACAGATGAATAAAAAGTTGCAGGCTTTTGATATTCATTAAATCTTCATTTCCATGTTGCACAAATTGCAATAACTAATTGTGAATATATCACTTTAAGCAATTTAATGTCTGTTTTAGTATGAAGTTATTCGGTAAGGCAATTACCGACCTCAATGGAAGAATCTCAAAGGAGCACCCAGATGGCTAATTATTTCAATACCTTAAACTTGCGCGAGCAGTTGGACCAATTAGGTCGTTGTCGCTTTATGGATCGTAGTGAATTTGCTTCAGAAGCGGATTACTTAAAAGGCAAGAAAGTGGTCATCGTAGGTTGTGGTGCTCAAGGTCTTAACCAAGGTCTGAATATGCGTGACTCTGGCCTAGACGTTGCTTATGCGCTTCGCCAAGCAGCGATTGATGAGCAACGCCAGTCATTCAAAAACGCAAAAGACAACGGTTTTGAGGTTGGTAGCTACGAAACGCTAATTCCACAAGCTGACTTAGTAGTAAACCTTACTCCTGATAAGCAGCACACAAACGTTGTTGAGACGATAATGCCGTTAATGAAAGAAGGCGCAGCACTGGGTTACTCTCACGGTTTCAACGTTGTTGAAGAAGGCATGCAAATCCGTAAAGACCTAACGGTAGTAATGGTTGCACCTAAATGTCCGGGCACGGAAGTTCGTGAAGAGTACAAGCGTGGTTTCGGTGTTCCAACTCTTATCGCTGTTCACCCAGAGAACGACCCTAAAGGTGAAGGTTGGGATATCGCGAAAGCTTGGGCTGCAGCAACGGGTGGTCACCGTGCTGGCTGTCTAGAGTCTTCTTTTGTTGCTGAGGTGAAATCTGACCTAATGGGTGAGCAAACTATCCTTTGTGGCATGTTGCAGGCTGGTTCTATCGTATGTTACGAGAAGATGATTGCTGACGGTATCGAACCTGGCTACGCAGGCAAGCTTCTTCAATACGGCTGGGAAACGATCACGGAAGCTCTGAAGTTTGGTGGTATCACTCATATGATGGATCGCCTAACTAACCCTGCGAAAGTAAAAGCATTTGAACTTTCTGAAGAGCTAAAAGAGCTGATGCGTCCGCTATACAACAAGCACATGGATGACATCATCACAGGTCACTTCTCTAGCACGATGATGGCTGACTGGGCAAACGACGATGCAAACCTACTAGGCTGGCGTGCAGAAACGGGTGAAACTGCTTTCGAAAACTACCCAGAAACTGACGTAGAAATTTCTGAGCAGGAGTACTTCGATAACGGTATCCTGATGGTTGCTATGGTTCGTGCGGGTGTTGAGCTAGCATTTGAAGCGATGACCGCTTCTGGCATCATCGATGAGTCTGCTTACTACGAGTCTCTACACGAGCTGCCACTTATCGCAAACACTATCGCACGTAAGCGTTTATACGAGATGAACGTGGTTATCTCTGATACGGCTGAATATGGTAACTACCTATTTGCTAATGTAGCAACGCCGCTACTGCGTGAAAAATTCATGCCTTCTGTTAGTACAGACGTCATTGGTAAAGGTCTAGGTGAAACTTCTAACCAAGTGGATAACGCGACTCTTATCGCTGTGAATGAAACAATCCGAAACCACCCTGTAGAATATATCGGTGAAGAACTACGTGGTTACATGACTGATATGAAGCGTATCGCGGTGGGCGGCTAAATTACTGGCCTTAAGGTTCCATTTCGGTGTCGAAGGTGCTCGTTTACTATCGTAAAGTCCGCGCCTTCTCCTAGAAATGAAACCTTAATACTGCGTAATTTACTTAGTCTCAAGTAACGCAGTAGATAAACTCCAGGCAGACTGGAGTGATAAATACAAAATAAAACACAACATCTAATCAAAAGGCTTGGTCGCCGTTGACCAAGCCTTTTTGTTTTTAGCCGATTTATCTGCGCGCCGATAAGAAAAACGCTCCTTTGTGAGGAGCGTTTTAACACTTATTTTTCTGCAAGCTTCTCTTCAAGCTCCGCCAATTTCTGTTCCATTTCTGTCAGCTTTTGACGCGTGCGCAGTAAAACTTGAGTTTGAACATCAAACTCTTCGCGGCTTACTACATCTAGCTTATTCAGTTGGCCTTGGATTACTTGGCGAACCTTCTGATCAACATCAGAGCCTAACTCTTTTACAGGTTGAGGCATTGAGTCGTGAATCTGTTTAGCAATTTGCTCTAATTTCTTTGGGTCAAACATAGTGGCTAAAACTCCTTTTGATTTGTCCTCATTTTAAGTAAATGATACGTGAAAGTCGCCATTTAGATGGCAAAAAAGAGAGCGGCAATAAAAAAGGTCACCGAAGTGACCTTTTTGAATGCCTTAAAAGCTTATCTGTTATCCGCTAATTCACGGTGGGCTGCTTTCGCTTCATCAACTCGTGCCAATTTCTCCAAGTCTTTGTCTTCAACAAATACTGGCAGTGGTTTGTGTTTTTCTGCTAGGTAGCTGTAAATCACAGGTAGTACGAATAGTGTGAACAATGTACCAATTGCTAGACCAGCAACGATGACGATACCGATACTGAAACGTTGCGCGGCACCTGCACCTGTTGCGTACATCAGCGGGATAAGACCTGCGATCATCGCTGCGGTTGTCATTAGGATAGGGCGAAGACGCACTTTCGCAGCCTCCATCACCGCATCGATACGAGACAGTTTATTATGTAACTGCTCTTCTTTGGCTACTTCACAGATCAAGATACCGTGCTTGGTGATTAGGCCGACCAGCGTGATCAAACCAACTTGCGAGTAGATGTTCATTGAGGCCGTACCCCACGCCAACGCGATCAAGGCACCACATATTGCTAGCGGTACAGATACCATGATGACAATAGGGTCGCGGAGTGATTCAAATTGAATCGCCAGAACGAGGAAGATGATCGCAAGTGCAAGACCAAAGGTTGCATACAAGGCACTACCTTCCGTTACAAACTGACGAGATTCGCCCATGTAATCGTGGTTATAGCCTGCAGGCAGTTTGGTTTGTGCGATGTCTTCAAACCAGTTAATTGCATCACCCATAGCAACGTTAGGCGATGGCACCGCACCTACCGTCGCGGAGTTTAACTGGTTGAAGTGTGGCAAAGAGCGAGGCTCTGCTATCACATCAATCGTAATCAAGCTGCTTAGTGGGACGGCTTTACCATCAACAGAACGCACATAGTAGTTCTTCATCGACTCTGGGTTTAGACGCCATTTACGTTCAACTTGAGGAATCACTTCATATGAGCGGCCGTTAAGGTCGATACGGTTAACGTAACCATCAGCCATCATGGTGCTGAGAGTGATACCAATATCTTGCATGGTCACACCGTAGGCACCCGCTTTGTCTTTATCGATCTTAATCTTCATGGTTGCTGAATCGTAGTTCAGGTCTAGATCGGAATAGACAAACATTGGACTACTTGCAACATCGGTCAGGATATCGCTAGCGATAGTAAACAAGCTTTCGAAGCTATTTGGTGTCGTAATTACAAACTGGACAGGTAGGCCTGAGCCCGCACCAGGCAGTTCTGGCATTTGGAACGCAGTGACAGACATACCTGGGACACTTGAAACTAGGCCTCCCACACGTTTTGTGATTTCAGATTGACTTGCTTCTCGTTCACTCCATGGCTTCAATGTTGCTAGACCAAACGCTTGGTTTGAGTTCGGCACACCGTTAAATACCTGAGCGTATTCTACTTCTGGCTGATCAGAGAGAATCTTATTCACGTCATCCATGGTGTTTTGGATGTAGTCCAAGTTCGCGTTTGATGGTGCGGTACCCATCAGAACAACTACACCTTTATCTTCGGATGGCGCCAGCTCACTAGGAATAAACTTAAACAGAATCGGTAAGCTCGCAAATACAATTATCGCAAATGCAATTACAACAGGACGGTGAGCCATGACTGCTGTAAGCATTTTCTCATAGCGATTGGTCATGCCATCAAGGATATGATGAACTTTTTGCTCAAACTTGCTCGGCTTTTCGTTCGCCTTCAGCATCTTTGAACACATCATAGGTGATAGCGTTAAAGCGATGATACCGGACACAAATACCGAACCTGCTAGCGTTAAAGCGAACTCTTTGAACAACGAGCCCGTAATACCGCCCATCAACGCGATTGGTGCGTATACCGCACCTAGCGTTAATGTCATCGCAATAACTGGCACAGCAATTTCGCGCGTACCAATGATTGCTGCACGGAATGGTGACTCGCCTTCTTTGATATGACGGTCCACGTTTTCTAGCACCACGATCGCGTCATCCACCACCAGGCCGATGGCAAGTACCATCGCTAGTAGTGTCATTAAGTTCCAAGAGAAGCCCATTGCCTGCATAACCATCGCCACACCAATCAAAGAGAGTGGAATAGTGACGATAGGAATGATGACCGCACGGAACGAACCTAGGAACAGTGTGATCACTACAAGTACGATAATTGCCGCTTCAAGAATCGTTTTCACTACTTCGTGAATTGACTCGTTGATCGCAATGGTAGAGTCGTACATCACGTTCATTTTGATGTTACTTGGTAAGTTGCGCTCAAGTTGAGGTAATAATTCAAGCACATCAGCAGCGATGTTGATTGGGTTGGCACTTGGCGCGGCGTTGATTGCAGCAACCACTGCTTCTTGGCCGTTTGCACTCGCACGGTAAACGTCGTGACTCTTCTCAAGTGTTACCTTCGCGATATCACCTAAGCGAATAACGTCCCCTTCACCCGTTTTTACGACCAACGCTTCAAGCTCAGCGACGTTTGATACCTGAGTATCCGCGCTGCCGTTATAAAGCACGAACTCACCCGTCGCTTGACCCGTCGCAGATTGGTAGTTGTTGGCGTTAAGAACGCTCATCACATCCGTTGCAGTCAGCTTTAATGCGCCCATTTTTGCTGGATCTAGCCATACGCGCAGCGCGTATTTCATACCACCGTAAAGGTCGACTTTTGATACACCATTTACAGTGAATAGCTGTGGGTTGATTACACGCTCAAGGTAGTCGGTGATCTGGCTGGAAGACAACTCGTCACTGGTAAAACCAATATACAATACCGCGGTAGTTGAACCAGTCGACATCGTTACAGTCGGGTCTTCAGCTTCTTTTGGAAGCTGGGAACGTACCGAGTTGGTTTTCGCTAAGATGTCAGCCAATGCCGCGTTCGGGTCGGTATTCAACTTCATGTTGACGGTAATGGTTGATTTACCTAACACCGATTGCGAGGTCATATAATCAATATTATCGGCTTGCGCCACCGCTTGCTCCAAGGGCTGAGTAATAAAGCCCTGGATCAAGTTGGCACTTGCACCGTAGTAACTGGTGGTCACGGTGACTACTGTATTCGTCATTTCAGGGTATTCACGAACTTGCATTTTGAACACGGCTTGCAAACCAAGCAATGCAATCAAAAAACTGATCGATACCGCTAAAACTGGACGTTTTATAAAAACATCTGTAAAGCGCATGATGCCTCCAACTTAAAGCATTGGTGTTTCAGCAGGTGGGGTAGTTGCATCGCTTTCAACAATGCTTACTTTTGCGTGGTTACTTAAACGGACTTGACCCGATGTCACCACTACATCACCTGGCTTCACGCCTTCTAGAATGTGTGCGATATCTTTAGAGCGTTCGCCAACTTTTACCACATGCTGCTTAACGCGTTTCTCGCCATCTTCTTCCGTTACTATGTAAACATTGTCGCCGTATAGCGTAAACGTGATCGCAGTTTGAGGCAGAGTGACCTGATTTTCTAATTTAGGCAGAATGATGTTTGCACGAGCGAACATACCACTACGCAGTTTGCCATCACTGTTAGGGATATCTGCTTGAACCTGAATCAAGCCACTTTGTACGTTAACCGCAGGCTCAATCGCAGAAATTGAACCTTTGAAAGGCTGATCTGGGTAGGCATCCACGAAGATATCCACTTCTTGGTCGATATTGATACGTGAAATATCGGTTTGCGGCACGGTAAAGCGTAAGCGCATCACGCTGGTGTCTTCCAGGCGAACAATATCGGTACCCGCTTGTAGGTACTGACCTAGGTACACGTTACGAATACCTACTACACCATCAAATGGCGCTTTGATCTCGCGTCGGTCGATGGTCGCTTTCAAGCTTTCAATGTCCGCTTTTAAGGAGAAGTAGTTCGCTTCTGCTTCGTCATACGCTTCTTTAGAAATAGAGCCTTTTTTAAATAGCCCTTGGTAGCGTTTGTATTTCGCTTCTGCTGCTGGCAACTTGGCTTGCGAGCTCTTTAAATTCGCTTTCTCAACGTCAGAGTCAAGCAGTACTAATGGTTGACCTGCTTTGACTTGAGTGCCGGAATCAAATGCGATTTTGTCGATAACACCACTGGTTTCGTTTGCGACCGTCACACCTTGGTTTGGTTCGATAAAACCGATAGCCTCGATCACTGGTACCCAATCAACCGCTTGTACTTCCGTCACGGTTACTGGGAACTCAGGTTCAGGACGGTTTGCCATGTATTCAGCAATCTTTTGTTGCTTAAATAAATTGAAACCTATCACGCTGCCGAACAAGAGAACGGCGATAAGTAACATAAAGAAAGTCCACTTTTTCATTCTATTAAGAACTCCAAGTTAGTGTTTAATAATTGCATCCCAACTGGCTTCAATAGCAGCTTCTAATGCCGCCTTATCCAGTTGATAAAATCCCAAAGCGTGTTTCCTAGCAAGTGCAACACTTGCCTCAAAACTCAACCCAGAAAGCACTTCGTTATCGAGAGGCTTGAATACGCCCTCTTCTTTCCCCTGATTAAAAAGAAGATCTACTTGGGCAAACATTTGTCTTTCAAGTTCCCGAGCTTTGCTACTATTTGAACAGGGTAGAGACTCATATTGAACTCGATTGCTGAGCGCATTTAAATTCGAGCTCGCTAGATTCCAAATATTGAGCCACATGGTTCGATATCGCTGTTTTAAAGGCATCTCTTCACTCACGCCCAGTTGCACAGCCGTAGCGACGCGCTTTGCAACGTTAAGGCGTAACTCCTCCAAAAGATGTTCTTTATCTGAGAAATAACGATAAATCGTTCCTGCTGCGACACCTGCTTCATTGGCGAGCTTTTGCATGGAAAGCCCTTGAAAGCCCGATTCAGCAATGAGTTGCTCTGCAGCGACTAAGATTTGTTCTCGCTTATCTACAGCAGGGTTATCCTTCATAATCCTACCACTAGTGAATGAACGTTCATTCATTATAGCTCAAATACCCGCCTTTTATGCAACAGAATGTTGCGCTTGTTGGTATGAAAATTACAAGAAATCAGCGTAGCTTTCACGAGGCCACCCCTTTATCATAGGCGCCACATTTATCACCCGCAGAGAATTTCTATGAAGCTGAACCCTAGTCAAGATGAAGCCGTGAAATACGTGTCTGGTCCATGCCTAGTGCTAGCTGGTGCTGGCTCGGGCAAAACTCGTGTTATTACCAATAAAATCGCTTATCTGGTTCAGCAATGTGGCTACAAAGCGCGTAATATTGCAGCGGTGACGTTTACCAACAAAGCGGCGCGTGAAATGAAAGAACGTGTCGGCCAAACGTTGGGGAAAGCTGAGTCTAAAGGTTTGATGGTATCAACGTTCCACACCTTGGGATTAAACATCATCAAACGCGAATACAAGCATTTAGGATTGAAAGCGGGCTTTTCACTGTTTGATGACCAAGACCAACTGGCGCTACTCAAGGAACTTACCGAAAAGCAGCTTGATGGTGATAAAGACCTGCTACGTCAGCTTCTGAGTTGTATTTCCAATTGGAAAAACGACATGTTGACGCCAGAGCAAGCCAAAGCGCGTGCGCAAGGTGAGCAGCAACAATTGTTTGCGTTCTGCTTTGATATGTACCAAAAGCAAATGAAAGCCTATAACGCGCTCGATTTTGATGACCTAATTTTGATGCCCGTCTTACTCTTGCGCAATCATGAAGACGTTCGTCAACGTTGGCAGAACCGTATCCGCTATCTGTTGGTCGATGAGTACCAAGATACCAACACGAGCCAATATGAGTTGGTGAAATTAATCGTCGGTGAACGTGGGCGATTGACGGTCGTAGGAGATGATGACCAGTCCATTTATTCATGGCGTGGTGCGAAGCCTCAGAACCTAGTCTTGCTGGGTGAAGATTACCCGAATTTGCGATTGATTAAGTTGGAGCAAAACTACCGCTCTACGAGTCGAATCCTGCGTGCGGCCAACATTTTGATAGCCAACAACCCTCACGTCTATGAGAAGTCCTTATTTTCAGAAATTCCTGACGGTGAAAAACTCAAAGTGTTGTTGGCTAAAAATGAAGAGCACGAGGCTGAGCGTGTCACGGGGGAGTTGATTGCACACAAATTCTTGAATCGAACCGACTATCGTGATTACGCAATTTTGTACCGTGGTAACCACCAATCGCGCTTAATTGAAAAGTCTCTGATGCAAAACCGTGTGCCTTATAAAATTTCTGGCGGCACCTCGTTTTTTGCACGCGCAGAAATTAAAGACATCATGGCGTATTTGCGTGTTTTGGTTAATCCAGATGACGACAATGCATTCTTACGTATTGTGAATACACCACGACGTGAAATTGGCCCAGTAACGTTAGAAAAGCTAGGCAGTTATGCCAATATGCGTGGGAAGAGCCTGTTTGAGTCGAGTTTTGAAATGGGGCTCGAACAGCACTTAACGGGACGCGGCCTGGAAAACTTACGTCGTTTCACCCAATGGTTAGTGGCGATTGCTGACCAAGCTGAGCGTGGCGATACCGTCGAAGCGGTTCGCTCCTTGGTTCGCGATATCCATTACGAAGATTGGTTATACGAAACTTCAGCGAGCCCGAAAGCCGCTGAAATGCGAATGAAGAACGTTTCAGATCTTTACTCCTGGATAGTGGCGGACCTAGAAGGTGACAACTACGATCAAGAAGAGAAAACGTTAAAAGAAGTCGTTCAACGTTTGACCTTGCGTGACATGATGGAACGTGGCGAAGAAGATGAAGACAGCGATGCAGTACAACTGATGACGCTGCATGCATCAAAAGGCCTTGAGTTCCCATATGTATACTTAATTGGGTCTGAAGAAGGTATTTTACCGCACCAAACCAGTATTGATGAAGACAACGTCGAAGAAGAGCGTCGTCTGATGTATGTTGGCATTACCCGTGCGCAGCGTGAACTGACTTTCACTATGTGCAAAGAGCGTCGACAGTTCGGCGAGTTGATCAAACCGACGCAAAGCCGCTTTTTGGATGAGTTGCCATTTGATGATGTTGAATGGGAAGTAAACAAAAAGCCAGTATCAGCAGAAGAGCGTATGGCGAAAGGTCAGGCACACATTGCCAATATTCGAGCAATGTTTAAGAAGTAGAGTAACCTTGTTCTCACTGACTGAAAACAAAAAGGCTTGCCARYTGGCAAGCCTTTTTCGTTGATGTCTTTACTTATAGACCTTCAATCATGTGGTCGATTGCTGCGATGATTTCATCGTCAGAACAGTCCATACAGGTTCCTTTGGCAGGCATCGCATTGAAGCCTTCTAACGCGTGCTTCACTAACGTCTCTTTGCCTTGTGCAATACGCGGTGCCCAGTCATCGGCATTACCTGTTTTAGGTGCGCCGTTTACGCCAGATGCGTGACAAGCAATACAAAAAGTACCATAAACTGTGGCGCCATCACGTGGACCGGTTGGTTCTTCTTTCACTGGCTCAGAACCCGCTAGATAAACATCACCGACAGGTTGGATGCGTTCTGCGATCGCATCGTATTCAGTTTGGCTGATGTCAGAAGCTAAAGCTGCCGTAGAAAACGTTAAGGCAGCGAACAAAACGCTAATCATTTGTCGAGACATATCCATTAAACCCACTTCACATTCCCGAGGTAAGTGACTTACCTATTTATATAGTTAGAGTATTAATGCCGAGCAGAGAAATCACTAAATTCCACTGAATGGCATAGAATGATTAGACAACTTGGTTGCAGCTGTTAAATCAATGTAAATAATGGGTGATTATATCCCGATAACTTGTTGCAATAAACAACAAGTTATCCATGACAGGGCGTGAATCACATCAAAAATTCAGTTTAAAGGAAGATAACTGTCGAAAAAGAGACCAAACGATAAAAAAAGTAAAAAAAGTACTAGACGGCATAGTGTGATATCCGTATTATTCCACTCCGCCGATAGGGCATGCGCCCGTAGCTCAGTTGGATAGAGCGTTGGCCTCCGGAGCCAAAGGTCGAAGGTTCGAATCCTTTCGGGCGTACCATTGCCTCGGAGGATACATCGGTAAAAAATCAGTGGTGGCTATAGCTCAGTTGGTAGAGCCCCGGATTGTGATTCCGGTTGTCGCGAGTTCAAGTCTCGTTAGCCACCCCATTCTTTCTTTTTTAGATTGAATGCGGTAGCATTGCTCCCAATCTTGATTAAATCAAGATAAAACATCGTCGGTGAATAGCGCAGTTTGGTAGCGCATCTGGTTTGGGACCAGAGGGTCGGGGGTTCGAATCCCTCTTCACCGACCACTATTTAGTTTATGGCTGAGATAGCGGTAAACATGACAATTTGATGGTGGCTATAGCTCAGTTGGTAGAGCCCCGGATTGTGATTCCGGTTGTCGCGAGTTCAAGTCTCGTTAGCCACCCCATTCTTTATTTAAAGAATACATGCTCGGTGAATAGCGCAGTTTGGTAGCGCATCTGGTTTGGGACCAGAGGGTCGGGGGTTCGAATCCCTCTTCACCGACCACTATTAGAAAGCCTGCTTTTTAGCAGGCTTTCGTCGTTTTAGAGTTTATGATCTCGCTTGGACTGTATTAGTCGGCAACGTATCAATGGATTTGAACCCAAGTGGGGTTCGCCTGAAGTTAGAATTCGGCTCTTCACCGACCGCTATTTAGAGCCCCAGTCGAAAGACTGGGGCTTTTTTGCATCTATCCTCTTAAAAGCATCTGCATTCGATTTCAATTTCACCAAAAGTGTACAGCTCTAGGGGCTTTTGACCACCTATGATCCAAATGCTTTTCGAGCTGACAAAATAAACCCCAGAACGACGTCTGGGGTTTTGTGTTTTTCTAATCCGCTATTTTTATTGGGCGAGTGTTTTAAGGATTTCTCTCAGCTCTACCGTTTCTTGGATTTCAAAATTTGGCGTTATATCTGTTGAGTTACTTGCGCCTGTCGCATTTACCCACACACTCAAAATGCCCATATTGTTAGCGCCTGCTATATCTGCTGGTAAAGAGTCGCCAATGTGTAGAGCTTCTTCTGGTTTTACTTCGACCAAGTCGAGCGCTTTTTGGAAAATACTCGCAGCAGGCTTTTCCTCAGGCTCTTCTCCCCCCACAATAATATGGTCCACCCAGTCGCTCATCTGTGTCGCGCTGAGTTTTGGGTGTTGAGAAAAAATCGGGCCGTTAGTGATCACGACGAGTTTATAATGCTGACGAAGATCGCTGAGCATTTCTTTTACACCAGGGAAGAAAGTGAACGCGCCCATACGTGCAGAGTCAAAGTAGTCTTGAGCTTGTTGAGCCTCTTCGGCATTAATGCTGACTCCGTGCTCCGCCAATATGTTTTGGATCAGGCCACAACGGAACGCGTTTTCATCAGGTAGCAGAGCCACAAGGTGAGGGAATTCCGCATTCAGCTTCTTGTACACACCCTGTAAGTAGCGCTGTAAAAAAGCTTGTGGTTCGGTAACTTGCGGGTAGGTCTTATGAATCCAAGTCGTAAACTTTTGCCCTGCAACTTTATCGGCTTGTGACGTCGCACATAAAGTCTCGTCCATATCAAAAAAAATCGCTTTAAGCACAGGGGCTCCTTTCATTTACAGCTTGGCTCTAACATTGATTATCTATTATCCCACTCTGAATGGTGCCGTAAAGGGTTAAAACCGACGTGTTTCACCTACAATGGGAGAGTGATGGTAACCGCACTTTCTTTTGTTTAGTCAACAAACCGCTTAAGCGGCGCATAATCGTCGTCGACAGAGGATTTGTGTGGTTTTGCTGTTGTGTTCACGTTTTAGCCTATCCTTTCTCTTTCTAAGTTTGGCTTTTTATATTTGCCGACTATTTTATTAATAGTTTTTTATGTTGAAAAATTGCTTTTCGCATACGATATTGTTTGTTAAATGTTAATAATTGCACATGAATAGTATGGTTAATGGTTCTGGTTGGCTCATGCTTATTTTTAGAGCATTTTTCTAGTTTTATTGGTGCATGGCGCACAAAAATAGTGTGATATGAAAATGGTTAAATACTTGTTAATGCATTTTTATTCGCCCATTGTGCGTTTATTTAATGTTTTCTCGGCGGAATATACTTTAATTGTTGCTTTTTTGTGTGATTTTTGCCAAATTGTTTCCGCATTAAGATTTCAGAGTATTATTCTGAATTTGAACGGATTCATTCAGGTGATGAATGGTGCCTTTGGCGCGATTCGATACCACAGACAAGGCAGTAGAGGTCTGAAATGTCACTATTAGAAGTGAAAAACCTTCGTATTGAATACCCATCCCGACACGGCGTTCACGCTGCCGTGAAGTCACTTTCTTTTCATATTGAACGTGGTGAAATCGTGGGTGTTGTTGGCGAATCAGGTGCGGGTAAATCCACCGTTGGTAACGCCGTTATTGATTTGCTTAGCCCTCCAGGTCGCGTTGCTAGCGGCGATGTTTTCTTGGATGGAGAAAAAATTTCTGGTTTATCACCAGAAGCGATGCGTAAGGTTCGCGGATCGAAGATTGGTTTTATTTTCCAAGATCCAATGACCTCACTTAACCCACTTTTTACGGTTGAGCAGCAACTGAAAGAGACGATCCACGCCAACATGAAAGTCTCTGATGAAGAGGCGTATCAGCGTGCGCTTTCTCTAATGCAGCAAGTTGGCATCCCGCAGCCAGAAAACCGCTTAAAACAATACCCACACCAATTCTCTGGTGGTATGCGTCAGCGTGTCGTCATTGCGATTGCTTTGGCTGGTGATCCAGATCTGATCATCGCCGATGAGCCAACCACGGCACTGGACGTATCAATCCAAGACCAAATCCTCAACTTGATCCGAGAATTGTGTATCAAGAATAATGTCGGCTGTATGCTGGTTACTCACGATATGGGTGTGGTCTCCAACGTCACTGACCGCGTCGCGGTAATGTATCGTGGTGACTTGGTGGAGTTTGGGCCAACAGCCAAAGTGTTGGGCGACCCTGATCACTCCTATACTCGCAGCCTAATTTCAGCCGTTCCACGTTCAGACAGAAAGCTAGATCGCTTCCCTTTGGTCAGCTACATCGAAGAAGCGGCAGAAATGGAGCCTCTCGACATTAAGAATCACTGGCTAGGACAAAGTCAGGATGAGCGCGAGTACACAGGCCCGCTTTTAGACGTGAAGAACGTTAATCTGCGCTTTGTCACCAAAGACTCTTTATTTGAAAGCCGTCGCGAATACGTGCAGGCATCCAATAATGTGAGCTTTGAAGTGCATGAAGGCGAAACCTTTGGTTTGGTGGGTGAGTCTGGCTCTGGTAAATCAACCATTGCGCGAGTTATTGCTGGTTTATACCAACCTAACTCTGGTCAGGTGAAGTTTGAGGGTATTGACCTGACAGCTTTAACCTCTGAGAAAGAACGCCGCCCAATGCGTCGTCAGATGCAGATGGTGTTCCAAAACCCGTATACCTCAATGAACCCTCGTATGAAGGTATTCGATATTATTGCTGAGCCAATCCGTTTTCATAAACTGACGAAAAACGAGTCGGAAACTCGCCAAATCGTGAATGACCTTCTCGATCATGTTGGTTTGGGTCGCATGGCTGGGCTTAAGTACCCTCATGAATTCTCCGGTGGTCAGCGTCAGCGTATTTCTATTGCGCGTGCGTTGGCGACTCGTCCTCGACTTTTGATTTGTGATGAACCGACATCGGCACTGGACGTATCGGTACAGGCACAAATTCTAAACTTGCTGAAAGATCTGCAAAGTGAGCTGAACTTGACTATGTTGTTTATCAGCCACGATTTACCTGTTATTCGCCAGATGTGTGACCGAGTAGGTGTGATGCAAATGGGTACACTTTTAGAAGTGGCACCAACAGAACAGTTATTTACGGCACCCCAACACGAATACAGCAAAAAATTGATTTCTCTGATGCCTGAATTTACAGGCTTGCGAGAAGAGATCGAGACGGCATAAACCAAGCACCTCGCTTGGCTAACCTTTAGTCATAACAAAGACGCAAACACAACAACAAGGGATCCGTATCCCCGCATGAAGGAGTTATGCAAATGAAAACCATGAAAAGCAAATTAGCAGTGGCGCTAATGGCGGCGGGCCTAAGCTTTAATGCACTGGCAGCAGATATCAAAGTTGGCTACGCAGCTGACCCAGTATCGCTTGACCCACATGAGCAGCTATCAGGTGGCACACTGCAAATGTCACACATGGTATTTGATCCGTTGGTTCGCTTTACTCAAAAAATGGATTTCGAACCTCGCCTAGCGGAAAGTTGGGAACGCATTAACGACACTACCGTTCGTTTTAAATTGCGTGAAGGTGTGAAGTTCCACTCTGGTAATACCCTAACGGCTGACGACGTTGTATGGACGTTTGAGCGTCTACAAAGTTCTCCTGATTTTAAAAACATTTTCGATCCGTACGAGAAAATCGTCAAAGTGGACGACAACACGTTCGATCTTGTAACCAAAGGTCCTTACCCACTAGTGCTGCAAACTGCAACGTACATTTTCCCTATGGATAGCAAGTTCTACACGGGTAAAACAGCAGACGGCAAAGATAAGTCTGAGCTAGTGAAGCACGGTAATTCATTCGCATCGACTAACGTTTCTGGCACGGGTCCGTTCATCGTGACATCACGTGAGCAGGGCGTAAAAGTGGAATTTGAACGCTTTAAAGATTACTGGGACAAAGAGTCGAAAGGTAACGTTGATAAGCTAACGCTTGTTCCAATCAAAGAAGATGCGACTCGTGTAGCTGCGCTACTTTCTGGCGGCGTTGACATGATTCACCCGGTAGCACCAAACGATCACAAACGTGTGAAAGACGCAGATGGCATCGATCTAGTAACGCTACCAGGTACTCGTATCATCACGTTCCAACTAAACCAAAACAGCAACGAAGCACTGAAAGACGTTCGCGTTCGCCAAGCGATTGTTCACGCAATCAACAACGAAGGTATCGTGAAGAAAATCATGAAAGGCTTCGCGACAGCAGCTGGTCAGCAGAGTCCAACTGGCTACGTTGGTCACGATGACAAGCTAGTACCTCGCTACGATCTGAAGAAAGCAAAACAACTGATGAAAGAAGCGGGTTACGAGAACGGCCTGACGCTAACTATGATTGCGCCAAACAACCGCTACGTAAACGATGCGAAAGTAGCGCAAGCGGCGGCGGCAATGTTGTCTAAGATTGGCATCAAGGTTGATCTGAAAACTATGCCAAAAGCGCAATACTGGCCTGAGTTTGATAAGTGTGCGGCAGACATGCTGATGATCGGTTGGCACTCAGATACGGAAGATTCAGCGAACTTCAACGAGTTCCTAACCATGACTCGTAACGAAGAAACCGGTCGTGGTCAGTACAACTGTGGCCACTACTCAAACCCAGAAATGGACAAAGTGGTTGAAGCTGCAAACGTAGAGACGGACCCTGCGAAACGTGCAGCAATGCTGAAAGGTGTCGAAGCGACGCTATACAACGATGCCGCATTCGTACCGCTACACTGGCAAAGTGAAGCGTGGGGCGCGAAGTCTAACGTGAAAGCCGCAGACATCGTGAACCCAATGGTAATGCCTTACTTTGGCGACCTAGTTGTCGAGTAATCATACTTAGTCATGACAGAGAGGGGCGCCAGTCCTTCTCTGTTTTCGACACTTGGCTCGGTTTTGTTTCAGTCGGATTGAGCCAGTTTTACAGACTGAATTTTCTCTCTAAGTTTAGAGATCTATGGATAGTTAAGGGGCAAGGAATGTTTTCGTTTCTGGTCAAGCGCCTGTTTCAGGCACTGATAGTGATGTTTGTGATCAGTTTGGTGGCGTTTGCCATTCAGGACAACCTGGGTGATCCGCTGCGTGAGCTTGTAGGTCAGTCGGTTTCGGAATCGGAGCGCCAAGCGCTACGCGACGAATTGGGCCTGAACGATCCCTTTATCACAAAGTACACGCGCTTTGTGGGTAATGCACTGCAAGGTGATTTGGGTACATCATACTTTTTCAAGCGACCTGCGGTTGAGGTGATCCTCGATAAGCTGGTGGCAACATTAGAGCTCGTGTTTGGCGCGACGCTCATCATTATCGTTTTCTCTATACCGCTCGGGGTGTATTCCGCGATTCACCCGAAGAGTGTCTTTACCAAATTTGTTATGGCGATGAGTAGTGTCGGCATCTCGATTCCGGTGTTCCTAACCGCAATCATGCTAATGTACGTCTTCTCCATCGAACTCGGCTGGCTGCCTTCCTACGGGCGAGGTGAAACCGCTAACGTGCTCGGTTGGGAATCTGGCTTCTTTACCATCGATGGTATTAAGCACCTTATCCTGCCGTGTATTGCGCTAGCGTCTATCATGCTGCCGTTGTTCATCCGTCTGGTACGTTCAGAAATGCTGGAAGTACTGAGCTCGGAATACATTAAGTTCGCCAAAGCAAAAGGTTTGAACTTACAAAAGATTTACTACCAACATGCACTTAAGAACACCATGCTGCCAGTACTGACGGTAGGTGGCGTGCAGATTGGTACCATGGTGGCTTACACCATCCTAACCGAAACCGTATTCCAGTGGCCGGGTACAGGCTTTCTTTTCCTAGAGGCAATCAACCGTGTCGATACACCGTTGATCACAGCTTACGTTATCTTTGTTGGTCTGATTTTCGTGGTAACCAATACCATCGTTGATTTGCTGTACGGCATCATCAACCCAACTGTGAACTTAACTGGAAAAGGAGCTTAATCATGAGCCAATCAAATGTAACACCAGCTCCTGAAGCCGCTCCATCTGCATGGCAGCGTTTTAAAGAGTCGGACTTCTTGTATTACTTCAAGCGCGACAAAGTGGCGATGGCAAGTTTTACGGTCTTTATGATGTTCTTAGTGTTGGCATTAGCTGCGCCAATTCTAGCTCCGACTGACCCGTATGATCTGACGTCTATCGACATCATGGATTCAGAGCTACCACCGTCTTGGATGGAAGAGGGCGATGAGCGTTTTGTTCTTGGTACGGATGAGCAAGGCCGTGATATTTTATCGACCATTCTTTACGGTTCTCGTTTGTCTTTGACGATCGGCTTTTTAGCCGTCGGTCTTCAGTTGATTCTGGGTATCATCATTGGTTTGTCGGCGGGTTATTTCGGTGGTCGTATCGATAGCTTCTTGATGCGCTTTGCGGATGTTCAACTATCGTTCTCAACCATGATGGTGGCGATCATCGTATCGGCCATTTTCAAAGCCAGCTTTGGCAGCGATTTTTACAGCCAATACGCGGTGGTGATGCTGGTGGTGATCATCGGTGTGGCTGAATGGCCGCAATACGCACGTACCATTCGTGCTTCAGTACTGGCTGAGAAGAAGAAAGAATACGTAGAAGCGGCACGCGTGATGGGCTTTAAAGCGCCACGCATCATGTTCCGTCACATCCTGCCAAACTGTCTATCACCAATCTTGGTTATCTCGACGGTACAGGTAGCGAATGCGATCATGTCGGAAGCGGCACTGTCATTCCTAGGTTTGGGTCTTCCTGTTGATCAGCCGTCACTAGGTGCGCTGATCAGCATCGGCTTTAACTACATCTTCTCAGGTGCGTGGTGGATTACTGCCTTCCCAGGCATCGTGTTGGTTACACTGGTTCTGGTTATCAACTTATTGGGTGACTGGTTACGAGATGTATTCAACCCGAAACTGTACAAAGGTTAAGAATTTTCCCGCCAAGCGTTGTAAATTCGCTTAATTCCTTCCTAAACTGAGAGCCGGATGCAAATTCCGGCTCTTTTTTTGCTAGTTATTCTTTGTTCACATTTTTTTGGCGCTTTGCCGCCATAATGACCTTACCCACTAATTTAGAGTGAAGTGTATGGAAATGAAGAAGGCACAACACCCATCTCGTATCTTCCAAGCAAGCCTAGCTTTCGGCTTGTTGCTGGTATGCGCCCAGTTTTCTAGCCCAGTATCGGCGGAGGAGTTCCTTTGCCAAGCTACTCAAGCCAGCGAGAAAGAACTGCCGATGCTTGAGAAAACGTGCCCAATTGGTAACGGAGTATGGGGAAAGAAAGTGCCGCAAGGAGGCAACTACCTCTACTGGATTCAATGCGGATTACTACCAAAGCCAATGTCACTCGCGAAAGCAAAGCCGCTTTACAGCAAGATTACGACCGACGTGTGGATGAAGCCGGAGTCCCAAGGTTATCGCTGTTTGATTGGGCCTTATAAAGATCTGTCTGATGCGAGGGGAGATTTGCGGGGAGTCAAAACCTTGTCGAATTACAAAGAGGCTTTCATCCGCGTGGTTGGAAAAGAGAATAAACAGTCTACGACACCATCTAAACCCGCTGTGCCGTCGAAATCAGCCGCATCTTCGGTTAAGCCAACACCGACGGTGACCCCGAAATCCACGCCAGTTCCTGCCGTGCGAGCTGATACCGACGCCTTTACAGCGCCGGCAGAGAAGTCAAAGACCAAGGCAAAAAATACACGTGATAATTCTTCTTCCAAGCCTGTTGCTAAGACCAAAGCGAAGCCAGTTGTGACCGGGAATGATGACATTGAAGTTCGGTTGAGAACCTCCTTACAAGGCAAAACGTACGTGGTGCCATATTTACTCGATCACCACAATCAGTTTTACATGGAATACGGCAAGCCGTGGAATCGTCTCAACTACGAAAACTCGCAAAAAGTATGTCAGCAACTGGGTATGAGCTTAGCCAGCCCTGCAGAATTCAAAGTGTTGAGGGCGTCTGGTGTGATGGAAAAAAATCAATGGCCACTGCAACTGCCGTATTGGGGCAAAGATAAGAAAGGTTTGTTCGCAGATCGTGAGCCAAACCAGCTCACCGGAACCTCATTATTGAACGTAGTGTGCGTGAAATAACGACTCAAATATTGCGGTCAAAAGATAGAAGAAAGCCCCGAGTTCGGGGCTTTTTTGCGGTCTCAAATATTATCGCTATTTGAGTGGCGTTTCTTTGTGACAGTTGGAGCAGATATACACTTCTTTGATGCCGACCAAGCGTTCCCAAAGCGTTCTGCGTCTTCTACGCAAATGCACGCTATCACAGCAAGGGTTAACGATGGTTGCTTTAGTCATCATCGCCAGGCTCCAAAATCGGGAGTGAACTCGCGATGCTTGTCATGGCTTCTTTGTTGTGAGAGTACAGACCATATTCCGGCGCGGATTCATGACCGTTTTGCTCTTTACTCCAACGAATACCGATGTAGAAGTCACCAAAATCACGGTTGATGTAACGATGACGAGTTTTGTAATCTGACTCTGAGCCTGTTTCTTTTAGAATCAGCAGCTCACGGCCTTCATCATTCTGGATTTCCCAATTACCTGGAGTTTGGAATCCTGTTGGCATGAACGACGTGTAGTTGTAAGTATAAGCGTCGTACTCGTACGTACCTGACGAGTATTTCAGGACTTTGTCGTCGCCCGAGCCTTTACTTTCTACCATCAAGTCATGCTCTACCGTGCCGTGTTTGATGTGTTCTGCAACCGAAAGTGATTCTGCAAATGGTGTATTGCTTGAATCCATCCAGAACAGCTCATCATCTGAGATTTTAACGATCATCTGAGTGCCGTTATGCTCGGTTTTGTGCTGGTACAGCATTTCATACTCTTCGCCGTAGCTGTTGTATAGCTTGCCGTCTTTCAGCTCGACGTCTTTACAGCCTTTATTGTGGTATTCCGCGTAACCAGTTTGTTGGTCCAAATCGGAAAGAATAGCGTAGGCATCGTGTTCCCATGTGTTTTCTAGGAAGTCGCTGATGCTCGCTTTGTACTCTTGATTCATCTCATCATGGTTTGAGCCCCAGCAGAATAGTAGGCCTTCAGAGTCTTGCATCAGCATGGCGTAGCCAATTTCACCGTCTTTTTGTGCAAAGCTACCCATTTTCCACTCTTGACCGTTGAAGTGCTCGTGAGTGAAGCCCAAAGTCGGCACTACTGGTGGTGGCGTGACGCCTTCGATAACCGTTGGCATGCTGAGCGCAATCTGTACCGCGGTATGGCCATCTGTTGCGCTAATCGCAAGTGCTGCACCAGCTTCGCTCGCTTTTG
The DNA here is from genome assembly GCF_032970445.1 of Vibrio sp. T13N. NCBI lineage: Bacteria > Pseudomonadati > Pseudomonadota > Gammaproteobacteria > Vibrionales > Vibrionaceae > Vibrio > Vibrio sp. T13N. Next base: position 21,333 of record NZ_JAWJYE010000010.1, read on the forward strand.
TCGGTGTGCCTTTAATGGTGACAATCGCATTGCCATCCTCAGATACTGTTAGACCTTCAATGTCCACATAGTCCGCTGAGTAGTCGGTGATATGACCGTCTTTATCTTGGAACAAGCTAGAAATATCGAGCGTTTGTTCAAATACTTCACCTTGTTGTAGGTACCAACCATCAACGATGGACTGTAGACGCGCTTGTTCTGTTTCCACAACCGTTGGTGGTAAGTTTGCCGATTCGATTTCGAACTTAAATACGGTGCTTACCGTACCCAAAACCTTACCTGAAGAATCAATGTCTTGCGCCGTTAGGACTATCTCAAAATCACCAGCTTTTTCTACGATAGCAGTCGGATATAGAACAATCAGATTTCCAGTTTGCGCAACTTCAATGCCTGTGCCTGCTAAGTTGTGCGTCAGTTTGGTTGTCACAAGGTTTTGGTCTTTGTCTGTGAAAAGACCTTCAATGTTTAGTTCAACGCCATCAAAGCCTGCGCCTTGTACGATTTTTGGTAATTTGCCAAGCTTATCTTCAGCCGATTCTTCGATGGTTTCGTTTACGGTTAGCTTGTTATTGATTGCCGTTTCAGGTGCTAAGTTGTCGCTATTTGGGGTCGCGTCAGTGATGATTGGGCGTAGGCTTGCATCATTGATGTTTTCGCCGGATGCGATAAGACGATCGACTTCTTGGTTTGCCGCTTGAGCAAATTCAGTGGCCTTTTTCTCGTAGTTAGCTGGGTTTTGCGCTTTTGAGTCGGTCAGAATCTGAGCGGTTTTATGTAGTTCGGCGTTTTTTGTCGCACCTTCAACAAAATCACTGTACAGATCAATTGGTGCTTCTTCTGAGCCTCCTAGCGCTTGGTTTACCTTGGCTTTTGCGTCTTCTTCACTAATGGATGGATCTTTTGCCATTTCAATCGCAACAAGGTCTGTGATAGGTGAAATCACGTTTGACGATGTTGGTGCACGGAACACGATTTCGTGGGCCATGGCTTGGCCTGGATGATCCATATCAACCGTGTATTTGCCAGCGTACTCTTTAGCATCCAAAGCGATAAGCTGTTTCTGCTTTGCACCGTTTGGTGTAATGGTCTGCAGTGCTAGAGTGTTTTCTGGTTTTGCATCCAATTTAAGCTGACCTTTCTCATCGGTCAGACCAAGGAATGTTTCTTGAGTGTCCCATTGGCCGTTGTTGTTCGTATCTTCAAAAACAACTGCATGTTTGAAGTAGCCGTCAAAGCCAGTGATCACAACACCGTTGTTAGCACTGTTTGAACCACCATCTGAACCGCCACAGCCAGTAAGAGCGATAGCCACTGACGCTGCTAATAAACTCACCTTATTCATTATTCATTTGTCCTTGTTTCGTTTCCGAATGAGAAAGTCGCTTTTTTATTGTTTTTATCTTTCAATCTCACTAGTGAGATTGAAGAGAGTGGTGTCTTTTTAATGACTATTGAGCCTAGGTTCAAGACACGAAAAACCGCACAAAACCCGTAAAATTTATTTCTATTTTTTGTCTATGATGGAAAATTGATAATTTGATCACGGTTCCAGTTTTGTTTTTGGGATGATTGTTTTGTCAAAATAACCATCTGTAAAGAAAGGTTTATTGGGTGTTAGTAAGGACTGGGGCGTGATAAATCATGTTGATCTTAAATTCCTCAACGCGATCAGCAAATTGAGGGTGAGGTTTAAGCACATAACTGTAGACTTCGCCTGGAATGAATATGTCGTAATCTGTGTATTCAAGGTTGTAAAACATAAATGTTCGTTGCCAGTAATCATCTGGCCATTCAGCACAATGTATTGGAGTTATGCCGTCAAAATCCATTGAGCTAGAGATAATATCGGCAAACTCTCCTCGCCCCGCTACGATAGAGCTGTACCAGTAAAATAAATAATCATGACAAAATAGGTCATGTTGGTTTGATTTCATATTGAGATCAGAGTCCAGTTTGTGCACAGGTTCGTTACCCTGAACACTTCTATCAAATATGTAGTTGCTAGCAGTCCCGTTTATATAACCTCCTCCTGAAATGGGAAAGAGGTAGTCAAACAACGTTCCTTGATATTCGTACTCACCAGTGTGGACATTGATGCGTTTTTCCATCGATTGCTTGTTTTTTTGCATGGTGTAGCTTTCGAATTGTTTGCCATCAAATACGGTGGTGAAATAGTTCTGAGTCTCTTTATGAACCTGAGATGCGTATACTTTTTTGGTGGTCCAAATTTGGCGTACGCCATGGACATAAACAATCAACGAGTCATCACTGATTTTGTACTCACCCACCTTTTTTAAGTCTCCCTTTTCAGGACACTGGTGTTTGTTGTTTGAGGCGGCATAACGTACCTCGTCATCCTCAAACTGAAACGCTTCGCAATAAACCACTTCATACGCGTACGCGGTACCGCCAAGGTTTTGCGTCGTCTCCAAGCGATAGACAATGCCGCCAATTAACGGGTGTTCCGTGTCATTGTGACCTGGAGTGACAACAGGCAACTCAAAACGTGTTGTGACCCACGCATGGTCGCTGTCGCCGTGGTAATCATCACGCGCCGCTACCGCCAGGTATGTGGTGGTTTTAATCTTCTCTGGTGCACCTAGCACCATCATTTGTCCTTGGTTTAGCACCCTTAATCCATTGGCGTTTTCGAGCCAAATCCGAGTGGTGAGGAGATCACCATCCGGGTCTTCAAACAGTTGGTTAAGATTGAGCGAGTAGCTAATCGGAGAGTTTTGGTTGAGCTCCCAAGCATAAATAATGGTTTGTAGCTGTTGTTCCACCGTGAGGTTGATGATGGGTTTATTGTTCTCTGATGGGTCCTCTTTTGAGCGGCTGTCTTCATAACCCAATGACGAGTCGTAAAAAGAGCCGTCTTCTGTAGTATGAAATGGGTTCGTAATTGGCCCTGGTTGTCCTAAAATGGCAGAATTGAAGGCGTCATCACCGTCTTTTGTGTGGGCGTTCTCCAACGCAGAACCTGTCAACGCTTGCTTTACTTCAACTAAAGATGTGCGCTCATATTGACGATGTGTTCGCGTGGTTGATTGGCTCGTGCTGTCTGATGAGTCCGCCGCTGATGCCAAGTTGGATTCGTCTGACATGCAGTATACGCCGAGCAAACCAACGCAGATTGCGCCGATTATCCAAAACTTTTTGCTTCTCATTACGCGTGCGCCATTCGTGATTGCAACCAGCTGCGAGAGAATTTTAGGTCTTTCTCTATTAAGCTTGCGCTGCACTCGAGCAGTTCACTGATTTCTTGGTTTTTCATTCCCATTAAATACTTGAGTTTGAGTGCACTTGATTGGCGTGGGTAACGGCTACTGAAGTTATCCAGCGCTTTATCCATGATGATCAATTGTTCGAAGCGATCTTCTTCATCTCTCATCAATGTGATGTGTTGACGCTTTTGTGCTTGGTGCGAGCGTGCGTTATCGATCAAGATTTGACGCATCACTTTGGCGGCCATCAAAAAGAAATCACGTTTTGTTTCAATTTCACTCATGTCGCAGTTGGACATCTTCAGGTAAGCATCATGAATTAATGCCGTGGTGCTGTTGACGCTATCGGCCAATACTTTGTTGTCGGTGCCGTACTTTTCCGCGTTTCGTTCACGCTCGTGTTGGGCGATCTTACGTAACTGCAAATACGCAAATTGGTAAAGCTCACTCTCAGCTTGTTTATCACCAGATTGCCATTGTTGAATGATTTGTGTCAGTGCTACTGCTGTTGCCATGGTTATACATCCTCGCTCACTTTGACAAATTCAGAAATGGTGTGGGTTTCAATGCGATCAGAGCCGTCTCGGTTGCGGAGAACATCTTGTTGATAGCGATATAAAATGCCTTGTTCCCAAGTTGTGCCAGCGGGCAAATATTCCCAAGTGGTGTAATTGATTTCGGCAGGGGTCGTTGACCAACGTACCATGACATTCATTTGCGCAAGCTCGGCTTTGGGTTCGTCATTGTTGACCCACCACATGTCCGCATACTCTTGGGTGACATCTTGTGTGTATAGGCTTGCGTCGGTTGGACAGGTGTCTGCATTGTGCGGCAGTCGCATGACTTGTTGGTGGCGCATCAATAGGCACGATTGTGTCATGGACTGCTGGTGGTATTGGGTCTGCTGCCATACCCCGAGGTAGTCGATGTCGTGTTCGTTCGTGTTGGGGTAGGTAAACCACAGCATTTCTGTACGATTGTGGTGGTGGATGTTTTTTTTACGCCCAAGGCCTTGTACTTTTTCCATCAGTAGCTCAGTACTTGGATCAAAGTTGAGTGCAACGGAGCGGTATTTCCAGTCGCCTTCATCATCAAAGTCTTCGAGAGAGAAACCATTCAAGTCGTTGCGGGTGCACCCAGTGATTGAGCAACCGACGATATTAAACCAATCCGCAAACTTGCTTATCGGTTCGACAACATCTTCCGTGATAGGGCGCTTCATCGAGAGGAAGCAACCTTGAAAATGATCGCCAATGCTTGGATGCTCAATCAATGAATCTTTGGTGATGGTGAATCGAGTTTCACCAAACGGAGGGCGATATTTAGGATGATGTTGATAACGTAAGTCGTAAGCACAAGCTCGGCCTTGCCAATCTTTCTTTTTGATCACGATGTTTTTGAACGTCATGCCGCGAGGTTCGAAGATGATCTCATCTGAGGCAAAGTTTTTTTCAATGTACTGCTGGCTTTCGTTTAGGTGCTCGATTGCCTCATCGACAGATACCCAGTCGAGATTGAGGTGACGTTTGGCGTCATCCAGATAATTGAGGTCAAGGCCCTTGAGCTGGTTTTGAAAGCGAGCATCAGACAACACGCGGTTGGCTAAGACAATTTCCTTACGATTCTCAGGCGTGCTGTCGAGAGAGAGCAGCAGACGCGTCATATTGATGCTACGACTGGGTTTGGTTGTTGCCATCGTCGGTGTAAGCACTTCTTGGCTCGATAAGGTTGTCAGCAGATAACCCTTATCATCGTTGCCAAGGAAGAAGCTAATCACATCACCAGGTTGGTAGTGAAATGCCCCTTGTTGGGTAACGCCAGTGATATTGGAACTGGTTTTGTAATACAAGCCAGTCACTGGCGCATCGATAAAGTAGCCTTGCTTCAAGGTTGAAGTGGGCGGGTGTGAAGTGGCAGCAGAAGTGTCTGCTGCTAACGTGGAGGTAGCCGTCAATGCAGACAGCCAAAATACCACTGAACGTGTATACATCTTGTTTTAAGCCTTATTGGTTGGTGCTGTCCTCAGACGCACAATTTGGCTGACAACTCATTGGAGTAGTTAGGTGCTTCTTTGGCACCGGTGTCATCATCGCCAACAACATTTTTTGTTTTATGTGTTTGGGGATATCTGGATTAGAGAGTATCCGCCTTCGTGTTAACTCCATCATGGAGCTCACTGAGAGGTGTTCGACATTCTGCCCCTTCGCGTGGAAGATAAGGCGAGTCATTTCGTACATCATATCTTCTGCAATCTTCTTCTCTTGTTGCAGTTGGATATTCTTTTGCATCATGGCGCTGCCAAATAGCACACCTGATAGCACGATGATGCCTGACAATGCAGAAGCAAGAGGGCGCCGTTGCACCAAGCGAAAGGCGCTATACAAAGGCCAGTGTTTTTTCTGCTCGATAGGGCGACATTCGATAATTCGCTCGATATCAATGCGTAGCGCTCGCACATCTGGGTATCGCACTTGGGTGGCTGGACGCGTCGCCCGTCTTATCACCCAATACACATCAGACCAAACCGCTGGTGACGGAAACATCAACGCGAGGATTTTGCCCAATGAATAAACATCGCTTTGCTCTGTCAGTACTTGTCCTGCCTGCTGCTCAGGGCTGGCAAAATTTTGGCTAAACGCAATCAGTGCCGAGGGTGCTCCCTCTCGGGTGGAGTGCGCTTTTTGAGTCAAGTTGAAGTCGAGCAGTTTGGGTCGTTTGCTACGATCGATCAGTATATTTTCTGGTTTTAGATCGGCATGCAAAACATGATGCTGGTGGGCGTGCTCCATCGCCTGACAAATCTGCTTAAACAGCAGCAGTTTTTCCGTCTTTTCCAGCTTATTTTCTGACAGGTATTCATCTAAGGTTTGACCAAATACCCGCTCCATCACGATGTAAACTGAATCTTGATGAAGGCCGCCATCAAACACTTTCGCTATGTACGGATGGTTTAGGCGCGCGAGCAGTTGTGCCTCATCGAAGAGTGCACGTTGTCCCAGCACATTACTCAAATTGCTTTGAATAAACTTGATGGCCAGATCTTGTTCGAACGTTTCATCTGCACGTAGGGCGGCGTAAACGACACCCATGCCACCGCGACCCAACTCATGAGTTAGGCGATACTTACTGATGACTTCTCCGCTTAGATCGACGTCTCGGTTCGTAGCCTGGTGAGCACCAAAGTAAAGTAACTGCGTTAGTTGTTCTTCAGGTGTCTCGTGGGCTAAAAGAGGAACGAGTTGTTGATACAGCTCAGGTTGACTTTGTTGCAATGCTTGGAGGTATTGCTGCTTTTGGGAGTCGTCCAGATCAAGCAAGTGATAGTAAATCTGGGTTTCGCTAGAGCCTAACTGCACTGTGCCTAATGTCTTATTCTTTTAGGTACGGCATTTTATAAGAACTTTGATATAAATGTCATTTATTTATTCGGCTTTGACTCACAATGTATGAAACGCAATTTGGTGGCTAATAGAATAATAACATCATGATTTTGCGAATTATTTTCACTGAGCTTGTCGGCAGAGAGTCTATTCGTCATAATGTTACTTGTAACATTACTGATAAATCACATATTTATGGCTCAACAGAATAAGAAAACTCGCACGACATTGCAGGATGTCGCAGACCAAGTTGGTGTCACGAAGATGACGGTTTCACGTTATATGCGTAACCCTGAATCGGTGGCAGAAAAGACTCGGGCCAAGATTGCGACTGCGATTGAAGAGATGGGATACATCGAGAACCGCGCCCCCGCTATGTTGTCAAAGTCGTCCAGTAAAGCCATTGGTATTTTACTGCCCTCATTGTCCAACCAAATTTTTGCTTCCTTTGTTCAGGGCATCGAGATGGTGACCAAAGCCAATGGCTATGAGACGCTTTTAGCGCATTTTAGCTACGATGAGCTTGAAGAAGAACGCAAGATCGCATCATTACTCTCTTATCAGGTCGATGGACTTATTCTAACTGAAAGCCATCACACGCCGCGTACATTGCAAATGATAAAAAATGCAGGGATCCCTGTGGTGGAAACCATGGAACTACCACCAGAGCCGATTGATATGGCGGTTGGGCTAGATCATGAAGATGCCTCGTACACGGCGGTTAAGCAGATGCTAGATTCAGGTAAGCGTACAATCGTTTATTTTGGGGCGCGTTTGGATACGCGAACCAAGCTGCGTATGCAAGGCTATGATCGCGCGATGACGGAAGCAGGGCTAAAACCTAAGCACGTATTAACGGGTGATCACTCTAGCTTCTCTTTAGCGCATGATTTGCTTGAACGCGCGCTAGAAACTCACCCAACGCTTGATGGCGTATTCTGTACCAACGACGACATCGCGATAGGGACTATGCTGAGCGCGCAACAACGTGGCATTCAAGTTCCGCAGCAGCTGGCGGTTGTGGGCTATAACGCGCTGGATATTGGTCAAACCATCAGCCCGAAACTGACTAGCGTCGATACACCGCGTTTCAAAATCGGTGAAAAGAGCGCAGAGCTTTTGATCGCGCGTCTGAAAGGTGAAGCGCAAGAAGAAAAAGTGGTTGATATGGGGTATCAAATTACCTCAGGAGAGAGTGTTTAACTCGCAGTTATCCGCTCTCTGTATTCGCTCATCAATGGTATTAGCAGGTTAGGGTATGGCACATCAGCTGGATGCATTGGATCTCAACTTAATGCGTTTATTAAAGGCCGTGGTGGAAAACCGCAGCATCAAGCTGGCCGCGATGCAGTTGGGCATTTCTCAACCGAGCGCCAGCCGCGGCGTGATGAAGCTCAAGCAAGTGTTTGATGACCCGCTGTTTGTGCGTAAAGCGCATGGGGTTGAGCCGTCACCGATGGCGATACGTCTCGCCGCCGAGTTCGACAACATGATTGCACCACTGGAAAAAGTGGTGCAAGAGTTTGAAGTGTTCGACCCACTGCAATACCAAGGGCAGATCGCGATTGTGACCGACCCTTATTTGATGGATGAGCAAGGGCAGCGATTGCTAACTGGCTGCCATCGAGCCTTTCCCAAAGCGCACTTTGCCTTTTCCAGTTGGAACAGTTACTCGCACGATGAAATGTTAGAGGGTGTGCACGATTACTGCATTCTAGACCAAGAGACCGAGCTGTCGAAAGACATTTATATGCGTCCGTTGTTTGTTGAAAAACGGGTGATTTTGGCACGTAAAAACCACCCGACTTTGTCGAAAGTCAGCAATGATTGGGACACGGTCTCCAAACTGCCTCTGGTGTCTCTGCCTGCGCCCGCCTCGTATAAACCACTTTGTACCGTGGAGTCCGAATATCGTCGTATGGGCTATGAGCCTGTGGTGTTACTGAAATCCTATAATTTGCGTGTGGCGTGCCAAATGTTGCAAGAAACCGACGCGATTATGTATGCCAGTCAAAGCTCAGCAGTATTGATGCCGGAGCTGGACTCTTACGCGATGCCTTTGGTCAACCGTGAGTTTAGCCAGTTTGTCGTCTCTGGCGGTTTCTTACAAACCAATCGCAACCATCCTTTGCACCGACACTTACATAAAGTGGTACGCCAAACTCTGAAGACGCCATTAATTTTCGCACAGTGACGACTGATTATTGTCTCTCGTCAACGAGATTCTCTGCACAATTTAACCATGAAGAAAATGTGTGATTACATAGACAACTCGATCCTATAGATATTCAAAAATGAATATCTCAATTACCTGTCTCTTTTTCCTGCTCAGCGCTAACCTTATCTAAAATAGTCAGGAGAAGTGGCTCATTTTTATCTTTTTAACTTTTTGAATGTCGATATAGATGCGTGACATTCACCATTCTCCGTTATGCAGTTTTTTAATTTCTGATGGAGGATTCATCATGCTAGTTGCACGTCTATTTTTATTGCTCGCCATCGTTGCCGAAGTAGCAGGCACCAGCACCATGTCTTTTATCGGACAAGGTCATGGATGGTTGGGCTACATCGTGATGTACCTATTGATTGCGGTGTCGTACTACTTCCTCTCGATTGCTGCGAAAAAGATTTCTATCGGCGTGGCATACGCTGTTTGGGAAGGGTTGGGTATCTCATTGATCACGGTCGTTTCAATCGTGTTGTTTGATTCTGACTTAAATACCCAAGAGCTGCTTGGTTTGATGTTAGCTGTCATCGGCATCGTTTGTGTGACTTTAGGTGAGTCACACGGTCAATCTAACACCAAGAAAAACGCCGATAAACTGGCAAAAGAACGTTCATTTTCTACAAGTGTAAGGTGTGAATCATGAGTCAATTTTTTACGATGTCATTTGGATTTGTCGTGATGGCTGCCTTGGTCGACATCGTGGCCAATATGGCGCTCACACGTTCTCACGGCTTTAAATACAAAGGCTGGGGCATTGCCGCGATTGTGTTGGTACTGGCTGCGTTCACGCTATTGGCGCAAGCGGTGAAAGAGATCGACTTAGCCATTGCTTACGCCTCTTGGGGCGCGATCGGTATCTTGGGTACCGCAGTGGGTGGAACCTTGCTGTTTAAACAGAAACTCAAGCCAATCGGCTGGTTTGGTATCTTTGTGGTGATTGCTGCGGTCGTGGTGATGAAGACGGCTTAATCAAGCCAAACAAAAACAACGAAGACAAATACAAAGAGCGGAGTATCAAACTCCGCTCTTTTTGTTTTTCTGGCTTACACAATGAAGCTTGCGCCTTCTTCTGCGCTAGAGACGTTTTGGCGGATCACGCTAAACAAGCCTCGTCCCCATGTTTGTTGGGTAGATTCGGTATCGAAATGAATCAACTCACGATCAGTAGTGTCGCTTAAGTTGTTCAGTTCGCCTGTTTGGCAATCAAGGCGAATCAAATCACCGTTGCGCACCAAACCAATCGCGCCACCACGAATGGCTTCTGGAGAAACATGAATCGCAGACGGAATTTTACCTGACGCGCCAGATAAACGACCGTCAGTAACCAGCGCCACTTTAAAGCCCGCTTTCTGCACGTTACCTAAAATTGGCATCAGCTTGTGCAGTTCAGGCATGCCGTTTGCCGCTGGGCCGTTGTGTGTGACCACAACGATGCAGTCTTTGTTCAGCTCGCCACGTTTGTACGCGGCTTCCACTTCGTGTTGGCATTGGAATACGATCGCAGGTGCCACAATCACGCGTTGCTCTTCTTTCACCGCAGACACTTTCACCACGGCTTTGCCTAAGTTGCCAGTCAGTACGCGAGTGCCGCCAGTGTTTTGGAAAGTGGCGTCCGGTTTGGCGATCACGTCACTGTCTTGGCTACCTTGGCACGGTGTCCAAGTCAGTTGGCCATCGACAAGGCTCGGTAGCGTCATCTGATCTTCAAATTCACCAAACACGGGTTTCACATCGCGATGCAAAAGCTCGGATTGGTTCAAGCGGTGTAATAACGCAGGCACGCCCCCCGCATCTTGGAACGCGTTCATATCGGCTGGGCCGTTCGGGTAAACGCGAGCTAACAAAGGAACCACATCCGACAGATCGCTGATGTCTTGCCACGTGAGCAAGATGCCAGCAGCACGCGCCACGGCGATCATATGAATGGTGTGATTGGTGCTGCCGCCAGATGCGAGTAGAGCGATGATGCCGTTGACCAAGCTCTTTTCTGTGACCACCTCGGCCAGCGGACGGAAGTGTGCAGAACCCGCCGTCATTGAGGCGATTTTCAGAGCCGCGTGATCGGTTAACGCTTTACGCAGTTGGGTATGGGGATGAATGAATGCCGAGCCTGGCAGCATCAAGCCCATGGCTTCGAACACCAACTGGTTGGTATTGGCGGTGCCGTAAAACGTACACGTCCCCGCAGAGTGGTAAGCGCGACACTCCATATCCAGCAGGGCGTCTTTGCCGACTTCACCCGCTGCGTATTTTTGGCGCACGTCGACTTTCTCTTCGTTGCTGATGCCCGTTGCCATCAGACCCGCTGGCACAAACGCCGTTGGTAGATGTGCGTAAGACAGCGCGCCCATCAGTTGCCCCGGGGCGATTTTGTCACAGATGCCAAGCAGTAATGTGGCATCAAAGACATTGTGGCTCAAAGACAACGCCGTTGATTGCGCAATTAAGTCTCGCGAAAACAGCGACATATCCATGCCTGCTTGACCTTGGGTCACCCCATCGCACATCGCTGGCACACAACCTGCGACTTGCGCTGTATGGCCGTAGTCCGCCAGCACTTGTTTGATTTGCGCTGGGTAGTCTTGGTACGGCTGGTGGGCGCTCAACATGTCGTTGTAGGCGCTGATCAGCGCGACATTGGCATGAGTAAAATCGAGAATATTTTTCTTTTCAGAAGAGCAAGAAGCGGCGACTGCATGGGCTAAGTTACCACAAGATAAACCAACACGGCCTTTGCCAGCTTCGGCTTGCACTTCGGTGCGAGCAAGAAACGCAGCGCGCGCTTCACGGCTGCGCTCGGTCAAACGTTGTGTGACCTCAAGAACAACAGAGTGAGTCATTACGCCACCTCGATCGCTTGCATTTTGATTAGCTCAGTAGCAGAGCGTTCCACCACGTCGCTGATGTCTCCTTCGATACTGACGATCAGCGTTTGAGGCTCGTTGTCTGGACGCTCTAGCGTCTCGAATTGGCTCTTCACCATGTTTTCTTTCATGAAGTGGCCTTTGCGCATACGCATGCGATTAAGGATCAACTCCATATCGCCATCAAGGAACAGGAAGGTCACGTTGTCGTTGCCTTCGCGGATCTGATCGCGGTAAATCTTTTTCAGTGCTGAACAGACAATAATGCCGTGTTCGTTTTTGCTTTCTAGGCTGTACGCCGCATCACGAATGCGTTCTAGCCATGGCTTGCGATCATCATCGTTCAGAGGCTGGCCCGATGCCATTTTCTGAATGTTCGCTCGTGGATGAAGATCATCACCATCAATGAATTTACGCCCTAGCTTTTTCGCTAGATGCTCACCAATTGTGCTTTTACCACTAGCACAAACGCCCATAACGATGACACTACTACCAGCCATAACTTATCCTCATAACCAAATTTGCGCGTGATCTCAATTTTTGAATTCACTTTAAAATATGGGTTTATCTTATTCATGTTATCGGTAACATGTTACCGGTAACTGAAATAAATGTGAACCATAACACAAACAATAATTCTTAAAGGTGAACCTATGGAGCAATTAACCCAAGCCCCAGATCCTACGTTCCTACTGACGATTGCAGGCCTTGCCATTGCAGCGTTACTCGTTCTGATCATTAAACTGAAAGTCCATGCTTTTGCTTCCCTTACTATGGTGAGTTTAGGCACAGCAATCGCCACTGGCGTTCCTTCTGAGAAAGTCGTATCGACCATGATGGGCGGCTTCGGCGGCACACTGGCTTCCGTGGCATTGCTGGTTGGTCTTGGTGCGATGATCGGTAAAATTCTTGAAGTGACTGGCGGTGCGAAAGTGCTGGCAGACACTTTGATTGGTCGCTTTGGTAAAGAGCGCGCACCATTTGCTTTGGGCGTCGCTTCATTACTGTTTGGCTTCCCAATCTTCTTCGATGCTGGCCTTGTAGTGATGATGCCAATCATCCTAAGTGTGGCGGCTCGTTTTGGTGGCTCACCAATTAAATACGCGTTGCCTGCAGCTGGTGCTTTTGCGGTTATGCACGCGTTTGTTCCACCACACCCAGGTCCGGTTGCAGCGGCAGAATTTCTTGGCGCAAACATCGGTCTGTTATTGGTGGTGGGTATTCTGGTGGCTATTCCAACTTGGTACCTTGGCGCTTACTTATTTGGCTTGTACGCGGGCAAAAAATTCGATATTCCACTATCTAAAGCCTTCTTTAATGGCGAAGCGATGGTGGATGAGCGCAACGCACCAAAATTTGGCACGGTTATGACCATCCTTGTGCTGCCAGTCCTGCTAATCTGTTTGGATACGGTATTGAACACACTGGCGGTTGCGGGTGTGATTGATGGCAAAACGGCACTGGTTGAGTTCCTACGTATGCTAGGTAAAACCCCAGTTGCGTTGCTGATTACTTTGATTGTCTGTTTGGCTGTGTTTGCCAAAGACTACGGCATGGCAAAACTAGAAAAATTGTGTGGTGAGTCATTGGCTCCTATCTGTGGTGTTATCCTAGTAACGGGTGCAGGTGGCATGTTTGGCGGCGTACTGCGCTCAAGCGGTATTGGTGATGCACTGGCTGACGTTCTTACAGACACAGGTATGCCTGTGATTGTGGCGGCGTTTGTGATTTCAACCTGTCTGCGTGTTGCTCAAGGCTCGGCAACGGTAGCGCTAACCACTACGGCGGCTCTTATCGCGCCAGTTGTGGCTGCATCAACAGGTTTGAGTGAACTAGACCTTTGCTTTATCGTAATCGCGATTGCGGGTGGTGCAACGGTACTGTCTCACTTCAATGACTCTGGTTTCTGGTTGGTATCTCGTCTGCTTGAGATGGATGAGAAAACCACGTTAAAAACTTGGACGGTAATGGAAACGTTACTTGGCGGTATCGCGTTTATTATCGTCGCAACATTAAGCTTTATTCTTTAGAGGTTCCCATGACAACACTTGAACAACGATTAAGAGAAATCAAAATCGTCCCAGTTATCGCAATCAACGACGTAGCACACGCTCTGCCACTGGCAAAAGTGTTGGTAGAAAACGGTTTACCATGTGCGGAAGTGACATTCCGCACCGACGCGGCGGCGGAGTCGATTCGCATCATGCGTGAAGCGTACCCAGAATTGTTGATTGGCGCGGGCACCGTTTTGACCACAGAACAAGTGGATATCGCCATCGAAGCGGGTGTGGACTTTATCGTTAGCCCAGGCTTCAACCCAACCACAGTGAAATACTGTCAGCAACGTGGCGTGACTATCGTACCGGGTGTAAACAACCCAAGCTTGGTTGAGCAAGCGATGGAAATGGGTCTGCGTACGTTGAAGTTCTTCCCTGCTGAGCCATCAGGCGGCGTAAACATGCTGAAAGCACTCACGGCGGTTTACCCAGTGGAATTCATGCCAACAGGTGGCGTAAGCCCATCCAACGTGGAAGATTACCTAGCGCTGAAATCGGTTGTAGCTTGTGGCGGTACGTGGATGGTGCCAACCGCAATGATGGACAACGGCGATTGGGAAGGCATTGCTGAATTGGTTCGTGCAGTTAAGTAAAACGCACAAACGGCTCCGAAATCCCCCCGAACGTTAGAAAACGTGACACAAAAAAGGGTCATCAAGTTACTTGATGACCCTTTTGCTTTTGGGAATGAAACGGCTTTAGAAGTGATGCTTCATAAAGCGCTTAATAAAGCGAATGAAATCTGCTTCGGCTAGCTTCGCGCACTTCAATGTTTGGGCGTGAGACAATTCTACATCTCCCAAGCCTTCTGCCATGTTGGTGATCGCACACACTGCCAATACGGGTAAGCAGCAATGCGCCGCAGAAATCACTTCTGGCACGACCGACATGCCCACTACATCACCACCGATGATTTGCATCATGCGGATTTCGGCTGCGGTCTCAAAGTTGGGGCCTGTGTAAGAGACAAACACGCCTTCATTGAGGTGAATACCATTGGCTTTGCCGACTTCAAACGCTTCTGCGCGCAGGTCTTTGTCGTACGCATTGGCGAGGCTGAAGAATCTCGGGCCGTACTCTTCATCATTCGGACCGATCATTGGCGACTCAGGCATGGTATTGATGTGGTCATGAAATACCACCAGAGAACCGACGTCGATGCGTTCAGGGCGAAGTGAGCCTGCCGCGTTGGTGACGAGCAGAAACTCACAGCCCAGATTTTTAAAGGTGCGCACGGGCGTTGTCATGACCTTCATTGAGCCGTGTTCGTAGTAGTGACCGCGACCTTTCATGCACACTACGTCTACGCCGCCCATGGTACCAAGTACCAACTCACCAGAGTGGCCTTGCACGGTGCTAACTGGAAAGCCTTCGAGCTCTTCGTGTGGAATGACCACTTTGTCTTGTAGTTCGTCTGCCAATACGCCTAAGCCAGAGCCTAAAATAAACGCCGCTTTAGGTTGGAAGTTTGGTTTGCGTTCGCGAATGGTTTGTAGCGCGCCGATTACTGGATCGTGATTCATGTTAGTCACCTTCTGGTTGTGTGTTGATTCCATTGTGTGATTTTCTGCGCTGGTTATCTTTGCTTTATTCGCTACTATCATCCTTAAAAAGAGGATGATGAAACTCGCTAGGACCTAATGCATGAAGTCAGAACCATTTGAGCGCGTGACGCTGAAGATGCTGCGTTACTTTTACGAGGTCGCACAAACCAAGCATTTCACTAAGGCGGCCGAGAACCTCAATATCACCAATTCGCCGTTGAGCAATCGCATCAAAGAGTTGGAAGAGGTACTTAACGTCAAACTGTTTGAGCGTGATTCAAGAAACGTCATGCTAACGGAGGCCGGGCGATTGTTGGAGTCCAAATGCCAACTGATTTTTCAGACCTTAGATGTCTCGCTCAATCAAGTGCAGCAAGTGGGTTTGAACCAGAGAAACATCTTGCGAGTTGGTGTGGTAAGTAGCGCATTTTGGGGCGGATTTGATCGTCTGTTACAGCGCTTCCATGCTGAGCATGACACTTATCACGCCGACATTTTTGACCTTAACCCAGAGACGCAAAAGAAGCATCTGAGCGAGAAGAAAATCGATGTGGGCATTGTGCGTTTTGCCGATGCACTCAACATTTATCCGTATCAGTCGGTGTCTTTGGGCAAAGATGTGTTTGTGGTGGCGGTGTCGGAGCAACATGAGTTAGCCAGCAAATCTTTGCTGCGGCTTCAAGATTTAAAGACGTGTGAGTTTGCGTTTATGAGTTTGGCGAATTCTGCCTCGGCAAACTTCATCATCAATGCTTGCCTGCAAGAAGGCTTTTCACCCCATATTGGCAAACAAGTGGTGGAGCCAAGCACCTTGATGGCGTATGTAGCAAACAGCAACACCGTGACGTTGGTGCCGTCGACGTTTTCTCAGCATCATTGGCATGGGATTCGTTTTATCAAGCTGAAAGAGTCACTGCGTGCAGACTTGTGTCTGATTCATGACGGTAAGCAGGAGAGTGCTATCAAAGCCGAGTTTATTCGCACGTTATTGGAGAATGCGAGTTAAGCATGGGCTAACAAAAAAAGGTCATCCTAAGATGACCTTTTCAAACGATTCGCTGAAATCAGCAATGCGATTAGCGCGCAATTAACGCATCGTTACGAACTCTTCAGAGCCCGTTGGGTGGATAGCCACAACAGAGTCGAAGTCAGCTTTGGTTGCGCCCATCTTCATTGCAACGCCGAAGCCTTGGATCATTTCATCTACGGTGAAACCGATGCCGTGTAGACCAACAACCGTTTCTTCTTCGCCCGCGCAGACGAGCTTCATCTTACATGGTTGACGGTGCTTAGTGACGGCGGTGTACATCGCGGTAAAGCCAGAGGTGTACACTTTCACGTTGTCTTTGCCGTACTTCTCTTCCGCTTCTTGCGTGGTTAGACCGATAGTGCCTATTGGTGGGTGGCTGAATACCACGGTCGGTACCAAATCGTAGTCCATCTTCGCGTTTGGTTTGTTGTTGAACAGACGCTCAGACAGTTGACGACCCGCTTTCACTGCCACTGGCGTTAGCTCGATACCGCCTTCCATGATGTCACCCACACAGTAGATGCCGTTCACGTTGGTTTGTTGGTATTCGTCTACCTTGATGTAGCCTTTGTCGTTGGTTGCCACGCCGGTTGACGCTAGGTTGATTGCGTCTGTTGCTGGGTGACGACCGATTGCCCAAATCAGTTGGTCAACGTTTTGGCTCTCACCGTTTTCTAGGTGCAGAGTTAGGCTGCCATCGGTTTCTTTTACCACTTCTTTTGGTACAGAATGGGTGTGCAGTGTTGGGCCTTCTGCTTCCATCACTTCAACCAACGTATCGATGATCATTGGATCGAAGCTACGCAGTGGTGACTCTTTACGTACGAACAGGTGCGTTTCTGTACCTAGTGCGTGCAGCACGCCAGCAATTTCAACTGCGATGTAGCCAGCGCCGACAACCGCAACGCGTTTTGGTTGCTCTGCTAGGTCGAAGAAGCCGTTTGAATCGATGCCGTATTCAGCGCCTGGAATGTTTGGAATAGTAGGACGACCACCCACCGCGATCAGGATGTGATCCGCTGTGTAGTGTTCACCGTTTACTTCGACAGTTTTTTCGTCAACAAACTTAGCAAAGCCTTTAATCACGTTTACTTTGTTGTTGCCAAGAACGCGATCGTAAGATTGGTGAATACGACCAATGTACGCCTGACGGCTCTCAACCAGTTTGCTCCAGTCGAAACCTTTCACGTCGACATCAAAACCGTAATCTTCTGCGTACAGGTTCATTGCTTCTGCGATTTGTGCGCCGTGCCACATCACTTTCTTCGGTACACAACCTACGTTGACACAGGTACCACCGAGATCTTGAGCTTCGATTAGCGCAACTTTCGCGCCGTACATCGCCGCACGGTTTGCAGATGCGATGCCGCCACTGCCGCCACCGATACAGATATAGTCAAAATGAGTCGCCATTACTTTCTCCAAGAGCTTATAAATTTTATCTGGTACATAGATAGATTGGGATGACCTTGCCCGAACTCAATGCCACCGTTATCCCACTATCATAAATCTAATTCGACTAATTCCTAAATGGGAAAAAGCGACAATACTTATGACAAATAGCGATGAGAGGCACAAAAAGAAGAATAAGCGCGACTGGAGGGAGAAGGTGAGAGCATAAAAAGCGCAACGAGCATGTCGTTGCGCTAGAAGGTTTCGGTGCAGATGAGCTTACTCTGGCACAATCCAGTCCACTTTCCAGTGGCCAGTTGCTGGCGCGATCGCGTCTTGCAGGAATGGCAGAATCTCTTTCATCTGGCTTTCCAGTTTCCACGGCGGGTTAATCACAATCATGCCGGATGCCGTCATGCCGCGCTCGTTGGTATCGGGTGCGACACCTAACTCGATTTGCAGAATTTTACGAATACCGAGTGCTTCCAAGCCTTCGATCATATCTTCGATGTCGTGACGGTTTACCACTGGGTACCAAATCGCGTAGATACCGGTTGCCCAACGCTTATGGCTCTGATGAATCGCGCGCACTACATCGCGGTACTCTTTCGCGAGCTCGTATGGTGGGTCAATCAGCACCAAACCACGACGCTCTTGTGGCGGTAAGCTTGCTTTTAGGCGTTGGAATCCGTCCTCTTTGAAGATGCTCACTTGTCGATCGCGATGGAATTCTTGCTCTAACAATGGGTGATCGGCTGGGTGCAACTCGGTCAGCACCATGCGATCTTGTGGGCGGATTTGCGCGCGCGCCACACGTGGTGAGCCTGGGTAGTAACGCAGCTTCTCGCCGTTGTTGAGCACTTTGATGGCATCGATGTAGCTTTTGATGTCTTCAGGAATGTTTGGGTTATCCCAAATACGTGCGATGCCTTGTTTGTATTCGCCCGTTTTTTCAGACCATTCGTGAGTCAGATCGTAACGGCCCACACCCGAGTGGGTATCGTGATAAACGAATGGCTTATCTTTTTGTTTCAGCGCATCAAGAATGAGGCTTTGAACGATGTGTTTGACCACGTCGGCATGGTTGCCAGCGTGGAAGCTGTGGCGGTAACTTAACAAATTAAACTCTCGAAACACTCTTTGGCTGAGTGTGGTCTGTGATTTTCACTCTATGGCGGTATTATACTCAAGTAACTTAAAGATGTAGAACTTCCAATCAAATCTGTTCCTCTGATAAGGGGACGCTATTGAAATTTCTTTAAGTCACCCACACTTACTATTGGTAATCGAATTGAACTAGGTGAGTTTCTCGTGCTCAAAGAGTGTGAAATCTCATTTAGGTATAACAAGACTCAAGGACAGAGTAGCGCTCGTTGACTATATGGTCATCGCAGCATAGAGAAAGGGAACGGAGCTCCCCCAATC
Organism: Vibrio sp. T13N; assembly: GCF_032970445.1. Lineage (NCBI taxonomy): Bacteria > Pseudomonadati > Pseudomonadota > Gammaproteobacteria > Vibrionales > Vibrionaceae > Vibrio > Vibrio sp. T13N. The sequence goes on from NZ_JAWJYE010000010.1 coordinate 40,476, forward strand.
CATGTTGCTGGCTCGTCTGTACATTGAGTTGGCCTATCTACACAAAATAGACAGGCAATCACAGAGTCAAAACACAAAAGGAATTATTCATGTCTAATCCTCTTCTGACGTTTACGGACTTACCTCCGTTTTCTCAAATTAAACCAGAACACATCAAGCCAGCCGTTGAACAAGCGATTGCTGACTGCCGAGCGAAAATCGATGAAGTTCTAAAAGATAATGCTCACCCAACTTGGGACAGTGTGATTGCGCCAATTGAAGAAGCGGATGACCGCTTAAGCCGCATTTGGTCGCCAGTGGGTCACATGAACTCCGTGGTGAACAGCGAAGATCTGCGTGAAGCGTACGAAAGTTGTTTGCCAATTTTGTCGGAATACGGCACTTGGGTTGGTCAGCACAAAGGCCTGTACGAAGCGTACAAAGCGATTAAAGCCAGTGATGCATTCGCAACGCTGACTCGCGCTCAACAAAAAACCATCACCGATGCGTTACGAGACTTTGAGTTATCGGGTATTGGTTTACCATCCGATGAGCAGCACCGTTACGGCGAAATCAGCAAGCGCATGTCTGAGCTCAGCTCTAAATTCTCTAACAATGTACTGGATGCCACCATGGGTTGGACCAAGCACATCACGGATGAGAAAGACCTTGCTGGCATGCCAGAATCGGCGCTGGCAGCAGCAAAAGCCGCGGCAGAAGCAAAAGAGCTCGATGGTTACCTCATTACGCTGGATATCCCATCTTACCTACCTGTCATGGCGTACTGCGACAACCAAGAGTTGCGTAAAGAAGTGTACGAAGCGTATGTGACGCGCGCCTCTGATCGCGGTCCAAATGCTGGTAAGTGGGACAACTCAGAAATCATTACTGAGCAACTGAGACTGCGTCACGAAATTTCACGCATGTTGGGTTTCAATACTTACAGCGAGAAATCGTTAGCAACGAAAATGGCCGAAACGCCAGATCAAGTGTTGGGCTTCTTGAATGACCTAGCGACACGTGCGAAACCGCAAGGTGAACGTGAAGTCGAAGAGTTGCGTCAGTTTGCGAAAAGTGAGTTTGGCGTTGAAGAATTGAATGTGTGGGATATCGCTTACTATAGCGAGAAACAAAAGCAGCACTTGTTCCAAATCTCGGATGAAGAACTGCGCCCGTACTTCCCAGAGTCAAAGGTTGTCAGTGGTCTGTTTGAAGTGCTAAACCGCGTGTTTGGCATGACAGTTACTGAGCGCGAAGGCGTGGACACTTGGCACGAATCTGTGCGTTTCTTCGATATCTTTGACGCTGAAGGCGCACTGCGTGGCAGTTTCTACTTAGATCTCTACGCACGTGAGCACAAACGTGGAGGCGCGTGGATGGATGACTGTCGTGGTCGTCGTATTACGCTCTCTGGCGAACTGCAAACGCCGGTGGCTTACCTAACGTGTAACTTCAACCGTCCAGTGGGCGACAAGCCAGCACTGTTTACGCACGATGAAGTTGTGACACTTTTCCATGAATTTGGTCACGGCATCCACCACATGCTGACTCAAGTCGAAACTGGCGCGGTATCAGGCATTAATGGCGTACCTTGGGATGCGGTTGAATTGCCAAGTCAGTTCCTGGAAAACTGGTGTTGGGAAGAAGACGCACTGGCGTTTATTTCTGGTCACTATGAGACAGGCGAGCCGTTGCCAAAAGCGATGCTAGATAAGATGCTCGCGGCGAAGAACTTCCAGTCGGCGATGGGCATTTTGCGTCAGCTAGAATTCGGTTTGTTCGACTTTACTCTGCACACCGAATACGACCCAGAAGTGGGTGCACGCGTTTTAGAAACGCTGGCGAAAGTGAAAGAGAAAGTCGCGGTGGTTCCAGCTGTTGAGTGGGCGCGCTTCTCGCACAGCTTTGGTCACATCTTCGCTGGTGGTTACAGCGCGGGTTACTACAGCTATCTGTGGGCTGAAGTGCTGTCGTCAGACGCGTATTCTCGCTTTGAAGAAGAAGGCATCTTCAACAAAGAAACGGGTCAAAGCTTCCTGAATAACATCCTAGAAATGGGTGGCAGTGAAGAGCCAATGGAGCTGTTTAAGCGCTTCCGTGGTCGTGAACCACAAATTGATGCGCTATTGCGCCATTCTGGTATTGCAGCGTAAGCGCACGCTGTCTTTCCAAAAATACTAAGGCCAACCATTCGGTTGGCCTTTTTTGTCTATTTTTTATAAAAAATTCACGGATTCACACTGCGGTTAATTGGGTTCTGCAGCGATATTAATGTCTCCGTAGACTGAACCTCATCAATGGCTTGCAGCTTATCAATCAGCACAAATTGCAGTTCTTCAATCGATTTGCACATCAATTTGACGAATATGTTATACGCGCCCGTGGTGTAGTAAGCTTCAACGACTTCGTCGAGCGCGTTGAGTTTTTCTAGCGCGGAATGGTAATCACGAGCTGCGTTTAGGTTAATTCCAATGAAGCAGCACACATCGTAGCCGAGCTTTTTGGTGTTTACGATCACCTCCGTTCCTTCGATGATATCAGCCGATTTCATCTTCTCAATACGCACATGGATAGTGGCAGGGCTGACATCGAACTGCTTTGCCATTTCTGCGTAGGGCGTTCTGGCGTCAGCCATCAGTGTTTTTAATATTGCGCGGTCAAGGTCGTCGAGTTTCGGCAGGCTCGCATTCATACTATTATTTCCGTTAGGGATAGAGTTTTACCTCCCTTTTATACTCATAGCGGATAGGATTCACAAGGTTTGGCAGGAGTAACTGCGGGTTAACTCCGAGCTATGGAGATAATGTGCAGCGTTTTCTGGTTATTGTCGCGCTATGTTGGAGCGCGTTTGCCGCGGCCTCAGATCCGAAAGTTTTGGTCGTGCACTCCTATCATCAAGGTTTTTTCTGGACGGATTCCATACAGCGAGGTATCGAGCAGCAATTGGGTGATCGATCGCTGGATATGCGCGTGCTCTATTTAGACTCGAAACGTAACCAGAGTGAGCAGTTTTTCGCTCAGCTTGAATCCTTATATCGTACGAAATTAAGCACAGAACGATTCGATGCCATTTTAGTGAGCGACAACAACGCGCTTGAACTGATGCAGCGTTTGGCACCAATCATCAAAGACACCCCGGTTATATTTAACGGCATCAACAATTATCATCCTTCTTTGCACCAATCTCTGAACGCAACAGGAGTAACAGAAGATGTCGATTTGGAGGCAAATTTAGCCCTCATAGAGCGACTACACCCTGATTACACCCAAATTCTTATTGTCAGTGACCATTCCGTAACGGGAGAGGTATTACGCTACCAAATCGACGATTTTGTACATGAACATCCGCAATATCGCGACAAAATCGTGCAAGTTATTCCCGATAGTATCATTGACTTAAAGCAACAAGTAGCGAAGCTGAATAAAGATAAAGTCGTCCTGTTTTGGACCTATTACCGAGATAAACAGGGTGTGGTTGGCAGTGAACGTGACTGGATTGGCGTTAACAGAGCCTCAAATGCGCCGCTGTTTATGGTGCACGATATTGGCTTAGGGCACGGTGCGGTTGGTGGCGTGATCCAAAGTGGTTATCGGCATGGCATTGAGAGCGCTGAGATACTTGAGTTTGTGTTGGATAACCCTGACCAATCTCTGCCAGCCGTGAAGAAAAGTGATTCTGAAATCAAGCTCGATTATCAAGCTGTAGTGCGCTGGGGGTTGGGTGCTGAGCAAGAGGTCTCTGCGGTATTTTTTAATAAACCGATGAAGTTTTCTGAGCGTTTTGCCAAAGAAATTCGCTTGTTTGGTAGCCTGTTTGTAGTGATGTCGGTGGTCATTTTGTTGATGGGTTACTATTTACAGCGGATGCGTCGCAGCGAGAGTGCCGCGCGAGAAAGCCAAGCCATCTTAGAATCGATTTTTGATCAGAGCATGCAGTATATGGGCATTTTGGATGCCAACGGTGTACTTAAATCGGGCAACGATCACCTGCAATCTTTGCTGTATCACCAAGGGCTGTGTTTAGACCGACCACTTTGGTTTCATCCCAATTGGAGTGAGAAAGCACAAGCGTTGCTTGAGGCGTATTTCCACGCGCCTCACCATCAAGTGTCGACGTTTGAGGCTGAAATTTGGAGTAAAGAGCACGGTACATTGGTGTTGGAAATTTCACTCAAGCCTTTTTCTCAGCAAGTAGGAAATCAAAACCAATACTTGTTTGAAGCGCGCGATATCACTAGTCGTAAGTTGATGGAAGATAAGCTCTATCAACGCGAATCAACCCTGCGTAACTATTATGAGCAACAGCCAGTCATGATGGTGACGCTCGACAGCAACAATCGCATTCAAGAAGTGAATCGATTTGCTCAGCTACTCCTAGGCTACAAACCGATGGACATGCTCGGACACCGCCTAAGGGAGTTTTATTTTGATGACAAGGTACTGTTTCCTCGCCAAGTGCTATTGCAACCCAATCAACAGGTGCATGGGGTCTGGCGACGGGAAGTCGAGTATCGCCATGCAAACGGTCATCGTGTTTGGGTACGCGAGAACATTCGTCCACTGAGTGAATCTGATCAGCTATTGATTGTAGGTGAAGATATTACAGAAACCAAACAGCTTTCCGAGAAGTTGGAATATCAAGCGCGCTATGACTTACTGACAGGGACTTATAACCGAAACCACTTTGAACTAGAGCTCAAGACCGCACTGCGTGAGGTGGACAGCCATCGTCGCGTCCACGCCATGCTGTACCTCGACTTAGATCAGCTAAAAGTCCTCAATGATACGGTTGGGCATGATGCGGGTGACGCGGCGATTCAATTTTGCGCCAGCATGTTAGAGGAAGTGCTGCCATACAATTCCATCTTGGCTCGAATGGGAGGCGATGAGTTTGCGGTACTACTCAAAGATTGCGACGAATACGGCGCGATTAATATCGCTAAACTGATCATCTCGACGTTGAGTGAACATCTCTTTATTTGGGAAGATACACGCTTGTTCATCAGTTGTTCTATTGGTATTCGTATCATCGATCATACGGCAGAGACGCCGCAAATGGTGCACGCTCAAGCGGACTCTGCGTGTCATGCCGCCAAGGAGCAAGGCCGTAACCGCTACAATCTGTTTAGCTTAGATAACGAAGAGCTACAACGTCGCCAGATGGAAATGCAGAGCGTCAATTTGGTGCATGAGGCATTGTCGAATCAGCGTTTAGAGCTATTTGCTCAACCTATCAAAAGCTTACAAAAGCACGATGCTCAGATGTATTTTGAGATTTTAGTGCGCATTCGCAATGGATATGGTGATTATGTTTCTCCTGCATTGTTTATTCCTGCCTCCGAGCGATACAACATTGCGCATTGGATTGATAAACAGGTCATTACTCAAACGCTAGAATGGTTTGAGCAACGCCCGGAGGTGGTTGAAAAACTCGGTCGTTGTTCGATAAACCTTTCAGGTCAATCTATGGGGAATCAAGAGTTTATCGATTTCTTATTGGAGCGATTGGAAAGTTCGTCCATGCCGTGTGAAAAAATCTGTCTAGAAATCACCGAGACAGCAGCGATGAGTAATCTTGAGCAAGCCATTGAGCTCTTCACCAAGCTCAAAGCGTTGGGTTGCATGATTGCATTGGATGATTTCGGCTCGGGCTTGTCTTCATTTGGTTACTTAAAGAAACTTCCCGTTGATATCGTGAAAATTGATGGTCTTTTCGTGCGAGATATCAACGTAAATGAAATGGACCGTGTGATGGTTCGCTCGATCAATGATCTGGCAAAACAGCTAGGCAAAGTGACGGTGGCGGAGTTTGTCGAAAACGAACAAGTCATGCAGCATTTGATCGATCTTGGTGTGGATTATGGCCAAGGCTACGGTATTGGGCATCCTCAACCGCTTTCTGAGTTAGTTGAGCGACTGACGGCTGAGTAGTCTTGTCATATCAAGCTCAACCTAGCATTGAGAGGTAACTTAGGTATACACTCAGCGCCAGTTACCGCGATTTTTTATTGGAGCCTCCTTTTGCAACTGCAATTGATCTGTGAAGACCCGTCTCAACAACCTCATCTGGATGAACTGGCTGCGCGCTGGCAGCTTTCTCACACTGACGAGAGCGATTTTGCTTTGGTGCTGACCACCGAGCGTTTAGAGCTGCGTAAAGTGGATGAGCCAAAGTTGGGCGCTATTTTTGTCGATTTAATTGGTGGCGCAGTGGGACATCGCCGAAAATTTGGTGGTGGTAAGGGCCAAGCCATCGCAAAAGCCGCAGGTTTGAACAAAGGGGCAACGCCAACCGTTCTAGACGGCACGGCGGGGCTGGGACGTGACGCATTCGTTTTGGCTTCGCTCGGCTGTAAGGTACAGATGGTGGAGCGACACCCGGTAGTCGCAGCGTTGCTGGATGACGGGTTAGCGCGTGCGAAACAAGACTCTGAAATTGGAACTTGGGTATCAGAGCGTATGTCGCTGATCCATGCCTCCAGTCATGATGCATTGGAACAGCTGGCACAAGATGAAGACTTTGTTCAGCCAGATGTGGTGTATCTCGACCCTATGTATCCGCACCCAGAAAACAAGAAGAAATCGGCGCTCGTAAAAAAAGAGATGCGCGTTTTCCAATCGTTGGTTGGCGCCGATTTGGACGCCGATGGTTTGCTAGATCCTGCCATGGCGTTAGCCACAAAACGCGTGGTGGTGAAGCGCCCAGACTATGCAAACTGGCTGAACGAGCAAAAGCCGACTATGGCGATTGAAACCAAAAAAAATCGCTTTGATGTCTATGTTAAAGCCTCAATGGCATAACTTCCTGACCGCTCAACTTTTCTTGTCACAGTACGGTGTATCGTGCTGTGATCAAGCCTCTCTTTCTGAACCGTTACTGATAGTTTTCTCTTGCTAATTCTCCTCCCTGACTGTATATCTAACTAAGAATTATTATTATTTCACTTGTTGTGATGCGGTCGATAATTGGGAAGCTGGAGTAGTAGAATGGCTAAACGCTTATGTAAAATGAGTCGTAAACAGATCGCGGCGGAGCTTGGCGACATCCATCGTTTAGTTGTCGCACCAAAGTTTGTTTGTCGCTCTTGCGCACGCTCTTCAGCGGCCAAAGATACCCTGTGTAAGCCAGCCGCTATTCCGCCGCAAAAATGCCAAGACAAGCCATTGAACGAGCAACAATCATGTGGCTTATTGGCTGAAGCGCTGCCAGTACAACCGATTCCTGTGACAACAAAACAAAGCAACGAAAAAGCAGCGATTGTGAAGCGTGTTGTTGAGCGAGTGAAAGAGAAAAAGCAAGCCGAAAAATCCCTGGAGCCAGTAAGAAGCGACGCATCAGTATGGTTTGATTTAGCAGATAAAAAATCGCTTAAGAAAGCGAAAAAAGCACTGAAAAAGCATTATAAGCAGCAGAAGAAGTTGTTAAAAGTAGCGAAAAAGCAACAAAAGTTACTTAAGCGTCAGCGCAAGCTTGAAGCGCGCAATGCCACGCTAGAGGTGTTGCTATCAACGCCGCCTAATGCGTTGATGAGCACAAGCTCGCAAGTCAAAGTGCATTAATCTAATCCAAAAAACGCTCTCCARYTGGAGAGCGTTTTTTATTGTCGGTATGTGTGTTGGGAGTGGTCGCTTTACTTCTTGGCGTAGCTCATTTCGACGCGCTTTTTCACCCAGGTTTCGTTAATCCATAGCGATAGCATGATGATCGCACCGCCAATGGCGAGTCGCATGACATCAACATCGCGGTTCCAAATCACAATGTTCACAATCAAACCCGCCGGAACCAATGCGTTGTTCATTACTGCAAGTGCTCCTGCGTTCACCATGGTTGCGCCTTTGTTCCACGCGAAGTAACCAAAACCGGAAGCAATTAAACCAAGGTACGTCAGAATGCCCCATTGCGTTGCGGTGGTGGGTAGTTTGTCGAGGTTGCCCATCAGAGCGAAAGCCACGGTTGCTACACAAAGCGCACCTAAGTAGAAGTAACCAAACACGGTGTGTTGTGGCAAATCAACCGGCTCACTTTCCATGATGTATTTGTAGCCTACCTGACCAATGGCAAAACAGAGGTTTGCTCCTTGTACGACCAAAAAGCCCAGCAGGAAGTCTTCATTAATGCCTGCAAACTTAATCCAGGCTGCGCCAAATACAGCAATCGCCGCGGTAACCAAATACCAAGGTGAAAAGCGACCTTTCAAGAAGTCATAGATCAGCGTGACGTAAATGGGTGTGAATACGGTGAACAGCAATACTTCTGGCACGGAAAGGAGCAAAAAAGATTGGTAGTAGAAGCAGTACATCAGACCAAGCTGAAAGCCACCGACCGTCATCAGTTTCGCGATTAAGGATTTGCTAACGCCACGGAATTTTAAAAAGGGAATGAAAACCAGACTCGCCAGTGCCACGCGCATGAACACCGAGAACCAAGAATCAACCTGACCAGCGAGGTAAACGCCGATCAGGCTAAATGAGAATGCCCAAAGTAGGGTAACTGCGGATAGATAAGCCATGGATGAGAATCTTTATCAACAACAAATGTGCCCGCAGTCTAACCAAGTTTTAACGTCGCGCCAATCAGTCTTTTAGCGGTACGACCAGCATATCGACTGGAGAGCAGTTAATCAGTTGTCGAGTCGAAGACAGAATCTTGCTCCAGAAATCTTGGTGATGACCACAAACCACCAAATCGATACTGTAGTCTTGAATGGTATCGCACAGCTCATTACTCAAATCGCCACTACCGACCAACGTATGGGCTATTGGGTATTGCGCATATTCTGCGAAATTCGCCAATTGTGTGCGCGACGCTTCCATTGCTTGATGTTGCGCTTCTGCCATATTGATGTCGATAAGCCCGGTGTAGAGCTCTGCGTAGTTCACGTCGATGTGAATAAAAGAGACTTTCGCATCCAGAGGTTTAGCCAGTGATACGGCTTTTTTAATCAACACTTTACTGTCGTCTGACAGGTCGACTGCCACAAGTATGTGTTTGTAACTCATATTGCTATCTCCTTGTAAGGTCATAGTTTTAGATTAGCACTAACCCCCAAAAAAATTTGCTGAAGTGATCTCATATCAGTGTCGTAGGTACAAAGTCTTGTCTCAGTAATCATGTTATAGTGGCGTTATACCCAAGTGACTTTGAGATGCGGAGTTCAGCGCTCCGTTACTGACTATAGTTCAAGTAAAACCTTGCCTCTGATGTAGAGCAAGTCAATCTCGCGGCGTCGTTTATCTCGAGGTTACTTGGGTATATTGCATGCACATTAATAGGAGTTAACATGCTGTCTCAAACTATGGTCGAACAATTGAATGAGCAAATTAACCTAGAATTTTTCTCATCCAATCTATACTTACAAATGAGTGCTTGGTGTGAAGACAAAGGTTTTGAAGGTGCGGCTGAATTTTTACGCGCTCACGCCGTAGAAGAAATGGAGCACATGCAACGCCTATTCACCTACGTAAGTGAAACTGGCTCAATGCCAATTTTGGGCGCTATTGATGCACCAAAGCATGATTTTGCTAGCTTAGGTGATGTTTTCCGCGAGACCTTCGAACATGAGCAAATGATCACGGAAAAAATCAACAAATTGGCACATGTTGCATTTACTAGCCAAGACTACTCAACGTTTAACTTCCTACAGTGGTACGTGTCTGAACAGCACGAAGAAGAGAAGTTGTTTAAAGGGATTTTAGATAAGATCGAATTAGTAGGTGAAGATGGTAAAGCATTGTTCTTCATCGACAAAGATCTAGCACAAATGGCGAAAGAAGGTTCATCTTCAATCATGGATGCTCCAGCTGCGTAAACGCGTTTTTTGACGCTATAAGTAGCGGATAAAGACGAAGCATTGATCGTCTTTTTCTCTTGAGCATTGTTGAAGATGTAGGGAGGAAAAGATGATTAGTGGAGACACAATCTTATTTGCGCTAATGGTGGTAACTGGAGTCAACATGATCCGGTATCTCACCGCTCTTCGTTCTCTAATTTACATCATGCGTGAAGCGCATCCGTTGTTATATCAGCAAGTTGATGGCAATGGCTTTTTTACCACCCATGGAAATGTCACCAAACAGGTGCGTTTGTTCCACTACATCAAAAGTAAAGAATATCACCATCACCACGATGAGATTTTTACTGGTAAGTGCGAAAGGGTGCGTGAGCTATTTGTTTTATCGACCGCTTTGCTCGGTGTTACCCTACTCGCGGCCTTCATTCTTTAAAGAATCAATAATCTAGCGAGTTAATCTCCTAGGATTGTACGGGTATGCATAGCGCTTACCGTTTAAGCGCTTTTCCCCTTCGAGATTTGTCGGTAGAATGTCGCGCCTAGAAAGCAAGGATGTGCAATGTGCACATCCTTTTTTATTTCGATTCGATCCCAATCAGTCTAAGAGCTACCGATGAGTAAGAAATTTGATGTTGTTGTAATTGGCGCAGGTGCAGCGGGTTTGATGTGTGCTGCAGAAGCCGGCAAGCGAGGCCGCCGTGTTTTGGTGCTCGATCATGCTAAAAAGCCAGGACGTAAAATCCTTATCTCAGGCGGTGGCCGTTGTAACTTCACTAATTACGACGTCTCAGCCAGCAACTACCTATGCCAAAACCCGCATTTCGTTAAGTCGGCGCTTTCTCAATACACCAACTGGGATTTTATCTCGATGGTGTGTAAGCATGGTATTGAATTTGAAGAGCGCGATCACGGTCAGCTGTTTTGTGTCGATGCGTTTACGGCGAAAGACATCGTGAAGATGCTGTTGGCTGAGTGTGACATGCCGAATATCGAGCAGCGTTACCAATGCGATGTTCACTCAATTGAGAAAATCGATGAAGGCTTTCGTTTGCATGCTGGCACTGAGATTGTCGAGTGTGAGTCTTTAGTTATCGCAACCGGTGGCTTGTCGATGCCAAAACTGGGGGCGACACCATTTGGCTATAAAGTCGCGGAACAATTTGGTCTTCGAGTTATCCCAACTACGGCAGGGCTTGTACCATTTACGTTGCATAAAGAAGACAAAGAAGACTTTGCTGAGTTATCTGGTATCGCAGTACCTGCGGAAATTACAGCTGAAGATGGCACGATGTTCAAAGAAGCCCTGTTGTTCACACATCGTGGTTTATCTGGCCCAGCCGTTTTACAGATTTCATCATTCTGGCGAGCGGGGCAAAAGGTGTCGATTAATCTGGTGCCAAACGATGATGTTGCCGAGTTATTAGAACGCAGCCGTGAAAAGCATCCGAATCAGTCGCTCAAAAATACGCTCGCTAAAGTGCTACCAAAGCGCTTGGTTGAAGTCTTGATTGAACGTAAAGAGCTGGTCGATAAACCGCTAAAGCAGTTCAATCACAAGGAGCTTGCGGCGATTGTGGATCGTTTAGAGCATTGGGATATCGCCCCGAATGGCACTGAAGGCTACCGAACCGCGGAAGTGACACTCGGCGGTGTGGATACCGATCACTTATCTTCGAAAACCATGGAATGCAAAGACATCAAAGGGCTGTACTTCATTGGCGAAGTGATGGATGTGACTGGCTGGTTAGGGGGCTACAATTTTCAGTGGTGCTGGTCGAGCGGCTTTGTCGCGGGTCAGTGGGTGTAATCAAACGCTACACATCCGCATAAAAGATAAGATAAAAAAGAGCACTGAATCGTATTCCGTGCTCTTTTTATATTCTCATTGTATTCCCACAGCGAGTTACTCGTCTTGATACTTTTCGAGTTTGTTGTAGAGCGTTTTAACGCTAATGCCTAACTCTTGCGCAGATTCCGTTTTATTGCCTTGATTCTCTTCAAGCGTATTGAGAATGGCGGCTTTTTCTAGCTCTTCTAGTGAAACGCCCGCTGGAACAAGGTCTTCGATGCTTGTGCCTGTTTCCAATGGCGGTGTATCGAATATCAGGTGTTCATCTCGGATGGTGTCATCAGCCAAAATAAATGCACGCTCGATCGTGTGTTTGAGCTCACGGACATTACCTGGCCAATCGTGTGCAGCGATTTTTTGGATGGCAGAATCAAGAATGGTTTTGGTTTTAGCCTCATTTGCGTTGCGGTGCGCGATAAAGTGTTTAGCCAGACCGACGATGTCACCGCCTCGATCTCGCAGTGGCGGTATCGTTAATGGGAAGTGCGATAAACGGAAAAACAGATCTTCACGCAGGAACTGCTCTTCAATGGCGACTTTAGGATCACGGTTGGTGGCGGCAATGATGCGAGTGTTGGCGATATGCACCGTATTACTGCCCACTGGGCGATACTCTCCGGTTTCCAACACACGCAATAGCTTCACTTGATGCTCGATAGGCATCTCGGTGATTTCATCTAAAAACAGCGTGCCGCCTTCTGCCTGTTTAAATACACCTTGGTGAGTTTTATTCGCTCCGGTAAAGGCGCCTTTTTCATGACCAAACAGTTCACTATCGACCAACTCTGGGCTAATCGCACCACAGTTAATCGCGATAAAGGGTTGTTGCTTGCGATCACTGGCTAAATGAATGGTCTGTGCCACTAACTCTTTACCCGAGCCGCTTTCACCGACAATGAGGACGTTGGCTTCTGTTTTTGCGACGCGTCGGATCATGCGATAGAGCTGATGCATTGGCGATGAGGACCCCACCAAAAGGCCAAACTGGTCGAGATCGCTAGTGGACACTTTACGTCCTTGATCTTGTTTTTGCTGATAGTACTGGCTGACTTCGCTTAGGGTGTCCGTCAAAATGGCAATATCGACGGGTTTTCTGTAGTGAAAAATTGCACCTAAGTTCATTAGCTTATCCAAATTTTCGTTTGGAGCACCAGAGCTAATGATGATCAAGTCCATATCGTAGATGTCTTCGATATTAGAAAGGCGCTGGTAATCTGCGCTAGTAAAGTGGGCGACTTCAACAATCGCAACTTCCGGTTTGAGTTGTAGGAAATCTTCAATCCAACCATCTGCGGCATCGGTATTATGCAGACGAAATTTGTTCAGTTCCTGGCAAGAGGCAATAGCATCTTTAAGTGTCGGGTCTTGTATTCGTAGAAACAGGCTTGGCAACGACATAGAAATGTCCTCTTTACTATGACAGAAACAATGTACGTGGATTATTCTAAGTGCACAAGACAAAATATTGTCAGCAGAGATTTAAGGGTCTGTAGGCTATTTTAATTTTGTTGATCCTCTCTTGGTATATATCAGTAATAATTCTGATAAATATTGCTTCTTTATTCGGGTGTCTCACATTTTAAATAATAATTCTGCGATTAAGTGAAGTCGAAGAAATAATGTCTCATCTTTTATTGGCGTATTATGTAATTGATTGCGAAATTATTAACGATTAAAAATTACATTTCTTCTGTGTAAATAATTCATGCTTATATTTTCTTGTTTGTCTTATTTTTATCTCTTGCTTTTATTATTCATTTAAAAACAACGAGTTAAAAACTTGGCACATGGTTTGCTCCTATGGAAATACAACGTCAATAAAGGAGAATTACCATGAATAACATCGCAGCTAAAATTGTACTTACGTCAGTTCTTGCTACTTCATCTACAGCAGTCTTAGCGAGTGATAAATGGGAAAAAGAATCCATGGACGCTTGGCTAGATGGTAAAGCCGAAACGACGCTGCTGCTAAACAGTAACCTCAACTCTTTTGATATCAACACCGATGTTGAAAATCAGGTAGTTACCCTTTCTGGTTCGGTAAACAATGACCTTGAAAAATCGCTTGCCGAAGAGCTTGTAACAGGTCTTGATGGTGTGAAAAAAGTAAACAACGAATTGTCAGTGGTGAATGAAGGTAAGAAAGAAACCGATTCAGAGGCATTAGCCACACTGACCGACTCTAAAATCACGACTATAGTTAAAACGCGCCTACTGATGGATACCAATGTAAGTGGTACGGACATTGATGTAACGACGGAACGTAAAACGGTAACGTTGGCAGGTAAGGTTAATTCAGATGCGGAGCATGATCTTGCACTTTCAATTGCAAATAATACCAATGATGTAAATAAGGTGATTGATAAGCTAGAAGTGGTTCAATAATAACGAGCCGAGTGACCTAACCCACTTTTATTAGGAGGTAACACTATGGTTCGTTGGATGTTTATTTTTCTGGCTTTGGCACTGGTTTCTGCACTACTAGGTTTTACTGGTATTGCAGGGGCGGCGGCCTCTATCGCGCAAGTGATATTTTACCTATTCCTATTGTCATTAATTGTATCAATAGTGATTGTTCTGCTAGGAAGAAAAAACGTAAATAGATAGGAGATTTCATGCGACTTACGTCATTAATTTACCGTATCGCCGCAGTATTTGGTTTGGTGTTCGCACTGGCTGCTTGTAGTGAAGAAGGGCCAATGGAACAGGCAGGCAAGAAGATAGATGAAGCCGCCGAAGAAACTCAAAATGCGATTGAAGATGAGTGTGAGAATATTAAAGAGAACTTGAACGCAGAAGACCAAGATTGTTAGTCGAGTCAGGTCAGCTTTTTGTTCACAGCAATGTAAGAGAAGGGCGGTCAATCACCGCCCTTCCTTTTATCCCAAGTGTTTACAATCAGATGAGGAGTCAAAGATGAAAAACATATTTGATGTACTAAAAGAGAGTCATGAAAAGCAACGCCTTTTACTCGATGCTCTGATGGAAACGTCTGGAGATTCCCCTGCACGCGAAGAGTTTTATCACAATCTTAAGGATGAACTCGAACAGCACGCCGCCGCAGAAGAGCGCTTTTTCTACGCGCCTTTAATCGAGAGTGATAAAACCATCGATCTTACTCGTCATGGCATCGCAGAGCACCACGAGATTGATAAAGTGATTGCACAGCTTGATGCAACCGACATGAGCTCGCCAGGATGGCTCAACCTCATGAAAACTTTGCGTCACAAAGTATTGCACCACCTCGAAGAAGAAGAGCATCGTTTTTTCCAATTGGCCGGTAAGGTGATGACCGATCAGCAGAAAATGAAACTAGCGGATAGCTACGTCGAAGAAATGGCTAGTTAGGTGGAGTATTGGTCCTTTTCGTGCCATTTCGGCACGGGAAGGGGCCCAATCAAAGCGTTTACCAAGCTAATTAGCCTAAACTAGAACCAGCTTATTCTCACTTTCACTAAAAAAGCGCACTCGCTGAAGGCAAGGAGAGCGAATGTTTATCATCAAATATTATATTCTTGGCGCTCTGATCAGTTTATTGGCTGCTATTTATATTCCCCAAATCATGGTTAGCCTGTTGTTCTTGTGGGTATCTCTTTCTTTAGCATTAGTCAGCGTAGCCTACGTTTTCGACATTCCCTCCATTTTTAGAAAAAACCAAGACGGTAAGATTGTCAGGTGGATCCGCTGGGCATTCATCCCCTTTTTGCTGGGCGCTAGAGCGTATAATGCCTGGGAAAGACGGCGCGATACTGTGCCTCCAATCCAAAAAGTCAGCGATAATTTATACCTCTCCCGTCGGCTATTTCAGAGTGACTTAGATTTTCTCGAATCCAATGATATCTCTTGTATTGTCGATGTCACCGCAGAATTTGCTGGGCTTGAAAGTGCGATGACCGACAAGCAGTTTCATTACCTTTCGATTCCGGTACTCGACCACAAAGCCCCAACGTTGGAACGCTTGCGTCATGCGATTAACTGGATTGATACGCAAATCTCGTGCTCGCGAGCTGTGGTTGTGCATTGTGCGTTAGGGCGCGGTCGTTCGGTGTTTGTTGTTGCGGCGTATCTACTGAGCAAAGACTCGTCGCTGACGGTTGAATCTGTGATGAAAAAAATCAATGACGTGCGCAGTACCGCGAGATTGAATAAATTGCAGATCAAAACGTTACGAGCGATAAGTGAAAAAGGCGTACTGGGTCTGGATCAATCCACTTGGATGGTGGTCAACCCTGTTGCAGGTGGTGGCAAATGGGAGGAAAACGAACAGCACTTGATTCGTGAACTAACCAAAAAATATCGTTTGAGTATTCATCAAACCACGACAGGCCTCAGCGCCGAGCAGATCACGCTTCAGGCAAAAGAAAGTGGTGCTAAGCAAATTATCGTAGCGGGTGGCGATGGCACAGTGACGGAAGTGGCGAGCCAGCTGGTAGGTACTGATATCAAACTCGGTATTGTTCCGCTCGGGACCGCCAATGCGTTATGTCATGTGCTCTATGGAGTTGGCGCAAAATTCTCACCAGTCGAAAAAGCGTGTGAAGCATTGCTAGCAGGTCACTGTCAACGTATTGATACGGCGGAGTGTAATCAGAGGCTTATATTGTTAGTCCTAGGTATTGGCCTAGAGCAGAAAATGATCGAGCATGCGCAGCGAGAAGAGAAAAACACCTTTGGACAATTGGCCTACTTAACGGGCTTTTTTAACGCGGTGGTGGCGGAAGAGACGCAGACGTTGACTGTTGCGATGGATGCGCCATTTGAAGATGAAAACCGCGAAAATGGATCACAAACGCTAGAAGTTCATAGCTTTGTCGTTGCGAACATCGCTCCTTTTAGTACGTTGCTCGCGCAAGGTGGTGGTGCTCCGCAGCCTGACGATGGCAAGCTGCATATCACGTATTTAGATAACACCGAATCTTTAGGTGGACGCCTCATCGCATTGTCTGATCTGACATTAACCAGCGTAGGTGCGCAGGAGGAATCGACTCATTTTCAATACGCGACGGCTCAGAATGTCACTATTTCTGCGAACAAACCGATTGAGTATGTGATTGATGGTGAGCTTTATTCTGATGAGCAATTAGCGATTAAGCTTCGTCCAAAATCGTTGAATGTATTTGTCCCAAGCGGGAGAAGTAAATCGGCTTAGCTTTAAAACAGATAAGCAGTGGATAATGCGCGATTTGCCTAGTGCTTTGATTTGCCTAGTGCTTTATAGCGTGCCTTTGTTTACCGGTTTAGTCGTAGTTTTGAAGGAACCAATAAGGTCGCTGCGTAGGTGCAGCGGCTTTTTTTATATCGGTATTTTTTGTATCTGAGAGAGCGTCTATTTATCGTTCTCGAAGTGAAAGGAAGAAGGGGGTGAGTATGACTACTCACCCTGGGGTAAGTGCTTTTCAATTTCATCGTTTTCGACTTGTAAAGCAGCTAACCAGTAAGAAACAAGCGCCGTTAAGTTAGTGTCGTCAATGGCTCTGAGTAGCGCTTTTAAATCATCTAACAACAACTTGTTCATGAAATGCATTTCTTTGTAATTACCTAATTCGGCAACGCCGTATTCGGTGGCATTTTCTGCAATGAATTGTTCACCATCTTGGTCGAAGAACAACTTCGCCATCTTTTTGATCATCACTTTTTCTATTTTAACGAATCGATACGCCGCTCTTGCGAGTGTCATATGCGATTGCGGATTAACGAGAGGCAAACACGTTTGGCGATGGTGTGTCATTTTTACGAGTAGCTCCCTTACTCGATTATTATCCAATGTCATACTGACCTCTTTATTTATGACTACCGTGTTGATTACTCGGTTTAGTGTTTTCTAGTTTTGGTTGTATTGAGGTGCCTGTGGTCTTATCAGAAATGGCCAAAACGAGTTGGCCATTTTCTCTGCCAGCGCTTGATTGCAAAGGCGACCACTAAGGATCAGCTGATAAGGCTGATGCTGCTGAGCTTTTCTTTACAGCTTTTGATATCACTGCGAACTTTCAGTAGAACCGAATTATCCGCTTGCTCTGGGTGGCTAGTAATTAGGTTTTCAATCTCTTTGAGCACCTTGCTTTCAACACCTTCGAGCTGTTCCAAATACATGGACTCTTTGTCAGAAGACACCTCCTTCATCACATCGCTGTACACTTCACGCGCTTTAATGGTGTAGGAAACCGGAGTGTCGTCGGCAGAGTCTTCCTGGTTATTTGCCAATGTGTAGGGAGTAAGCTCAAGCACCGCTCGCTCACGTACTCTAAGCAGTTCTACCAACACATTATTCAAAGAAGTGTTGTCAATGTTCTCAATGGCCTTGTTGTAAATGTCATTTCCGCTCTCGATAAGCTCAATGATTGAGGCGATATTTTCATTTTTCATATCTCACTCCTGATTTGGTTGGTGATGGGAGTGTTTGTACGTATGGGGAACAAACACCGATGTTTCATCTTTAGTTGCAGGTTGTATGCCAAAGAATGTTATTTTTCTATTAATCAATTGGTTATGAGTTTATTGCGCAAGAATTGGAGGGGTGCAGACAAGGCGCTAAGAAAAAATTACAAGAATGCTGGGGAAGTCTGGAAAGAATTACACGTACAGATAAGCATTTGTCGTGAAATAAAACAAAAACCAATTAAAAACATGTACTTATAATTTTGGCACGGATATGGCTTTGTAGTGAGTAAGTGAGTTCAAAAGTTGTTTCACTTGATTTACTACTCAACTCATCAACGGAGGCTAGTTATGGCTACAACAAAAGAAAGCACAGTAAAACCTCAAGAGCAGTTAGAAGAAGCATATCACTTGGCGGAGCAAGCCACGACGGAAGCCGTCGGCGCAATGAAAGACCAAGCTAAAGAGAAATTTGATGTGGGCGCGGAACACGTTCAGCAGGCGACCAAGTCGGCAGAGAACGTTATCAAGGAGCGTCCATTGCTGAGCATTGGTTGTGCCTTCCTTGCGGGTTGGGCGGTTTCGAAGCTGATCAAATAATCACGGTCCAACGGATTAAGCCACATAACAGAAGGCGAGGGTTCCAATGAATAACTCCGGACAAGTCACCAACCAGCAACCAGGCTCGGCCGCAGCAGACAGCGGTCGAGCCCCAAGTGGGGCAGAAGAGCAGGATATCCAACAAACCATCAATGGTTTGAGCAGTATTCTTTCACAACTGGACCAATTGACTCAATCGCTGAAAGCGTGGTCGGGTTCAACGTTGGATTTGTTCCTCTTGGAGGTGAAAATTAATGCGTCCGCAGCGCGACAGATTTTGCTGTGCACCATTGTTTTTACCTTATTGTCGGTATTGTTCGTGTTCAGTTTGTGCCTTGCTTCTGGTGTTGTGGCTTATCAGCTGACCGCTAACGTGTATGTTGCAGTGGGCGTATTTATTGCGTCCTTAGGTTTGGCATTATTGTCTTTAGCTTGGTGGCAGAAGCGTTTAGTTGGTTTCCTTGGATTCAAAAATACGACAGAACAGTTGCAGGAGGGGTGGGATGCGCTCGCTACAAAAGCTCAATCGAGCCATGCGAATCAAGCGGATGGAAGGTAAGGCATCTTTAGAGCAATGCTGCTTGTCGATGGAAATGTTCACGTTTACCACTAAGAAGTTTGTGAAAGAAAATCCTTGGACGACGCTAGGTATTAGTGCTGTCGTTGCCGTTACCGCTGCCAAAGCGGGTCGATTGTCTCGACTGACTTCCTCTATTTCTTCCATGGGGCTATTGGCGAGTAGTGTCTCCGAACTAACGGATTCGCTTGCCAAGCCAGTTAGGGCCGCGTCTTCTAACCAGTCGGGCGTAGAACAAGAGCGAAATGCTGAACCACAAGCAGGCACTACTGCTTCGACAGAAGAGACCGCGACACAAACAGAAGTCGAGCAACCCCAATAACGGCTTTCGCCGATAATGATTCCTACCGACCTTGAGCCTTTTTATGACAGCGAAATTGAACATCCCTGCCAACACCGCGATTGGTGCAACCCTTCTTGTCTTATTGCTCGTTCCAGGGTTGTATTTTGCTAAGCCAATCTTGTTACCTATTGTGCTTAGTACCTTTATTTCTCTGTTATGCAGTCCTTTCATTAATTATCTTGAAGACAAAGGTTTACCGCGCGCGATTACCGTCGTGGTGACTCTGTCATTCTTGGTTGGTGCTTCAATTATTGGCCTTGCTGCCATGTCGGAGCCAGCTAAGCAGTGGTGGTCTGAACTACCCAGTATCGTGAAAAATGTGTCGCAAGAAGTGAGTGAAGTGACTCAAGCCTCGGCGGATCACCTTAATACGCCGCTGAATATTGCCAGCGATATGGGTATGGATGAAGTCGGGAATAACACCGTATTTTCTTTGGTGAAGACACTCGCGACCACGACGCCGACCATTTTGACACAAGCGATGATCGTGCTGTTTATGGTTTATTTTATGCTCAATCATGGACGCAGCTTATTTCGAAAGTCAGTGTCGTACTTGCATGGGTTTGCCAAGCAGCGCCAAGCGATTGAACTGGTCAAAGCACTACAGAAAGACCTATCTCGATACATTGGCACTATCACGTTGGTGAATGCGGGACTTGGATTGAGTGTTGGGGCGGTGTTTTTTGTTTTAGGCCTTGAGGACCCATTCTTGTGGGGCGCGTTTGCTGGCGTGATGAATTTTGCGCCGTATCTCGGCCCTGTCATCTCCATGGTGAGTTTCGGTTTTGTGGCTTATCTGCAGTTGGAGTCGGCCAGTTTTATGCTCACTGTGGTGTCTATCTATTTGTTGATCAACTTGATTGAAAGCCAGTTTGTTACGCCAACGTTATTAGGGAAAAGGTTCAACTTAAATCCGTTAGTGATCTTCGTTTGGCTCGTGTTCTGGGGTTGGCTTTGGGGCGGTATGGGGCTCTTAATCGGTGTACCGCTATTGGTCTGCATTAATATTTTGGTTGAGCGTCTGGAGCTGTGTCAATCAACTCAAAGTCAACCAAGCCAAACCATCCCCGAGGATGTGGCTCCACGAGAATGACTTGGGCTACAAGCTGGCTCAACGAAAAAGTTTTTCCGCACTTACTGGCTGGCTAAAAAGATACCCTTGACCGTAAACACAGCCTTTTTCGAACAAGTAATCGGCTTGCTCCTGAGTTTCTATTCCTTCCGCTACGACTTTCAATGACAGTGTTTTGCCCATGGCGATAATCGCATTCACAATCGCATTGCTATCGCTGTTGCTGGGTACATCACTGACAAACGAACGATCAATTTTCAGCTTATTGATGGGTAAACCTTTCAAATAAGACAAAGACGAATAGCCTGTGCCGAAATCATCCAGAGAAATCTCGATGCCTAAGCCTCTTAGTTGATTTAACGACGCAATGGCTTGTTGAGGGTCGATCAGTAAAAAGCTCTCGGTTATCTCCAAATCCAGCCGTTGAGCAGGAAAACCAGTTTGATTGAGGATATCGCTCAATCTCTGAATGAAATTCGATTGCTGAAGCTGTAATGCCGACACATTAACCGCAATTCTGCCAAACTCAATGCCTTGCTTCAGCCAAGCATTTCCTTGCTGACAAGCGTGTAGCAAGACCCACTCGCCAATGCTTTGGATAAGCCCCGTTTTTTCTGCAATTGGAATAAAGTCGGCTGGTGGTACAAGGCCAAATTCGGGGTGCTGCCAGCGTAATAAGGTTTCAACGCCAACAATCACATGTTGCTCCAAGTTGTATTGTGGTTGGAACTCTAATCGAAGTTGCTGTTTTTCTATCGCTTGATGCAAAGCAGATTGAATGCGCACATGGGATACCGATTTATCGGTTAAATCTGGCGAGTAAAATGCGTAGCCGTTGCGCCCATTTTTCTTCGCTAAGTACATTGCTGTATCTGCGTTTTTGAGTAAGGTTTCGCTGTCTTGGCCGTCTCTTGGGTATAAGGCTATGCCAATACTGGTCGAGACGCGCAGTGAGTCGTGATTTGCCAAGTCGAACGGTTGTTGGAAAACGCTGAGAATATCGCCGACAGTTTCCAGCAAAGCCACATCACTGTGGACGTCCGGCAAAATGATCACGAACTCATCGCCGCCAATGCGAGCCACATGCGCATTTAAGTGAAGAATATCTTGCAGACGGATAGCCAACTTAGACAGCAACTGATCACCACAAAAGTGACCCATGCTATCGTTGATGTGTTTGAAATGGTCGATATCTAGAAATAGGGTGGCAAACGTCTGTTGGTTCTTGTGCCCGGTTTCAATGTGTTGCTCAAGCAAGCTAAGTAAATGGGTGCGATTAGGCAGATTCGTTAACGGATCATAAAAGGCCATGCGCTGCAGTTTTTCTTCGTGCGCTTTACGCACGGAAATATCTTCAAATACACAGATGTAGTTAATGAGATGATTTTTATCGTCCATTACGGCACTAATGGTCGCTAACTGCGGGTAAATGCTGCCATCTTTCTTTCGGTTGATGAACTCGCCTTTCCATTGACCTTTGGTTTCGAGTTGATGCCACAACTGTTTATAGAAGCCTTGGTCATGATGACCTGAGCGCAGAATTCTGGGGTTCTTTCCAATCACCTCTTCAGAGCGATAGCCGGTGATTTGAGTAAAGGCTGTGTTTACATCAATGATGTTGGCATTGCGATCAGTAATGACCATGCCTTCTTGTGAATTATTAAAAATTTTGGACGCCAATGAGAGTTGCGTTTCGACCATTTTCCGGCGTGTGATGTTGCGCGTCATGCCCAGAATACCAATTAAGTTTCCGTCATTATCACGAACAGGAGACTTAATGGTTTCTAGCCAAGTTGGGTTATTGTTTTCATCAATTTGGCGGCATTCTTCGACGATGTTCAGCGTGCCTGTCGCCACGACCAAGTTATCGGCCTCAATGAACTTCTCTGCTCGCTCGTGGCTAAATAGTGCGAAATCATCTTTGCCGATGATCTCACTGTTGGTCTTTTGCCACGCATTTTCTACGCTTCGATTGGTCATCGAATAAAGACCATCCATGCCTTTTATCCAAATATGGTCTTCAAGACAGTCGATAAACTCTTGCAGCGTCGGTAATGGTGTGGTCGCTGCAGTTTGATGGCGTGTTCGTTCTTGCTGGTAGTGTGAGCTGACATCAAAGCTCATTCGCCCCACTAATGCACTCAGCCAAGCAGACACTACCGTGATTTGATCGTCAGGGTGAGTTAGCGCTAATACGGCAAACAGATCGCCATTTGGTAGCCAAATTGGACCTATGCTCAAGGTTTGCTGTCCAAAGGATGTGTGGCTTATCGTCAAGTCTGTCGGTTTAAATTGATCGGCAACTTGCACTACCACTTCGACGATAGCGCAATGATTTTGAACCGAGGTGGACACCTCAGTTGATAGCCACTGCTGGGTATCGCTCAGAGTATAAAGTTGTCCCTGAGCTTGAGTAGCATCACAGCATTGTTGCAGAGCCTGTTGCCAGTCTGCCATCAAAGGCGAAGGAATAGCGAAGCGAAACATAATTAATAACGTGTCCTGAAGCGCCCAAAGATAGTGGTATTAGAATCTAGCTTAAGCTATTGGGCCGTGTTGGTATCGTATCCAACGCTTAGGTAATTCCCAGCAGCGTAAGGCGCTTTCTATCATTAAACTGTTAGCTATATCTCTTTTTTATCCAACTCATTGCATCGTTTATTGAGGTTTTTTGTTCATCATTGAGAAGTGCTCATGGCTTTGGTTTTTTTACCCCACGATACTTGTTGGACCACTAATCCACTGATGATCAGTATTAAACCAATCAAGGTTGATGGATGAATTTCTTCACCAATGATGGTTGCCAATAGCATCAGTGAGATGAATGGAGAAGCAAAGATCAGATTACTGATGCGGGCTGTGTTTTGTGTCGATTTGAGGGCGCTTAGCCATAGGACGAAAGTGATCCCCATTTCAAATAGCCCGACATACGTCACCGCTGCCCAACCTTTAATTGAGATTGCCTGCCAGCTCGCACCTTCATAAAGACTTAAACCAATGGCAAATGGAATAGCGACCAAAAAACCAAGTAAGACACCAACCACAGGGTCGGCCTTATTTTTGGTGTTTAAAATCCAGTAACCAGCCCACAACAGTGTCGATAGCAGCGCCAACCCCACGCCCAACGGGCTCTCGAATTGCATGCCGAGAACATTGCCCTGTGTGGCAATCACAATCACGCCTACATAGCTAAAACCGCAAGCGAGCCAATCTTTAGCTCGGATCTTCTGCCCTAAGAAAACAGCAGCCATTAGCGTCAAGGTAATGGCCCAGCTGTAGTTAATTGCTTGGGCTTGAGATGCAGGAAGCAAGTCATACGCTTTAAAGAGAATGACGTAATACGCCAAGGGGTTAATCAACCCAAGCAGTAGGTAATACCAAGGGTTTGAGAGGAAGGTGGCACTTAACTGGCCCAACTTGCCTTGCACACCACAGATTATCGTCAGCGCAAGCGCAGAGACGATACTGGCAATGCACAGCATTTGGATTGGCGTAAATTCTGCCAACGTGAGTTTAAATGCGGTTGCAACGGTAGACCAAAGTAATACTGCTGAGAGCCCAAATCCTAGGGCGCGACGCTCGTTCATGATGCCTCTGCGTGATGATGTGCCGCTCGGTCTGGTTCATTTGAGCGGAAGAAAGAATATTATAGGAAGGCCTAGTGTATGCGAGGATTTTTCATCCAACAAACTGGACATTTATCCAGTGTCTAAATACCATTGTTATAGATACAAAACACAGGCTAACTCGCTATTATGCAATGGATTCTTGAGTACCAATCTCTCATTCTCTCTTCTCTTTGCGCTGCCACGCTTAGTGGTGTCGCCGTCGGTTGGTGGGTGAAACAGCGTTTTATCACCCAAACTCAGCTTCTCGAACAACAACTTGTTTCAGAAAAGCAGCTTCACCAACAGCAGCTTGAACAGGTTAAACAAAGCCTTGCCGATGCCCAGCAAGAGTTGGATGAATTAGATGATGAGCGCGATAAAGCCGCGTTTGAAGTACGCCAAACACACGGAAAGCTGATGGCAGCAATGGAAAAACTGCGTTACTTCGAGGCCGTAAAGCAAGAGCGCCAACAATACTTTGATGAGCTTGGTCAGATGCGTGAGCACAAATCACGTCTAGAAACGCAACTGCGTGAGCAGCAAGCACGTCATGAGCAAATCAACCAAGCCAATGCCGAAAAACTGCAAATTCTAGAGCAAGCGGAAGCGCGCCTGAAACAGCAATTTGAGCACTTGGCCAACCAACTGTTTGAAGAAAAAACCGCGAAGGTCGACTTGCAAAACCGTCAGAGTTTGGAAGGTTTGTTGTCACCGCTCCGAGAGCAGCTAGAAGGATTCAAAAAGCACGTTAATGACAGCTTTAGCCAAGAAGCTAAAGAGCGCCATACCTTAGTGCATGAGCTCAAAAACCTGCAACGTTTGAATGAGCAAATGACGCGCGAAGCGGTTAATTTGACCCAAGCGTTGAAAGGGGACAACAAGCAGCAAGGTAACTGGGGCGAAGTAGTGCTCGCTAGGGTGCTTGCCGAGTCTGGCTTACGTGAAGGGCACGAATATCAGACTCAGGTGAATTTGCAAAATGAAGCAGGCAAGCGCTACCAACCTGATGTGATTGTTCATCTCCCACAAAACAAACAAGTGGTTGTGGATTCCAAAATGGCGCTGGTCGCCTATGAGCGCTATTTCAACGCCGAAACTGATGCCGAGCGAGACCAGGCTTTGAGTGCGCACTTAGCCGCACTGCGTGCGCACATTAAGGGTTTAAGCATGAAGGACTACCACAAACTCAAAGGTATTCAGAGTTTGGACTATGTGCTGATGTTTATTCCGGTTGAGCCTGCGTTCCAAGTTGCGATTCAAGCCGATCCAAGCTTGATCAAAGACGCGATGGAGCAAAACATCATTTTGGTGAGCCCAACAACGTTGCTGGTGGCACTGCGCACCATTGATAATCTATGGCGCAATGAACGCCAGAATGAAAACGCCAAAATGATTGCGCAGCGCGCGACAAAACTCTACGACAAATTACGATTGTTTGTAGACGACATGGAAGGGCTCGGCGGTGCGCTGGATAAGGCGAATCAAAGCTATCAAGGCGCAATGAACAAGCTTGCCACAGGGCGCGGGAATGTGATTCGTCAAGCCGAAAGCTTTAAGCACCTTGGGGTTGAAATCAAACGACCAATTTCTTCTGATCTCGCACAGTTAGCGCAGAGTGATTCATTTTCAGAAAATGACCCGTTAGTAGAAAGACATCCGGCTGAGGATAAAGTAAACTAATCGCCCGCAGTGCAGTGGGCGATTTTATTTGTCAGCAAACGCCCCGCAGAGAGAAAGCGCTGCCTAAGAGGAATTAGAATGACGGACACAAGTTTGCAATCCAATACAGCGTTAGAGAATGAAACCACTCACTTTGGTTTCTCTACAGTGGCAAAAGACGAAAAAGTGACTAAGGTTGCCGAAGTATTCCACTCCGTGGCAACAAAATACGACATCATGAATGACCTGATGTCTGGTGGTATTCACCGCCTTTGGAAGCGCTTCACTATCGATTGTAGTGGCGCTCGCCCTGGCCAACGTATTCTTGACCTAGGTGGTGGTACGGGTGATTTGACGGCGAAATTCTCGCGCATTGTTGGCGATGAGGGCCATGTCATCCTTGCTGATATCAATAATTCAATGCTTAACGTTGGTCGCGATAAACTGCGCGATAACGGAATTGTGGGTAACGTGCATTACGTTCAAGCCAACGCAGAAGAACTGCCGTTCCCAGACGATTATTTTGATGTCATCACCATCAGTTTTTGTTTGCGTAATGTGACTGACAAAGACAAAGCGCTTCGTTCAATGTTCCGCGTATTGAAGCCAGGCGGCCGTCTATTGGTGTTGGAATTTTCAAAACCAGTGCTAGAGCCGTTATCGAAAGTATACGACGCATATTCATTCCACTTGTTGCCGAGAATCGGTGAGCTAGTTGCGAATGACTCAGAGAGTTACCGCTACCTAGCGGAGTCAATCCGTATGCATCCAGACCAAGAAACGCTGGAAGGCATGATGCAAGACGCAGGTTTTGAAAACACCAAATACTACAACTTAACTGGTGGTATTGTGGCTTTGCATCGCGGTTATAAATTCTAAGGGTTAACGGCATGCCATTTGAACCACTTATCACCGCTGTGATTGAAACGTCACTGAATACACTGATCAAAGACGACCCTGCATTGGGCCGTCGTTTAGCGCGTCTAAAAGGTCAAGTTATTCAAGTTCACCTGAAAGAGATCAATAAAACACTGACATTCGTTTTTAGTCAGCAAATTGATGTGCTCGGTCATTACGAAGGACAGCCAAACTGCTATCTATCGCTCAACTTGAGCGTGTTGCCAGAGCTGCGTGACCAGGCCAACATCACTCGCCTTATTAAACAAGATAAACTCGAGCTTGAAGGCGATATTCAATTGGCGCAGAAATTCTCTCAGTTGATGGTGGATTGCAAACCAGATGTTGAAGAGTGGTTGTCTCGCGTGACTGGCGATGTCGCCGCACATACCTTTGTGCAAGGTTCAAAAAACATAGGCAACTTTCTTGCGTCTCAAGCAGAAAAACACCAGCGTCATCTTGCGCAAGTAGTGACTGAAGAGTGGAAGTTGGCACCTGCTCCTCTAGAAGTGGCGTATTTTTGCGACCAGGTTGATGAGGTTCGCAGCCAGGCTTCTCGCGTTGAAGCACGCTTGACTGCTTTGCTGAATAAGCTGGATGCAAATAAGCCGGCATTGGAGAAACCATGACGCCAGCAGAACTAAAGCGCTTATACCACATCGCCAAAGTACAACTGGAATACGGCTTAGATGAGCTGCTTCCCGATCACCAACTGACCAAAGCTCCGTTATTACTGCGCAAAAGCCTGTTCTGGATTAAGAACAAGCATCCAGAAAAACCACTCGGTGAGCGCCTGCGTTTAGCGTTGCAAGAGCTGGGGCCAGTTTGGATTAAGTTCGGTCAGATGATGTCAACGCGCCGTGACTTATTTCCTCCGCATATTGCTGATCCCCTAGCTTTGCTTCAAGACCAAGTCGCGCCATTTGATGGTGAGCTAGCAAAAAAGCAGATGGAGCAAGCATTAGGTGGTCCGTTAGAAAACTGGTTTACCGAGTTTGATATCAAACCACTGGCGTCAGCATCGATTGCTCAGGTGCATACTGCGCGTTTAAAAGACTCTAACCAAGAAGTGGTATTAAAGGTTATCCGCCCAGATATTCGCCCGGTCATTGATTCAGATCTAAAACTGATGCACCGAATGGCGCGTATAGTCGCCGGAGCGATGCCTGAAGCACGTCGTTTGAAACCAGTTGAAGTTGTACGTGAGTACGAGAAAACATTGCTTGATGAACTCGACTTACGACGTGAAGCGGCGAATGCCATTCAGTTGCGCCGCAACTTTGAAGGCAGCGAAGAATTGTATGTTCCTGAAGTTTTTCCTGACTTCAGTAATGAAACTGTCATGGTTTCTGAGCGAATATATGGCATTCAAGTCTCTGATATTGAAGGCTTGAAAGCAAATGGCACCAATATGAAATTGCTCGCGGAGCGCGGCGTGAGTGTGTTCTTCACTCAGGTGTTCCGAGACAGCTTCTTCCATGCCGATATGCATCCGGGGAACGTGTTCGTCAAACCAGAACACCCAGAGAACCCAATGTGGATCGGGCTAGATTGCGGAATCGTTGGTACACTTAATAGTGAAGACAAGCGTTATCTGGCGGAAAACTTCCTGGCGTTTTTCAATCGAGACTACCGCCGAGTGGCGGAGTTACATGTGGACTCAGGATGGGTGCCTGCCGATACCAATGTCGATGAGTTTGAGTTCGCGATTCGTATTGTGTGTGAGCCTATTTTTGCTAAGCCGCTGTGCGAAATCTCCTTTGGTCATGTGCTGTTGAATTTGTTCAACACGGCACGTCGATTCAACATGGAGGTTCAGCCACAGCTTGTATTGCTGCAAAAAACGCTGCTGTACGTGGAAGGGCTTGGTAGGCAGCTGTACCCTCAGCTTGATTTGTGGGAGACCGCAAAACCATTCCTTGAAGAATGGATGATGAATCAAGTTGGGCCGCAAGCTTTGGTGAATGCAATTAAAGATCGCGCACCATTTTGGGCGGAGAAGTTACCGGAACTGCCAGAGCTGCTTTACGATAGCCTGAAACAAGGTAAAGCGATGAACCAACGCATGGATCAGCTTTATCAAGGGTATCGTCAGAGCAAGCGCCAGCAGGCGACAGGAAAGTTTTTATTTGGCGTTGGCGCCACTTTAGTCGTATGCTCGGCAATATTGGTGAACAATGCTTTTGAGCAGCTTTCGTTGGCCAGCGGTATCGCAGGTGTCACATTTTGGCTGCTTAGTTGGCGAGCTTATCGTCAATAGACGTTAAACTCTTGAAATATTTTTGTTTATTTAAAGACCCGAGGTAAAGAGAATGGGTGGTATCAGTGTTTGGCAACTTCTAATCATTGCTGTAATTGTTGTATTGCTATTCGGAACTAAGAAACTACGCGGTATCGGTGGCGATCTGGGTGGTGCCGTTAAGGGCTTCAAAAAAGCGATGAGCGAAGATGAACCTGCGAAAAATGACAAAGACGCAGACTTCGAACCAAAAAGTCTAGAAGAGCAGCAGAAAAAAGAAGCTGCTCCTGAAACGAAAAAAGACAAAGAGCAGGCGTAAAACGTGTTTGATATCGGTTTTTGGGAACTGGTATTAATATCTGTTGTTGGTCTGGTCGTTCTTGGGCCGGAGCGTTTGCCTCATGCTATTCGCAGCGTGTCTCGCTTTATCGGTGCCGCTAAGAGTATGGCAAATAGCGTCAAAGACGAATTGTCACACGAGCTGAAAGTCCAAGAGCTGCAAGAAAACTTGCGCAAAGCAGAGCAAATGGGGATGGATGATTTGTCTCCTGAGTTGAAATCTTCAGTCGAAGAATTGAAGAAGGCAGCGCAATCTGTAAATCGTCCTTACGCAAAGAACACCGATTCAGAGGCTGAGCCTGTAAAAACAGAGCCAGCAGCAGAAAAGGTAGAGAAAGCGGAAGAGAGCAAGGTTACAGCGGCAGATAAGAAAGCCGAATAGTCTCATTAGGAGGAGCTACTAGTGATTGGTAGCTCCTTTTTGATCTGGTTTTTAATAAGAGGTTTGCCATGTCTACCGTCGAGCAGACACAACCTTTAATTAGTCATTTGTTGGAGCTTCGCAACCGACTACTGCGCTCAATTTTGGCAGTGTTGGTGGTGTTTGTCGGACTAATTTATTTCTCTAACCACATTTACGAGTTTGTTTCCGCACCTTTAGTAGAGCGTCTACCTGAAGGCGCGACCATGATTGCTACGGATGTGGCTTCACCCTTTTTCACGCCACTGAAGTTGACGTTAATCGCTTCGGTATTTATTGCGGTGCCGTTTATTTTGTATCAAGTTTGGGCCTTTGTTGCTCCTGGCTTATACAAACATGAGCGTCGTTTGATTATGCCGTTGCTGTTTTCCAGCTCACTGCTGTTTTATTGCGGTGTGGCATTTGCGTATTTTGTGGTGTTTCCACTAGTGTTTGGCTTCTTTACTGCTATCTCATTGGGTGGTGTAGAGTTTGCGACCGACATTTCTAGCTATCTCGATTTTGTCCTAGCACTATTTATGGCGTTTGGTATCGCGTTTGAGGTGCCTGTTGCGATCATTTTGTTGTGTTGGACTGGTGCCACCACTCCAGAAGATCTAAGACAGAAACGGCCTTATATCATTGTGGCGGCGTTTGTCGTAGGCATGGTGTTAACGCCACCAGACATGATCTCGCAAACCTTACTCGCTATTCCGATGTGTTTACTGTTTGAAGTCGGTTTGTTCTTTGCGCGTTTTTATACGCGTCGAGGCGAAGAGGCAGAAGCGGAAACCGAAGAATAAGTTTACTGTAGATGTAAAAAGCGGCTCAATTGAGCCGCTTTTTTTGCGGTTGGTTTGTTTCTTGGGCTAACTACTTAACTTTCATGACGTAACCACACTTTGTGCATACGTATACTTCCTTGATGCCCAGCAGCTTTTGAAAAAAACTGCGCGGTACGCGTTGTAAGTAAGCACCATGTGTACACACTTCAACTTCCATATTCATGCTGTTTTACATTTGTGCTAATTAATGGGCATAAAGCAGTATAGAAAAAGAATATGTCTAATTGTCGACAGTTTTGCAAAACAGACGAAGTAAAGTGGCGATATGAGAGGTAAGTAGAGTTGCTAGTTAATTATTATGTTTATCAATAACTTTGTGTGGGTTGTTCTATTATTTCAATAGGTTGAATAATTCATTCAATAGTTTAGGTAATAAAAAAGCGACGTTGGTTTCGTCGCTTTTTTCAATTTTCGTGAATTAAATATTAAACAGCTTTTTGGCATTTTCAGTCGTTATTGCATCGATAGTTGCGACATCGACATCACGCAAGTCGGCAACACGTTGTGCAACGAGAGAAGTGTAGGCTGGTTCATTACGCTTACCACGGTGCGGTACAGGCGCTAAGTATGGACAATCGGTTTCTAAAATGACCCACTGCATATCCAAATGTGGAATGACTTTATCCATCCCGCCATTCTTAAAGGTCGATACGCCACCCAAGCCTAAGTGGAAGCCTAGCTCATTGATTGCTTGCGCTTCTTCTAAACTGCCGCCAAAACAGTGGAATACACCACGCAGACGACCATCTTGCTCTTGTCTTAGCAAAGTGAGTGTTTCTTCAATCGAATCACGAGTGTGGATCACGACCGGTAAATCCATCTCTTTTGCCCAGTTTAGCTGAGTCACGAATGCCATCTCTTGCTCGGCGCGATAGGTTTTGTCCCAATACAGGTCGATACCAATTTCGCCCACCGCAATAAACTTGTGTTTCTCAAACCAGCCGCGGATGATTTCCAGCGTTTGCTCAACGTTGTTATCCACATAGCAAGGATGGAGTCCCATCATTGAGTGGCACACGTCAGGATACGCCGCTTCGGTTTGTAGCATGGGCTCAATAGAGTCCAGATCGATGTTTGGCAACAGGATCTTATTAATGCCTTGCGCTAAGGCGCGTTGTACTACTTCATCGCGGTCGTTATCAAATTCGCTGGCATAGATGTGCGCGTGGGTATCGATCATCGTTACTCTCTGTGCTTCATGGTTGGTTTCGTATTCGAAGTATACTTGAGTGTGAGTGCTGGGTCATTTTCAGTTTTTTTCATTACCTTTTTCCAGATTGTCACTCGCAACATGCATCAAGAGTGATATGATTTTGTTCACCAGATGATTTGATCATCATAACCGTCCAGACAAGGAGAAAATGGTGTCTGTATCAATTCAAGGTCCATTCCCTGCACGCCGTATGCGTCGTTTACGTAAGCACGATTTTAGTCGTCGTTTGATGGCTGAGAACCAACTTTCTGTTAATGATCTGATTTACCCAATGTTCATTCTTATGGGTAAAGGTCGTCGTGAGAGCGTGGAGTCCATGCCGGGTGTAGAGCGTTTGTCGATTGATTTAATGCTAGAAGAAGCGCAATACCTTGCAAATCTAGGCGTTCCAGCAATCGCGCTTTTCCCTGTCGTAAACCAAGACGCTAAAAGCTTATGTGCTACTGAAGCCTACAACCCAGAAGGTTTGGTCCAGCGAGCAGTACGTGCGCTTAAAGAACATATTCCTCAAATCGGTGTGATCACAGACGTGGCACTTGACCCATTCACGACGCACGGCCAAGACGGCATCATCGATGAAGATGGCTACGTAATGAATGATGAAACCACGGAAGTACTGGTTAAGCAGGCTTTGTCTCACGCTGAAGCGGGTGCTGACGTCGTCGCGCCTTCAGACATGATGGATGGCCGTATTGGTAAGATCCGCGAAGCATTAGAAAATGCGGGCTACATTCATACACAAATCATGGCTTACTCGGCTAAGTACGCGTCGAACTACTACGGACCATTCCGTGATGCGGTTGGCTCTTCTTCAAATCTAAAAGGCGGCAACAAGAAAAACTACCAAATGGACCCAGCAAACATTGACGAAGCGATCCATGAAGTGGCGCTAGACATCAATGAAGGTGCGGACATGGTGATGGTTAAACCTGGTATGCCATACTTAGATGTAGTTCGCCGAGTTAAAACCGAACTTCAGGTACCGACGTTTGCGTATCAGGTGTCTGGTGAGTACGCGATGCATAAAGCGGCGATCATGAATGGCTGGCTCAAAGAGCGCGAAATTGTGATGGAATCACTACTGTGCTTCAAACGTGCAGGTGCTGACGGCATCTTAACGTACTTTGCGAAAGATGTGGCTGAGTGGTTGGCAGAAGAGAATGCACAAACTGCTCAACACCTAAATCGTACTCCGGAAGCGACTGAAGAGTAATTATCGCTCAGTGAGAAACACCAGACCAACAAGAGTTGTTCGTCTGTATATACCCAAGTAACCTCAGGCGGATTACAACAGTAACAATCCAAGGTGCTTGGGTATTTTTATTTTGGAGAAGAGAACAATGACAATGCTGATTCGTGAAGGCACATTGGAAGAAGCACTTCAAGTTGTGGCACGTGTTACCGAATTTTCGAAAGGAGAAACGGTAGACTCCATGACTCAACGTTTAGAAGAGAAAAACAGTTTAATCCTCGTTGCAGAAAAAAATGGCACGATTGTCGGCTTCAAAATAGGTTACGAATTAGAGGATGGTGTTTTCTATAGCTGGTTAGGTGGTGTAGTTCCTGAGGCTCGAAATGAAGGCGTGGCACAATTACTTTTGGAAGCACAAGAAGATTGGGCGGCTGAGCAAGGCTATAACACGTTAAAAGTGAAATCTCGAAATCAGTTTCCTGCTATGCTTCGATTGTTATTGAGAAATGGGTATATCATTGAAAAATTTGAAGAAAAAATTAATCTTCGTGAATCTCGAGTTCATTTCATTAAAGCGATGTGAAAATAAATGAGATTTTTTCTCATTTAACTGTTGACTACGAAATGATAATCATTATTATTAAACCTGTCTTAGGGAATGAGGAAGAGTTCACAAGGACGTTGAATGACTTATTAACAGAAGTTGATTAACTGAAAGTTGAGAAGTGATGAAACATTTTTCCGAGAACTTGCACGAATTCTTTTTGACACGACATTGCTCACATTGCTTCCAGTGTAATTTATAGCTTCTTGGTTAAGCTGCTCTATTTACAGAATTTGCTTTACCACTTCTGCTAGGCGACCCCATTCGGGTCGCTTTTTTCTTTTCTACGATTTCTATTTGACGTCACTATTCGTATTTTTTCCACACACGATGATCATTTAAGGATCGTTGATCTTCTCGCCGTTTTATAAAATAAATACTTAAAAACAATAACTTACCGTATGTGTTTTTTGTGTTTTCTATCATTGGATAACCAGTGGATAATTTCTATAAACAGAGTTATCCACAGGGTGAGGTTATCTTCGTGAATAAAATCGAAAAATTTACGCGACCTAGATCGAGCGAACAAGATAGATTCGGATCAGCAGTCATGGCATCCTAGGCAGATCTCTCAAGTACTGAATTGGATACAGACAATTATGGCAAGTATTCCTGAAAATCCGTTGATCCTTATCGACGGCTCTTCTTACCTATATCGCGCTTTTCACGCCTACCCGGGCACCATGAGCAATGGTGAAATTCCAACTAATGCCGTTTACGGTGTCGTGAACATGTTACGCAGCATGATGCGTCAGTTTGCGTCTGAGCGCATCGCGGTGGTTTTCGATGCGAAGGGAAAAACCTTCCGTGATGATATGTATGCAGAATACAAAGCTAATCGTCCGCCAATGCCGGATGATCTGCGTTGTCAAATTGAACCATTGCACAATGTTATTCGCGCGATGGGTTTACCACTGATCTGTGTTCCTGGTGTCGAAGCGGATGACGTCATTGGTACGTTGGCGCATCAAGCATCACAAAAGGGCATGCCTGTATTGATCAGTACTGGTGATAAAGACATGGCGCAGTTGGTGGATGATAATATTACCCTGATCAACACCATGACGAACGTCGTGATGGATCGTGAAGGTGTGGTTGAAAAGTTTGGCATTCCACCTGAGTTAATCATCGACTACCTAGCGCTGATGGGCGATAAAGTAGATAACATCCCTGGTGTACCAGGCGTGGGTGACAAAACAGCGACCGCACTACTGCAAGGTATTGGCGGTCTGACTAAGCTGTATGAAAATCTCGATGACATTGCTGCGCTCGGTTTCCGTGGTTCTAAAACCATGGCGAAGAAGCTCATCGATAACAAAGAAAATGCCATGCTGTCGTACGAGCTCGCGACCATTAAATTGGATGTTGAACTTGAAGAAACGCCAGAGTCACTGCTGAAAGCGGAACCAAATAAAGACGAACTAGTGAAGTTGTATGGTCAACTGACGTTTAAATCTTGGTTGAACGAGCTACTTGAAGGTGGTTCTGGGTCGGTAGAAGCTGTTGAGCTTGCTGGCTCTGCTCAAGCCTCAGCTTCTCATGCCGAGATGGAAACTTCCGCAGTGACAATCGACCGCAGCCAATATGAAACGATTCTGGATGAAGAGACCTTCAATGCGTGGCTAGACAAACTTCAAACGGCCGAGTTGTTTGCGTTTGATACGGAAACCGACAACCTAGATTACATGCTAGCGAACCTAGTTGGTTTGTCATTTGCTGTCGATGAAGGTATTGCCGCTTATGTGCCTGTTGCACATGACTACCTAGATGCACCTGAACAGCTTGATCGTGATTGGGTTCTAGAACAGCTTAAGCCAATTCTTGAAGACGCAGCGAAAGCAAAAGTTGGTCAAAACTTAAAGTATGATGCGTCTGTATTGGCTCGTTATGATATTGAGCTAAAAGGTATCAAGCACGACACGATGTTGGAATCGTACATTTACAACAGTGTCGGCGGTAAACACGATATGGACAGCTTGGCGCTGCGCTTCCTACAGCATCGTTGCATTTCTTTTGAGCAAATTGCAGGTAAAGGCAAAAATCAGCTTACGTTTAACCAAATCGAGTTGGAACAAGCATCGCCATACGCGGCAGAAGATGCGGATGTGACCCTTCGTCTGCACAATCGCTTGTTTGCGAATATCGAGCAGGATGAAAGCCTGAAGACAGTGTACGAAGAGATTGAAATGCCGTTGGTGCCAGTTCTTTCGCGCATTGAACGCACCGGGGTCTTTATTGACGAAATGAAGCTGAGTGCGCAGTCGGTCGAGATTACCGCTCGCCTTGATGAGCTTGAAAAGAAAGCGTATGAAATTGCAGAGCAAGAGTTCAACATGAACTCGCCAAAGCAATTACAAGCCATCCTATTTGAAAAAATGGGGTTACCGGTGGTGAAGAAAACGCCATCAGGTACACCATCGACGAATGAAGAAGTGCTACAAGAGCTTGCCTTAGATTACCCACTGCCAAAATTGATTTTGGAATATCGCGGTTTGGCGAAGCTTAAATCGACGTACACGGACAAGCTGCCGAAGATGATCAACCCAACAACAGGGCGTGTGCATACTTCTTACCATCAAGCAGTAACCGCAACAGGTCGTCTATCTTCTACCGATCCGAACTTACAAAACATTCCAATTCGTAACGAAGCCGGCCGTCGTATTCGCCAAGCGTTTGTCGCACCATCTGGGCATAAGATCTTAGCGGTCGACTACTCGCAAATCGAACTGCGCATCATGGCTCACCTTTCTGGCGACCAAGCGTTATTAGATGCCTTCCGTGATGGTAAAGACATTCACGCGGCAACTGCGGCAGAAATTATGGGTCTGGATATTGAACAAGTATCCAGTGAGCAGCGTCGCCGTGCTAAAGCCGTTAACTTCGGGCTTATCTATGGCATGAGTGCATTTGGTTTGGCGAAGCAGCTTGGTATCCCTCGCGGCGAAGCACAAGCCTACATGGATAAATACTTTGAGCGTTACCCTGGCGTTATGCAGTACATGGAAGACACGCGCAGCACGGCTGCAGATAAGGGCTATGTTGAAACGATTTTTGGTCGACGTTTGCATTTACCAGAAATCAAATCGCGCAACGGTATGCGTCGTAAAGCTGCTGAACGTGCGGCAATCAACGCACCGATGCAAGGTACAGCTGCGGACATCATTAAGAAAGCGATGCTGTTGGTTGATCAGTGGATTCAGGAAGAAGGCAATGGTCGTGTGAAGTTGTTAATGCAAGTACACGATGAATTGGTCTTTGAAGTTGAAGAGTCATCATTGTCCGAAATTGAAAGTAAAGTACAGAAATTGATGGAATCTGCAGCAGAGCTAAAAGTACCGTTGGTTGCAGAAGCAGGGCACGGTGACAACTGGGATCAAGCTCATTAGTCACTTTTAGACCAAAATAACCAATTAATTATGAGCCAGCGCACAAACGCTGGCTTTTTTTTGCGATTAAAAAAGCTAGCGCAAAGTTAACTTTGATGTTGCTTAATAAAAATTTCATGAAAAAAAACTACAAAAATTCTTTGCAATTCTGACCAATTGTTGTACATTAATACTCGTAGGGTACAGAGGTAAGATGTTCTATCTTTCAGACCTTTTGTTTCACGTTATTGGATTAGGCTGATTCAGCCGCCCCAGTCAGCTTTTGACTGGGGCGTTTTTTATTGGGCGAAAGAAAATTTTTCTTTTTGTTCAATGTGTTGGGTTGGTAACGACTTGTCTTTATATTTCTCCCACCTTTAACCTATTGTCTACACTCCAATTTTCTTCAAAAACTCGCAAACTATTCAGTCTGTAAATTTATGCCAATCACACTATGATTTTTTCTTGAAGGAAACTAAGTTGACGTGGAAGTGGGGAGGTTTCTGTCTAACTTGTTGAATTGTATTTTCTTTATTAGTTATGGCTGTGAGTTGATTAAGCGAAAGCTAAAGTTAGGCGGCTTTTTAAGCTATTGAAATCATCCGATAGTTCAGCAATGCTTCGTCTCATAACAATAATTACCAATTTTTCTCTCCCGTTATCCCTGCCAGGAAGGTGGGGATTTTTATTGCCTGTTATTTAGCTCAGATAAACAAAAGCCCCACCAAATGGTAGGGCCGTGTCGAAAAAATTTAACAAATATTGTTAATTATTCTTCGTCGCTTGCTGGGGTATCCAGTTCGCCTTCTTCTATCAGGTGTGCGAGCGCCGGTGCAAACCAGGTATCCAGTTTTGCGCGCAGCTGATCAACGCCTAATCCTTTAAGGGAAGAGAACACATCAACGGAAACGTCGCCACCGAAAGTTTCCACTTGCTTACGAACTTTCAGCAGGGTTTGTTTGCGTGCGCCACTTTTTAGTTTATCTGCTTTGGTTAGCAAAACTTGCACAGGAATGTGGCTGTCGATGGCCCAGAAAATCATTTGCTGGTCGAGATCTTTCATTGGATGACGAATGTCCATCAGAACCACTAAGCCTTTTAGGCACTCGCGTTTCTGTAAGTATTCACCCAAAGATTTCTGCCATTTGTTTTTCATCTCTACCGGTACTTGAGCAAAACCGTATCCAGGTAGATCGACAATGTGACAACCTTCTTCTACTTTGAAAAGGTTGATTAATTGCGTACGACCAGGTGTCTTTGATGTCTTGGCTAAGCTTTTTTGATTAGTTAGACGGTTAAGTGCACTCGATTTACCAGCGTTTGAGCGTCCTGCAAACGCAATTTCGACACCTTCGTCTTCCGGTAGGTGACGAATATCGGGTGCGCTGGTGATGAAATGCGTATTTTGGTAATGAATTTTTACGCTCACTGTTAACTCCATCTCGACTTTGTGTAGTCGATTGATTACTTTTTTGTGAAAATGTGTAAAATAACCGTGCTCGGCATAAGGTCGCCTATTGTACCATGAGTGTACGCGGTATGTTCACATTCCGTGGTACTGGAAGCTTGATAATTATAATGGAATGTCATGAAGAAATTAGCGCTAATTTTGAGTCTTTTAGCCAGTTGCTCAGTATGGGCCCAAGGTAATATTGAGGCTGGTAAAGCAAAATCACAAACCTGTGTCGCCTGTCACGGAGCAGATGGCAACAGTGCAATAACAACGTACCCGAAACTCGCAGGCCAACACGCTAAGTATCTTGAGAAGCAGTTAAAAGAACTTAAGCTAGGCATGACAAGTGGTGGTAAACAAGGTCGTTACGATCCTGTAATGAGTGGTATGGCAATGCCACTGAGCGATGAAGATATCGCAGACCTATCTGCTTACTACGCTTCGCTACCAGTTTCAGAAAACTCAACACCTGAAGATGTGGTAGCAAAAGGCAAAACGCTTTATACCGCTGGTGATGCCGAGCGTGGCCTAACCGCATGTATTGCATGTCATGGTCCTCGTGGCAATGGTACTGAGCTTTCAGGTTTCCCGAAAATTTCTGGTCAGCATGCTGACTACATCAAAGCTCAGCTAGAAAAATTCCGTGATGGCGACCGTGGTAATGATATGAATGCCATGATGCGCGACATCGCGAAGAAAATGACAGACGAAGATATCGAAGTGCTGTCTAAATACGTTGGCGGTCTGCACTAATATACCTAAATCGCTCAAGATCCTGCATCTTGAGGTGGTTGGGTAGATGTCCCTACATCGTTCGAGCAACTTGTACAAAAATGCCCTAGTGRATYCACTAGGGCATTTTTGTTCGTGACAGATATCACAGTCGAGTTTGGATGCGAAAGCGATAGTTGGCTCGGCAGTTTGTGAGACATTTGCCATACTTGATGTTGGCTTTTTCTTGTTAGTGTTTTTAAGTTTTTGATTAAATGATAATTTTGATATTTTTAGAAAATATGCGGATTATTTTTTCAACCCATTACTTGTGAGCATCGCAGGATGGCGTAAAGTAGAAGTCGTTCACAGGAGGTGAATGTAAGGATTTTAGACCACGGTTTAGGTCTCCAAGGATGTAGCTCGGATGCTTGGTGATTTAGAAAGGGATTTAGATAGGTAGGGAGCCTATCTGATAAGGATGGTCATCTCGTCTGACGGTTAAGACAGTGAAACGGATCAGGCACAGGAAGTTGCTCAGTAGACAGGAAGTAAACGGATAGCCAAAACTCATCAGGAAGATGAAAAACAACTCTTTTTGGCAGGGAAAGCTCGAAAAACAAAGGGAACATTGATGCACCAAATGCGTGCAACACAGTTTCGCCAATTGATGGCACTTAGAAAGCGACAGTCTGACTGTCGCTTTTTTTATATTCTTTTCCCTTGGTAAGTCGCAATCTGAATTACGATTACTGCACTTATTTACTTCGATGGGTTGTAAACAAAGTTTTTTAACAAAAATTGCTGAAAAAATACTCAGTAACACTCCAATCTGAGTTCACTTTCTGGTATGTTTCGCATCCCTGTTTGAGGAAGTCAGCATGCATACCTGTCCTTTATGCCAAAATCAGCGTACTCACCACTATTTTGAAGATAAGCGACGTGAATATCTTCAATGTGAGCAGTGCTGTTTGGTGTTTGTGAATCCAGACCAACGTTTGGATGCGGAAACCGAAAAAGCTCACTATGATTTGCATGAGAACAACCCTGAAGATTTAGGTTACCGACGCTTTTTGTCGCGTATTGCTGACCCGATCACAGAGCGAATTTCTCCACAATCAAATGGTATCGACTTTGGTTGTGGTCCTGGCCCAACGCTCTCCTTAATGCTGGAAGAGGCGGGGCACAACATGGCGTTGTACGACCTCTACTACCACCCTGATACGTCGGTTTTAGAAAAAACGTATGACTTCATGACAGCAACAGAGGTGATAGAGCACCTCTACCACCCAGATTTGGTGTGGAAGCAATGGTTGAATTTAGTTAAGCCAGGGGGCTGGATAGGCCTGATGACGAAAATGGTCATCGACGTGGAGGCTTTCAAATCATGGCATTATAAGAACGATCTCACTCATGTAGTGTTCTTTAGTCGTGACACGTTCCAGTTCCTAGCAGAGCGGGATAAGCTCGAACTCGAATTTATTGGTAATGATGTAATTTTACTGAGGAAACCCCAGTAATGAGCCGTAGTAAAAAATCTAGAAAGCCAGGTGCCGCTGGCGCACCTGAGTTTGTTGTAACTCGTAACCGTACAGAATCTGATGTGGAAGGCCGCCTACGCAAGCGTGCTAAAAAGCGCAAAGGCTTGAAAACGGGTAACCGTAACTCAGAGGTTAATGAGCAGAAAAAGCAAGCTGCTGCACAAAACCGCGACCCGCGTTTAGGCAGCAAAAAGAAAATTCCTCTGGTTGTTGAGCCTGCGAAGAAAATGACGAAGCAAGAGCGTCGTTTGTCGGCAGAGCAAGAACTAGAGATGCTAGAAAATGACGCGCAATTGAACGTGTTGCTAGACCGTATTGAAGCGGGTGAAAACCTAGGCACAGGTCTACAGAAATACGTCGATGAGAAGCTCGACCGCATTGAGAAGCTAATGGACCAACTAGGTTTGTTGGAACCTGAAGAAGAGGAAGACTTCACTGCTCCTGCTGAGAAAAGCACGCGCAATGATGATGACTTGCTGGCAGATTTCGACGACATTAACTTCGACGACTACAAAGGATAATTAAGCTATGAATGTAACCTTATTAGCTATTGCTGGTGTTGTGATTATCATCGCACTTGCTTCTTATGCAGGTTACCTTCTGCTTCAATTGAAAAAGCAAAAGGAATTGCAGCTAAAGCATCAAAAATTGGCGATAGATAAACGTAACGCCAACATTTTTGAGAATGTGCATACCTTGTGTCAGGCGGGTATTCAAGGCCAATGCGATTTATCTGAAATCAGTATTCGTGTGTATAACATCATGGATTATGTACAAGGTGAAGACCGTGTCGATTTTGATAAAACGTACCCTGCAATTTCTGAGCTTTACCATATCGTGAAAGATATGGCGCGTGGTGAAGAACGCCAACAACTTGCCAAGAAAGAGCGTATGCAACAGAACTTGACGCGTCATAAAGCGGAAAGCCGCCTCACTGATGCGATCATTGAGGAGCTCAAAGTGTTGCAGAAAAACGTCCAGCCACTGAATAATCAAATCAATATTCAGATGATTTAATAGTTATCCCCAATGGTTTCCTTATGACTGCTGGGGGTATCGTGATCACGCTAGCACTTCTTTAGTTTTATAATTAAAAAGCCAGTCGGCGTTGCCACGCTTGTCATCGTCGTATGGCAAAATAGCGGCTCTGAATATCGGGTGACGGTTTTCGTTGCCCTAGCATTTAACGGAAAGTACCACCATGTCGAATCAACACACTGAATCGAAGCAGCAAATCGTCTGGGATCAAGCGGTATTGGATAAGTACAACTATTCCGGTCCTCGCTACACGTCGTACCCAACGGCGCTGGAGTTCCATGAAGCGTTCACCATTTCTGATTATGATATGGCATGCACTCAGTACCCAGACCGCCCATTATCGCTGTACGTGCACATTCCGTTCTGTCACAAGCTTTGTTACTACTGTGGTTGTAATAAAGTCATTACGCGCCACTCGCACAAAGCGGACGAATACCTCGATGTGCTTGAGCATGAGATTCGTCAACGTGCAGCCTTATTGGTGGGCAGAACGGTCACGCAATTGCACTTTGGTGGTGGTACGCCAACGTTCCTTTCTGAAAAGCAAATTACACGCGTAATGAGCCTGTTGCGCCAAGAGTTTACCTTTAGCAGTGATGCTGAAATCAGTATCGAAGTTGACCCGCGTGAAATTCAGATCACCATGCTGGATCACCTGCGTAGCGAAGGCTTTAACCGCTTGAGCATCGGTGTTCAGGACTTCAACAAAGAAGTGCAAAAACTGGTGAACCGTGAGCAAGATGAAGAGTTCATCTTTGCGATGGTTGCGCGCGCAAAAGAGTTGGGTTTCCGTTCGACAAACCTAGATCTGATCTACGGCTTGCCAAAGCAAACCAAAGCCTCTTTTGCCAAGACGTTAGAACAAGTACTGGAAATGCAGCCGGGCCGTCTATCCGTGTTTAACTACGCGCACATGCCACAGCTATTTGCAGCGCAGCGTAAGATTAAAGACGAAGATCTGCCTAAAGCAGAAGAGAAGATGGCGATTCTGCAAGATACCATCGCGACACTGACTGGCGCTGGCTATCAATTTATCGGCATGGATCACTTTGCTTTGCCGGACGATGAGCTTGCCGTTGCCCAGCGCGAAGGTATTTTGCATCGCAACTTCCAAGGCTACACCACACAAGGTGAATGTGACTTGGTTGGCTTTGGGGTCTCTGCAATTTCGATGATTGGCGATGCGTACGCGCAAAACCAGAAAGAGCTGAAGAAATACTACGCTCAAGTCAACGAACTTCGTCACGCACTGTGGAAAGGGGTCTCGCTGGACTCTGATGATTTGCTCCGTCGCGAAGTGATCAAGCAGCTGATTTGTAATTTTAAACTAGACAAGAAAGCGATCGAGTCTGAGTTTAAAGTGAAGTTTGATCAGTACTTTAAAGAAGACTTGCAGCTACTTCAGACCTTCATCAACGATGAGCTGGTGGAAGTGGATAACAATGAAATTCGTGTGACGCTGCGAGGTCGTTTGCTGATTCGTAATATTTGTATGAGCTTCGATAAGTACCTGCGAGCGAAGGCGCGTCAGCAACAATTCTCTCGTGTTATCTAATCATAGACGCCGATTCAAGATATAAAAAATGCCAGCAGATGCTGGCATTTTTTTATGTTTTCGCTGGATTTAAGCGCGATCTTTTACTTTTGCTTTCAGTTCCGCTTTTTCTGCTTCTGAAAGGAACGCAATCTCAAGGCCATTGATTTGTGCTTGGCGAATCTGGTCTTGGCTCAGACCAGCTGCTGGTGCCGCTACTTCGTATTCGTATGGCAGTTCGATGCCTTCTACCGCTGGATCGTCAGTGTTCAGACACGCAAGAACGCCATGCTCTAGGAACTGTTTGAGAGGGTGGTTTTCTAACGTTTCTACCGTGCTTGTTTGGTAGTTTGATGTTAGGCAAGACTCAATACCAATGCGGTTTTCTGCTAGGTAATCCATCAGTTTTGGATCGTGGATCGCTTTTACGCCGTGACCGATACGAGTTGCGCCCAGCTCATTGATTGCTTGCCACATGCTCTCTGCACCTGCTGCTTCACCAGCATGAACCGTTACCCCAAGGCCAGCGTCGCGTACTTGTTTGAAGTGAGACACAAAGCGATCGCCCGGTTGGCCCAGTTCGTCACCCGCCAAGTCGACGGCAACGATGTGATCTTTTTGGCTCAGAATGCCGTCCAGTTCTTGTTGGCATGCGTCGGTGCCAAATGTGCGACTCATGATGCCGATCAGGTTGGCTTTCACGCCAAAATCGCGCATACCCGCTTGCACACCGTC
Organism: Vibrio sp. T13N; assembly: GCF_032970445.1. Taxonomy (NCBI): domain Bacteria; kingdom Pseudomonadati; phylum Pseudomonadota; class Gammaproteobacteria; order Vibrionales; family Vibrionaceae; genus Vibrio; species Vibrio sp. T13N. Next base: position 84,435 of record NZ_JAWJYE010000010.1, read on the forward strand.
CACGACTGCTTCAACAACACCCGCTACTGGTAACTTGTGTTTCATTGCCATGTAGTATGGTGAGAAACGCAGTTCAGCGTAATCGATTTGAGCGTTTAGTGCGTCTTCTACGTTTTCGTACGCCACACGACGACATGCATCTAGGTCGCCCAGTACCGCAACACCCCAGTCGAGCTTAGAAAGGAAAGCAACAAGAGAGGGTTCCGCTTCGACAATTTGAACGTGAGGAGTTAGGGACTCAATATCGTACGCTGGCAGAGCAATACCAAATTTTTGGCCAAGCTCAAGAATCGTTTTAGTACGAATGTTACCGTCGAGGTGGCGGTGCAAATCAGTAAGAGGAAGGTTCTTCGTTATCATTATGTCGATCCGGATAGTTATGAACTGGAACAGGGCCCAAACATCATCTGTGACAATACATGGGTAAGATTTGCAGTTAAGTATAAATAACAGTTAGGTAGATTGTCAGTAGAGGATGACTAGGAAATCAACGATTCTCGCTCTTTTCTACTTCATGTTAACCAAATGTGTTGGCCACTCTTCTAGCGGCATTGGACGACTGTAATAGAAGCCTTGCACTTGGTTGCAGCCTAAAGAGCGCAGTAATTGTGCTTGATTGCTATCCTCTACGCCTTCTGCGACGACATTGGTTTTGAGGCCCGCGGTGATATTGATGACCGCAGCAACGACCGAACTGTCTAAGTTTTCTTGCGTGAGTTGATTGATGAAGGTGCGATCAATCTTCAAACAAGTAAATGGCAGTGAGTGAAGATAACCCAGTGATGAGTAACCGGTACCGAAATCATCGATCGCGATACCAATCCCCATATCACGCAGTTTGGTCATATTTTCCAGTGTGGTTGGTGCGCTATCAATAATGCGCGACTCGGTGATCTCCAGTGTTAGGTTACTGGCGGGTAATTTTGTGATATCCAATACGTTGGTCACTGTATCGACAAAATCAGGGCAGGACAGTTGATTAACGGAGATGTTCACATGCAGTTGGAAGTCTGATGGCCACTGATTACTTTGAATGGCTTGGTATGTATCGCGGCAAGCTTGTAACAGAATTTGTTGGCCAATGGCTTTGATCATGCCGCTTTCTTCTGCGATTGGAATAAAATCTAATGGTGACACCATTCCTGAGTCACTGTGCCAGCGCGCCAGCGCTTCTGCGCCACACACATTACCACTAGCGAGATCCACAATAGGTTGATAATGAGGGACAAATTCTTGGTTTTCGATGCCAGTTTGAATCTTAGTCAGCATTTGGGTGCGGAACTTTGAAGCGCTTGCCAGTTCAGGGCTGTAATGACAGACACCGGTCAGTGAGTCTTGCTTGGCGTAGCTTAATGCGATGCTGGCGTTGCGAAGCCACAGCGGCATGGTTTCATTTGGTTGGGTTTGCACAATGCCAAGTGAAATCTTCATCACTACATTCTCACCTTCCACCATAAATGGGGTGGAAAAGAGTTGCTGTAATCGACGCTCGGTTTGTTTAACTTGGGCTTCAGTATCGTCGTTTGAGAGAAACACTGCGAACTCATCACCACCAATCCGAGCCAGTAACGCGTTATCACTAAACTCTTGTTTTAGCCTTTCTGCGATGCTGACCAACAGTTGATCACCGTTATGATGACCCACACTGTCGTTGATATCTCTAAATTTGTTGATACCAAGTAAAAATAAACTGCCGTGGCACAGGTGAGATTGGTTCTCACAGATTTCGACCAAGCCCTGACGACTGTATAAGCGTGTCAGAGAGTCATAAACCAACTGTTCACGCAACGCTTTAAATGAGGCTCTGAGGTTACTCGTCATCTCATTAAAGGCATGCACAAGTACCGTTGTCTCATACACATAACCAGGTTTTGGCATACTGCTGTCCCAATCGCCATTCGCAAGGTGTTGGGCGGCGTCGGCAGTCGCGTTAATCGGTCTGGTGACTCGGTTGAAAATGATCCAACTGATGGCGATACCAAATAAGCTGACGATAAACCCGACCAGCCAACTCTTTTGTTGGCTTTTCGGCAATGTACCCAGCAACTCGGATTCAGATATAGAGGTGCCAATAAACCATGTTAAACCGTTTTGATCTCGGTATGGGGTTAGTCGGCTGAAAATACGTTGGCCGTCATGCTCAAATGAAAAGGTGTAAGGTTGTTTAGTATTGTTGAGATCAAACGACCGAACGCGGCTCGCACTGATTTTGATGATCGGATCTGCGTTTTCAGCCGCAAACAAACGCTGCCCTTTATCAGAAAACTTTGTACCCCATGAGATGACGCTTCCCGGGCCTGAGTGAGCGATTAAACGATGCTCTGGGTCCATGATGTAGACCGAAGCTTTGGTGTTGTATTTTAACTCACGTAGAAATTCGTTAAATGTGTTGATGCGAATGTCTGTCACCAAAACGCCAGCAAATTGGTCGTGTTTATACACCGGTGTCATGGCTGACAGCGTAATATCCTGGCGTTCATCGGCATTCGTATAAATCTCAGACCACATAGAGGTTTGAGTCTCTGCGACGGGCGTATACCATGGACGAGTGCGAGGGTCGTATGGAGAGATAACCGTTCGAATGCTATTACTCACATGGTTGGTGCCATAAATAATCAGATCACCATCGGTATATCGATCTTGAACCATTAAGGTGTAATCGTCGGAAAGCTCGCGGCGGAACCCGGCAAAGTCACCGCTTTCTGAACCAAATGCGATGACATCCAACTGCGGTATCGATTGGTAAAGGTTTTTGAATGCACTCAGCAGGTAGCTTTGAATATCTGAGGTGTCGTGAGGGTGATAAAGGTTGTGATAGCTGACGTTATGCGCGAGAGCCATAACCGCAGTAAACGGCTTGCGCAGATAGCTATTAAGGTGGTCGTGGACACTTTCGGTTAACACGGAAAGTTGTTTGTCGCTGATATCTGTGACCACTTCTTCGTAGCTTTGTTTTTGGACGTAGACAATGACACCGATCGCCAGTAAGAAGATCATGACAAATGGAATGAGAACAGCGGTACGCAGTGTAATTTGAGTCGTAGCAGTAGACATTGCCTAATCACATAGATGGTGGTGCGCCACAATTGTACTGATATTTTTGTTAATATCGAGTGACAAACGACTCTCGTTGTTAACGCACCACGTAAGTGATTGTCAGTACAATTCTTTTAATTTTCTGGTAAGCGTGTTTCGCCCCCAGCCTAATACTTTAGCGGCATCTTGCTTGTGACCTTTAGTGTGCTCCAAAGCGGCCTCTAATAAAATGCGCTCAAATTCTGGTAAAGCATAAGAAAGCAGTTCTTTATCTCCTGCCGCGAGTGATTGACGTGCCCAATCCGCCAATTGTTCTTGCCAGCTGCCATGTTCAGAGTCCAAAATGGATTTTTTCTCTTCGAGCAGTTCGCTTGGTAAGTCGTTTGGCAATACCTCGCTACCACTGGCCATGACGGTTAACCAACGGCAAATATTCTCTAATTGACGCACGTTGCCCGGCCAATCAAGGCGGTTAAGAATTTCAACGGTCGACGGATGCAGAGTTTTGGTTTCGACCCCCAGCTCATCAGCCGCTCGGATAAGAAAATGCTGCGTAAGTTTTTCGATGTCCTGCTTACGTTCACGCAATGCCGGAATCTGCACTCGAATCACGTTCAAGCGATGGAATAAATCTTCACGGAAATCGCCTTCATGCACCAGCTTTTCTAAATTCTGGTGTGTTGCCGCGACAATCCTTACGTCGACGCTGATTGGGGAGTGACCGCCCACTCGATAAAACTGTCCGTCGGCCAGAACACGCAGCAAACGGGTTTGAATATCTAACGGCATGTCGCCGATTTCGTCTAAAAATAGGGTGCCGCCATTGGCTTGTTCGAATCGACCCTGACGAACATTGTTCGCCCCGGTAAATGCCCCTTTTTCATGACCAAACAACTCTGACTCAATCAGATCTTTGGGAATCGCCGCCATATTGAGTGCAATAAAAGGTTTGTTGGCGCGAGGACTATGGCGGTGCAACGCATGAGCAACGAGCTCTTTACCCGTGCCCGATTCACCGTTAATCAATACTGAAATTGAGGAGCGAGAAAGACGACCAATGGCGCGAAATACTTCTTGCATGGCTGGCGCTTCACCGATGATTTCTGGCGTTTCCGCGGGAATGTCTTCTGGAGAGAGTTGCTCACGTTTATTTTCGTGACTGTGTGCAATCGCTCGCTCAACTAACGTTAAGGTTTCATCGATATCAAAAGGTTTTGGTAAGTATTCAAAGGCACCTTTTTGGTACGCATTCACTGCCGCATCCAAATCTGAGTGGGCGGTCATGATAATCACGGGAAGGTCTGGGTAATCGCGCTGTACTTGTTTTAGCAGCTCTAATCCATCAATGCCCGGCATGCGAATGTCTGATACCAGCACATCTGGTACTTCGCGTTCGAGCGCCATCAAAACGCTTTCCCCATCGGCATAGGTTTCGCATTTTATGTTGGCAGAGGAGAGCGTTTTCTCCATCACCCAGCGAATGGAACTGTCGTCATCAACGACCCAAACATATCCTTTACTCATGTAGTAATCCTTGCAGCAAACCGAAAAACTGATGCGACTTGAAGTCCATTAGCGCAATCAGATCGGCAAATAAATAGTAAATGTTGTGTGACCAGGCCAGCTTTCTACGTCTATTTTTCCATTGTGCTGGTCGATCAAATTTTGTGAAATAGACAGCCCTAAGCCAGTTCCTCCCTCGCGGCCACTGACCATGGGATAGAACAGCGTGTCTTGTAATTCCGGTGGAATGCCTGGGCCGTTGTCTGTGATTTCGACACGCGCAGCGAGTTTACAGCGTTTACCGTGAATATTAGCTTGATGCACCGTTCTGGTGCGAATGGTGATTTTACCGTGTTCTTGATGGCTAAGAATTTGCGCTGCATTACTGACGATATTAAGCATCGCCTGTTCGATTTGGTCCGCATCCATCAAAATTTCTGGCAAGCTCGGGTCGTAATCGCGTTCAATCACGATTGAACGTTGCGATTCTAGTTCAACCAACTGGCGGACCTTTTCCAGAATTTGATGCAAGTTTTCTTGTGTCTTCTTACCTGGCTTTTGTGGCCCGAGTAATCGATCAACAAGCGCTCTTAAACGGTCGGCTTGCTCAATAATGATGTGCGTATACTCGGTGAGAGAGGGATCTGGCAGCATTTTTTCTAACAATTGCGCTGCACCACGTAATCCACCTAGCGGGTTTTTGATCTCATGTGCAAGCCCTCGGACTAACAGTTTCGCCGCTTGTTGTTGGGCGTGCTGGTTCAGTTCTTGAGAGAGTCGGCGCTGCTGATCAATTTTGCGCATCTCAACCAGAAGCATCAACTGCTTTTGCCAAGTGATTGGGCTAACTGTCACCTCTAGCATTAAGGGGCGGCCATCAACAACGAAAGTGACGTCACTGTCGGTGATGCTTTGGCCACTTTGCAATGGTTGAGTGAGCAGCGCGAGATCCAGCGACGCATGTTGAATCAATTGAGAAAGCGATTGTTCAACAATACGTTTCGCGCTTTGAGAAAACAGCAACTCGGCAGCCGGATTGGCATAACGGATAGCCAATCCATCATCAAGAATCAGCGTTGCTGTCACCATGTTGTTGAGAATGGCACTAGGAAGACTGGTATCCACATTACGTCCTTGTTTTGCTTTAAGATTGTGCGTTGCACAATAATGGTGCAATTGAACGTTAAGTATGGCGAATAAATCTCAGAAGAAAAAGTGAAAAGCACCGCAGTGATGCTATTTTTTTCACCAGATATTCTATTTTGCCCCTTTTACGGTCGGCTTAACACTTGCTCTATGTAAATGCACCGTTATAGGGCTAGTAGATGCAATAAGCTTGCCGCTTCTTTTCGCGTGCACGGCCAGTGTGTGGGTGCCTCGGTCAATATTGTTTAACTGCCACATCATATGGCTTTGTGGCGCACCATAAGGTTTTCCGTCGAGCAGCAGTTGCAACTGTTCGCCGATACCAAGCTTGCGATTGGTTTCCAGTTGAATATTGATGATGCCTCGGTTGCTGCGGATGGTTTCGTTATGTTGAGGAGTCAGCATCGAGAGCTTTAATGGGAGAGGTTTATCGGTTTTCTTTTCCGGCTTGTCTTGTGGCTCTTTCGATGGCTTGGTCTGAGGGGCGAGTGATTCCGTGCTTTCTACCTTAGGAGCGGGTGCGCTGGCTTCAAGGTTTGGCAGCGCGATGGCTTTTGCACCTTGGTTTGGCGTATCACTAAAATGAACCACGCCATTTTTATCTACCCATGTATAAGCAACCTGCGCTGATGCGATGGAGGCGATTAACAATCCGCTGAGAGCACATAGCGATGGAATAAGCTGAACTTTCATTGCTCACCTTCTTTTGATCGATGATTTCACGTTTCAATGGCTTAGCTCTTTGACCTACAAGGTAAAAAGTCCAAGCGTATTTTTATTATCCCCTCATGTTAAACGTCGAATCTTGACTGACGAATACAAAAAAGGCCCGCCTGCGAGGCGAGCCTAATATTTTGTTGCTGTGTTTACATTTTACACAGTGTCGACCTTATACAGAGTAGTAAAGTTCGAACTCAACTGGGTGAGTTGTCATGTTCACGCGCTCTACGTCCTGAGATTTTAGCTCGATGTAAGAGTCGATGAAGTCGTCAGAGAATACACCACCCGCTGTTAGGAATTCACGGTCAGCATCTAGCTCTGCTAGTGCGTCTTTCAGTGAGTATGCAACCGTTGGAATTTCTGCTGCTTCTTCTGCTGGTAGATCGTAAAGGTCTTTATCCATTGCTTCGCCTGGGTGGATCTTGTTCTTAATACCGTCAAGACCAGCCATTAGCATTGATGCAAAGCATAGGTATGGGTTAGCCGCTGGGTCACCAAAGCGAACTTCGATACGACGTGCTTTCGGGCTTGGTACCACAGGGATACGGATTGAAGCAGAGCGGTTACGTGCAGAGTAAGCAAGCATAACTGGCGCTTCGAAGCCTGGTACAAGACGTTTGTACGAGTTTGTTGATGGGTTAGCAAATGCGTTGATTGCACGAGCGTGTTTGATGATACCGCCAATGTAGTAAAGCGCCATTTCAGATAGACCGCCGTACTTGTCACCAGCAAATAGGTTTACACCATCTTTCGCTAGAGATTGGTGAACGTGCATACCGCTACCGTTGTCACCAACAAGTGGTTTAGGCATGAATGTTGCCGTTTTACCAAACGCGTGAGCAACGTTGTGTACAACGTACTTGTAGATTTGGATTTCGTCAGCTTTGGTTGTTAGCGTGTTGAAACGAGTTGCGATTTCGTTTTGACCCGCTGTTGCCACTTCGTGGTGGTGCGCTTCAACAACAAGACCCATCTCTTCCATTACTAGACACATAGCAGAACGGATATCTTGAGATGAATCCACTGGAGCTACAGGGAAGTAACCACCTTTAACGCCTGGACGGTGACCTTTGTTACCTTCTTCGTAATCAGAACCCGTGTTCCATGCTGCTTCTACGTCATCGATCTTGAAGAAAGAGCCTGACATGTCAGTCGCGAACTTCACGTCGTCAAATAGGAAGAATTCTGGCTCAGGACCGATAAGTACAGTATCTGCAACGCCAGTAGAGCGCATGAAGTCTTCAGCGCGTTTTGCGATAGAACGTGGGTCACGGTCGTAGCCTTGCATTGTTGCCGGCTCTAAGATGTCACAACGGATGTTTAGTGTTGCGTCTTCCGTGAATGGGTCAAGCACAGCAGAAGATGCGTCAGGCATCATTACCATGTCTGATTCGTTGATACCTTTCCAGCCAGCAACTGATGAACCATCGAACATTTTACCTTCTTCGAAGAAGTCTGCGTCGATTTGGTGAGCAGGGATCGAAATGTGCTGCTCTTTACCTTTTGTATCAGTGAAGCGTAGGTCAACAAACTTAACTTCGTTTTCTTGGATCAGCGATAGAACGTTTTCTACTGACATCTTGGATAACCTCCAGTGTTAATAAGCGGTAAAAGCTCGATTTATGAATTATTCATGAAACCTGGCATTGATTAATCAATTTGACTTTTCATTAATCGATGCTGTTTTAACTAAAGCCAAAACCGTGCCAAAAAAAATATTCCATTAATTTCAAGCAATTGTGTTTTTTGGCGCTAGCTTGGTGCAGATGATTGCACCAAAATGATCTTTACTTGCACTATTGTGGTGCGGAAAATCATTATTGCACCATAATGTGACAGGTGCATTGCTTATTCAGCCCAGTTTTTGAGCAAGAGTCAATTTGAATTATGCATCGATTGGAATAAAGTTGCGTTTAATCAATTCGTTCCGAGGAAGAAAATGGGCATTAAGCGTAAAAATCGCAGAAATGCTCGGGAGTAGATCACATATTTCTAGGCTTTTTGCTAAAATCTGGTACATTATGGCCGTTTTTTTAATCAGCAAATGTCGCCAGAGAGCACCCGTTCTCAGCGTGGGGGCATTTCATCTATCTAAGTGAATCAATATCCATGGCTACTCCACAGATTGATAAATTAAGAAATATCGCGATCATCGCGCACGTTGACCACGGTAAAACCACGTTGGTTGACAAGCTGCTACAACAATCAGGCACGCTTGAGTCTCGCGGTGAAGCTGAAGAGCGAGTCATGGACTCGAACGACATCGAGAAAGAGCGCGGTATTACCATTCTTGCTAAAAACACAGCAATCGACTGGAACGATTACCGTATCAACATCGTAGATACTCCGGGACACGCGGACTTCGGTGGCGAAGTTGAACGTATCATGTCGATGGTAGACTCTGTACTACTTATCGTTGACGCGGTTGATGGTCCAATGCCTCAAACGCGTTTCGTAACACAAAAAGCGTTTGCTCATGGTCTAAAACCAATCGTTGTTATCAACAAGATTGACCGCCCTGGCGCACGTCCTGATTGGGTTATGGACCAAGTGTTCGACCTATTTGACAACCTAGGCGCTTCTGACGAACAGTTAGACTTTAAAGTGGTTTACGCTTCTGCTCTTAACGGTTGGGCTTCTCTAGAAGAAGGCGAAACTGGCGAGAACATGGAACCGCTATTCGAAACTATCGTTGGCGAAGTAGCTGCACCAGAAGTTGACCTAGATGGTCCACTACAGATGCAAATCTCTCAGTTGGATTACAGCTCTTACGTTGGCGTTATCGGCGTTGGCCGTGTAACTCGTGGTAGCGTTAAGCCAAACCAGCAAGTAACGGTTGTTGGTGCAGACGGCAAAACTCGCAACGGCAAAGTGGGCACAGTAATGGGCTACCTAGGCCTAGAGCGTCACGAAGTTGAGCAAGCTAACGCGGGTGATATCATTGCAATCACTGGTCTTGGCGAGCTTAAAATCTCTGACACTATCTGTGCACAAAACGCAGTAGAAGCACTACCAGCACTGTCTGTTGATGAACCAACAGTAACCATGACGTTCCAAGTAAACACGTCTCCATTCGCTGGTAAAGAAGGTAAGTTCGTCACTTCACGTAACATCCTTGAGCGTCTAGAGAAGGAACTGGTACACAACGTTGCACTGCGCGTTGAACAAACAGACGATCCAGACAAATTCCGCGTATCAGGCCGTGGTGAGCTTCACCTGTCTATCCTGATCGAAAACATGCGTCGTGAAGGATTCGAGCTTGCCGTATCTCGTCCAGAAGTAATCATCAAAGAAGAAGATGGTCAGCTAATGGAACCGTTTGAAACGGTAACTATCGACGTAATGGAAGAGCACCAAGGCGGTATCATGGAGAATATCGGCCTACGTAAAGGTGAGCTGAAAGATATGGCTCCAGACGGTAAAGGCCGTGTACGTATGGACTTCATCATGCCATCTCGTGGTCTGATCGGCTTCCAAACGGAATTCATGACACTGACTTCTGGTTCTGGTCTTCTATACCATACGTTTGACCACTACGGCCCACACAAAGGCGGTAACATCGGTCAGCGTATCAACGGTGTTCTGATTGCTAACGCTGCGGGTAAAGCGCTAACTAACGCACTGTTCAACCTTCAAGAACGTGGTCGTCTATTTATCGGTCACGGTGTGGAAGTTTACGAAGGCATGGTTATCGGTATTCACAGCCGCGACAACGACCTAACAGTAAACGCACTGAAAGGTAAGCAGCTAACCAACGTTCGTGCATCTGGTACAGATGACGCACAGGTTCTAACTCCGCCAATCATCATGACACTAGAGCAAGCGCTTGAGTTCATCGATGACGATGAGCTAGTAGAAGTAACACCTGAAAGCATCCGTATCCGTAAGAAATTCCTAACGGAAAGCGATCGTAAACGTGCTTCTCGTGGCGCGAAATAATTTTCGTTAAGCGATTCAATTAAGAAGAAGCCCTGAGTTATGCTCAGGGTTTTTTGTATCTAGAGAATGAACATATCAGCATGAAGCCAATTGTGATTACTGGTGGCCCTGGTGCGGGGAAAACCACCCTACTGAATGCATTAGAGCGGCAAGGGTATGCGACGTTTGCAGAGAGCTCTCGTACGCTGATTGAACAGCAAAGCCAGTTAGACGACGGTATCTTGCCGTGGACGAACCTGCCTGAGTTTGCTCAATTGTGTCTCGACTTGATGAGCAAGCAAAAGAGTGATGCGCGTTGTCATGACGTTGCGTTTGTTGATCGCGCCATCCCAGACATCATTGCTTACTTACAAGTGGGCGGTTGTAAGGTTGACCAAGCTTTCTTAACCGAAAGTGCTGGGTACCATAGTCAGGTGTTTACTTGTCGACCTGAAGCATCCATTTACGTGCAAGATGAAGTGCGTCCACACAGCTTTGAAGAAGCATTGGAGATTCATCAATCCTTAGTGGATATCTATGCTGAGTTGGGTTACGAAGTGGTAGAAGTGCCATGGGGCAGTGTGCTAGAACGAGTAGGCTTTGTTCGAAGAGTCATCGGTTTAGTTGGTGAGGTCGCAGACTAAAACCTCCTCGCTAGGAGGAGGTTTGAATCATTTACTTTTGATTGAGCTTTTGTAGGAACTTATCAGACTCTGCAATCGCTTCGTTCATTTGTTTGATGGCAAACTGAATGTCTTTCTCTAAGCTAGAGAACTCACCTTGTAGAGAGCCAATCGCACTGGCGTTAAGGTTGTGTTTCAAGTACAACGTGTTGTCGCGCAGTGTATTTAGTACCGGCGTCATCTTTTTCTCTGCACGCTTCATTGCGCTAAGCATGGTTTTGTACGAGGCTTTGGTTTCACGTAGTTTTTGCTCGCTTGAGCGGCGCAATTTCGCGCTCGAGTACAGCTCTAGTTCGTCTTGCCATTCATTAAACAGTGCGCCGGAAACGTCTTCAATCGCAGCAATGCGGTCACGAACGTCTTGCGCCGCTTTTTCGCTGTCTTCGTACTTGTCATTGATTTTGTTGTAGACACTTTCTAGCTCACCACCATCAAAATTAGTGATCGCAGATAAGGCTTCGAGTGCACTGGTGAATTCTTCTTGTGCATCTTGTTGAGATTCTTTGGCATCTTCAACGCGGTCGACCATAATATCTCGTTTATGGTACCCAACTTGCTCCATCGCTGAGTAATAAGCAGATTGACACCCTGTTAAAGTGAAAATTGATAGTACAATTGCTAATAAATAAGGCATTCTTATGTCCTCGACAATAGGGTCTGCCGACCTTTTGTGGTTGTTTTTTGTTCGATATAAAAGCGTTTTAATCGCGGCGAGAGGGTTGTAGCATAGTCATTCTAAGCAAAACGCCTCTCAACAAAGAGTAAAACGCTTCTAGACGAACCCTTCGGGCAGCGCTTGTGGTTTCTTTCTACTGCGTTATCGGCTTCTCTGGTAGGTTAACTACAATTCAAAGCCTCTGCCTTGTATAAAGAACCCACAAACTGCTGCAAAAATCAGCTCAAAAGGTCAACAGACCCTTATTATGGGATGAACTATGAACCAGTTATCAGAGAGTTACAAGGCAAGATTAATCAATCTACTGCCAAGTTGCGTCGCGTTTTTTAAGTATCTTCTTAAGCGATTAACGCATGATCGCGTCAATGTGAACGCGGGCTATCTTGCCTACATTACCTTGTTATCCATCGTGCCAATGCTGACGGTATTGTTATCAATATTGTCGAAATTTCCCGTTTTTGCGAACGTCGGTGAGGTGTTGCAAGGCTACATTATTGAGAATTTTGTTCCGGCATCTGGGGAAGCTGTACATACGGCATTGCAGGAATTTGTGGCGAATACGGGTAAAATGAGCGCGGTTGGCGGTGGGTTTTTATTCATTGCTGCAGTCATGCTGATTTCGAACATTGATAAGAACTTAAACTACATTTGGCGAGTTAAAGACAAGCGCCGTTTAGTCTTTTCATTCTCTATGTATTGGATGGTACTCACGTTAGGGCCGATCATGGTCGGTGCGAGTATTGCGGCGACGTCGTACGTGACCTCACTGCAAATTTTAGAGAACGAGACATTATCTGGTGCGTTTAATCTGTTTTTACGTTGGTTACCGCTGTTGTTGTCTTTTTTCGCTTTCCTTGGCTTATATATTCTGGTGCCGAATAAAAAAGTGCACCTGGCTCATGGCGCGATGGGGGCAGCAGTCGCTGCGATACTGTTCGAATTAAGTAAAAAGGGCTTTGCACTCTACATCACGCAGTTCCCGTCTTATCAGCTCATTTACGGCGCGTTAGCCGCGATTCCTATCTTGTTTGTTTGGGTGTATTTATGCTGGATGATCGTGTTATTGGGTGCGGAAGTCACAGCTGCGCTTGGTGAGAGAGAGCACTGGAGTGAAGATTTAGACATGATACACTCGACCGCTGAATCTCAGTTAACAGATGAAGGAAGCGAGAGTAGTGATAGCGCTAATTCAACGAGTCAGTGAAGCTGCCGTCCGTGTGGATGGTGAAGTCGTAGGGGAAATTGATCGTGGTCTGCTGGTCTTATTAGGAGTAGAGAAAGACGACGATGAGGCCAAAGCAAAACGCTTGATGGAGCGTGTTACGACCTACCGCGTGTTCGAAGATGATGAAGGTAAGATGAACCTGAACGTCAAACAGGTAGAAGGCAAAGTGCTGGTGGTTTCTCAATTTACGTTACCTGCGGATACAAAAAAAGGCACTCGTGCTGGCTTTTCTCGCGGTGCGCATCCTGCTGATGCTGAGCGCTTGTATGATTACTTTTCTGATTTGTGTGAACAAGTTTTACCCACACAGCGTGGCCGCTTCGCTGCCGATATGAAAGTGTCCTTAGTGAATGACGGTCCGGTGACGTTTTGGTTGCAGGTCTAGTCTGGTAACACCAGTGCCATGGTCTAAGCTTTAACTCCAAGCTCATGGAATTGGCTTGGAGTGATTTTCCCGACATTTATTAGTGTTGTGCTTTCAAAGGATTGATATGTTCAAACTCATTACTCCCAAAACCGATAATCAGATAAACAAGTATTATCAGTTTCGCTGGCAACTGCTTCGTGAGCCATGGCGTATGCCAATTGGCTCTGAACGCGATGAATACGATGAAATGAGCCATCACCGTATGATTGTTGATGGTCGAGGGCGTCCTATGGCGATCGGTCGTTTATACATTACGCCGGATAATGATGGCCAAATCCGCTATATGGCGGTTAAAAATAATCGCCGCAGTAAGGGGATGGGCTCGCTGGTTCTGGTCGCGCTAGAGTCGTTAGCACGCCAAGAAGGGGCGAAGCGCTTGGTGTGTAATGCCCGTGAAGATGCCATCGCCTTTTACGAGAAAAATGGCTTTGAGCGTCGCGGTGAACTAACCGACGAGCGCGGTCCTGTGCGTCACCAACAAATGGTGAAACCATTGGATCCGATGGCGAATGTGTTACGTCGCCCAGAATGGTGCACTGAACTTCAGCAGCGCTGGGAGCAACAGATCCCAATTAGCGACAAAATGGGGATCAAAATTAACCAGTACACGGGTTATCAGTTTGAATGCTGCGCGCAACTTAATCCGAACCTTAATCCGCATAACACCATGTTTGCGGGGTCGGCTTTTACTTTAGCCACCTTGACGGGGTGGGGTATGACGTGGCTGCTGCTTAAAGAGCGCGGTCTGCATGGTGATATTGTGTTGGCCGACAGTTCGATTCGTTATCGTCAACCAGTCGAGCAAAACCCTGTGGCGAGCACTTCGTTGGATGGGATCAGTGGTGACCTAGATCGACTGGAGTCAGGGCGCAAAGCACGCATCGTCATTCACGTGGTGATTTATAGTGGCGACACGCCAGCCGTAGATTTTGTTGGTACCTATATGCTGATACCGAACTATTCGCAATTACTCAGTTGTTAATTGAGAGGGCGCCTTACTGATCTGTAGGGCGCTTATTCTTTTCGCTTTCTTGCTCTGTCGGTGGGAGGATGTGTTCCTCTGTGGTGGGATCAGTGACAGATGCTTCGTCTTCTTCGACAATTTCTTCGGAAAGCTCTTCCTCTTGAATCTCCACATTGATGTTATCAATCGCAGTTGGCAGCTCCATGGCTGATTCACTTGTTTGTGGAGTACTTTCAACATCAGCCGGTTCTTTTGGAGCTGGTGCTTTTAAACACTCATTATGATGGATTTCGCCACTGAGTAGATCGCCTTCAACGCTCCCGCACGACTCTTTCCATTGATAAACAATGCCACTTAGCGGGTTGTTGGCCATATCAAACTCGCCCCAAACCCTACCACTCATAGCTTTCCCTGAAATGGTGACTGGTTCTATGGCGACTTCCCCTCGTTGTGCGGTTAAACGCAGCGGACTTAAGGTAATGGCTTTGAGAGAATGATTCGCTTGGGACTTTAAACGGGTATCTCGTAGGTTGGCTTCCACTTCACCCGATAAGCTGTAGGCCAGCATGTTGCGATCACCTGATAACCCTTGTAGATCGAGGCTGAGATCGGAAAAACCATCAATAGCCAGTGTGTCGGGTAAATAATCGTGGAAGAGTGATAAGGGAATACCATCAGCATTGAGGTTGAGCGCCCAAGGCTGACTCGGAGTACTTAGGTCTATCTGTCCGATGCCTTCTACGTAGCCTTGCTCGAGTGGTGCAAAAAGGCGTGTCAGTTGCCAAAAGCCATTCTCACTTTGCATGGCAAGTGCAGCATGAGACGTGAGCACTTGGTTATAACTGGCGTTGACAACGCTGACTTCCAGTTCTCCTTGCCAGAGGCCCCAACGTTGACCTAACAGCTTAAGATCAAGCTGCTGCCCTTCGATGTTTAAACCGGAGAACTGCCAATAAGGTTCGTGAGATAGCTGAATAATTTGGCTGCGTTCGATGTCGAGTCGTTGGATTGTGACATGATCTAACTTACTGATGGCGGCGTGCCACCAGTTTTGGTTATCTTCAGGTTGTATTGCCCACTTGAGGCCTTGAATGGAGGCTTCTTCGAGTTGCCATTGCGTTGGAGTGAACACCCCAGAGACCTGCACACGACCTTGCTGCCAATCTAAGCTGAGATCGTTGAGCTGGATTTTTCCAGGCTCAATAACAGCACTTAAACGCGGCTCTATTGCGGTTTGCTGTTGGAATCGGACGCTATCCGCCTGCAATGAAACTTGGGCCTTTGTCTCCCAGGGAGACAGTGGCAGTGTGGCGTTTTCTACTGAGAGCTCTAAGTTTTGCCAGTGCCAATCGCCCCATTCAATATCGGCGTTCAGTAAGTCTAAGCTATTAATGTGATTAATCTTGAATGGTATTGCTTGCCAAGGCTTAGCAAGCAGTGATTGGAGCTGGATATGATTGAGTTGCAACTTATTGATGGTCACATTCACTAAAGACCAGCCTTGTGGATACTGCTCGCCTTGCCCTGAAATTTGACTGTTACGCCAGTTAAATGAAGTGCCATAGAGCGTACTGTCTTGCGGTTTGTAGTCCATGTCGACCAAGACCTGATTAAAGGCTTCGCCATTCCAATAGATCTGGTCGGCTGCAAGTTGAACCTCGCCATATGGTATTAACTGGCCATTCCATTGTGGTGATTGAATTTGAAGGTCAATGCCATTACCAGAAAACTGCTCGTCGGCGTAATCAATATTTTTGAGCGCGATTTGATGGAACAAAACGTTATCTAAAGGCGGGAGCTTTGGCGCGCCATACTGCAAATTAAGTCCATCAATCAATAAGCTATCAACGATCCATTTACCATCGCGATAAACATCGGGATTCATCCATAAATCGACTTGCTCGATATAAGAAGCGTCGTCTACGTTTGTGTTCACACCCTGTAAAGTTAGGTGGTAGGGAAAATCGTAACGCACGCTTTCTGCTTGAAAGGGCAGGGAGAGGCTGTTTGATAGCAGACGCCAAGTTGCATCGGCGTAAGATGTTGTTAACAGCGCAATCATTGTGGCCGGAATGGCAACTAAGATAACCAGTAACAGAATTAGAACTCGACGCGCTGTTTTCATCCCTGCTAGAACCTACGTTTGCTATTAAATAAAACTAGATAGGCTTTAGCTTGTATCAATATTCTGCGGTATTCAATAAAAAGCCCCTCAAAAGAGGGGCTTGAAGCGGTTTTTTTGTAACTTGGTCTACGTAAAAGTGATAAGTGGCTGCCCACTTACCACTGTGGTTTACGCGACGTCGTTGTTACTCGATTTAATCAATCTGAGGGCCAGCGGCAACCAGAGATTTACCTTCCGCATTGTCCGTGTATTTATCAAAGTTATTGATAAAGCGTTCAGCCAAGTCTTTCGCTTTGCTTTCCCACTGAAGTGGATCAACGTATGTGTCACGAGGGTCTAGAATGCTTGGATCCACACCTGGTAGTGAAGTCGGTACTTCAAGATTGAAGATAGGAATGTGCTTAGTTGGTGCATCTTCAATCGAACCATCAAGAATCGCATCAATAATTCCGCGCGTATCTTGAATCGAGATACGTTTGCCAGTGCCGTTCCAACCTGTGTTCACTAGGTAAGCCTCAGCGCCTGCTGCTTCCATACGTTTAACCAGTACTTCTGCGTATTTAGTTGGGTGAAGCGTTAGGAACGCAGCGCCAAAACATGCAGAGAAGGTTGGTGTTGGCTCAGTAATACCACGCTCTGTTCCTGCCAATTTTGCAGTAAAGCCAGATAGGAAGTGGTACTTAGTTTGCTCAGGTGTCAATTTAGACACTGGAGGTAGCACACCAAATGCGTCCGCCGATAGGAAGATCACTTTATTCGCGTGACCGCCTTTTGATACTGGCTTAACGATGTTATCGATATGGTAGATAGGGTAAGAAACACGAGTGTTTTCTGTTTTCGAACCATCATCAAAGTCGATAGAACCATCGCTACGTACCGTTACGTTTTCTAGCAGTGCATCACGGCGAATTGCGTTGTAGATGTCTGGCTCCGCTTCTTTCGATAGCTTGATGGTTTTCGCGTAACAACCACCTTCGAAGTTGAAGACGCCGTCATCATCCCAACCGTGCTCATCATCACCAATTAACGCACGTTTAGGATCAGTCGATAGTGTGGTTTTACCCGTACCAGAGAGACCAAAGAATACCGCTACGTCGCCGTCTTTGCCCATGTTAGCGCTACAGTGCATTGATGCGATGTCTTTTAGAGGAAGGAAGTAGTTCATCATTGCGAACATGCCTTTCTTCATCTCACCGCCGTACCAAGTACCACCGATAAGTTGCATGCGCTCGGTTAGGTTAAATACGGTGAAGTTTTCTGAGTTCAGACCTTGCTCTTCCCATTTTGGGTTAGTGCATTTTGCGCCATTCATTACCACGAAGTCTGGTTCAAATGTTGTCAATTCTTCTTCTGTTGGGCGGATAAACATGTTTTTAACGAAGTGCGCTTGCCATGCGACTTCCGTGATAACACGAATGCTCAAACGCGTATCTGGGTTTGCACCACAGTAACCGTCAACAACAAACAAGCGTTTGTTAGAAAGCTGGTTTGTGACCAGTTCTTTCAGCTCGTCCCACACTTCTGGAGTGATTGGTTTGTTGTCATTTTTTACTTGATCAGACGTCCACCACATATGCTCTTCTGTCGTAGCGTCTTTGACGATGTATTTATCTTTTGGTGAGCGACCAGTAAAGATGCCAGTGTCAACGGCAACCGCACCTAGTTCAGTAACCACGCCACGCTCATAACCTGTTAGGTCTTCACGCGTTTCTTCCTCAAACAACATTTCGTAGCTAGGGTTGCGAATAACCTCTTTAACGTTATGCAGTCCGTGCTTGGTTAGATCAAGTGTTGCAGCCTTAGTATGTTCCATAACGGTCATAGGTGCTCCTTATAAGGATTTTTGTAGGGATTTTGTAAGAATGTTTTAATTTTAATCTGCTCACCATGCTAGCAACGGGGCGGGGAGAAAACAGGGAGATAGCTCAAAATTTATCCATGATTTCAATAAGGTTTTAGGTAACCCGTCACATATTGGTGGGAATAGTTTATCGTGCACGCAATCCTTTGCGCTAGGGCAAAATCATTATTAATTGTTTAAAATTAAGCAGTTGTTTTATTACGCTTGAAGCGAGGCATTACGAGGGGTTGATCACAAAAATGCCAGCATTAAGCTGGCATTTTGTAGGGTAAATTACGTGCTTGATAAGCTATGTAAATTAATGCAGGGTTTTCTTGTCCGCAGAAGCTTGTGCATACAGCTCGGTGACTTCCGCTTCGTCGAACGTATAGGTCGTGCCACAGTAATCACAATGTAAAGAAACGGATCCTACTTCAGCCAAAATGTCATAAATTTCAGCTTTCTCAACGGTGATGATAGCGGCACCACTACGATCACGAGAACAGCCACAATGGAATTCGACAGGTTGCGGTTCGTAAAGGCGCACTTTGTCTTGGTTATATAGGCGGTATAGTAGTTCGTTAGCTTCTAGACCAAATAGCTCTTCATCTTTTACCGTGTCAGTCAGTTGCTCTAGATGCTCGAAATCATCTGGTGAACCAGTGCCATCAGGGATTACTTGAATCAACATACCTGCTGCGTGGGCTTTACCTTCATGCTCGCCCGTGCGGATCCATAGGCGCGTTTTTAGCTGCTCTGAGTTTGCAAAGTAGCCTTCTAGTACGTCGGCTAGAGTATCACCTTCTAATCCAACGACACCTTGGTAACGCTCACCGTTTTTCGGTTCGATAGTGATAACGAGGTAACCTTTGCCCATGAGATCGTGGAGGCTTGCATCATCGGCAATATCGCCTTCCCAGCGAGCCACGCCACGAACGCGTTGCTTGTGGTCACCGTTGATAACGGCAAGAGATACAGGGCCGTCGCCTTGTAGCTGAATGGTGATTGAGCCTTCGAACTTAAGAGTGGCAGTTAAAAGAGTGGTTGAAACGAGTAGCTCACCCAGCAGTTTCTCTATTGCTGCCGGATATTCCTTGCTGGAGATAACACGTTGGTACGCTTCATCCAATTGTACCAACTCGCCACGTACTGAAAGATCTTCGAATAGGTAGCGGTTTAAAACATTATTTGCCATGGAGTGCTTTCCTCGTTGGTAATTCCGGCTTTTATTGGTGTTTGAACTTAATGATGTCTCTGCGCTGCTTTTTATCTGGGCGGCGTTCTGGACTTGGGTTGTGGGCATTAAGCTTACGTTGAGTCGCGTGTTCCTCACGTTTCGCTATACTTTCATTAGTTTCGCGATACAAGGTCTGTGCGATGGGAGCGCCTCGGCGTTGATCAGAAATTTTTTCGATGATCACCGTTTTTTCTTCGTTGCCTTGACGAAGTCTTACTTCGGCGCCCACTTCAACGATTTTACTCGGTTTGCTTCGTTGGCCATTATAGTGGACTTTACCACCATCGACCATGTTACGAGCGATAGAGCGGGTTTTATAAAATCTTGCGGCCCATAGCCATTTATCTAGCCTAACGGCTTCATTTAGGGAACTCATAGAACACTACGCTATCTAATCACTGCCCGAATATGGCAATGAGTGATGGATTATTCACCTACAGATGGAGTCAAGGCGTATTTTTTTCAAGGGAGTTGGCAAAAACTGCATAAGAAAAAGGTATGAAAGACAACTTGTGATATAGTTCACTGCTCTTTGTTGAGTAATAATTTTATTGCAAATTTAGCAATTTAAAGTCGATAGCTATTGTTATAGCTTAAATGACGAACGTTAGAATAAAGGAATCCATTCAGTGAAACGTTTAGAGCTAAGTGCAGGATTATCAAGCAGACCGCTACTGGCTCAGATCAAGTCCAATAATTATACAATTCAAGCCAAACTTAGCTTGTTGCTCACCTGTCTGTTTATTGCGATAACCGGATGGATACTTGGCAAAATTGTATGGTTAGCCATACCTCAATCGTCGGAAGTGCCGCAATGGCGTCCATCGACGAGCAGCGTTGTTGCGAGCAATAAAGGCGACGCGATAGATTTTAATGCCCTTCAGAATGCCAACCTATTCGGTAAATTCACTGAACAAAAGCCTGCCGTTGTAGAACAACCTGTTGTTAAAGACGCTCCTAAGACGCGCCTTAACCTTACACTGGTTGGCGCGGTTGCAAGCAGTGATGCGAATACCAGCCTTGCTGTCATTGCCAACCGCGGTAAGCAAGCAACGTATGGTTTAGGTGAAGAAATTGAAGGTACGCGTGCGACACTAAAAGCCGTATTAGTGGATCGCGTCATCATTGATAACCAAGGTCGAGACGAGACCTTAATGATGCAGGGTATAGAATATAAGAAGCTATCTGAATCGCCGCAGATAGCCAGAGCCCAATCTCAACGAGCAGAAGCAGCATCTGACGTTGGAGAAAAATTAGAGCAAATCCGAGAGGAAATTGCGAAAGATCCACAAAGCGTTTTCAAATACATCACCATTTCACCCGTCAAAAGAGACGGAGGCATTGTTGGTTACCGAGTGTCACCTGGTCGTGATGCCGCGCTGTTTAATGATGTGGGTCTAGAACCTGGTGATATTGCGGTGCAGCTTAATGGGATCGATTTAAGTGACCCATCTTCTTCAGTACAACTGATGCAAGTGATGAGCGATCCGCAAGAATTAAATTTAACTGTTGAGCGCGACGGCCAACAGTACGATATCTATATCCAATTGTAAGACTTAGGCAACCGGCGTAAGTTCAGGGAGACATACGTGAAACATTGGTTCAGCAAAAGTGCTTGGCTACTAGCAGGAAGTTTACTCTGCGTCCCAGGTGCAATAGCAAACGAATTTAGTGCCAGCTTTAAAGGCACTGATATTCAAGAATTCATCAACATAGTGGGTCGTAATCTCGAAAAGACCATCATTGTTGACCCTTCAGTGCGCGGTAAAATCGATGTCCGCAGCTATGATGTGCTTAACGAAGAGCAATACTACAGCTTTTTCCTTAACGTACTCGAAGTATACGGCTACGCCGTCGTAGAAATGGACAACGGTGTACTTAAGGTTATCAAAGCGAAAGACTCAAAAACGTCAGCAATCCCTGTATTAGGTGATGGCAGCGCGCAAGGCGACAGCGTTATCACTCGAGTTGTTGCGGTGCGTAATGTGTCGGTTCGTGAGTTGTCTCCTCTACTTCGTCAACTGATTGATAATGCTGGTGCTGGTAACGTAGTTCACTACGATCCTGCGAACATCATCTTGATCACAGGTCGTGCGGCGGTCGTGAATCGCTTAGCGGAAATCATTAAGCGTGTTGACCAAGCGGGTGATAAAGAAATTGAGCTGGTGGAACTGCGCAATGCTTCTGCTGCCGAAATGGTGCGTATTGTTGAAGCACTGAATAAAAGCACCAATCAGAAGAGCACGCCAGAGTTCCTTGAGCCTAAAATTGTTGCCGATGAACGCACCAACGCGATTTTGATTTCTGGCGATCCTAAAGTACGTGCGCGTCTGAAGCGATTGATTCGTCAACTTGACGTTGAAATGGCGACCAAAGGTAACAACCGCGTGGTTTACCTGAAGAACGCGAAAGCTGAAGATTTGGTGGATGTACTAAAAGGTGTTTCCGATAACCTACAAGCTGAAAAGCAAGTCGGCCAGAAAGCGTCAGGTGCCCAGCGTGGTGAAGTGGTGATTGCTGCGCACGCAGCGACCAACGCCTTAGTATTAACGGCTCCACCAGATATCATGAATGCTCTACAAGATGTTATTGCTCAGCTTGATATTCGTCGTGCTCAAGTCTTGATTGAGGCGCTGATCGTTGAAATGTCAGAAGGTGACGGCATTAACTTAGGTGTTCAGTGGGGCTCACTGGAAACCGGTGCGGTGATTCAGTACGGTAACTCTGGTGCACCGATTGGTCAGGTAATGGTTGGTCTAGAAGAAGCAAAAGATCAAACTCGAACTGAATACTACACAAATGCGAATGGCGAACGAACGCCATATGATGTTACTGAATCTGGTGACTATTCTACTCTTGCATCAGCACTGAGCGGTGTTAACGGCGCTGCGATGAGCATCGTGATGGGGGACTGGACTGCCTTAGTCAGTGCGGTAGCGACTGACTCCAACTCAAACATTCTATCTTCTCCAAGTATCACCGTAATGGATAATGGTGAAGCATCATTTATTGTTGGTGAAGAAGTGCCTGTTATCACAGGCTCTACGGCTGGCTCAAACAACGACAATCCATTCCAAACGGTTGATCGTAAAGAAGTGGGCATCAAGCTTAAGGTTGTGCCACAAATTAACGAAGGTGACTCTGTTCAGTTAAATATTGAGCAAGAAGTGTCCAATGTGTTGGGTGCAAACGGTGCGGTTGACGTTCGATTTGCTAAGCGTCAGCTAAATACCTCAGTCATGATCCAAGATGGTCAGATGCTGGTTCTTGGTGGCTTGGTTGATGAACGTGCACTCGAAAGTGAGTCAAAAGTACCGCTACTGGGTGACATCCCAGTGCTTGGTCATCTGTTCAAATCAACCAGTACGCAAACAGAAAAGCGTAACTTGATGGTGTTCATCAAGCCGACGATTATTCGTGATGGTATGACCGCAGACGGCATTACACAGCGCAAATACAACTTTATTCGCGCAGAGCAGCTCTACAAAGCGGATCAAGGATTGAAGTTGATGGCTGACGAGAAGATCCCTGTCATGCCTGCCTTTGGCCAGGAGCGTCAGCACCCTACCGAGATCCAAGCGTTTATTGATCAAATGGAAAACAACTAATGGTTGATATGTTAGACACAGCGCCAAGTATGCGTCGTCTGCCATTCAGTTTTGCCAATCGCTTTAAACTGGTGCTGGAGACAGAGCATCCTGAGCGTCCGCCCATTCTTTACTATGTCGAGCCGCTCAACCCAGCGGCTCTGGTCGAAGTCCGTCGTGTGCTGAAGAAAAGCTTCGTGCCGCAACCTATCGATAAAGAAGCCTTCGATAAAAAGTTAACCGAAGCTTATCAGCGTGACTCGTCTGAAGCGCGTCAATTGATGGAAGACATCGGTGCCGATAGCGACGACTTTTTCTCATTGGCTGAAGAGCTGCCGCATGATGAAGACTTGCTAGAGTCAGAAGACGATGCACCAATCATTAAGTTGATCAATGCGATGTTGGGTGAAGCAATTAAAGAAGGGGCGTCGGATATTCATATCGAAACTTTCGAGAAAACCCTTTCGATTCGTTTCCGTGTCGATGGCGTATTGCGTGAAGTGCTCACACCAAGTCGTAAGCTTGCACCACTGTTAGTGTCGCGAGTGAAGGTCATGGCGAAGCTGGATATTGCAGAAAAGCGTGTACCTCAAGATGGTCGTATCTCACTGCGTATTGGTGGTCGTGCGGTTGATGTGCGTGTTTCTACAATGCCGTCGTCACATGGCGAGCGAGTAGTTATGCGTCTGTTGGATAAAAACGCGACGCGTCTCGATTTGCATAGCTTAGGTATGACGCCGTCCGTACACGACAATTTCCGTCATCTTATTCAGCGTCCTCACGGTATCATCTTGGTCACCGGCCCGACAGGTTCTGGTAAGTCGACGACTTTGTACGCTGGCTTGCAAGAGATCAACAGTAACGAACGCAATATCTTAACGGTTGAAGACCCGATCGAATTTGACATTGATGGCATCGGTCAGACTCAGGTGAATCCGAAGGTCGACATGACTTTTGCGCGTGGCTTGCGTGCCATTCTGCGTCAGGACCCTGACGTGGTGATGGTCGGTGAGATCCGTGACTTAGAAACCGCACAAATTGCAGTGCAAGCGTCCTTAACGGGTCACTTAGTAATGTCGACCCTTCACACCAACACCGCTGTTGGTGCGATCACGCGTCTACGCGATATGGGCATTGAGCCATTCCTTATTTCTTCATCGTTATTAGGTGTGTTAGCACAGCGCTTGGTTCGTACGCTTTGCCCGAGTTGCAAAGAACCGTATGAAGCCGATGCTGAACAGAAGAAACTGTTTGGTATGGAAGCACATGAACCACTAGAGCTACACCGTGCTAAGGGCTGCGAAGCGTGTAACCAAAAAGGCTACCGAGGTCGAACAGGTATCCACGAGCTCATTATGGTCGATGAGCAAGTGCAAGAATTGATTCACCGAGAGTCTGGTGAGCAAGAAATTGAGAGAGCCGTTCGCGCCCATACGCCAAGTATTCGCAGTGATGGTCTAAGCAAAGTACGTCGTGGTATTACGTCACTTGAAGAAGTGATGCGAGTGACGAAGGAAACCTAATGGCGGCATTTGAGTACAAAGCGCTAGATGCAAAAGGCAAGCATAAAAAAGGCACGATAGAAGGGGACAACGCCCGACAAGTGCGCCAGCGACTCAAAGAGCAAGGGATGATCCCGATTGAAGTGGTTGAGACGAAAGCTAAATCGGCTAAGTCTTCAGGCTCAGTCAGCTTTAAGCGCGGCATCTCAACATCTGAGCTGGCACTAATCACACGTCAATTGTCCACGTTAGTCCAATCAGGTATGCCTCTGGAAGAATGTTTGCGCGCGGTCTCTGAGCAGGCTGAAAAGCCGAGAATTCGTTCTATGCTGGCTGCGGTTCGCTCGAAAGTAACCGAGGGTTATCCGCTCGCCGACAGTTTTGCTGATTACCCTCACGTGTTTGATGAGCTCTATCGCTCCATGGTTGCGGCGGGTGAAAAGTCAGGCCATCTTGATACGGTATTAGAGCGTTTGGCGGACTACGTCGAAAACCGTCAGAAGATGCGTTCCAAACTGCTTCAAGCCATGATTTACCCGGTGGTTTTAGTGGTGTTTGCGGTTGTTATTGTTTCTTTCTTATTAGCGACAGTGGTACCCAAAATCATTGAGCCAATCATTCAGATGGGACAAGAGTTACCTCAGTCAACACAGTTCTTACTGGCAGCCAGTGAGTTTGTGCAAGATTGGGGGCTTATCATCTTCGTCGTGCTGGTGGTGTTTTTCTATGGGCTCAAACTGGCGTTGCAAAAACCAGACTTTCGCTTAGCTTGGGATAGAAAAATCTTGAGTCTACCGCTATTGGGCAAAATCTCTCGAGGTTTGAATACCGCACGATTCGCACGAACACTTTCGATTTGTACTTCCAGTGCGATTCCAATTCTAGAAGGCATGCGCGTTGCTGTGGATGTTATGTCTAATCGCTATGTGAAGCAGCAAGTGTTACTTGCTGCAGATAACGTTCGAGAAGGTGCCAGCCTGCGTAAGGCGTTAGATCAAACTCGTCTGTTTCCACCAATGATGCTACACATGATCGCCAGTGGTGAGCAAAGTGGTGAATTGGAGAGCATGTTGACGCGTGCTGCCGATAACCAAGATCAAAACTTTGAATCTACAGTCAATATTGCGTTAGGCGTATTCACTCCGGCATTAATTGCCTTAATGGCTGGATTAGTGTTGTTCATTGTGATGGCGACCTTGATGCCAATGCTAGAAATGAATAACTTGATGAGCGGATAAATTCGAATTAAGACGTGTCTACTTACGGCATGGCTTGAATCTAACTTTCGGAGAAAAAAATGAAATTTAAACGTAGTAAACAACACGGTTTCACACTTTTAGAAGTGATGGTTGTTGTCGTTATCCTTGGTATTTTGGCAAGTTTCGTTGTTCCAAACCTATTGGGTAACAAAGAGAAGGCTGACCAACAAAAAGCGATTACGGACATCGTAGCGCTGGAAAATGCCCTAGATATGTACAAGTTGGATAACAGCGTTTACCCAACGACAGACCAAGGCCTGGAAGCATTAGTTAGCAAGCCTTCTAACCCAGAGCCTCGCAACTACCGTGATGGCGGTTACATCAAACGTCTTCCTAATGACCCTTGGGGTAACCAGTACCAGTACCTAAGCCCAGGCGATAACGGTACGATTGACATCTTCACTCTAGGCGCAGATGGCCAAGAGGGTGGAGAAGGTCCAGCTGCAGATATTGGCAACTGGAACATGCAAGATTTCCAATAAATAGAGCCTAAGCCAGCACTAATGAAGCAAATGCGAAAACACAACGGTTTTACATTGATAGAAATTCTATTGGTGCTGGTTTTGCTATCCCTCACGGCAGTGGCCGTGATCACGACATTACCGACCAGCCAAAAAGATCTTTCCAAACAGTATGCTCAAAGCTTTTTTCAGCGTTTACAGCTACTTAACGAAGAGGCCGTACTAAGCGGTAAAGACTTTGGCGTTCGAGTGGATGACGCTAAATCAACGTACGCTCTACTGAGTTTGACCACGGAAGGTTGGCAGCCTCTGGAGTTAAAGCAGATTCCGAGCAAAACCAAGTTGGAAGATGACATTACGCTACTGCTCGAGCTAGGTGGCGGTGCTTGGGATAATGATGATCGCCTATTCAAACCGGGCTCTCTTTTTGATGAAGACATGTTTGCTGAAGAAGAAGACGACGAAAAGAAAGTTAAGCCACCGCAAGTGTTTATCTTCTCCAGTGCAGAAGTTACGCCATTTACTCTGTCTTTTTTTCCGCAAAATGGTGACGCCTTTAATGACGGGTGGCGAGTCATCGGCAAAGAAAGTGGACAAATCTTGTTACTAGCGCCGGGCGAAGAAGTGAAAGAGGATGAGAATGCGCAATTCTAAGCAAGCTCGCCCACATTGGAGTCATCGCCGGACGAGAGGCATGACACTACTGGAAGTATTGGTCGCACTGGCTATTTTCGCCACCGCTGCCATCAGCGTCATTCGCTCGGTGAGCCAGCATATTAATACGATCAGTTATTTAGAAGAAAAAATGTTTGCAGCCATGGTTGTGGATAATCAGATGGCCAACGTGATGTTGAGTACCAGTGAACTTAAAGTAAAGAACGGCACAGAAGAGCTGGCTGGGCGCACTTGGTACTGGAAAATCACGCCTGTTGCCACCACGCAGCCATTGCTGAAAGCATTTGATGTGAGTGTCGCGGTAGAGAAAAACGCGAGCCCAGTCGTGACGGTACGAAGTTATGTGGCGCAATAAGAATCCACGCGCAAGTAAGCGCCAACTGGCAAAAGGTTTTACACTTATTGAAGTGTTGGTCTCGATTGCCATCTTTGCCAGTTTAAGTGTCGCCGCGTATCAAGTGGTATCGCAAGTGCAGCGCAGCAATGCGCTATCACAAGAGCGAACTCAGCGCTTAAATGAAATTCAGCGCGCCATGGTGATGATGGATAATGACTTTCGTCAAATGGCGATGCGCCAAACGCGGACAAATGGTGAAGAGCCCGCGAGCCAACTGATTTTTTGGTCAGATTACTTGCTCGACTCCGACACTAAAGGGCTAATGTTTGCTCGTTTAGGATGGCACAACCCTCAACAGCAGTTTCCCCGAGGGGAGGTCACCAAGGTTGGCTATCGTTTAAAAGAAGAAACATTACAACGAGTATGGTGGCGCTACCCTGACACGCCAGTGGGTCAACAAGGCATCGTTACCCCATTGCTGACGCAGGTCGAATCGTTTGATATGCGTTTTTACGATGGTAAACAATGGAAAAAAGAGTGGAATGATGAAAAGTCGCTACCGAAAGCGGTTTCTGTGATCCTTACTCTCAAAGACTATGGAGAGATTGCCCGCACTTATCTGACTCCTGATGGCACATTGAGTCAGAAAGAAGGAAGTTCAGGAGGCAGCAATAATGGTTAATCGTCAGCGCGGTGTCGCTTTGATTATTGTGCTGATGTTACTAGCGATTATGGCGACAGTTGCCGCCAGTATGTCGGAGCGTTTGTTTTTGCAGTTTCAGCGGGGCGCCAATCAAGTTAACTACCAGCAAGCGTATTGGTATAGCCTTGGGGTAGAGGCGTTGGCAAAAGTCGGTATCGAGCAAAGCTACAAAGACACCGATACGATCAATATGAGTCAGCCGTGGGCAATAAAAGAACAAGTCTATCCGCTAGATTATGGTCAAGCGGCGGGACGAATTAGAGACAAACAAGCGTGCTTTAACCTCAATGTATTGAGCCGTGTGCAACCGACAGGACAGCAAATCGCAAGACCGTATTTAGTCAATGTGCTGCAGCGTTTATTGGAAGAATCGGATGTTGAATCGTATCAGGCAGAAATCATTGCAGACTCTACCTGGGAATACATTGATGCTGATGACACCGTGCGCTCCACTACCGGGGTCGAAGACAGCACATATGAAGCGATGAAACCCGCGTATTTAGCGTCAAATGGCTGGATGGCAGATGCCACCGAGTTACGAGCGGTTTATCAGGTGAGTGGTGAGATTTTCCAAAAATTGGAACCGCTAATCTGCGCATTGCCTAGTGATGATTGGCGTTTAAACGTAAATACGATTGAAGTCGAGCAAGCTCCGATTTTGGTGGCAATGTTCTCACCAAACTTAAGCAGTAGTGATGCGATTCAGCTGATTGAAAAACGCCCATTTGATGGGTGGGATAGCATTGATGAATTTTTAGCAGAGTCAGAAATGGCTGGCTTGAGCGAAGATGTAAAGAAAAACGCCAAAGGCTATTTGGGTGTGGATAGCGCCTTTTTTGAATTGGATGCACAAGTGTTGGTGGATGAATCACGTGTACGTATCCGAAGCCTTTTGCAAAGTACAAATAGAGAGACGGTGACCGTAGTTCGCCGTCGTTTTGGAGGGATCAGTGAGCGAGTTTCTGACCGTTCGGCTGAGTAGCGAACAACAAAGTACCATTCCTTGGGTGGTGTGGTCGACAGATCAACAGGAAGTGATTGCCAGCGGTGAAATCGCCGGATGGGAACA
This sequence comes from Vibrio sp. T13N, assembly GCF_032970445.1. Lineage (NCBI taxonomy): Bacteria > Pseudomonadati > Pseudomonadota > Gammaproteobacteria > Vibrionales > Vibrionaceae > Vibrio > Vibrio sp. T13N. Next base: position 113,528 of record NZ_JAWJYE010000010.1, read on the forward strand.
CTTAGATGAGTTGATCTCTTATGCAGGTCAGCGCCAAGTTGTGGCGCTATTGGCGAGTAATGATGTGGTCTTGACGCAAGTGGATATACCGCCAGGCGCAACACGTCAGTTCGACGCGATGTTACCGTACCTCGTGGAAGATGAAGTCGCGCAGGACGTTGATGGCCTTCACTTTACCGTGTTAGGTAAACAAGCGGATAAAGCGCAAGTGTGCGCTGTTGAACGCGCTTGGATTCAGACCGTATTGCAGCGTTTTTCAAGCCAAGGCATCACCATCAAACGCATCTTGCCAGATGTGCTTGCGCTACCTGTTCAGGGAGAGCATAGCAGTGCCGCGATGCTTGGTGATCAATGGTTGATTCGTCACTCAGCGACAGAGGGTGCGGTTGTCGATGCTTCTTGGTTAGACCTTTACCTCTCTTCTTATCTACAAAATCATGAAGGTTGGAAGCTCGATTGCTATAGCTCAGTCCCTGAATCTGCGTTACCTGAAGTATGGGAGCCGCAGCCAGAAGAAATGACCATGGGGTTACTGGCGAAGGGGGTTACAGAAAGCAAAGTCAATTTGCTGACCGGGATCTTCAAGCCTAAATCTTCTTGGGGTAAATACTGGAAGCTCTGGCAAAAAGCCACCATTGCTGCGGGCGTGCTTATCGTCGTCATGGTTGCGCAGCAGTTGCTCGTCGTCCACAAGTACGAAGCACAAGCACAAGCGTATCGTAAGGAGAGTGAGCGTATTTTCCGCCAGGTGTTCCCGAATAAACGGCGAATTCCTACCGTTAGTTATCTCAAACGACAAATGGATGATGAAGAGCGCCGCTTATCTGGTGGTGGCGGTCAGCAGGCGATGTTGTCTTGGTTGGCGGCACTGCCCGCGACACTTGGTCAGGTCAGCGATTTGGAAATCACCAGCTTTAAATATGATGGTCAACGTGGCGAAGTGCGAATTCAAGCTCGCAGTTCAGACTTCCAACCTTTTGAGCAGGCGCGTGTGAAATTGGCAGAGAAGTTTAATGTTGAGCAAGGACAGCTGAACCGTAGCGATAACGTTGTGGTTGGCAGCTTTGTTTTGAAGCGTTTGTGAGGTGATGATGAAAAACTTAATTTCTCAAGCTCAGGCTTGGTGGAGCAGCATCTCACAGCGTGAGCAGCGTTTGGTCATGGGATGTGGCGCTATTGCCGTTATCGGTATTATCTATTGGGGATTGCTACAGCCAATGAGCCAACGGGCGGAGCTAGCTCAATCACGTATTCAAAGTGAAAAACAGTTGCTGGCTTGGGTACAAGATAAAGCGGATGGCATTACTGCACTGCGCAAAAGCAGCGGTGTGAGCTACTCTAGCCAACCGTTGAATCAACTGGTTTCTTCTTCAGCCCGTCGTTATAAAGTTGAGTTGATTCGAGTACAACCTCGCAATGAGAGTGTTCAGGTGTGGATCAAACCACTCGCGTTTAATCAGCTGGTGGATTGGTTACGTTACTTGAAAGAGCAACAGGGTATTGAAGTCGAATTTTTAGATATCGACCGAACGGATCAAGCGGGCATGATTGATGTGAACCGCCTTCAGTTTAAGCGAGGTTAAGGTGAAGCGAGCAGTACTTTACGTTGTTATCTTTATCGTCTTTTTTTCAGTCAGTCTTTTAATGGGATTACCCGTTTCTTGGGTGTTACAGCAAGCACCAACCGTGAGAGGACTAGACATTCAGGGAGCCAATGGCTCTGTATGGCAAGGTCAAGCTTCTAGTGTTCGTTGGCAGCGCCAGAACCTTGGAGAAGTTAATTGGGATTTCCAATGGTCGAGTCTACTAACTGGTAAAGCTGAGTTTGCCGTACGCTTTGGTCGTGGTAGTGAAATGGACGTTCGTGGTCGCGGTTTTGTTGGCTATAGCTTGAGTAATGGCCCTTATGCCAAAAACTTAGTTGCCTCGATCCCAGCAGTAAAAGTTGTTGAGCAAGCACGTCTCCCTGTGCCCGTCGGCGTTGATGGGCAACTTGAGTTAAATATTCGTCATGCGACTTATGCCGCGCCTTGGTGTAAGAATGGTGAAGGCACTTTGGTATGGAATGCCAGTGGTATTCAAAGCCCTGTTGGTAGCCTTGAACTCGGTCCTGTGATTGCCGATCTAAACTGTCAGGACAGTGTGTTGACAGCGACTGGTGAGCAAAGCAGCAAACAAGTCTCAGCGGCGTTTTCGGCAGAGCTGATGCCTAATCAGCGATACTCAACCAAAGCTTGGTTTAAGCCAGGAGCTGAGTTCCCATCCAGCATGAGTGAGCAACTGAAATGGTTGGGCAAGCCGAACCCTCAAGGTCAATACGAGTTTAATTACCAAGGTCGCTTCTAACCTATCATGACAAAAACCAAAACTCTCAAAGAGCTGCGATTGTGCAGCTCTTTTTGCTTTTGGATCATAGTAGGCGAAACCCTCTATTCGCTGTACAAAGATCGTGGTGATAATGAGATTTAATTATAAGGTTATGATTCTAAGGGGTTTGTTTTCTTGTGTTCAGCACTTTAAGCGATTGGAACATAGTAGGCCAAATGCTCCTAACGCTGTACAAACAGGTAAAAAAAGAAAAGGCCACGAACATATCCGTGGCCTTTCAATTGCTAGTACTTAGGCGCTAACTTTACGGATAGAGCGCTTAATCTTTGCGTTGTAAAATCTCATTCCAAGGTAAATCCGCGTCACCAAGCACAATAAAGTTTGGGTTCTCTAGCGTTTCCCGCTCGTTATATGACAGCGGCTCCAATTGCGTGCTGAGAATGCGACCGCCCGCTTCTTCAACAATGCACTGTGTCGCGGCGGTGTCCCACTCACCTGTTGGGCCTAGTCTGAGATAGCAATCCACAGCGCCTTCTGCAACAAGACACGCTTTTAATGCCGCAGAGCCGAGCGGAATTAAATCGTAATTCCAAGCACTGCTCATGCGGCTAGTGATGCGATTGATGTCTTGACGGCGGCTAATAGCAATCGCGATGCTTTGCCCTGGCTGCTCGTGTTTGTGCGTATGGATTTTTACGCTGTCCGACATGTCGGGAATTTTCCAAGCACCTTTGCCACTATAAGCGTAATAAGTCACGCCAGAGACAGGGCCATAAACGACCCCCATGGTTGGTTTGTTGTTGTCGACCAGTGCAATAATAGTCGCAAAGTCGCCGCTGCGAGCGATGAATTCTTGAGTACCATCGAGAGGGTCGACTAACCAATACCGTTCCCACTGAGCTCGTTGCTGGAGGCTGATGTCTGCGTCTTCTTCTGACAATACAGGAATGTCGGGTGTGAGTTCACTCAAGCGTTCTGTGATGAGCTTGTGAGCCGCGATATCTGCGCTCGTTACCGGAGTCTCGTCACTTTTTGTGTAGGCCTCGTACTGTTTTTTTTCATATATTTCGAGGATCATTTGCCCGGCACTACGGGCAATTTCGATGACTTGAGGAAGCAGGTGAGATAGATCTTTTGTCATTGGCATAAGTGATAGTCCTTACTCACAGTATTATTCGGTTCTCATGACCGTTATTGGTTATGTTTGTGAGTGGTGTTTGGTAAGTGTTTCAGTGCCAACATTAGCGCGGTGATGCTTCGTGCTTCACAGAAATCCATGTGAGTTAATAACTCTTCGGCTTGCGCAAGTGGCCAACGCACAATTTCCAGTGGCTCAGGCTCATCGCCTTCTTGCTTCTCTGGATAAAGCGCCTGTCCTAAAAATAGAGTCATTTTGCTCGAAAAGTAAGACGGCGCGAGGATAACTTGTTTCAACGGAGTCAGCTGATTGCAGCCAAAGCCGATTTCTTCTTTTAATTCTCGATCCGCAGCTTGGTGTGGGGTTTCACCTGGATCAATCAACCCCTTCGGGAAGCCCAACTCGTAGCGTTCAGTCCCAGCGGCGTATTCACGTACCAGTAATAAATCGCCTTGCTCAGTCACAGGAACCACCATCACCGCATCGCGCCCACTTGGCTTCATGCGTTCATAAGTACGGTGTTCACCATTGGAAAAACGAAGGTCGAGCGCTTCCACGGCAAACAGTTTGGATTTTGCGACCGTTTGGCATGAGAGTATCTCTGGTGGGGTCCGTTTCGACATGGCGCTGGCTCCTTGGTGTCGTTGGCGTTTACGAGATGCGTAAGATTCTTAATATATGAGAACTCCGCCTGAGTTTCTAGCGGATTTTACGGGCAGAACTAAGCATCTCAAGGTTACCTCAGTATCGATACAAAAATGGGAGACCGAAGCCTCCCATTTTCTGACCGTATTTACTCTTAGTAGTAAGAGTGATCACCACGGTCATGTTCTGTTGCATCACGAACAGCGGTGAGTTCACCAACGAATTGGTTTAGCAGTTCTTTCTCGATGCCTTCTTTTAGTGTTACGTCAACCATAGAACAGCCATTACAGCCGCCACCAAATGCAACAATAGCAATGCCGTCTTCAGTGATCTCAACCAAGTTTACGTGACCACCGTGGCCAGCAAGCTGTGGGTTGACTTGAGTTTGGATAACGTATTCAACGCGCTCAACCAGTGGCGCGTCGTCCGCAACTTTACGCATTTTAGCGTTCGGAGCTTTTAGCGTTAGCTGAGAGCCCATTTTATCGGTAACAAAATCGATTTCAGCGTCTTCAAGGAATGGCAGACTTAGCTCATCCACGTAAGCTGAAAAACCGCTGTAAGGGATTTCAGTGTCGGTCGCTTCTACTGCTTCTGGTGGGCAGTAAGACACGCCACACTCAGCGTTTTGTGTACCTGGGTTCACAACGAAAATACGAATGTTAGTCCCTTCAGGCTGTTGACCTAAAAGGTTAGCGAAATGCGTTTGCGCAGTTTCTGTAATAGTAATATTTGACACGACGAATACCCGAGTAAATTTGTAGGTTACTGCTGCTATTCTACTCTTGTTGACGTATGGGTCTAGTCTTTTTGATGCTAAGGCATGGCGAAGCGATCTAGAGAGAACGAGGAGCAGGTGTTCTGCAGATGCAGTAAATATCGATGCTTTCTACGCCAACTTCAAGTAGTAAATGACATAATTGTCGGACGGTACTGCCTGTGGTGACCACATCATCGACGATGGCAACGTGGGAAGATGGCGGTCGCTTATTGAGAACAAACGCGCCTTTTAAGTTTTGCTCACGGCTTGCTTTGGTATTACCACGCTGTGATTGGGCGAGTCTGACCCGGCGAAAGACCTTCGCATCAAAATTGGTCTGCAATTGCTGGGCTAAATGTCGGGCTAAAACATCACTTTGATTAAACCCCCGGCGTAGGTAGCGCTGCCAGTGCAGTGGCACACTGGTAATGATTGGGGCTGATGTTGTAATGCGCTGCGCCAGTTGCTGGGTTAGTGCTTTTACATGCCAAGACTCTCCATGATCTTTTAAGCGTTGTACTTCCCGTGAAAGGGGAAAGTCGTAATCGCCTAACGTATATAGTCTTTGCCATGGCGGTGGTTCTGAAAGGCATTCACCACAAATACTATCCGTACTCATCTCCTCTTTCTGTAACGTTAAACCGCAACGTTGGCATCGCTTGATTGGAGTTAGGTGCTGTAAACAGTGCTCACACCAACGCAGAGCATGCGTTTGGTTTGGTGTTTGAATAGGGAACCGACACAGACCGCATTGACTGCTCAACACGCGATGCATGATGTTTTGCCAGTGATGAGATAACATAGCGCTTATTCATGGTGATATTTTACTCAGCCTAACGCTTGGCTGATGGCGTAGGGAATAAAATAAGTGGGAGAGATTGAGAGCATGAGCACGAAATTACATTGGCAGTCGTTTGGTGAAGGACCTGATCTGGTGTTGTTACATGGTTGGGGTATGAATGGCGCGGTTTGGCAGCAAACCGTCGAATCACTTCAAACCGATTTCCGTGTTCATGTTGTTGACCTTCCGGGCTATGGACACAGTGCCGAGCATCATGGTGAAGATTTAGACCATATTGCTAACTTGGTCGCGCAAAGTGCGCCAAAGAAAGCGATTTGGCTTGGCTGGTCCCTCGGAGGCTTAGTGGCGACGCATGTCGCATTAAACATGCCCGAGCGTGTGACTAAGTTGATCACCGTAGCCAGTTCACCAAAATTTGCCGCAGAGAAGCCTTGGCGCGGTATTCAACCGAATGTACTGAGCGCGTTCACCTCTCAGTTGTTAGAAGATTTTTCACTGACCATTGAGCGCTTTATGGCGTTGCAAGCGATGGGCAGTCCATCTGCACGCAAAGATGTGAAACAACTCAAGCAAGCGGTACTGTCGCGCCCTCAGCCAAACCCTGAGTCGCTGTTGGTTGGGCTAAACATCCTTGCTGATGTGGATCTGCGCGATGCATTGACGTCTCTTTCTGTACCAATGCTGCGTCTTTATGGTCGTTTGGATGGATTGGTGCCGATTAAAGTGGCGAATGATTTAAGTGAACAGTTACCTCATACTCAGCAGTTTGTTTTCAATCAGTCCTCTCATGCGCCCTTTATGACCGAACATGACGAGTTTTGTGCCCAAATTCGAGAGTTTGCTCACGATTAGTCAAATACAAGCGGAAAAAGCTCAAGCTGTTTAAAAAGTGGTCGATATAAAGGTTGGTGAGGTTTTATTAGCCAATAAAGCTAAGCCATATTGACGAGTTGGGCGACTCTGAGGAGGGTTCGCAATGATTGTGTCACCGACCAACGTAAGTGTGCCACTGATCGCCCCATCCGTGAATGTGCAGACGGAACAAGCAGCTCGCGACAATAAAGTCCGAGAGCCTGTGACGCCAACGGTCGCATTGGCCAAAACCAATGCAGAGCGAAAAGTAAAAGGCGATGACAAGCGCCGACGTCAGTCTTCTTGGGATCCTTCAGAGCATCCTGATTATGACATGGAAACAGAAGTCGACACGCGTTATCAAGAAGAGCCGGAAGATACACTAGAACGGCTTTTTAGTTTGCTTGCGCTCAAGTCGTACAGTGAAGACCAAGGTAAGGGCTACGCAATTCGTTTTCGCTTACCAAAGCGCATTTTGGATGCTGCGATCAATGAAGGATTAATGGAAAAGCGCAGGAAGGTGATCAAGTTTCATTATGGTCATGCAGTCGCTCCCCATACCCCGTCAGAAGTGATAGCAGTATTATGACGACTCAATATCCTACTCAAACAAAAACGCTCCAAGCAGATTGAACTGATTGGAGCGTTTTCTTTTTAGCAGTGAAACCTAGGTAAGGTTACTTTTTCGCTTTAGCAAACGCTGCCGCAAAAGCACCGCCCATTGCACTGTTCGATGAAGACTCATCGCGGCGAGGCTGACGACGTTGCGCTTGGTCATTACGACGTGGCGCTGCTGATGAGCGTTGGCTACGGTTATCTTGACCCGGCTCGTCGTTCAAACGCATCGATAGACCAATACGCTTACGCTGTACGTCCACTTCCATCACTTTTACCTTGACGATGTCACCTGCTTTCACGACTTCACGTGGATCAGAAACATAGCGGTCAGTCAGCGCAGAAATGTGGACCAGACCATCTTGGTGAACACCGATATCGACGAAGGCACCAAAGTTGGCTACGTTAGACACCACGCCTTCTAGGATCATGCCCGGTTCTAGATCAGAAACTGAGTTTACGCCTTCTGCAAACGTAGCGGTCTTGAATTCAGGACGTGGGTCACGACCCGGTTTATCCAGTTCTTTGATGATATCGGTAACCGTTGGGACACCAAAGTGTTCATCGGTATAGTCCACAGCGTGTAAGCCTTTGAGGAATGCTGAGTCACCAATCAGTGCCTTGATGTCTTTGCTGTTTTTCTCTGCAATTGCTTTGACTACTGGGTACGCTTCCGGGTGGACTGCTGAAGCATCAAGTGGGTTCTTGCCGTCCATAATACGTAGGAAGCCCGCACACTGTTCGAACGCTTTAGGACCCAAGCGAGGTACTTTCTTTAACGTCGTACGTGCTTCGAAGCGGCCATTTTCGTCGCGGAAGTCGACAATGTTCTGCGCGATGGTGCTTGATAAGCCTGCTACGCGCGTTAATAGTGCGGCAGAAGCCGTGTTCACATCAACGCCAACCGCGTTTACACAGTCTTCCACAATCGCATCTAGGCGTTTTGCCAACATAGATTGGCTTACATCGTGCTGGTATTGACCCACACCGATCGATTTCGGATCGATTTTCACGAGCTCAGCCAATGGATCTTGCAAACGACGCGCAATCGACACTGCACCACGCAGTGATACATCCATATTCGGGAACTCTTTCGCTGCGAGTTCAGAGGCCGAGTACACCGATGCGCCTGCTTCGCTGACGATGATTTTCTGAACTTTTAGGTTACCGCGTTTGATTACGTCTGCGACAAAGCTATCGGTTTCACGAGAAGCCGTGCCGTTACCAATCGCAATTAAATCCACGTTGTACTTACGCACTAACTGGTCAACGATTTGCGCTGATTTGTCGTATTGTTTTTGCGGAGGGTGAGGGTAGATGGTTTCTGTAGCCAGAACTTTACCCGTTGAATCGACAACCGCGATTTTTGAACCGGTACGCAGACCAGGATCGAGACCAAGTGTTGCACGAGGGCCTGCCGGCGCCGCCATCAACAAATCTTTTAGGTTGGTCGCAAATACTTCAATCGCTTCAATTTCAGCACGCTCTTTCATTGCGCCCATTAGCTCGGTTTCCATGTGCATCGATACTTTGATGCGCCATGCCCAGCTGATCACTTGTTTACGCCATGCATCTGCTGGTGCGCTACTTAACGTCACGCCATAATGGTCGGCAATGATGGTTTCACAGTAAGATTGGCGAACACCTTCTTCCTGCTCTGGGTCAGCGTTCATGGCTAAAGTCAGGAAGCCTTCATTGCGGCCGCGCAACATCGCAAGTGCACGGTGAGAAGGGACTTTGCTCAGCGGTTCGTTGTGATTGAAGTAATCTTTGAACTTCTCACCTTCTTGCTCTTTTCCTTCAACGACGCGTGAGACAAGTTCCGCATTACGATTTAAGTGGTTACGGATTTTTTCCAGTAAGTTTGCGTCTTCAGCAATGCGCTCCATGATGATTGCGCGAGCGCCATCCAGTGCCGCTTTGGTATCCGCGATGCCTTTGTCCGCATCAAGATATTTCGTCGCTTCGCTTTCTGGTTCTGTTTGTGGCTGGTTCCAAAGTGTATCCGCGAGAGGCTCTAAGCCAGCTTCAATGGCGATTTGGCCTTTAGTGCGGCGTTTAGGTTTGTAAGGTAAGTAAAGGTCTTCAAGACGAGTCTTGCTATCGGCTTGAATAATTTCTTGCTCAAGCTCAGGCGTCAGTTTGCCTTGCTCTTGGATCGATTTGAGAATGGTTTGACGGCGGTCATCCATTTCACGAAGGTAAGACAGACGGCTGTCCAGAGTACGCAGTTGGGTATCATCAAGGCCACCCGTCACCTCTTTGCGGTAACGTGCAATAAAAGGGACGGTGTTACCGTCATCAATTAGGGTGACAGCGGCGTTGACTTGCTCTGGGCGAACATTCAGTTCTTGAGCAATCATACGACAGATAGCTTGGCTCATCCGTGTTTTCTCTTTCAATTCGGTTTGGGTTGTATAGAACATTGGGGTCGTTCGAAGAATTTGCAATGTTTTAAATTAACGAGACAAAAATTTACCGGGCGCTGGTGGACATCAGTCAGATTTGTGTCAAAACTGTAATTAAATTGAGAACTTATATCCGCAACTATCGACTAACCTATATCCACGGTTATTGATATAACTAAATGTACCTCGGCTTATACGGATAATCATGATGAAAAAAATGTCTTTGGCGTTAGCGCTTACGAGTGCCTTACTTGTCGTCCCGCTTAGTTGGGCACAATCCATATCAGCAACCACACAAGACCCTGTATATCAGCTTGATGACAAGTTGGTGCTTGGACGAGTGGAGAGCGTTTACTACAGTGATATTCCAGAGCTAAAAGCGGTACCATTTATTGGCAAGATTGATACTGGTGCTGACACCACGTCTATGCATGCAGAGAACATCCATGTCAGTAGCTCTCATCCTGACTACCAGAACTTGAAAGACAACGAGTTGTTGTGGGCGATTGTCGATGATTTAGGTGGGACGAAGGCGAAGTGGGATGCCGATACTTTTAAACCATATCAAGTGAAGGTGAGCTTTACGGTTCCTCATCCTTACACAGGAAAAGAAATACAGATTACCGATGATCTGGAACGAGTGAGCGCTATTCGTAGTCGAACAAGCAAAAAGCCTATTTTACGCCCGACGATAAAAATGCCGATGACGATTGCAGGCCACACCGTTGATACAGAAGTGAACCTGACCAAGCGCACGCAATTCTCTTCTCCTATCTTGATTGGTAAAACCTATCTCGATAACAATGCGTGGGTATTCGCTGGCTACGACTATCTTCAAGAGCAACCAAGCGCAAAAATGATCGGCAAAAAAGAGACGGTTGAAGTCGAGGGTGTGCCATACAAGATCAGCATCTCAACCACCAGCCGCTACACCAACGTTCACGCACTGGATATCAAGGTTGATAAAAAGAACAATGAAGTTTCTTTCACGCTAGAAGGTGAAAACGGCAAGCGCCACCCAATGACGTTACCTTTGGTACGCATGCTGAAAACCACCAAGAGCGAGCGTCCGTTGGTCTACTTACCAGTGAAAATCGACGAAAACGAAACTCAACGTTGGTTAGTCTATTTGCGTGACCGCAGTAAGTTCAGTTCACAAATTCGCTTGGGTCAGGATGTCGCGAGCCAACACTTTGTGATTGATACCGACAGAGAAAACCTATTGGGCGGTGTTGAAAAAACGTTCAAGAGCGCACTCAAGTCAAAGCCCCTCGTGATTTCACCGGAAGAACAAGTCACCATTGATGGTTATACCGTTCCTGCTTACCCCACGTTTACGGTGAAAACGCCATTACTGCGTGTAAATGGCTTTGAAGTAACAGAAAAAGGTAAGGATGAATCCGTCACGTTTTATTTAATGAACGATGAGGGTAAAGAAGAAAAAATTACCAAGCCCGTGGTGAAAAAGCTCAAAGTGGGTAGCACTGTGCGTCCCGTTGTTGATGGCGATTTCCTTTTCGGTAGTAAAGAGACATCAATGGAATTTGCACTCGATGTGCTAGATGAAGACGAGACGCAACCATTTTTCGTCTTTGGTCATGATATCGCCAAAGGCGGTGTGCTGCTGAATACTCGCGCCGACCATTTACTAGATGCAAGGCCACTTTTCAAAGCCGGTCATATCGAAGTGGCTGAAGTGGAAGGGATGTCTTTCCCTGTCAAATTGGACACTGGTGCTGACGTGAGCTCGATTAATGCCAAGGACATCAAGCGCTTTCAAAAAGACGGTAAAGATATGGTGAGTTTTACTTATGAAAACGATCTAGGCATGACCAAGGCGTTTACCCGTGAGGTGGTGGATGTCATGCGTATAACGGCCAAAAAAGGAGAAAAGGCCAATGAACGGCCTGTAGTAGAAATGCACGTTAAGCTTGGCGAGTTAGAGAAGAAGATCCGAGTCAATTTGCAAGACCGAGGTCGCTTCCATTACAGCATGATTTTAGGTAAAAACTTCCTAAAACATGGCGCGGTTGTTTCGAGTGATACGAATTACATCGTGACGCAAAAACCAGATTACGAAAAGTAGCACTCTGGCCGCCTTATTATCTTGATACCCAAAGCCCGAACGAAGCCAGTGCTTTGAGTATATCATCTCCTTAATGCTGCTCAAGAGCGGCATTTTTAGTTGAGATAGGAGTTAACTTGAAAACTAAGCTGATTACCCGTGAAGGTTATAACAAACTCAAACAAGAGCATGATTACCTTTGGAATGAAAAGCGTCCTGAAATCACCAAAATTGTCACTTGGGCGGCGAGCCTGGGCGATCGCTCAGAAAATGCGGATTACACCTTCAATAAACGTCTGCTTCGTCAGATCGACCGTCGTGTTCGATTTCTTCGCAAGTTTCTGCCTGAAGTCACGATCGTTGACTATTCTCCGCAGCAAGAAGGCAAAGTCTTTTTTGGTGCTTGGGTTGAAATAGAAAATGAGGCAGGAGAGGTGAAGAAGTTCCGCATAGTTGGGCCTGAAGAGATTTATGGAGATGCGAAAGACTACATCTCTATCGATTCACCTATGGCGCGAGCGATGTTGAAAAAGCAAGTGGATGAAGAATTCACGGTGCGAACCCCAGAAGGTGAAAAAGAGTGGTTCATTAACTCGATTGAATACAACAAACCAGCCTTGGAAGACTGAGGCTTTATCACCGATTCAAGTCTCTTGAAGTTCACTGGAAGTGACTTGAGTCTCAACGTCAGCTTATTGAATACAAAGGCATGGTGCCTTTCTCGGAGAAGTAAAATGAACAAAGCAGTCATGTGTAGCGCTGCACTAACAATAGGATTCTCACTCTCAGTTTTTGCTCAAGATGAAGTGAAAGGCTGTGACGCCAAAGAGTTAGCGGTAGAACAGCAGCTTGAGTATGCGAAAGCACAAGGTAATGAACATCGAATTAAAGGCTTAGAACAGGCACTTACCGCTATCCAGAATGAATGTTCGGAAGGTGAACTGCGTCAAGAACTGCAAGCGGAAGTGGACGAAAAGGCGCGAGACGTTGAGGAGCGTGAGCAAGAATTAGCGGAAGCGCAGCGTTCAGGGAAAGCAGACAAAATCGAGAAAAAACGTCACAAATTGGCAGAAGCACAACAAGAGTTACTTGAGGCCAAACGTGAACTGGAATGGAATTATGGCCAATAGTAGGTGCTGAAAATACCTGCTAGAGAGAAAATAAAGCGCTTAAGATAAAAAGAGTAACAATTTGCTTGAGCACGTTAGGAAAAACAGTGATACATTTTCGACAATAGATGCTTCTGAAAGGATGTTTCAATGCAAGAAAATCATAAAATTTTAGTGGTTGATGACGATGCTCGTTTACGTGCTCTATTGGAGCGTTACCTTTCTGAGCAAGGTTTTCAGGTCCGAAGTGTCGCCAATGGCGAACAGATGGATCGCCTACTAACGCGCGAAAACTTTCACTTAATGGTGCTGGACCTAATGTTACCAGGTGAAGACGGTTTGTCGATTTGTCGTCGTCTACGCCACGCGAACAACATGCTGCCAATCTTAATGCTCACCGCGAAAGGTGATGAAGTGGACCGCATTGTGGGTCTGGAAGTGGGGGCGGATGATTATTTGCCAAAACCATTTAACCCACGTGAATTACTCGCTCGCATTAAAGCCGTACTACGCCGTCAAACCGTAGAGTTGCCGGGCGCGCCAAGCACCGAAGAAAAAGTAGTGGAGTTTGGTGAGTTCCGACTCAATCTAGGCACTCGCGAGATGTTCCGCGGTGACGAGGCAATGCCACTGACCTCAGGAGAGTTTGCTGTCCTGAAAGCGCTCGTGACGAATGCGCGAGAGCCGATGTCACGAGACAAATTGATGAACATGGCACGTGGCCGAGAATATTCTGCGATGGAACGTTCTATTGATGTGCAAATCTCACGTTTGCGTCGCATGTTAGAAGACGATCCAAGCAAGCCACGCTACATTCAAACCGTGTGGGGCTTAGGTTACGTTTTCGTCCCAGACGGCAAAGAGGTGTAATCTCCTCACTCCATAGCCAGCACTTGGCTATAGCAACTTCAGCCTTCAAACCCTTTCCTTCGAAGGCTGAAATTTCGCGATTAGGACCACTAGGAACGTTCCATGCGCATCCGAAGTTCACTGACACAATCTATTCTGCTGTTCATCTCTTTGCTCCTCGCTAGCCAAGTTTTCTCTTACTACGCCGTTTTTAACTACGCGTTGATGCCGAGTTTGCAGCAGTTCAATAAAATTCTCGCCCATGAGCTCAATTTGGTGCTTGATGATGAAGGACCATTAAAATCTGATGCACCGCTGAGACGTCAGTTATTAGAAAGGCTGGGGGTGACGGTTCACAGCCTCGACAGCGATAAAGCGGTTGAATTTCATCACGCGATGTCGATTGATTTGATGTCTGAAGAAATGAGCCAAGAGTTAGGTTCGCCCACCGAAGTGCGCTTATTGCTTGGCGATGAAAGCTACATCTTGTGGATGCACATCGAAAAGTTGCCGAACTCCATTATTCGTATTCCTTTATCTGAGCTGCAAGAAGAAGATTTTGCACCGCTATTTCGTAACAGCTTGATTATGGCGTTGCTGATCATTGCTGGTGGTTGGTTGTTTATTCGTTTACAAAATCGCCCACTTTTGGCTTTAGAGAGAGCCGCGAAAGACGTCGGTCGAGGTGAAATCCCGCCACCGTTGGCAGAAAAAGGCGCATCGGAGATTCGCTCTGTAACCCGAGCGTTTAATCAAATGTCCAAAGGCATTCAGGAGCTCGAAGAAGATCGCGCCCTATTAATGGCGGGGATTAGCCATGACTTACGAACACCGCTGACGCGCATTCGCTTAGCTACAGAAATGATGTCTCCCGAGGACAGCTACCTTGCTGAAGGGATCATTAGCGATACGGAAGAGTGTAATGAGATCATTAGTCAGTTTATGGACTACCTCAAACCGGTGAACAAAGAATCGTTTGAACCTGTGGATATCAGTACGATTGCCAGTGATGTCGCCAGTTCAGAAGGTGGCTATGAGGCTGAAATTGAAACGGATCTTAATCCTAACCTGCCACCAGCTAAAGGAAGCGCCATTGCGATTAAACGGGCGATCAGTAATTTAGTTGTCAATGCACTGCGTTACGGCAATGGCTGGGTCAAAATCAGTACCGGTGTGACAGCAGATAAGCAGCTAGTGTGGATATCGGTAGAAGACAACGGACCGGGTATCGAGCATTCTCAAATCGCAAAATTATTTGAACCCTTTACGCGTGGTGATACAGCTCGTGGCAGTGAAGGTACAGGGCTTGGGCTGGCGATAGTGAAGCGTATAATCAGCCAGCACTCAGGCTCTGTGGTGATGCGTAATCGCAGTGAAGGCGGTTTAATCGCTCAAATCAGCTTTCCTACCAAGTAAGTCGGTGACTGTACCATTTAAAACAAAGAGCCCAACCTAAACAGGTTGGGCTTTGCTTTTCTCTACAATCTTATTAAGACTCTTTCACTTCTTGAGGAAGTTCATCTTCGTCTTCCAGTTTCTCTGGCAGAAGTAGGTTTAAAATGATCGCTGTGATACCACCTGCAGCAACGCCAGTGGAGAAAATACTCTTAATAAATTCTGGCATGAATTGCAGAATCTCTGGTTTTTGCGCGATACCAAGCCCCATTGAAAAGGATAAGGCCATGATCAGAATTGCGCGGCGATCGAGCTCAACACGAGAGATAATACGCACACCAGCGGCAGCAATCGTACCAAACATGACAATCGTTGCGCCGCCAAGTACTGGCTCAGGAATCAGCTGAACAAAGCTAGCAACACCAGGAAACAAGCCAAGAATCACTAACATGGCAGAAATAAAGTAACCCACGTAACGGCTCGCGACCCCTGTTAGCATGATGATGCCGTTATTCTGGCTAAAGGTGGAGTTCGGGAAACTGTTAAACACGGCTGCGATTGCAGAGTTTAAGCCGTCTGCTAACACACCACCCTTAATGCGTTTCATGTACACAGGGCCTTTGACTGGCTCGCCAGACACTTCGGATGTGGCGGTAATATCGCCGATGGCTTCTAGTGCGGTAATAAAGAAAATCAGCACCAGCGGAATGAACAGAGACCAGTCAAACGATAAGCCATATTGCATTGGTACCGGTAGTGCTACAAGCTCGGTTGTGCCTAGCTGAGAAGTATCTACCATCCCCATAAAATACGCCATGATGTAGCCTACTAGCATCGCAATCACAATCGAAGCCACACGGATATATGGGTTTTTCGAGCGGTTTAATATCACAATCAAGCCAAGTACCGTTCCAGCGAGCGCCAGTTTGTCTAAGCTGCCGAATGTTCCTTCATTTAATGCCGCGTAGCCACCGCCCATTGATACTAAGCCGGCTTGAATCAGTGTGAGACCGATAAGAGTGACGACAATGCCTGAAACGAGCGGAGTGATAATGCGACGAGCATGCTCTAATACGCGAGATAGGAAAATCTCTGCAAATGATGCGACTAAAATCGTACCAAAAATGGCTGCCATCATGGTGCTGATGTCTGCACCACCAGCTTTTAGCGATAGGCCTGCACCAATAATAGGACCTAAAAAGTTAAAGCTGGTGCCTTGAACAGAGAGTAAACCAGAGCCAATTGGGCCAAAGGTGCGAATTTGAATAAACGAAGACACGCCTGACGCAAATAAAGACATGCTGATGATGGTATTCGTTTGGTCTGCTGGTACCCCCAAAGACTGACAGATGATCAGTGACGGAGTGATAACCGCGACAAACATCGCCAATAAGTGCTGAAGTGCGGCAAAAATGGTTTGAGGCAAAGGTGGTCGATCATTGAGTTGATAGACCAGTTCCGAAGATCGGTTTGAAGTTGTCATTGTTTGTCTCGCTAGTCGCAATATATTCCCAGATCTCGCTGAATGGGAGAGCAGGGTGGAGTTGACGTCGTTACCTGTGATTGCTGTTAATCAGAGTCAACTCAGGTTGGTGGAGTGTGATGCAACACACTTAAAAATTTGTGCGGGATTATAGAGAGATTTACCTAAAAAGCAAACGATTGCTTTGGTTTTTAGTGTATTAAAAAACGAGCCATTTGGCTCGCTTTTAATCACTATGCTTTGGAGTAAATATCCCGCTCACCCAACCAGCGATCAATAATTGCTGTTGCGTTATTCGGGTAATTGTCATGAATATGACGCGCAATGCGCTGAACTTCGGGAATCAGACGTTGATCTCGAACTAAGTCTGCGATTTTGAAATCAGCAAGACCAGTCTGTTTTGTACCCAATAGTTCGCCCGGGCCACGAATTTCTAGGTCTTTCTGTGCAATGACGAAGCCATCGTTACTTTCACGTAGTACTCCGAGACGTTTTTGCGCGGTTTTCGACAGTGGAGAGTGGTACAGCAGCACACAATGGCTAGCAACGGAACCTCGGCCCACGCGACCTCTTAGCTGGTGTAATTGTGCTAAACCGAGACGTTCGGGGTTTTCGATGATCATCAAGCTAGAGTTTGGCACGTCTACGCCCACTTCTATCACGGTCGTTGCGACCAGCAAATGTAGTTTATTGTCTTTGAAATCTTGCATCACCGCTTGTTTCTCTGCTGGCTTCATTCGGCCGTGTACTAGACCAATTTTTACGTCCGGTAGCTTACGTTGAAGCTCTTCAGCGGTATCAGCCGCGGCTTGTGCTTCTAATACTTCCGACTCATCAATCAGAGTACACACCCAATATGCCTGCTTACCTTCGTTTAAGCAGGCATTTTGGACACGCTCGACGATGTCGTCACGTTTTGTGTCAGGAATGGCGACGGTTTGAATCGGCGTTCGACCCGGAGGCAGTTCGTCAATCACGGAAGTTTCCAGATCGGCGTATGCGGTCATCGCTAACGTGCGAGGAATGGGCGTTGCCGTCATGATCAACTGATGAGGATAAGCGCCTTGCTTTGCACCTTTTTCACGCAATTCTAATCGCTGATGGACACCGAAGCGGTGCTGTTCATCAATGATGACCAAAGCAAGGTGATGAAATTCAACGTGCTCTTGGAATAGCGCGTGAGTACCCACTACCATTTGTGCTTCACCACTGGCAATACGAGCCAGCTCGGCTTCCTTTGCCTTACCTTTGAGTTTGCCCGCTAACCAACCGACTTGAATGCCCATTGTTTCAAACCAGTTGGCGAAGTTGATCGCGTGTTGCTCAGCCAATAGTTCGGTTGGTGCCATGAGTGCCACCTGATAGCCGTGCTCAATGGCACGAACGGCGGCCAAAGCGGCAACCAACGTTTTCCCCGATCCCACATCGCCTTGCACTAGGCGCATCATTGGGTGCGGTTTTTCTAGATCGGCTTCAATCTCTTGTACTACTCGGGTTTGAGCGTTTGTAGGAGAGAAAGGCAGTTGGGCTAAAAGCTGCGTTTTTAGTTTATTACAAGGACCGAGAGGTAGCGCTGAATCCTTCTGGCCTTTGCTACGCACCGCCAGCATGGATAAGTTTTGTGCGAGCAACTCTTCCATGATCAAGCGGATTTGAGCAGGATGTTTGCCTTCATCAAACTCATCTAAATTAATGGTTGGTGGTGGGCGATGAATGGTGTGCAGCGCTTGCGACATCGTGATTTGATGGTTATACAGCCCGGCTGGAAGTAATTCCTGCACTGCGGTTTTATCAAGCAGGGCTAAAGCTTGTTCGGTAAGGTTGCGCAATGTGATTTGGCGTAAACCATCTGTAGTGGGATAAACAGGGGTTAAGTTCTGTTCTACATCGGGCTTTTGATCGCTGACGTAAAACTTGTAGTCAGGATGAACAATTTCCAAGCCCATGCCACCGCGCTTAATTTCACCGTAAGCATGTACTAACTTACCTTGTGTGAAATTGTTCTTCATGGCCGCGGTAAAGTTGAAAAAGCGCAGCGTGATAGTGCCATTACCGTCGCTGATTTTTACCGTTAACATTTTGCGCTTACCGAAGATGGTATCGACTGCCATGACCTTGCCTTGCACGGCCGCCCAAAGGCCGGCATGCAGTTTAGCAATAGGATAAACACGGGTACGATCTTCGTAGCGCAGTGGAAGATGAAACAGCAAATCTTGAACGCTATGTAAGCCAACTTTGGCGAGTTTTTCTGCGACTTTCGCGCCAACCCCAGAAAGGGAGGTTAATGGGACGGCAGATAACATTTGGGCGGACATAGAGGGCTCAAGAAAATGGTTAACATAGCAGTATGTTAACCATGGAGCTGTGTTTTTGTACAGGAAAAAATAGTCATGCTTTAGTTAGTGTCATGATTTGACTGATAACCTGTCATTCCGAGGAGCCTAGCGACATCAGGAATCTATTTCCAACAAGTATGTCGTTGAAGTTAACACTATCAGCATCAGCACACTCGGGAATTAGATCCTGAATCACGCTCCTTCGTCGCTGTTCAGGATGACGAAAGCCTGTTACTTGCTTTGCATCTCTTGCCACCACGCATCATCGGCGATGATTTGGCCTTCGTCATCGAGTGGCGGGTAAGCGAGTCCTTTTCGTTTCGCGACTTTTGCCAGCACTGGGTGACCACGTTCAAATAGAATACGGTTGATTGCCTCTTTAGGTAGAGCGCTTTCTTCTCGGTTGTACATGCCTGCGGCTTCACGTTGACGTTGCGCTTCATACAAAATTACGGCACTAGCAACCGATACGTTTAGTGACTGCACCATGCCCACCATCGGGATAATAATGTCTTGATCGGCAAGTTGTTTGGCTTGCTCTGAAGCGCCAACTTTTTCACTGCCTAAAATGATTGCCGTTGGTTTGGTGTAGTCGATCTCGCGAAAATCGACGGCGGTGTCCGAAAGGTTGGTCACCAAAACCTGCATACCTTGCGCTTTAAGTTCGGTAATCGCAGTTTCAATCGAATCGTGAGTATCAACTTCCACCCAGTTACGCGCGCCAGCTGAGGTATGGCTCAGCGTACGCATTTTGTCAGGCCAAATGGCATGAACTTTGTGTAAGCCTGTCGCGTCAGCGGTGCGGATCACGGCAGAGACGTTGTTTGGCTTATGTACTTCTTCGAGACAAAGTGTCAGATCAGTTTGGCGAGTTTTTAGGACTTGGTGAATACGGTTGTAACGTTCTAGGTTCATATTTATTGAGGTATAAAAAATCGCCACCTAACAGAGTAGGTGGCGATAGAGGTTAGTTCTTTCTGCGTCTGACTCGGGTTGCTTGAGGCATTGCCTTAATCTTACGCATGATACCAGCAAGGTGGACACGATCTTTCGTCGTCAACAGCACAGTCACAGTGTATAAACGACCATCACGTTCTTCCGTCGAAAGACCATGAATGTTTGATCCTGTTTTCGAGATCACGTTGGTCAGTTCTGCAAGAGCACCTTGGTTGTTCAGCATGTCGACTTTAAGTTCAGCAATAAACTCTTTGTCGTAGTCGTCAGACCAAGCGACAGCCATATAACGGTCTGGCTCTTTCTGATAACCACGAACGTTCGGACATGTTTCTCGGTGAACAACCAAACCACGACCAGGCGATACGTGAGCAATAATGTGATCATCTGGGATAGGATGACAACAATTTGCAAACGTCAGCAATAAGCCTTCTGCGCCACGAATCGGAAGCTTCTTCTTCGAGTCCGTTGGGATTGAGCTTGTTGTCGTGAGTTCTTCGGTGTCACCAAGGAGACGACGTGCGATCACAATGCTCATCAACTCACCCAATCCAATAGCAGCCAATAAATCATCGATGCTTTCTAGGCGAAGATCATTCAAGACTTCTTGGATATTTTCTGGATAGATTGAATCAATCGAGTGGCGGCCAAGTGCGTGATTAAGTAGGCGACGACCTAAAGTAATCGACTCTTCACGACGCATCGTTTTCAGTACTTGACGAATCTTAGTGCGGGCACGAGAAGTCACGACATAGTTTAGCCATGCCGCATTCGGACGCGCACCAGGGGCACTGATAATTTCCACCGTCTGACCGTTTTTCAATGCCTTACTCAATGGGTAAGGGTTACGATCAACACGAGCACCAACACAAGAGTTGCCTACATCGGTATGTACGGCATAGGCAAAGTCGACAGCCGTTGCGCCTAAAGGCAATTCAACGATACGACCTTTTGGTGTGAAGACGTAAATCTCATCTGGGAAAAGATCGGATTTTACGTTTTCAATGAATTCGAATGAGTTACCCGCGCTTTGTTGTAGCTCTAACAGGCTTTGCATCCAACGCTGAGCTTTCACTTGCGCAGTGGTGCCAGACTTGTCGCCTTTGTCTTTGTAAGACCAGTGTGCCGCGACACCTTTGTCCGCCATTTGATCCATATCTTCAGTACGGATCTGAACTTCAACAGGTACGCCATGTGGGCCAACCATGGAAGTGTGTAGCGATTGGTAGCCGTTCGCCTTTGGTACCGCGATGTAATCTTTCATGCGACCAGGACGTGGCTTATACAAGCTGTGTACTTGGCCTAAAACGCGATAACAAGTATCAGCGGTATCAACAACGACTCGGAACGCATAGATATCCATGATGGTGTGAAAGCGCTGTTCTTTGGTTTTCATCTTGTTATAGATAGAGAACAGGTTTTTCTCACGACCAACGACGCGAGCATTCAAGCCGAAGTCTTGCAGACGGCCTTCTATTTCGCTGTGAATGCGTTGGATCATCTCTTTACGATTGCCGCGTGCCGCTTTTACCACTTCTTTTAGTACGCGGTAGCGGTTGGGATATAGCGCTTCAAAGCCCAGCTCTTCGAGTTCGGTTTTGATATTGTGAATACCAAGACGATGAGCGAGTGGCGCGTAAATCTCTAACGTTTCACGAGCAATACGACGTTTTTTATCTGGTCGAAGCGCGCCAAGCGTACGCATGTTGTGCGTGCGGTCAGCCAGTTTGATCAGAATGACGCGGATATCTTGCACCATGGCCAGAACCATCTTACGAAAGTTCTCAGCCTGAGCCTCTTTCCTATCGCGGAATTTGAGTTTGTCCAGTTTAGATACACCATCAACCAATTCTGCGACAGTGTTGCCGAATTTCTCTTCGAGATCTTCTTTAGTTACATCACAGTCTTCAATGACGTCATGCAGCAAAGCAGCTTGGAGGGTTTCGATATCAAGGCGCATTTCGGCCAAGATACGAGCCACAGCGACAGGGTGGATGATGTATGGTTCACCGCTAGAGCGGGTTTGCCCTTCATGGGCATCTCTCGCTACCACATAAGATTGACGCAGAGCCTCAATCTGAGGCTCTGTTAGGTATTCTTGGGCAACGTCTTTGAGGCTATCGAATAGATACAAATTATAGGCCCGGGAGGTTGTTGAATTCTAAAGTCAGAATTAACGGTTGTGAGCGATGCTGCTTACTGCCGCTAGCTCTGCCGCTTCTTGCTCTTGCTGTTCTTGACGTTCACGAGCGTCTAGAACTTCTTTAGTAATTAAACCTTCTTCGATTTCGCGTAGAGCGATAACCGTTGGCTTATCGTTCTCTTCTGGCACTAGTGCATCTTTACCGCCAGTTTGCATTTGACGAGCGCGGCGAGCCGCAATCAGTACTAGGTCGAAACGGTTGCCAACTTTTTCAACAGCGTCTTGAACAGTTACGCGTGCCATGAGGACTCCAAATAGTTAACTAAAATTTTAGAATGACGAGAAAGTATACAACCTAACTACTTTATTTACTAGCAATTAGACAAGCCACCGTTTGTGGACTTTCTCAGGTAGTTTATTGTGTTTTTCGCACTGAGCAAAAAACGAGAAATTCTTTATGTTTTACAGCGTGACTTTTTTGAAGTTACTCTGCTAACAACGCGTCAAGCATACCTTTATATTTAGCAGCTTGCTTTTCTTCCTTCAATCTCTCTGCACGCAAGATGGCTTTAAAGTCCATCAAAGCGGTATCAAAATCGTCGTTTACGATCACGTAGTCGTATTCGCTGTAATGAGAGATTTCTGACTTGGCTTCAGCCATACGTTTTGCGATCACTTCATCGCTATCTTGACCACGAGTGTTCAAGCGACGCTCTAGCTCACCGTTTGATGGTGGCAGGATGAAGATGCTTTTGGCTTCAGGCATTTGCTCACGGATTTGGCGTGCGCCTTGCCAGTCGATATCTAGAAAAACGTCGATACCTTTATTTAACGTTTCTTCAATCCACACACGAGAGGTGCCGTAATAATTACCAAACACTTCAGCGTATTCTAGGAAATCACCTTTAGCGATCAGGGCTTCAAACTCATCTTTCGCTACAAAATGGTAGTGGACACCATTTTCTTCACCAGGTCGCATGTTACGCGTGGTATGAGACACAGACACTTTCATTGCGTAGGTTGGATTGCGTTCCAACATCGCTGAGATCAAGCTAGATTTACCTGCGCCGCTAGGTGCAGATACGATATAGAGAGTACCTTTGCCCATTGTACTGTTCCACTTTTGATTGGATTGATTGAGTGCCGAAGGAAAGTCCGACATTCTTATAACGATAGCACTGGCAATGATAAATCAACCACCAAAGGGATGGATATTGGTGATAATCCCGCCAGAAAAAATGGAGGCGAAGAGTATCATGATCTCTATTTTGTTACCAGTTGATCTTTTCGTCTTACTTAAATGTTGAAAAGAGCTTGCGTGCGCACAAACAAACGAAAAAAGGGGAAGCTTTCACTTCCCCAGGCGTGCGACTGACTCACACTTAATCTTCAAATTATCCTTGGGATTCTAGGAAATTTATCCAAGGGCTAACGGTAGACCTAAATTTTGGCGATTGAGCCGCGCCTTTCATTGCCTGTAAGGCCTTTTGTGGCTGTTTAAGCTCGAAATAGGCCATTCCGCGAATGTATTCAAGTTCTGCCTTTTGCTCTTTAGAGGCATTCGATGCCGCGTTTTCTACAAAGCGAGTCGCTTCAGAATACTGCTTGTCTTGTACCATTAAGCGAGCAATCTGAATTTGCGTTTTAGCAGAAGGAGCGATGTTATATGACTTTTTATAAGCGAGAATCGATTTATCTAGCTCTTTAGCTTGCTGCCAGAAGCTGGCCAAGCGGTCATAGTTTTCCTTCGTCTTTTCAATGTTTCCAGATGCCATCTCCTTCTCAAGAGTTTTGGCCGCTTTATATGGAATACCTTGGTAAGCTAAGAAGTTTACAAAACGTAAGTACTCTTTCTCTCCTTCCAGTTTCCCCATTTTGTAAACCATTTCTAAGGTTGCTAAAGAGTTTTGCTCTTGACCCAACTCCATATAAACGCCAGAAAGTTGCATCCAGTAACGCTTTTTCTGAGGGTACTTTGAAGTAAGGGTTTTAAGCACACTGGCAACGCTTTTCAGCTGGCCTAACTCGTAGTGAGAGGCAACGAGAATTAAGTACCAAGACTCACTTGGGTTCTTGCTCATCGCAATTGCTTTTTTGGTTGGTGGGATTGCATTTCTGTAATCTTCCAACTGGACATAAGCGCTTGCTAACGTGATATAAGCATGAGCTTGAGGCTTCTCTTTGGTTGTTTCTGCAACTTTGAACCATTCCTTCATCGTTTTCACAGACAACGTGTACTTCTCTTCAGCTAGGTAAAGCTGAGCCAAGCTGTAGCGAACTTGTTGAGCGACTGGAACGGGAAGCGCATCGAGCTTTAATGCCTCGGCAAAGTATTTCGCGGCTTGCACATAATTGTCTTGTAGCGAATACAAAAAGCCCGTTTGCTGAAGTAAAACTGCTCGGTCGTATTTTTTCGAACTTGTGCTTTCTAAAGCGCTTGCTAGTTTTTCTTTCGCTGCTGAATATTTTTCAGTTGCGATCAACTCTTGCACTTTGTTGACGGTTCGAAATGTCCGATCTGATAACTGAGGAGCTTCTTTTGCCATCGTAGGAGCGGCCATTGCCACTCCTGCGAAGAGAATTAAAGAAGCCACTTTGCTTTTCCATAAACTTTTCATCGTGACTCCTTAATTGGTTGAGAACTCTATTTCTTGCGATAGGCGCGAGCTAACAGGTTTGCCGTCAACCAATTTTGGTTTAAATGTCCATTTAGAGACTGTTTTTCTTGCCGCTCGACCGAGGCCTAAGCGTCGTGGTTGCTCTTTAAGAACTTTGATGTCCTCTACGGCACCACGTGCATTTACAGTAAACTCTAGTAAGACAACCCCTTTTTCAATTCCTGCTTTCGCAGCCTTTCTAGGCATTTGAGGCTGGAATGTTGCAAGAGGGGTCGGACCTCCGCTACCCGCTAATTGTGCACCTCCACCCTGGCTATAATGTCCAAGCACCGAGCCACCTGTAACATTTACGGGTAGGTCAAGTTTTGGCATGTCCATTGGGGTCTGCTCCATCACCGGTTTTACTGTCGCTGTCACTTTCATTTCTGGTGGCGGCGGCGGACGCTTAGGTGGTGGTGGTTTTGGAAGTTCGCGTTTTTTCTCCTGTATTTTTTCTTCTGGTTTAATGCGAATAAACTCGACCATACGTAGGTCATCATTCGACACTAACTCGTGGCGCTCTTTGTTTACTAGCTTGTCCATCCCCCAGAACAACCCGAGGGAGACAATGAGCGCCAGTGCAATTGAGGCCAGATACCGCATAAGCTTAATCCTTATTGGTTGCGGCAATGGAGATGCTTTCTACACCTGCCATTTTGATCTGGTCCATAACCTTCACGACTACGCCAGCATTTGCTTCAGTGTCGGCTTGGATAACAACTGCGCCATCAGGACTTTCTGCACGAAGACGTTCAATATTCGCGCGAACCGCGTCCACTTCGATGCGGCGTTTATCAACCCAAACATCACCCGCCGCACCAACTGCGACCATGATGTTACCTTTCTTAACGGTTTGCGCTGAGCTTGCCGTCGGACGGTTTACTTCCAGACCTGCTTCTTTTACGAACGATGTTGTTACGATAAAGAAGATCAACATGATAAATACGATGTCGAGCATCGGTGTCATATCGATAGCGGTTTCATCACTGCTATCACTGCTATAGCGTCTTTTCATGACCTATACCTCTAATTCCATTTACTCAGGCAATATGCTTTAGCTTATCTTCCAGCTTTTGCGTTGTGACTTTGGCTAAATGATCAAGACGTGAACTAAAGAACAGTCCTGATAGAGAAGCCACCATCCCGGCTAAAGTTGGGATTGTTGCCTTTGAGATCCCCGAGGCCATTGCTCGAGGGCTTCCTGTTCCTGTTACCGCTAAGATGTCGAATACTTGGATCATGCCGACAACGGTGCCGAGTAGACCCAGTAGGGGACAAAGTGCAATCAATACTTTCACGATTGGTAGTCCCTTTTTATTCTCAATATCCTGACGAGAAACGATTTCTTGTCGGATCATCTTAGCGTTCCAACTTTGATGCTCTGAGCGCCCTTGCCATGAGCCAACGGCTTTTTTCATGGCTTTTGGAGCGACGGCAGCAAAATAGAACCAACGTTCTAACAATACTGCCCACAGCATAAAGCTGAGGATGAAGATGGCGACGAGTACATCGCCACCCATTCCCAAGAAGCGCCTAATTGATTCAAGTTCTCCAACTAACCACCACATAACGCCTCCTTAGCTTTCGGCTTTATGCAGTTTTTCCTGATAGCGAGCGATGAAGCCTGCACTCTGTTCTTCAAGAGTTTGAACCAAACGACGACCTTTGCTGTGTACGATGGTGTAAAGGAACAGCAATGGAATTGCGACAACCAGACCTAGCATAGTGGTAACAAGAGCTTCAGAAATACCGCCAGCCATCAGTTTAGGGTCGCCGGTACCGAACAGAGTAATGGCTTGGAATGTGCCGATCATACCCATTACCGTACCCAGTAGGCCAAGTAGAGGTGCTACAGAAGCAAATAGCTTGATTGAGCTGATGAAGCGTTCAATGCTTGGAGCATTACGTAGAATGATTTCGTCCAGCTTCGCTTCCAGATCTTCAAGGTTGTCACCTTTGTGCTCTTGGTAAGCTTGGATAACTTCACCCAATGGGTTGCCAGGAATCACGGTTTCTGATTTTGCTTGCTTACGCATTTTGCCGCCAATCACTTGAAGGCGTAGGAAGCAAATTAGAGCAATGATAGCGCCAACTGCACCCATACCAAGGATGACGTAACCTACAATGCCACCTTGATCAATACGTTCTTGAACGGTAGGGCTTTGTACAAGTAGAGACAGAATGACCCCACGGGATGGGTCAATAAACAGTGGCTCATAGCTGTTTGATGCTGACTCAAATCCTGCAACATGACGTGTAATATTGGTGCGAGGCTGTCGAGAGAGTTCTTCGAACTTACCTGTTTGAGGTACATAAGTAACGTACTTACCATCGGCAATCGCGTTAAATTCACCGACAAGAGTGACATCGCGAACCGCTTCTTTACCTTCGCCATAAACAACCGTTGCTTGGGTTGTTGCAGTTTCGCCAGAAGCAACCACTTGTTGAAGAATGGTATGCCAGAAAGCTTCTAGCTCTTGTGTTGACGGCAGTTCTTTACTTTCAGCCAGTTTCGTTAGTAGAGCGTCACGCTCTGGGAACTGAACAGCGTTTTGAGAGGCTGCAAATAAGCCCTTAAACTCTCCCGCATACTGGCGGACCACACCAAACATTTCGCCCAAAGTACCAGAGCGAACACGTAGGGTTTCTGTTAGTTCAGTTAGCTGCTTATCGTTTTCATCAAATGTTGCTTTAAGTTGATCGCCCAGTGCTTGCTGCGCAGCTAACTCTTCGCGAGCTTGTTGCAATAATGCCGCTTGCTTATCGCGATTGTTCTTGAACTCAGCTTCACGGGCTTTGTTCTCTTTCGACTCAACGATGCTTTCTGATTTTACGTTTTTAAGTAGTTCAGATAAGTTTTTAGGCGCTTCTGCTTGTACGCCAGAAACCATAAATAAGCTCGCTAGTAGGCCAGCGGCTAGAGTTTTGAATCCTTTCATCTCTTATTCCTCCCCAGCAAATACAGGCAGTTTGATTAGCGCTGGTGGCGCTTGCTTCTTCGCGATACGAAGGCCTTGCTGTACCGCGATGCGGTAGCTTTCTGGTAATGTTTCCCATTGACGTGTTTGTTGGTTCCACATACCTGTCTCACCACCGTCTGGAGATTGGAATAGAAGTGCTGTGCGACCAATACGTAGGAAATCGTAAGTCACGGTTTCACCATTTCGGTCTAGGCTAGCTTTGTAAGATTCGATTGAGCGAGAGAAGCCTTCTTCAATTTGGTACGCTTCCATCACTTTACGGAATTTCTCTGAAGTTGTTACGTCGGCGCGATCCATGAGACGACGCAGTTCTTGAACTCGCTTATTACGCTCTTTTTTCTGGAAAGGCAGATCGAGAGTCACAAATTCGTCGAGTGCATCGATCATTTTTAATGTAAGTGGCACCACTTCTGTTGCCGTTTGATCGATTTGAGCAATTTGGTTATTTAATGAGTCCAACTCGCCTTGCTGCGATTGAACCATACGGTTAATTTGCTCGTTGTAGACTTTCATACTGTCGATTTGACGAAGTAAGCCTTTGTATTCTGCCAACATGCCTTCAGTGCTTTCGGCATAGTTGTCGATTTTTTGTTGCGAAGCTTCTGAAGATTGATTTGCTTTTGCTTGTGTGGAAACGACAGCACCAGAGTTGGCCGCTACAGAGCTACTACTGATAGTAAGCAATGCTGCAGCTATGGCACTGAGACCAAATTCCTTGAATTTCATGGTTGCATCCTTGTCAGTGTTTTAGTCAGTCGAAAAGGGCGCGGAAAACCCGCGCCAAATATTTTTTAGAAGTCGTATGATGCCTCGATGTAAAGCTGACGGCCGATTGGATCGTCATATCCAGTTGCATAGAATGGAGAGGTATCATTTAGAGGATCGGCAGGCGGTACCTTGTCAAACATGTTGATAGCACCAAGAGTTACACGACCACTCTCGTTGAATTGGTAAGAAGCCGTTAGGTTCCATGTTGTCATGCTCGCGATTTCTGCTTTGTAACCAGCTTTCTTAGCAGAGTCACAGTCATCAAAGTAGTAACGGTTCGCATAGCTTGAACACATACGGTCACGGTATTTACCAAATAGGTTGATAGCGACATCTTCGTATGCCCAGCCAAGGTTTAACGTTGCGGTGTATTCAGGCATGAAATCTCTTTCATCCGTTACTGGCTCACTGTCGTTTTCTTGATATTCAGCAATCAAGATCTTAGTTACAGCTACGCGCGTATTGAATGAACCGAACTCATTAGTGTCGTAAGCATATTTCACAGCAAGGTCAACACCAGAACGCTCTTCATATGACTGGTTGACTGGGCCGTAAGATACGGACTTGATTGTACCATCTGTATTACGAACTACTTCTGTGCCTGGGTATTTACCTGGATCGTTAATTACGTCTTGGTAAGTTGGTGCTGTTACGACGTCTTCCATCTTGATGTGGTACCAGTCAACGGTTACGCCAAGGTCATCCACAGGTTCCCAAGCTAGACCCAAGTTAATGTTTGTACTTGTTTCTTCTTTCAGCTCAGAGTTAGGGCCGTTAAGCGTATCGAAGTATTGAGTATCACACTCTGGGTACTTATCTTTATCTTGTGGGCCGCTACCACCAGCGTTGGCACAAAGCACAGGGTCAAAACCAGAACCAAAGCCTCGAGTTTGATCGCCAAATAGTCGTTTCAAGTCAGGAGCTCGGAAACCTAGACCGTAGCTACCACGAAGCAATAGAGTGTCAGTAGGACGGTATGCTAGTGCGACTTTAGGAGTGAAGGCTCCGCCTGTTGCCGAGTCGTCGAAGTAGTGGTCATAACGACCAGCGACAGTCATTTCCAAATCTTCAATGATAGGAATTAGGGCTTCGACACCAAGACCAATCTGATCACGGTCACCGCCACCTGATGTTCCGCCTAGACCAGAGAAACCACCAGCCGCTGTTGTCGCATCAATCGTTTCATTGTAGTCAGTACGGTTCCATTCACCATAAACAGCAAAGCCAGACATACCAGCAGGCAGTTCAACCAAATCACCAGCCAGTGAGCCGTTAACAGAGTAAAGCTTTGAGTAGGCTTCTTTGCTTGATGTGCCGCTGTATTTGTTTACAACGTCTTGAGAGATAGGCCCTAGAAGATCGACATCGCCATTTTGTACGGCTTGATCAAGAGTTAGGAAGATTGCTGGGTTGCTTGTTTCAACGCTTTGCTCAGAGTAACCAGCTGATAGGTCCCAATCATACGCATCAGCAAGCAGGCCGTTCAAGCCTAAGGTTAAGCCAAAAGAATCGGCTTCAGTGTTACTTTCGCGTGGGCCAAATTCGACCATACGGCGAGTGTATTCACCTTCGCCGCGGAAGTGAGTGGCATCAACTTCTACGCTGTAAGGGTTAGGTTCGAATTCAGATTCTGTAGACTTGTAGCCAAAACGGGCTTCTGCCATGGCAGTGACATTGTCGTTAATGTCCATTTCACCACGTAAAAGCAGGTCTACTTGTTTATTTTCTGGTTTCAACGTTCGGTATGCAGAGCGGTTAACACCACACTTGCCATCCGCTCGTTCAATAGCGGCATCACCAACGACTTCTTTACATGAAGAACCAGCATCAGCTGGTGTTAGAAGTGTTCCGTTTGCGCCTTCAAAGTTTGCACCGTAGCTAGAGTAACCACTTAGCTGAGAACGGCTAGAACCGTCATCGCCAGCCCAATCATCTCGGTCAGATTGCTTAAGCATTTCGTTGCCCGCAAATTGGCCAACGAAGAGAATACGTTTATCGTCAAAATCTTTACCGGCAACAACGTCTAAACGGCCATTTTGGTAGCCACCATCTGTTGCGTCACCCGCACGTACTTTTACAGAAACGCCATCAAAGTCTTTCTTTAAAATGAAGTTTACGACACCGCCGATCGCGTCGGAGCCGTAGATAGCGGAACCTGAATCAGTCATTACTTCAACACGCTCGATAGCGGCAACAGGGATTTGACCAATGTCTTGGAAGTTAGATGTGCCATCTTGAGCCAGTGGGTATTGAGGAAGGCGACGACCATCGATAAGAATCAATGTGCGTGAAGCGCCAAGACCACGTAAGTTGACTGACTGTGCTGCAGGTGTGAATGAGAAAGAGTTCGTTTGAGCCATTACACCACCGGTGTTTTGAGTCAAACTGTTCAACACGTCTTGCGCGCTGTTAAAACCTTTAGATTCAATATCTTTACTATTAATAACAGTAACTGGTGAAGGGCCTTCCATATCCGTCGTGGAGATACGCGAACCAGTAACTTTCATCTTTTGAAGTTTTTCAACTTGTTGCTCTTCTGCCAGTGCTGTTGCTGGGGCTACGACTGCTGCTGTCCCTAACGCAAGGCTTATCGCAACAGATAAAGCGGTTGTGTTTTTATACATCCTTGTTGCTCCGATTATTATTATTTCCTATGTCTGGCCGCATAGCGGCCAATTGTGACGTTAATATTTCGTTAACGTTCGGCCAATGTATAACCGAGATGAAAAAAGGAAGTCAAACCAGTGGTAAACGGGGATGCTTAAATGTAAAAAAGATGTAAATAACCAGGGTTGGTTTAAAACGCGGAATAAAAAACTAAATAGCCTTACCAAGGCGACATCAAATTTCAATAAAACACCGTATTTTGTGTTTCTTATAAACTTTAATGACTTATCTTGCCTATGGTTTTTTAGTGGGTAATTGAATCTGAAAAAAGATATTTTTCCAGTGAATTGTTCTGAGATGAGTTTTATATCGAATCCATACTTTGGTGACTCGAACTTATAGGGTGGTATCAAAATATGATACCCATTGCTGTAAAAGGGCTCACTCGTATTTTTAGGTCAAATATACATGTGGTGGATATGTCTATTTATTCCATGTATTTGCATTTTTATGTAGGGTTTTGGCTCTAAACAGCCTAGATTGATATTCTGTGTGAATTATTTTTGTGGTTTTTTATAATTTTTTACAAAAACATTTCTGTTTTTCGACTTCGGAGGAAGTTTGTCATGTTTTGGTTTCAAACACTTGAAGCTGATGTGGATTCAAGATAAATATGACGCTGAAATTATTGCAGTAGTAGAAAAGTCTGGTTCTTGAAACGCAGGGAGTGTGTTTCAACAGTTTTAGTTACTACGAGATAAATATGCACCACTTTGGGCGGGGAACTTCCTCTTTCACTCCGCCTGAACTGGACAGTAGACAAGGAGCAAGTTGTATATGCTGTCGTACTTTTTACGCCGTTTGGCGTTGGTGATACCAACGTTTCTCGGGATAACTATTCTTATCTTTGCTATCACTCGTTTCGTGCCGGGCGGACCTGTTGAACGCATGTTGTCACAAATGCAGTCTCAAGGGGATGGTGCCGCATCAATGACGTCTGCTGGTGGCAATACCGCCCTTTCTGATGATCAAATCGCTGAGCTAAATGCGTTTTACGGTCTGGATAAGCCAGTGACAGAAGCGTATGTGGAGTGGCTAAGTCGCTTGGTCGTGCTAGACCTTGGTGAGTCAACACGTTACTACGAGCCTGTCTCTGACATGATTGCAGAGCGTTTACCTGTGTCGTTATTTTATGGCGGCATGACCTTTTTTATCAGTTATTTTATCTCGATCCCTCTTGGTTATTACAAGGCGCTCAAGCACGGCTCTGTGTTTGATTCCGCTTCTTCAATACTCATCTTTGTGGGCTATGCCTTGCCTGGCTATGTGGTGGGTGTATTGCTCATCACGCTATTTAGTTATCACTTGGAATGGTTTCCGATGGGAGGCTTTGTCGGCGATGACTTCGACGATTACGAAACTTTCTTTGAACGCGCCAAGGACATCATGTGGCACGCGGTGTTGCCTTTAATCTGTTACCTCATTGGCGACTTTGCAACACTGACAATGACGATGAAAAACAACCTGATGGAAAACCTTTCTTCAGACTATATCCGTACAGCTATCGCGAAGGGCTTACCTTTCAAAAAGGCGGTTCGTAAGCACGCGTTGCGTAACAGCTTAATCCCAATCGCGAGTCACTTTGGTAACTCTTTGTTGTTCTTCATGACTGGTGCCTTCCTGATTGAAGTTATCTTCAATATTGATGGCATTGGTTTATTGGGTTACGAATCAATCATGGAGCGTGATTACCCTGTTGTTATGGGTATTGTCGCCATTAATGCGCTGTTGCTGCTCATTGGTAACATTATTTCAGATATTTGTGTTGCTTTAGTCGACCCACGTGTGAAGTTTGGAGCGTAACATGATTAAAGTTAGTCCATTAACTCAAAAGAAAATTCGCCACTTTAAAGAGATCAAACGAGGCTATTGGTCGTTTGTCATTCTCTCAATCATGTTGATCCTGTCGCTCTTTGCTGAACTTCTGATTAATAGTAAAGCGCTAGTCGTCAAGTACGATGGTAGCTACTATTTTCCTGTTGTCAGTGATGTCCGTTTAGGCAGTGAATTTGGCCAAGAGTCATCCAGCGAAGCGGATTATCGCGTACTGCAAAAAGCGTTTGAGGCTGAAGGGGGCGACAACTTTGTTATTTTGCCGCTTGTGCCATGGAACCCATATGAACAGGATTTTAGTGGTGATTTCCCGCCAACAGCGCCTAGTGCCGAAAACAAGCATTATTTAGGTACAGATGTGATAGGTCGCGATATTTTGGCGCGGCTTGTCTACGGATTCAGAACGGCAATGGGATTTGCGTTGCTCACCATGGCAATTTCCTACGCGATCGGCACCGCAGTTGGTTGTGCTATGGGTTTTTGGGGCGGTAAATTTGACTTGTTTGTACAGCGACTTATCGAAATCTGGTCAATGGTGCCGTTTTTGTACGTCATTATGATTCTCGTCTCAATCGTTCAACCGACGTTCGCTCTCTTTGTCGCTATTAACGTGCTTTTCACCTGGATGGGTATGACATGGTACATGCGGACCATGACTTATAAAGAAGCGGCACGAGAATACGTAATGGCGGCACGTGCTTTAGGGGCATCGACGGGACGTATTTTGTTTAATCACATCCTACCGAATACGATGGTGATGATCGTGACATTGGCGCCGTTCACTATTGCAGCAAACATCACTGCGCTGACCGCTTTGGATTATCTAGGTTTAGGTCTGATGCCACCAACGCCAAGTTGGGGGGAACTGCTACAACAAGGTAAATCTAACCTAGACTCGCCATGGATTGTTGCCTCAGTGGTGACGTCAATTGTACTCGTGTTGGTAATGGTGACCTTTATTGGTGAAGCCATTCGAGCGGCCTTCGACCCGAAAAAATTCACACGCTATGTTTAAGCGAGCATTGTGAGCAAAACATAAAAAAGGGAAGTTTTATGAAGAAATTATTTTTAGCGTCCACGCTGAGTGCCCTGAGTTTTGGTGCAATGTCAGCAACGCTTCCGACTGACTTAAACTGGCAAACAAACTGGGATGAGCCTCAATATGGTTCGCCTGAAGCGAAACGTGGAGGGACCTATCGCACCTTCATGTCAAGTTTTCCACAGACGTTACGTAGTGTTGGCCCTGACGCCAATGCTGGGTTGCGTTCCTTTATCTTGGATGAAACCCCTGGATTGGTGGTTCGCCACCCAGACACTTTAGAGTTCATCCCTGAACTTGCTAATGAGTGGGCATTAGCTGGCGACAATAAAACCGTCTATTTCAAACTCAATCCAGAAGCCAAATGGTCGGACGGCAAGCCTGTGACTGCCGACGATTTTGTATTCATGCTTAAGTTTTATCGTTCTAAGGATATCCTAGAACCTTGGTACAACGATTATTACAACAAAACCATTGCGGACGTTATTAAGTATGACGCCCATACGTTTGCTGTTAAGGCCGCGAAAGAGTTCAATCCGGAAGAATTATTGCTAAGAATGGGGGCTTTACGCCCGCGTCCCGCACACTTTTATGCCAACCCTTCAAAGGATGAAAATGGTGATGGTATTCACGACAACTTTGTCCGTTACTACAACTTTAAAAGTGAACCAACGACCAGTGCGTACTACCTAGATGATATCAAAAAAGGTAGAAGTGTGACTTTCAAACATGTTGGTGAAGATTGGTGGGGTTACAGCAATAAGTACTACCAAAATCGCTACAATGTCGACAAGATTCGCATCACGGTGATCCGCGATAGCGATATTGCGATGAAGCATTTTGAAAAGGGTAAGTTGGATGCATTTGGTCTGGTTCTGCCAAGTCTATGGCACGATAAATCGAACACAGAACCGTACCAAAAAGGCTACATTCAAAAGTTCTGGGGTTACAACCAATTTCCAGTCGGTGCGGGCGGCGTATGGATGAACACCGCGATGCCTTTACTGGATGATTTAAACGTTCGCAAGGGCATTACTTACGCAATTGATTTTGATGGCATGATTGAGAATATCATGCGTGGTGACTACTCCCGTAAGCCAAACCCGACGGGTTATGGCCATGGTAAATACACCCTACCAGACGTGAAAGCACCGAAATTTGACCCCGCAAAAGCGGCCGAGGCATTCGAAGCCGCAGGCTTTAACAAAATTGGTTCCGATGGTATTCGTGTCAATGATAAAGGTGAGCGTTTAAGCTTCGAGCTGACCTACGGAACACCTGTTCATACTCCTCGTATTGCTTTTTTGCGTGAGCAAGCCAAGCTAGCAGGGTTGGATATTGAGCTCAAGTTGGTTGATGGCTCATCCATGTTCAAATACGTCCGTGAGAAAAAGCACGATTTGGCTTTCTTAGATATGGGGACGTCCGAGATCCCAACGTATTGGGAGTACTTCCATTCAGTCAATGCGAACAAGCCGCAAACTAACTCTTTCACAAACTACAGCACGCCAGAGCTGGATGAAAAGATCATCGAGTATCGTTTTAGCATGGATATGGATAAAAAGATCCAGCTAGGTCATGAGATTCAGCGTGACATCATTGATGCGCACGTTATCGTAACAGGCTACATGATTCCTTATGTCCGCTACGGTCACTGGCGCTGGCTAAAGTTTCCTGATAAGCCAATGAATCGCATGACAGAGGCGTTGTTCAGTGGTGGCATCATAGGGGATGGCACTTACTGGATTGATAGCGATATCAAGAAAGAAACCAAACAAGCGATGAAATCAGGCAAAGCTTTTGAACCTGTCGTCGTCGTAGATGACACTTATAAGCTGTAAGGATTGGTTATGGAAAACGATGTAATCCTAAGTGTTAAAGATCTCGAAGTTGAATTCACCACCGATGATGGACCAGTGAAGGTGCTGCATGGTGTGAACTTTGATGTGAGAGCTGGACGTACACTCGGTCTGGTGGGAGAGTCAGGCAGTGGTAAGAGCGTAACCTCAATGTCGATCATGGGTCTTTTACCTAAGCCATATGGCAACATCATCAAAGGTGAAGTGAATTATCGCGGCACCAACCTAGTTGATTTGCCTGCGGAAGAGATGTACGCCATGCGTGGCGATCGCATTTCGATCATCTTCCAAGATCCGATGACGGCGCTAAATCCAGTACACACCATTGGTCGCCAAATATGTGAAGTGCTTGAACTTCATCGACCTGAGCTCGACAAAAAGGAGCGGGAGGCTTTCTCGATCGAGATGCTGGCAAAAGTCAAAATCCCAATGCCAGAGAAACGATTGAATGAGTATCCCCATAACCTATCTGGCGGTATGCGCCAGCGTGTAATGATCGCGATGGCGTTGGCCTGTAAGCCGGATATTCTGATTTGTGATGAACCGACTACGGCGTTGGATGTTACGGTTCAGGCGTCTATCCTTGAACTGATGAACGAGCTTCAGGAAGAAACGGGCATGGCGATGATCTTCATTACTCACGACCTCGGGGTTGTGGCAGAAGTGTGTGATGATGTTGCCGTGATGTATGGTGGGCGTATTGTCGAAAAAGCAGAAATTTTTGAGTTGTTTGATAACCCGCAGCACCCATATACAGAGCGTTTGATGGGGTTGATGCCGAGCTTAGATAATGAGCCGAAGCAGATGATCGATATCAAGCCTATTGATGCCAGTATGTTTGCCAGTTAACTGGGCAAAGTGAACGAGTCATAAAAGAGGATGTTATGGCAAAAGAAGTATTAAGAATTGAAAATCTTAAGCAGCACTTTGTTTCTGGTAAAGGGCTGTTCAAGAAAGGCTACACCATCAAAGCGGTAGACGGGGTTTCACTGTCTGTTTCTGAAGGTGAAACACTGGGACTAGTTGGTGAGTCCGGTTGTGGTAAAAGCACCCTTGGGCGCACGATCTTAAAGTTATACGAGCCAACGGAAGGTAAGATTTTCTTTGAAGGTAAAGACATCACTAAACTGTCTGTCAAAGAGATGCGATCGCTGCGTAAAGACATGCAAATCGTCTTTCAAGACCCAATGGAATCACTCAATCAGCGTCATACCATCGGTATGATTCTAGAAGAACCGTTTGTTATTCATAAAATCGGTACGCCAGCCGAGCGCAAACAGTGGGTAAAAGAGCTTTTAATCAAAGTGGGCTTGCCAGAAACGGCAGTCAACCGCTATCCACATGAGTTTTCAGGCGGCCAACGTCAGCGTATCGGTATTGCTCGCGCGATAGCATTGAAGCCTAAATTACTGATTTGTGATGAATCGGTATCTGCGTTAGATGTGTCGGTACAGGCACAAATCTTGAACCTATTACTACAACTGCAACAAGAGATGAACTTGGCGATCATCTTTATCTCTCACGATCTCTCTGTGGTGAAACACGTCTCTGACAAAGTTGCCGTGATGTATTTTGGTAAAGTGGTAGAAGCAGGCAGCGCGAAAGAAATTTATGCAAACCCGCAAAACGAGTACACTAAGAAACTCCTATCTGCGATTCCGATCACCCACCCTAAATATCGGAAGAAAAAGCGCCTGGCTGAAAAAAAGCAGCAAGTGGCGTAAGTGATGCCACAGGTCCTATAACACAAAAACGCTCCGCCAAATAAGCGGAGCATTTTTATAGGTCTATGTTAGGTCTTGGTGTTGATTGACGCCTGAGTATTATGATTGATTGAAGATCGTTGCATGCTAAACTCAAGGCCTATCTTCTTTGTCTGGATAATGGACCATGCCGTCGAATTTACCGAAATCCTTTAGTCGACCGTTCCTGAAAATCTTCCATATTTTGGAGGCGGTATTATTAGTCTCTATTACCTTGGCGACGCTGTACGCCATGATGCAAGAGTTTGTACACGTATTTGTCGAGAAGCGTGTCTTACTCACGGATATTCTTTTGATGTTTATCTATCTGGAAGTGCTCGCCATGGTGCAGCAGTTCGTGATGAACGGAAAAATTCCGGTACGCTATCCTATCTATATCGCGATGATGGCGATCGCCCGCTATATCACACTCGGAATGAAAGAACTGGATGCGGTTTTGGTTGTGTGGTTATCTCTGGCAGCGTTTATCTTAGCTGCGGCAACGTTGCTCATCAGAGTCGGGCATCATTATTGGCCCTACGTTGATAACAGAACCTTGGAAAAAGATGAATAAAAAAAAAGCCCCGCACTAGCGGGGCTTTTTTGTTTCAATACTCGATGACTTTTAGATCATTCAATATTTTGGATCTGCTCACGCATCTGTTCAATCAGAACTTTCAGTTCAACGCCCGATGCGGTGATGTCTGTGCTGATAGATTTCGACGCTAGCGTGTTCGATTCACGGTTGAACTCTTGCATCATGAAGTCCAGACGACGACCCACTGCGCCACCTTTTTTCAGAATGTTTGTGGTTTCTTTTACGTGAGAGTCCAAGCGATCGAGCTCTTCAGCAACATCCGATTTTTGCGCTAGCAAAATCAACTCTTGCTCGATACGAGACGGATCCAGTTCCACTTTAGCGTCTTCGAACTTCGAGAATAGTCGTTCACGTTGCCATTCTAAAATTTCTGGCATGCGCGCACGCACTTTTACGACTTCTGCAGAGATGGCGTCTAAACGCTGTTCAATCAGCGCCTTCATGTTCTCGCCTTCACGAGCGCGCGCTTCAATAAATTCATCCATTGCGCCATCAAACGCTTCTAGTAGCACTTTATTTACCGCATCCATGTCTTGCTCTGGCGTTTCCATTACCCCCGGCCATTGCATGACTTGAAATGGATTGATTCGGCTCAGTTCACCAGTCATGTGCATGACTTGTTCTGCGGCCTTAATTACCTGGCTAGCAAGCGCTTCGTTGATGCTAAGCTCACCTTTTGCGGCAGGGTTTGCTTCAAAACGCAGATTACATTCCACTTTGCCTCGCGCTAAGCGCTTACGAAAACGCTCGCGTAAAACGGGCTCTAATCCACGAAATTGTTCTGGCATGCGGAAGTATGTTTCTAAATAACGCTGGTTCACGCTGCGGATTTCCCATACCGCAGAACCCCAGTCGCCTTTTACTTCTTTGCGTGCATACGCTGTCATACTGTAAATCATCGAATTTTCCTGTCTTCATTTTTTTGAAAATTACTTCAAGAGTGTATCACGCTGCGTCGATAGGTGCGCGGGATGTATGGATTGTTTATGTTGTGCCCGCGGCGTAACCTATGAATCCGGAATCGATTCCGTTATAATCTTCGCCCAACCAAATCGTCTTCTCCTCATATTTAAGGTAGATGCCCATGCGTCCAAACGATCGCAAGGCGGATCAAGTTCGCCCTATCAAAATTACTCGTAACTACACAGCTTACGCTGAAGGGTCAGTGCTAGTTGAGTTCGGTAACACCAAAGTGTTGTGTAATGCGACCGTCGAAGAATCTGTGCCACGTTGGCTAAAAGGTCAAGGTAAAGGCTGGGTTACAGCTGAATACGGCATGCTACCTCGAGCAACACATTCTCGTACTCGTCGTGAAGCGGCAAGTGGCAAACAAGGCGGCCGTACGATGGAAATTCAGCGTCTTATCGCGCGAAGCCTACGTGCCGTTGTCGATCTAAAAGCCATGGGTGAGTTCATGATCACCGTTGACTGTGACGTTATCCAAGCTGACGGTGGTACGCGTACTGCATCGATCAGCGGCGCAAGTGTTGCAATGGCCGATGCATTCCAACACCTAGTGGATAGCGGTAAGCTAAAAGCGAATCCAATGAAAGGCCACGTAGCGGCAGTTTCTGTCGGCTTGCTAGGCGATGAAGTATTGTGTGATCTTGAATACGTTGAAGATTCAGCGGCAGACACAGACATGAACGTGGTAATGACCGAAGAAGGTAAGATGATTGAAATTCAGGGCACCGCAGAAGGTGAACCGTTCAGTCACGAACAGTTGATGGCATTGCTCGAGTCGGCGAAAATCGGCATTACGGAAATTGTCGCAGCGCAGAAGGCAGCGTTAGAAAATTAATGATTTATTTAAATAGCTTCCCCGAAAGGAAGCTATTTTTTTGCATATTACTAGGTCCTAGGACCTGATCCCCACACGAAAAGAAAATTGAGAGAAATCCATGAAAGCATACCAGCGTGAGTTTATTGAGTTTGCACTTGAGAAAGAAGTTCTTAAGTTTGGTGAGTTTACTTTGAAATCTGGCCGTAAAAGCCCGTACTTCTTTAACGCTGGTCTTTTCAATACTGGTCGTGATCTCGCACGTCTAGGCCGTTTTTACGCAGCCGCGCTCGCTGATTCTGGCATTGAATTCGATGTACTGTTTGGCCCTGCGTACAAAGGTATTCCTATTGCAACGACAACGGCGGTCGCACTGGCAGATCATCATGACGTCGACACGCCTTACTGTTTCAACCGTAAAGAAGCAAAAGATCATGGCGAAGGTGGCAACCTTGTTGGTTCTGCGTTAGAAGGTCGCATCATGCTGGTGGATGATGTGATTACGGCGGGTACGGCAATCCGTGAATCGATGGAAATTATTAAAGCAAATGGCGCTGACCTTGCGGGTGTGTTGGTTGCTATCGACCGCCAAGAGAAGGGCAAGGGCGAGCTTTCTGCGATTCAAGAAGTTGAACGTGACTTTGGTTGTGCCGTGATTTCAATTGTAAGTTTGGGTGATCTTGTGACTTACTTAGAAGAGAAAGGTGACGCTGCTGAGCACTTGGAAGCAGTTAAAGCCTATCGCTCGGAATACGGCATTTAATTTGTTACTTTTTCTGAAAAAGTAAAAAGGGCAGATGGATATCCATCTGCCCTTTTTTTGTTTTTGGATTTATCGCCTTGAGCACTTACTTATAGCGAATGCCTTTCTCGACATGCTCATCTTGCATGGTTTTGTAGCGTTTATGGAGCCACATCCATTGCTCTGGAGCGCGTAGAATGACCTCTTCCACATACTTGTTCATATAAGCAGCAGCGGCGACTTCGTCTTTTTGTGGATAGTCGGCTTCAATGCACTTATCGGCGATGATGTCGTATTTCCCTTCACCATTGCGAAACCCTGAGCCTGGGATGATCGCACATTTTGAGGTATACGCCAGAATGCTTGTACCAGTTGTCGTACACGCATCGTCTACGGCAAAGAAGGGCACAAATACAGATTTTTTTCGACCGTAATCGTGATCCGGCAGATAGAACAGACGCTCACCACTGCGTAATACACGAATCATCTTTTTCACATCTTTACGATCAATCAATTTATTGCCGTTATGTGTCCGTCCCCAATACTGGATAAAGTTATAAGCAGGATTATTATGCGGACGAAACGCGCCGTACCCGGCCACGCCGAGCACGGCGAAAGCACGTGCAGTGATCTCTAGATTAAGAGCATGGACACAACAAAGTAGGACGCCTTTACCTTCTTTGGCTTTTTCACGCAGTGCGCCGAGATCTTTCTCGACGATCAGGTTTTTAAAGCGCCAAGTCGGCCAGAACCAAGTGATCCCGGTTTCTATGAGTGCCATACCGGTATTTTTGAAGTTCTCTTCAACAATATGTTGAATCTCTTCAGGTGTTTTCTCTGGAAAGGCCAATTCTAAGTTACGTTGAGCAACGTGGACACGCTTTTTACCGTAGCGCATGCCAAGTTTGCCGAGTGAACGACCTAATGAAAGCAGCAGCCGATAAGGAAGAATATTGACCAGGATGGCCAACAGACCAAACCCAAGCCATACGCCCCAGTTACGAGGGTGAAGAAGTGAAAGAGAAAACTCGGGCTGCGTGTATTTGTCTTTACTCATAATCTTTTACTTTATTTGTGCACTCAAAAGCGCCCAGTACTCGTCAAAGTTTGCAGTCGGCTGGTATTTAAAGTCGCTACGCACAAAGCGGTTTAGGCTACCCTCAACTTGTCCCAGAATTTGCGCGGCTAGGATGCGCTCTTCGACAGGGAAAGACTTCCCTTCACGAATCTTACGTTCACGCAGGATCTGGCGCAATTGTGTTTCTATGCGCTCAAAGAGTTGATTGATGCGTTCACGTAGGCGTTCATTTTCAAACATTAGAGCATGGCCCGACAAAATGCGTGTCAGACCAGGGTTACGTTCAGAGAACGCCAAAATAAGGTGCATCACCATACGAATACGCTCTAGTGTATCTTTTTCGTCGTCTAGAATACGGTTGATACGTGTCATCAAGGCTTCTTCAATGAACTCAATCAACCCTTCGAACATGCGCGCTTTACTTGGGAAATGACGATACAGCGCGGCTTCTGAAACGCCGACTTGCTTGGCCAGTTTTGCCGTAGTAATGCGTGAAGCGCCTTCTGTTGATTCAAGCATTTCTGCCAATGCTTGTAAGATCTCTTCACGACGGTTGGATTTTTTACTGCCGGCCATTAGTTACTTCCTTTCAAAATACAAAGTTGAGCGGAGGGGATTATAAGACGCTATTTCGCCTCAAACTAGACCACTAAGGGTGGAATGGGAGATTTAACACCCTTAGTTGTCATGTTTGTACCAAATTTATGCCAGCTTTTGTGAAAAGTTGGCAGGGTTTTCAAACGTTAGTTACATCAAGTGATGCATTTTTTCGAGAATTTTAAAGCTCAATGCTTCTTTTGATTCTAAAGCGAGCGCAAGTTCACCCTCAGGCCAGTACAGGGTAATCGCGTTGTCGTTGCTGTTAAATCCTTGCCCTGCAACCGAAACGTCATTCGCACAGATCATATCGAGGTTTTTCTTTGTCAACTTGCCTCGAGCGTAGGTCTCTACATCATTAGTTTCAGCCGCAAAACCGACGGTAAACGGACGCATCTCCGTCATTTCTGCTACAGAAGCAACAATATCAGGATTTTTGACCATATTAATGACCATTTCGTCATTGTCTTCAGTCTTTTTCAACTTTTGAGACGCGATCGTTTGTGGGCGGTAGTCCGCAACGGCAGCGCAGCTAATAA
The DNA here is from genome assembly GCF_032970445.1 of Vibrio sp. T13N. NCBI lineage: Bacteria > Pseudomonadati > Pseudomonadota > Gammaproteobacteria > Vibrionales > Vibrionaceae > Vibrio > Vibrio sp. T13N. The sequence continues at coordinate 156,290 of NZ_JAWJYE010000010.1, forward strand.
ACGCATCATGTTTGTTTGCGTGTGTCATAACGGCTTCGTGCATCTCTTGTGCACTGGAAACATTAATGCGCTCAACACCTACAGGCGTATTTAAACTGACAGGACCGCTCACGAGGGTGACTTTTGCTCCCATCTGCGCTGCGGCACTCGCCAATGCATAGCCCATTTTCCCGGAGCTATGATTCGTAATGTAACGCACTGGGTCAATCGCTTCGCGAGTTGGACCTGCGGTGATGAGTATCGACTTACCTTCTAGCAATTTTGGCTGAAAGAACTGTTCACATAGATGCACTAGCTGCATTGGTTCCAGCATTCGACCTGGGCCCACATCGCCACAGGCTTGCTCTCCTGCAGCGGGGCCCCAGATGTGCATACCGCGACGCGCTAACGTTGAGATGTTCTCTTGGGTTGCGATATTGCGATACATCTGTTGATTCATCGCAGGAGAAACAGCAACAGGGGAATCCGTCGCGAGCACGAGCGTGGTAAGCAAATCGTTCCCCATACCTGCAGACATGCGCGCGATTAAGTCCGCGGTCGCTGGCGCTAGTAGTACTAAATCTGCCCATTTGGCCAATTCAATATGGCCCATAGAGGCTTCCGCTGCTGGGTCTAATAAACTGTCTGAGACAGGACGGCCCGAAACGGCTTGCATGGTTAAAGGGGTAATGAACTCTTTTGCTGCTTTCGTCATTACCACTTGAACTTGCGCTCCTCTCTCTATGAGGCGACGGGTTAGCTCCGCACATTTATACGCGGCAATACCGCCACTGATGCCGAGTAGAATTTTCTTTCCTGCTAGTGTTTGCATGTGAGATCTCCAATTTGATGACCGGATTTTAACACAATTCAAAGTCTGACCGCCCGAGCATATATAACGAGAAGATAATTCACATCAAACTCCAGAGTATTAATCTGACCGAGGAAGGGAAAATTCTCGCCTACCTCACAGACAAGTTGCGCGGAGTTTGCAAGTCTGAAAAGAAAAAGAGGTACTGGAAACCATGGTGTTGAAAAGTCGAAACAAATTGCTGCTGATAACCCTAATTCCGTTGTTGTTGATCACTACGTTGATCTCAGTGGTGTATTACATCAACAGCAGTAAAAGTTTGGAAGCGGAGCTGGCAAGAGACAGGCAAGAGCTCATCGAAACGAAAAAGAAAGAGTTACAAGCCTACATGATGATGGGTGTGACGGCGATAAAACCGTTATACGACACGGATGTAAATGGAAGTAATAAAGAGGCAGCAAAAGAAATTCTGAAAGCCATGCGCTTTGAAAGCGATGGTTACTTTTTTGCCTACGACTCTCAAGGTGTGAATACGTTACATGCCATCAAACCTTCTTTAGAGGGTAAAAACCTTTACGACTTAAAAGATGAAAATGGGGTCGCAGTTATCGCGGGCTTGATTGATGCTTCTCAAAAAGGGGATGGGTTCCTCTATTTCTCGTGGCACAAACCGACCATTGACGCACAAGCGCCTAAGCTAGGCTATGCAGAATATTTATCGAAATGGGACTGGGTTTTAGGCACTGGTGTTTATATTGATGACATCGACCAGCAAGTTGCGATGCACAGAGAGTTAAAGACTCAAGAGCTAAAAGAGCATACGTTATCTGCCGTGTTGATTTCCGTTGTTGGGTTGATCATTACCAGTGTTCTCACCAGTATCGTGGTGTCGAAAGGCATTCAGCCATTACAACATGTCGCGGCGTCATTGAAAGATGTAGCCGCAGGCGGCGGTGACTTAACGGCTCGTTTAAAAGTCGAAAGTCAGGATGAAGTCGGTGAAGTGGCGGCCGCGTTTAATGAGTTTATGGATAAGCTGCACCCACTGATGCAGGATATCCACCGCTCTGCGACGACAGTACAGACCGTTTCTCAAAGCCTGAACACTCAGACCAGCCAAGCGAGCGGTCAAATGCAGGATCACTGTTTAGAGACGGATAAAGTCGTGACGGCAGTGACACAAATGAGCATGACAGCCAAAGAAGTAGCCAGCAATACCAATGCGACCGCGCAGGCGATTGAGGATGCCAACAGTCAAGTTACCGAAGCTCAGCGTGAAGTGGAACAAGCAATAGAAGGTATTACCGAGCTAGTAATGGAGATAGACAGTACGTCAGATGCAATCTCTGAGTTGAGTTTACAAACCGAGAAAATAACCAAAGTACTGGATGTGATTGGTGAGATAGCCGAGCAAACGAATTTGTTGGCCCTAAATGCGGCGATTGAAGCGGCTAGAGCCGGTGAGCAAGGTCGAGGGTTTGCCGTCGTTGCGGATGAAGTTCGCTCGTTAGCCAGTCGTACACAAAATAGTACTCATGAAATTGGTGACATGCTTAAGCAGCTACAAAATGGTGTATCAAGAGCGGTCAGTACTATGTCGGTGAGCCAAAAACGAGGTGTAAAAACGGCGGAAGAATCGGCGCTCATTCAGCAATCTCTTTCTGGTGTTCATAATTCTATCGGTACGATTCGAGATATGGGTATTCAAACCGCGTCTGCCGCCGAAGAGCAAAGTGCGGTTGCAGAAGACATCAACCAAAACTTAGTGGCTATTCAACAGATCGTGAACAACATTAATGAGACGTTGCAGCATGCCGAGTCAATCAGCACGCAGCTATCACAGTCTGGAACGGAAATTCACGGCTTGGTTGGCAACTTTAAACTCTGATGAACTGTTAAGTTGCATGGAAAGCACTGATGGTACGAAGAAAGCGAAAGTCATACTCGACTTTCGCTTTTTGTTTTGTGGAATAGGGGCACTTTCCATATAAAGAGACATCAGATGATACTGAAAGCTATGCCAACTGAGTCCATGCCCAGGGAGAAGCTGCTGCAACGAGGACCGCAAGCATTAACTGATGCTGAGCTACTGGCTATTTTCTTGCGCACGGGCACCCACGGAATGAACGTAATTGAACTTGCAGACTTCCTTATTCAAGACTTTGGTTCGCTAAGACAACTATTTTCAGCATCAGAGCAAGAGTTTTGTCGTCATAAAGGGTTGGGACAAGCCAAGTATGTTCAGTTGCAAGCGGTACTAGAAATGACACAACGCTATTTGGCGGAGACGCTAAAGCGTGGTGATGCCTTAACCAGCCCCGACCAAACTAAGTTATATCTGTCTTCTATTTTAAGGGATCGGCAAAGAGAGGCTTTTTATATTCTTTTTCTCGATAACCAGCACCGAGTGATAAAAGATGAAATTTTATTTGAAGGAACGTTGGATGCCGCGTCGGTGTATCCGAGAGAAGTCGTCAAACGTGCTCTGCATCATAACGCGGCGGCTTTGATTCTAGCGCACAATCATCCTTCAGGCGTCGCTGAGCCGAGCCAAGCTGACAGAAGGATTACAAGGCGTCTCACCGACGCATTAGCATTGGTGGATATTCGTATTTTGGACCATTTCGTCATCGGAGATGGGGAAAGTGTCTCTTTTGCTGAAAGAGGCTGGATATAACTGTGCGTTTTTTAGGTTGTTAGTTGCTAAAAATCTGCTATCATCCACGCCACTAAATTTTTAACTGAATTCAGCTTGGACTGCTAAAAAAAATCTGCTGTCTAAAAAAAGATCACGAAAACCTGTAAAAAGGATCTGTTCGGGTCTTGAGCAATGCATATCAAGTTAGTATAATGCGCGACCTTTGATAGCCTTGTATGGATTTTCCATAGCGGTTCTTAACCTCTAACTTCTTTTCGAGAGATAGAGAGGTTCGGCCACCAAGGTTGATATCGAGCTGAAACGATTTTGGAGAAGACATTCATGTCACGAGTATGCCAAGTAACTGGTAAGCGTCCAGTAACGGGTAACAACCGTTCACACGCACGAAATGCTACTAAGCGTCGTTTTCTGCCGAACCTACAAACTCATCGTTTCTGGGTAGAGAGCGAAAAACGTTTTGTTAAACTACGTCTATCTGCTAAAGGTATGCGCATCATCGACAAGAAAGGTATTGATACTGTTCTTGCAGACATGCGTGCACGTGGCGAAAACGTTTAAGAGGAAATAAGCAATGGCAAAGAAAGGCGTTCGTGAGAAAATCCGTCTAGTATCTTCTGCAGGTACAGGCCACTTCTACACAACTGATAAGAACAAGCGTAACATGCCAGGCAAATTTGAGATCAAAAAGTTTGATCCAGTAGTTCGCCAGCACGTTATGTACAAAGAAGCAAAAATCAAATAATTGGTTTCAGTCTCTTTGATGAATTGAAAAACCCAACTTTCGAGTTGGGTTTTTTATTACTTAAAGAAAAGTGCTGAAGAAAAGTGTTTAGTACGTTATCGGATAATAAAGCACTGCTGAAGTCATTTTATCGGTCCGACGCTACACTAGAATTTTTGATTTATCGCTCTCTGCTGCTGCCTAGTCACCACTTCTCTACATACTTGCACACCATTGTTCTAGTCAAGCTCAATACTCTTTGGTAGTTTACTCATAACTATAAGAGAGTAGAGATGGTTATGCGTGTGAGTCCGGCTCGTCGCCGCCGATGGAACAATATTCTTATTCTGGGCATTATCGCGTTTATAGTGATCTTAAATGCGCCGATGTGGATCAAAACTTACCTATTAACAGACCAAGCAGACCCTTACCCAAATGTACTTCGCTCCGACTATACGGTTGAGTCTTTGTACTATAGTGGCTGGGAGTTCGAACTGCATGATGGACGATGGCAATCTAACATCAAAGTCGATGCACCGATCAGTGAACTTGTATCACGCTGGCAGTCATTGGAAGGTACCGAGCTTACCTCGGAACAGTTCGATCATTTAAAACCTAACCTGACGGCACCTGAAACGGTAGAAGTCTGGTATCAAGATCTCGAAGAGCCGCAGCGGGTGACTTTCTTTCGTTTACCTGAGTTTTGGCTATTTAAAACCTGGCAAGACAAATGGGTAGCTATCTCCGTCGATGAAAACTACCTTATGCCAGAGTAGAGCCTTTTTGCGCCTATACCCCTAACAAGCTTCCCTATTTATCGTTTTTCTTTTCGATTATGCTAGCAGCGAGAACTATTAGCCGGTGAATTGGAGAATCTAATGCCTGAGTTGCCAGAAGTTGAAGTCAGTCGTATGGGGATTAGCCCCCACATGGTTGGACAAACGATCCAGTCGTTTACTTTTCGAACGCCTAAATTGCGCTGGGATATTCCTATAGAGCTTAAAAAATTGGAAGGGCAGGTGATCCGTGCGATTAGCCGTCGCGCAAAATACTTACTGATCGAGACAAACACAGGTACAGCCATTGTTCACTTGGGCATGTCGGGGTCTTTACGTGTCCTAGATGCCGACTTTCCGCCAGCAAAGCACGATCATGTGGATCTCAAACTAAGCAGTGGAAAAATACTGCGTTATAACGATCCGCGTCGTTTTGGGGCATGGCTGTGGTGTGCTCCTGGCGAGTCACATGCTGTACTAGCAAACATGGGGCCTGAGCCTTTAACTGAAGAGTTCAATGCGGAATATGTAGCGGAGAAAGCTAAAAATAAGCGTGTCGCCGTCAAGCAGTTCATCATGGACAACAAAGTCGTGGTTGGTGTCGGGAACATCTACGCGAATGAGTCGTTGTTTAAATCTCGAATTCACCCTTCAAGGCCTGCAGGTAAGCTGACTTCTCAAGAGTGGGGGTTACTTGTTGAAAATATCAAAATGACACTTGAGATTGCCATTACGCAAGGTGGGACTACGCTGAAAGATTTTGCGCAAGCCGATGGAAAGCCGGGTTACTTTGCACAAGAGTTACTAGTTTACGGAAAAGCCGGAGAGCCATGCCCAGAATGCGGCGAACGACTTCAAGAGCTAAAAATTGGCCAACGTAATACCTTCTTCTGTAATGATTGTCAGAAGTAAGACGAACTAATATAGAGCTTAAGTTGTTGTAATCTTGCGCTTGAGCCTCAATAATTCAATCAGTTTCGAATAACTTAGTAAATTATATGAAAGTCATTTATCCGGGCACTTTTGATCCAGTGACTAATGGTCACCTCAATCTAATAGAACGTACTCACGAAATGTTTGATGAGGTTGTGATTGGCGTAGCCGCAAGCCCATCGAAGAACACCATGTTTTCATTGGAAGAGCGCGTTGCACTGATGCAGGACGTTGTAGCACATTTACCGGGGGTGACGGTAAAGGGGTTCTCTGGGTTATTAGTGGATTTCGCGAGAGATGAGCAAGCTAAGGTTCTTATTCGTGGTTTGCGAACAACGGTAGACTTTGAATACGAGTTTGGACTGACCAACATGTACCGAAAGCTATTACCAGGTATCGAAAGTGTATTTTTGACACCTGAAGAAGAGTTTGCATTTCTATCGTCGACTATCGTGAGAGAAGTGGCCATTCATGGCGGAAGTATCGATCAGTTCGTTCCCAAGCCAGTAGCCATCGCGATTGGGGAAAAACTGAATGAAAGACAGTAAATTCCCTTATTATTTCTCAAACGCTCTCTCGATACTTATCCCTCGTTTTGTATATCGAGCACAAGCAAAGCGTTTACTTTCGAATTTAACTGAAGCCGAGAAGCAACTCTGCCTTGAGCGGGTGAACTATTACAACAAGTGTGAAACGCCGTTTTCAGTCGATAGCCGAGAACAAAGTTACGCGACTGTCGATACATTTAAAAAAACGAAAGGTTGGACGTATTTTTTCGATCTTAGCCAAGTTGTACGCTATTTCCCTTCCAGTTTTGCGTTTAACTACATCAACGGTGATGTTACACACATTCCCAATGTACCGAGCTTTATAAAAAGCCGCCCTATTTTTGGTAACAACCAAAATTCAGTGGTATTGAAACTCAACCAAGTTCGTCATTTTAAATTTGTTGATGATCCTATTCGCTATCAAGATAAAAAGGACATGGTCGCTTGGCGTGGTGTGGGTTTTCAGCCTCATCGTCAAAAGGTGATTCATGCGTTCTACAACCATCCGCAATGCAACATTGGCCAGACCCGCCCGGTAGAAGGGCAGCCTTGGGAAAAAGGCTTTATGAGCATTGAGGAGCAACTTCAATACAAGTTCTTGTTGTGTATAGAAGGCAATGATGTGGCCACCAACCTTAAGTGGGCTATGTCGTCTAACTCCTTGGTTATTATGTCAAAGCCAAAATATGAGACTTGGTTTATGGAAGGTAAGTTAGAGGCTGGTGTCCACTATGTTGAAGTGAAGGATGACTATTCGGATTTGCCCGAAAAGATGGACTATTATCTAGCGAATGAGCAAGAAGCATTAGCGATCATTGAAAATGCGCACCAGTGGGTTGAGCAGTTCAAAGATAAACCTAAAGAGCGTTTGATCTCATTGATGGTTGCCGATAAGTACTTCGCTTTATCTCAGCAACAATAAAAAAGGGGCGTTTCGCCCCTTTTTTATAATCTTAAGCTTCTAGAAATTGTTCAACACCATTCTCACAGCGTTTAAGCTTGTTTTTAATGGTGTTCTCTAAAATCTCGTCATTTTGTCCGAGTGACGCACGAGAGTTTTCTACGTGGTACAAGTGGTAGCCTACACCTGCGAATTTTAGGTAAAGACGTGACTTACCCGCATTCAACATGCGATGAACAAACTCGCTGTCTTCGCGTCCCCATCCAACAAAATCTTGGTTGAAGCCATTCACCTCGATGACATCTTGTCGCCAAAACGCCATGTTGCAACCGCGAGTGGCTTTATCGTTATTGCGCTCGTAAGAGAACCATTTCGATAGCAAAGCGTTGGTGATGCAGTTTTTACGATTGCGAATGCCTTTGCTGAAGATAGAAGGTACTAAGCCGTTTTCCATGATGGCCTTGCTGCAGTTTTCATCCGTTAACACACGTCCACCCTGTACAAACCAATTTGGCTTTGCGACTTGCTTATGTGATTCAATAAACGTTTGAGACAATACCATGTCGCCATCAATCATGATGAGGTAGTCACCTGATGCTTTTGCGATAGCACGGTTGCGGCTCATCGAAAGTTGAAAGCCATTATCTTCGTGCCAGCTATGGATAAGTGGCACGGGAAAGCCGTCACGAAGTTGGTCGATCATTGCTTTGGTATCGTCTCGAGAACCGTCATCTGCAACAATGACTTCATCAGGCAAAACGGTTTGACGTTTCACGCTTTCTAACACCGCTTTTAATGCTTCTTTCCAGTTGTAAGTGGTGATAATTAAAGTCGTTTTCATGATTTTTTTGCCTGTTCACGTAAGTAGAGATCGATATATTTTACAAAAGTAGAGTGCATGCTTAGCCAAGCTAGAATGAAACCATGTTTGCCATCAAGGAAGCCTCGTTTGAGAACATACATCTTCAAAAAGCTAGCAAGAGCGTGAACAATTGCAGTGGTTAAGCCGGATTTCTTTTTACCTTCACGTTCATCCGTCCAGGCCTTGAGGTAGCCAGTGGTTTTATTGATGTAATGATGAAGGTGCTCGTAAGTGTAGTGATGCAGTCGACCATCCAGTTTTTCAGTTTGATAGTTTTTCTCATCAACTTTTTCATGAACGAGCGAATCATTATATTGCGTATATTCGGTGCGATATAAGCGCACAATCCAGTCTGGAGACCAACCAGAATGGTAGATGAACTTACCAAACGCTGAGCTTAGTCGGTTAAGCTTGTATAAAACGTTCGGCTTATTGGCTGATACCGCGTGTAAGATACTTTCTTTTAGCTCTGGAGTGACTTGTTCGTCTGCATCAAGCCATAAAACGTAGTCTGCCGTAACGTATTGCTGCGCAAGTTGGCGCTGTTTACCGAATCCTGGCCAATCTAGGTTGGTGTAAAACTTATCTGTGTATTGTCGGGCGATTTCTTCGGTACGATCAGTGCTGCCCGAATCTAGAAGGACAATCTCATCGACCCAATCTTTTACTGTGTCTAGACAAGCTTGTAAGTGCTTCTCTTCATTTTTTACAATTAAGGCAACGGCTAAGGTTGGTTTGGACAAGGTCATTTCCTTCTTAACAAATCAAGACAGTAAGTTTACTGGTATTGAGGATACAAATCTTCTAAGACTTGATCGAACATGCTCATTACTTGAGTGTTAGTAATGCGGTTCATTGCCGTTTCATCTTTAGCGCGAGTTCGCCAGCTTAACTCGTGACTGTTTTTGCCTGTTTCCGCAAAGATCGTTTCTTCATAAACCGAGACAACGTATTTTAGGTAGCGGTAAGGTCCCACTCGCAGCGGATTATGGTGTGCATAGAGCCCGATGATTGGCGTTTTCATGGCATTTGCCATGTGTGCTGGTCCGGTATCGGGGGCGATGACCATTTCAACCTTATCTATTAACGCAAGCATTTGCAGAATTGAGCTTTGTCCAACTAAATTTAGACACGGTTCTTCCAAGCGAGATTGAATGGCTTCAGCCAAATCCAGTTCAACTTGAGCTGGGCTACCTGCCAGAATCACGTTCCAGCCTTTAGCTCTGGCGTGATGAATCACATCCACATAACCTTCCGCGTTCCAGTTTTTATAAGCTTTGCTCGCACCAGGCACAATCAGCAGGTTAGGTTTATTACGAGAAATATGAGACTCTGCCCAAGCTTGGTCGTGATCTGAATAAGAAAGTACCCAGTCCAGTTCTGCCTTTGGTACTCCAATTTGATGGGCAAAGGCCATTAAGCCATCTGCGACATGCAGAGATTGCGGGGAAGGCACTTTGACATTGGTAAATAGCGTCTGAAAATCTTGGCTTCTATCAGAAGAGAAACCAAGTTTGTATTTTGCTTTAATGCCCAACGTCGCGACACTCGCTCGAATCGCGTACTGCATATGCAATAGCGCATCAAACTCTCTGCCTTTCAGCTGTCGCCAAAGCGATTTGTAGCCATCGAGTCCTGCTTTTTTATCAAAAACAATCACTTCTACGCCATCAATGGCGGCTAATAACTGGGCTTCAAGTTTACCCGTTATCCAAGTAATCTGGGTCGAAGGCCAGTGTTTCTGAATAGCTTGAACGGTGGCGATGGTATTGCAAACGTCTCCAATAGCGGACAAACGCAAGATGCATAATGACGATGGGGCAGAAGTGAACATAATTATTGTCTGATTCGATGAATAGAAGCAGGTAAATTATGCAGACATCCCCAATAAATGTAAAATACACGGCTCGAATATAGCTAAGTACTGATAAGTGTTCTGCAATGTCAAAGATAACACCGCATCAATCGCAAGAATCTGGCAAGCCGGGTAATACCGGGCTAAAGCGCATCGTTAAAGCGACGGGTTATTCGATCCAAGGATTAAAAGCGGCTTTTAAGCATGAAGCCGCCATTCGACAAGAGTTGGCTCTGTTGAGTTTCGCTGTGATTTTGGCTTGGCTAGTGGATGTCGGCATGGTTGAGCGTATCTTAATGATCGGGGTCGTGGTGTTAGTCTTGATTGTAGAGCTTGTGAATTCAGCTATTGAGGCTGTGGTTGATCGTATCGGTATTGAGCGGCATGAACTCAGTGGTCGAGCTAAAGACATAGGCTCTGCTGCCGTTATGGTTGCATTGGCGTTCGCCGGATTTACTTGGTTGTATATATTAGCCAGCCGATATTTAGGCTAGAGGGTGAGCGTATGACTCAACAGTATAAAAACAACAACCAAGTGATCTGGTTTGATGACGAGATCGTTACAGACCCTAGCCAACCGATATTTGATGCGGAATACTGGCAGTCCTTAGACAAGGTGGTTGGCAGTGCGACGGGGCGAGGCACAACTTGGTTTATCCAACTAGAGAACATGCAAGCAGCACTGCGTCATTACCGTCGTGGCGGTTTGTTTGGGAAGTTGGTTAACGATCATTATTGGTTCTCTGGCTGGGATAACACCCGTTGTGCGCAAGAGTTTCAGCTTTTATTGGCGCTAATCGAGGCTGGAGTGCACGTTCCTCGTCCAATTGCAGCAAGAGCCGTAAAGTCAGGGTTCTTCTATCAAGCTGATTTATTAAGTGAGCGAATCCCGAACGCCAGAGATCTGGTCAGTATCTTGCAAGAACAATCCTTATCGGCAGAAATGTATCAGAAAATAGGGCAAGAAATTGCCAAGATGCATCAGGTTGGCGTTAACCATACCGACTTGAATATCCATAATATCTTGATCGACGACAAAGATAAGGTATGGATTATCGATTTTGATAAGTGTCGTTTTGAAACTTCTGGTGACTGGAAGCATCAAAATCTAAATAGACTTCTGCGTTCATTTAATAAAGAGCGTTTAAAGCGACAGATTATTTGGCAAGAATCCGATTTTGAACACTTTCAGGACGGTTATTCTTCTCAATCTTGATTGAGTTTTTTATCATTTTTTATTGATTAATCTAAGTAAGCCTTCTTGAGTCTAACGATGCTCGAGTGAGTCTATAAACTACAATAATCATAAAGTATTCATGTGTATCTGATGGCACAAAAATTAACGTAGGTAACATTTGTAATGAAAATTTTAGTAACCGGTGGAGCAGGCTTCATTGGGTCAGCTGTTGTCCGACATATCATTCGTGACACCCAAGATACCGTTATCAATTTAGATAAACTGACCTACGCAGGGAATCTAGAATCATTGGTTGGTGTCTCAGAGAGTGAACGTTACCACTTCGAGCAAGTGGATATCTGTGAC